>CAZMDA010000006.1:0-86282 GCA_964564865.1 uncultured Bordetella sp. | reverse complement strand
GGCTGGAGGCGGCGGCGCTCGCCACCGGGCCGCCCGCCGGCGCGGCCTGCGGCGCCTGCGCCGCCGGGACGAAGGTGAGCCGGGCGGCGCGCGAGCGCTCCTGCTGCCACTCGATCGCCACCGCGGCGATCACCACCAGCAGCGCGACCGACAGCGCGACGTAGGTCAGGTTGCTGCGCCGGGCGCTGTCGGTGATCGGGATCGCCCGCTGAACCGCGGCCACCGCGGCGGTGTTGTCCGGCGCGGCGACGCGCGGCGCGACGCGGCCCACCAGCGCCTCGGCGTCGAGCTTGAGCAGGCGGGCGTAGGATCGCAGCATGCCGCGGGCGAAGGTGCCCGCGGGCAGGTCCTGGTAGCGCTCCTGCTCGAGGGCCTCGATCTGGCGCGGCGCGAACTTGAGCTGCTGCGCGATGTCGGCGACCGAAAGCCCCAGCGCCTCGCGCGCCCGCGCCAGCTCGGCGCCGACGCCGCCGGCGGCCTGCGCCTGGGTGCCGGCGGCCTCCTCAGTCATAGTCCCCGCGCTGCAGGAGCTGGTACTCGCGCGAGGCCGGGAACCGGCGCCGCAGCTGGTTGCCCAGGCTCGCCTCGGCGACCCGCTCGCCGAGCTTGCGCTCGATGCGCAGCGCGAGCCACAGCGACTCCGGCGTGGGCTCCACCAGCTTGTTGAAGCGCGACACCAGCGTGCGCGCCTCCTCGAAGCTGCCCTGCTGGTAGCGCAGCTGGCCCAGGTTGACGAGCGACGTCAGGTCGTTCGGGTCCTGCCTGAGCGCGCCCTGGAAGAAGCCCTCGGCCTCCTTGGTCATGCCCTTCCTCATCGAGCAGACGCCGGCCGCCGACGAGGCGCGCCAGGGCGCCGGGTTGAGCGGGTTGCGGATGGACTGCTGGAAGTACTTCAGCGAATCGGTCTCGCGCCCGGTCTGGCACAGGAACCAGCCGTAGCGGTGGTTGATCTCGGAGTCTGCCGGCGCGAGCTGCAGCGCGCGCTCGAAGTTCTGCTGCGCGAGGCGGGTCTCGCGCAGCTCCATGTAGACCGCGCCCAGCATGCTGTAGGCGAGCGCGTAGTTCGGGTCCGCCTGCACCGCGAGGCGCAGCTCCTCCAGGGCCACCGCCATGTTGCCCTGCGAGTAGTACAGCGAGCCCAGCTCGGTGCGGATGCGCGCGCGGTTGCGCGGATCGGACGGATCGGTGCTGCCGCTGCTGCTGGTGGCGTGCTCGAGGACCGGTTCCTGGGGTCCGGTGGCCGCGCACCCCGCGAGCAACGCGACACCCAGCGACATGGCAGCTGCGAGTTTCATGCGCGTACCTCCGAGATGGCGATGCCGCGCCGGCGGGTGCGGTCCTGCACCTCGCCGGCCAGCTGGCCGCAGGCGGCATCGATGCCGTCGCCGCGGGTCTTGCGGGTGGTGGTGGTGAGGCCGGCGCGCTGCAGCACCTCGGCGAAGCGGCGGATGCGCTCCGGCGGGGAGCGGTGCAGGCCCGAGCCCTGGAACGGGTTGAACGGGATCAGGTTGAACTTGCAGCGCACCTGCGCGGCGATGTCCACCAGCTCGCGCGCGTGCGCCGGGCTGTCGTTGACCCCGTCCAGCATGACGTACTCGAAGGTGATGAAGTCGCGCGGCGCGTGCTCGAGGTAGCGGTTGCAGGCCGCCAGCAGCTGCGCGATCGGGTACTTGCGGTTGATCGGCACCAGCCGGTCGCGCAGCGCGTCGTTGGGCGCGTGCAGCGACACCGCCAGCGCCACCGGGCATTCCGCGGCCAGCCGGTCCATGCCCGGGACCACGCCCGAGGTGGACACGGTGACGCGGCGCCGCGACAGGCCGTAGGCGTTGTCCTCCAGCATCAGGCGCAGCGCCGGGATCACGGCATCCAGGTTCAGCATCGGCTCGCCCATGCCCATGAACACCACGTTGCTGACGTGGCGGCCCTGGCGGGCGCGGCTGCCGGGGTTGGTGCGCTCGCCGAGCAGCTTCTCGGCCAGCCAGAGCTGGCCCACGATCTCGGCGGTCGTGAGGTTGCGGTTGAAGCCCTGCTTGCCGGTGGAGCAGAAGGCGCAGTCCAGCGTGCAGCCGGCCTGGCTGGACACGCACAGCGTGCCGCGGCCGGACTCGGGAATGAACACCGCCTCGACCGCGTTGGCGCCGTCCACCTTGAGCAGCCACTTGCGCGTGCCGTCGGCCGCGGTGCTGTCGCCCACGATCTGCGGCAGGCCGATGCAGGCCTTCGCCTCCAGCTTGGCGCGCAGGTCCTTGGCGAGGTCGGTCATGGCGGCGAAGTCGCCCGCGCCGCGCTTGTGGATCCAGGCCAGCACCTGCCGGGCGCGGAAGGCCCGTTCGCCCATGCCGGCGAACCAGGCCTCCATCCCCTTGGCGTCGAACTCGAGCAGGTTGACCGGCATCGCGGCGGTTCCCTAGCGCGCGAACACTTCGCAGGACGGGAAGAAGTAGGCGATCTCGATGCGCGCATTGTCCGCCGAATCCGAGCCGTGCACCGCGTTGGCGTCGATGCTGTCGGCGAAATCGGCGCGGATGGTGCCCTTGGCAGCCTTCTTGGGGTCGGTGGCGCCCATCAGCTCGCGGTTGCGCGCGATGGCGTTGTCGCCCTGCAGGACCTGCACCAGCACCGGGCCGGACACCATGAACGAGACCAGGTCCTTGAAGAACGGCCGCTCGCGGTGCACCGCGTAGAAGCCCTCGGCCTGCGCCTGCGACAGGTGCATCATGCGCGCGGCGACGACCTTGAGTCCCGCCGCCTCGAAGCGCGCGATGATGGCGCCGACGGCGTTCTTCGCCACGGCGTCCGGCTTGATGATCGAAAGTGTGCGTTCCACAGCCATGTCCAGCTTCTCCCGGCCCGGTTTGTGTAAAGTCTCAAAGTATAGCACGATGGCGGACTCTTTCACGCAGAAAAACAAGGGCTTGCAGCCATGTACCGCACTCTCCAGCTGAGCGCCGCCGGGCGCATCGCGACCGTGACCCTGAACCGCCCCGAGGCGCGCAACGCCATGTCCGCCGAGCTGATGCGGGAGATGATCGCCTGCGCGGCCGAAATCGCGCCGCGCGGCGACATCGACGTGGTCATCGTGCAGGGGGCCGGCGTGTGCTTCTCCGCCGGCGCGGACCTGAAGGACGGCAGCCGCTGGGCGAACCAGGACATGCCGCTGCACGAGCGGCGCGAGATCGCCTCGCTCGGCTACCGCATGGCGCGGGCCTGGGAGGAACTGCCGCAGATCACGCTGGCGGCGATCGAGGGCTATGCCATCGGCGGCGGGCTGGCGCTCGCCGCCGCGCTCGACTGGCGCGTGGTGGCGAAGGACGCGTTCGTCTCCCTGCCCGAGATCGCCCTGGGCATCCCGCTCACCTGGGGCACGCTGCCGCGGCTGGTGAACCTGGTGGGACCGGCGCGCGCCAAGCGCCTCACCATCCTGTGCGAGCGCATTGCGGCGGACGAAGCGCTGGCGATGGGCCTGGTGGACTACGTGTCCGCTCCGGGCAAGGCGCTCGACAAGGCGCGCGCGGTCGCGAAGCAGGTGCTGGAGCTGCCGCAGACCTCGGTGCGCATGAGCAAGGAAACCATCCACGCCTACGCCAGCATCGGCGCGCATGCCGCGACGCACATGTCGCACGACCAGATCCAGGTTGCCGCGGCGAGCGAGGAATCGCGCCGGGCGCGCGCGGCGTTCGCGCTCAGGAAGAAGAAAGGCGCGAAGGCGGGGCGGCGCTGACCCCGGGAATGTTACCGATCGTGCACATTTGAGCGCCGCCCGGGGCGCCATTCCGGCAGCAGTCCCGCCTGCCCCGCGCCGGCCCGATAGGGCGCGTGCACGCCGATCCCCGGCATCCAGACCAGTTCCTCGCCGCTGGCGAGCAGCGGCAACCTGGCGCGCTGCCACTCCGGAATCCCGGCTTCCTGGAACAGGTTCTTCAGGGTCCGGCGCGGCCGGCGCGGATCCGGTTGCAGCCGGTCGCCTGCGGCACGCAGTCTCACCGTCAGCCCGGCGGCGACGCGCGCCGGGTCGATCCCCCGCCCCCGGACTTTCCGGAACCGGAGTTCTCCGCCCAGTTCCGGCAGGCTCAGCCGGCGCTCGCCGCGCCAGCGCACCGGCTTGAATCCATCCGGCTTCAGGGGTTTGTCCAGCTGCACTTTCCCGCGGTAGTTCCGCAGCACCGCGCCGTCGTGCTCCAGCTTCATGCGCGGGCTGCCCGAGGCAATCTGCCGCAGCATCTCCGCCAGCCGCGCCTCGCTCGGCGCGCGCAATCCTTTCCCGGCCAGGAACTCGCGCAGCAGCGCGCGCTCGTCCAGGCGCGCGGTCGAGAAATGCCGCGCCGCGCGCGCCAGCGCCTCGCGCCAGCGCGGAAAACGCTGTGCGAGCAGCGGACCGATTCGCCGACGAAGAAAATTCCGCGTCAGCGCCTCGTCGGCGTTCGACTCGTCCTCGATCCACGCCAGGCGGTGCGCCTTCGCGTAGGCGACGATGGCCTCCCGCGGCACCGCCAGCAGCGGCCGCAGCAACGCCTTCTTCCCGAGCGTCCCCACCGCGGGCATCCCGCTCGCGCCCGCGAGCCCCGTCCCACGCAGCAGGTTGAAGAGCACCGTCTCGGCCTGGTCGTCCAGCTGGTGGCCGAAGGCGATGGCATCGACGCGCAGGCCTTCGAACACCATGCGTCGCGCCGCGCGCGCAGCGGCCTCGGGGCCCTTCCCTGCGCTGACGACCCGGACGCGCCGCGCCGTGAATGGAATGCCGGCCTCGCGGCAGAAGGCGGCGCAGGACCTGCGCCACGCATCCGCGTTCCGGCTCAGGCCGTGGTGGACGTGGACCGCGGACAGGCGATAGCCGAACGCCGGGGCGAGTTGCCGCAGCACATGCACCAGCACGGTGGAATCCACGCCGCCGGAGAACCCGGCGGCGATGCGCTTGCCCCGCAGGTCCAGTCCCGCCAGGGCCGCGCGGGCGGCGGCGGTGACCTCAGCGCTCCGCAGCTTCCTTGAAGCGGCCATGGGCCATGAGGCGCTCCAGGCGCTCCTCGACGAGCTCCTTCGGCTTCTTGTCCTGCAGCTGGCGCAGCGCCTCGGCGAGCGCCTTCTTCAGCGCGGCGGCCGTGGCCTGCGGGTCGCGGTGCGCGCCGCCCAGCGGCTCGGGCACGACCTTGTCGATGAGGCCCAGGGTCTTGAGGCGGTTGGCGGTGATGCCCAGCGTCTCGGCGGCCTCGGGCGCCTTGTCGGCGCTCTTCCACAGGATGGAGGCGCAGCCCTCGGGCGAGATCACCGAATAGGTCGCGTATTGCAGCATCAGGACCATGTCCCCCACCGCGATCGCGAGCGCCCCGCCCGAGCCGCCCTCGCCGATCACGGTGACGATGATGGGCGTCTTCAGGCTGGCCATGACGTACAGGTTGCGCCCGATGGCCTCGGACTGGTTGCGCGCCTCGGCGTCCACCCCGGGATAGGCGCCGGGCGTGTCGACGAAGGTGAACACCGGCAGGGCGAACTTCTCGGCCAGCTCCATCAGCCGGCGCGCCTTGCGGTAGCCCTCGGGGCGCGGCATGCCGAAGTTGCGCAGGATCTTCTCCTTGGTGTCGCGCCCCTTCTGGTGGCCGATGACCACGCAGGGCTCGCCCTCGAAGCGCGCCAGCCCGGCGACGATGGAGGCGTCGTCGCCGAACATGCGGTCGCCGTGCATCTCCTCGAAGTGGGTGAACAGCAGGCCGACGTAGTCCAGGGTGTAGGGGCGCTGCGGGTGGCGCGCCACCTGCGCCACCTGCCAGGGCGTGAGCTTGGCGTAGATCTCCTTGGTGAGCGCCTGGCTCTTCTTGGTCAGGCGCTGGATCTCCTCGGAGATGTCCACCGCGGAGTCGTCCTGGACGTAGCGCAGCTCCTCGATGCGCGTCTCCAGCTCGGCCACCGGCTGCTCGAATTCGAGGAAAGTCGTCTTCATCGGCGCGCCATTCTACGCCCGGGGCGGGCCGGTCAATATTCCACCGGCAGGGGGTCCAGCGACCGCCACAGGTACCACGTGGCGACCGAGCGCCACGGCGCCCAGGCCTCGCCCAGCCGGCGCATGCGGGCGACGGGTACCTTGCGGCCCTTGAAGTAGTGCAGCCGGATCGCCTTCTGCAGCCCGAGGTCGTCCAGCGGGTACACGTCCGGGCGCAGCAGGTTGAACATCAGGAACATCTCCGCGGTCCAGCGGCCGATGCCGCGCACCTGCACCAGCTCCGCGATCACCTCCTCGTCGGGCATCTCCGGCCAGCGCGCGACATGGACGGTGCCGTTCGCAAAATGGCTGGCAAGGTCGGCGATGTACTCGGTCTTGCGGTCCGACAGGCCGCAGGCGCGCAGCTTCGGGCGCGGCTGCGCCAGCACCGCGTGCGGCGTAATCTCCGGCACCAGGTCCACGACGCGGTTCCACACGCTCTGCGCCGCCTTGACCGAGATCTGCTGGCCGACGATGGCGCGCGCCAGGGTCATGAACGGCTCGCCGCGCCGCTCGAGCGCGATGCCGGGATAGCTGCGCATGATGCCGCCCAGCACCGGGTCGCGCCGCGCCAGGGAGCGCTTCGCGCGGCTCCAGAACTCCGGCTTCACGAGCGCGCCGCCAGCGGCAGGTTGGTGAGCAGGTTCTGCGGCTTGAACCGGACCACGTCGGCCTCGCTCGAGGACAGGGCGAGGTAGACCGGCCTGCCGGCGATGTCCGCGCGCATCGCCGCCGGGTCGGCGAACTCCATGCGGAACAGCGCGAGGATGCGGCGCATCCGGCCCTGCTCCACTTCGGTTCCGTTCCAGAGGTCGTTCAGGATCGCCGTGGACTCCGCGTCCAGTCCGATGTGCCAGGCCCAGCGGGCTTCCTCGATCTTGCGCAGCGGCTTGACGCTGACCACCGTGCCGGTGAAGTGCGCCACCCAGGCCTCGATCACCCGGCACAGCGCATCCAGCGCCGGCCGGCCGTAGGTGACGCTGATCACCGTGTCATGGCGAGAGTGGCGCTCCCAGTACGACGCGGCGTTGTTGCGGTCCAGCACGTCCAGGTTCACGGTGCCGAGCGTGCCCTGGGCCTCCACGATCAGCCGCCCCAGGCTGCCGAACTGGTTGCCCGAGGCGTGCATCTCGACCGTCTCCAGGTCCGCGAGCAGCACGTGGCCGTCCTTCAGGCTCGCCTTCTGCTCGCGGAAGAACAGTTCCGCGGCGCGCGCCTGCAGCGGATCCTCGCAGCCCTCGAGGATGTTGCGCAGGATCACGTGCGCCAGCTGCTCGACGAACAGGGGCGGCACGTCGACGCCCTGCCCCTTGAACAAGCCCGCGTAGCAGGCCTCCACCGTGCCCGCCGCCAGCAGGCGCTCCCGGAACCGCAGCAGGATCCGGTAGTTGTCGCGCGCGTCGGCGTCGGCGATGGCGTCGAGCTCCGCCGGCGCCACCGCCCGGCGCGGCTCCCGCATCAGGGCTTCGTGCAGGGCATGCTCGGCGTCGCAGGATTCCTCCACCGGGTGGATCTCCGGCCTGAGGTAGTAGGCGCGCAGGAAATCGTCGCTCACCCGCAGCCGGCCGGCCGGATCCTTCTCCAGCAGGTGGTAGCCGCTGCTGCGCCAGAAGTCCGGCATGGCGAGGGCGGGCGCGATGGCGCGGGCGACGGCAGGCCGGGCCGCGGCCCTAGGCCGGCACCAGCATCAGGCGCGAATGCTCCGCCACGTGCTGGCGCAGGAACCCCATCTGGTCCGACAGGATGCGGCGGTTGGTGAGGATCAGGTATTCCGCCTTGTTGGGGACGTAGGGCGCGTAGAGCAGCTCCATGTCCGCCTCCTCCGGCAGCCGGTTGCGCTTGTGGCCGTTGCAGTGCCGGCAGGCGGTGACGACGTTCATCCAGGTGTCGCGGCCGCCGCGCGACAGCGGGCGGATGTGGTCGCGCGTCAGGCGGAAGTAGTTGAACTCGCCGCCGCAGTAGGCGCACATGTGGCGGTCGCGGCGGAACAGCTCCCGGTTGTTGAGCGGCGGCACCTGGTTGAAGCCCTTGGCCGCCAGCGCCTTGCCGCGGATGGCGATGATGGAGTGCGCGGTGATGCTGGAGCGGGTGCCGGTGGCGCGGGACAGGCCGCCGTAGAAGGTGAAGGTGCGCTCGCCCAGGGTCCAGGCGACCAGGTTCTTGGCGTAGTAGAAGCAGGCCTGCTGCCAGCTGACCCAGCGGTGCGGGATGCCGTGGCTATCGAGCGTCAGGATCAGCGGACCGTCCATGCCGCCGGATTCTGCCTACTCGCCTTGTGCTTTGCAATAACCGGAAAAACAAGGGGCTGCGAGGCGAACCTCACGGCCGGTGGAAACTAGCGCTCGCCCACCCGGTCCTTGAAGCCCTGGCCGGCGCAGAAGGCCGGCACGGTCTTGGCGGTGATGCGGATTTCCTTGCCGTTGGCCGGGCTGCGGCCGGCGCGGGCCTTCCTCTTGCGCGGCATGAAGGTGCCGAAGCCGACCACCGTGACCCGCTTGCCGCGCGCGACGTTGGCGACGATGGCGTCGAACACCGCGTTGACCGCGTCGCCCGCCGCGACCTTGGAGAGATTGCCCGCGCGCGCCGCCGCGACCACGAGATCCGACTTGGTGACCACCGATGCCATGCGTTCTCCCTGTGACCCTGTCAGATTCCGCCCGGGTCTTGCCCGCGCATGCGCTTCGCGACGGAGCGTGAATCATAGCGAGATCGATTTCCGAAAACAATCGCCGCGCCGGATTTTTCTCCCGCGCAATGCGCGCGCGCGGCGCCTGCGATGTCGCGCTTGCGATCGGCGCGCGCGGAAAAGTCCTTTGCACGCGCATCGTTGCGCGAAATTCGCGCTTCCGCTCGCCCATCCGGCGCGATGGCGAGACGCCGGAGGCGCTGTTAGACTACGGCCTCCTTAAGGAGGAGTCCCGACATGAAGCTTCACCGTACCGTCCTCGCCGCGCTCGTCGGCTCGGCGTTCTCGATGCCCGCGCTGGCGCAGGCCCCGCTCACCTTCTCGTCCTGGGTGCCGCCCACCCACCACCTGACCCTGTGGCAGCAGAAATGGGCCGCCGACGTGGAAAAGGCGACCGGCGGGCGCGTCAAGTTCCAATCCCTGCCCAAGCATCCCTCGGCCCCGCAAGGCACTTTTGATGCGGTGCGGGACGGCCTGATGGACATGTCCTATGTCACCGCCAGCTACACCCCGGCGCGGCACATCCTGCCGCTGATGGCCGAGCTGCCCGGCGCCGGCGCGACCGCCGAGATCAATTCGGTGGCGTTCTCGCGCATCCACTGGAAGCACTTCCACAAGGTGGGCGAGTACAACGGCGTCAAGCTGCTGGCGGTCTGGACCCATGGCCCGGGCCAGATGTTCACCAAGAAGCCGATCAAGTCCCTGGACGAGTTCAAGAACCAGAAGATCCGCACCGGCGGCGGCATCGCCGAGAGGGTCGCCAACGCCCTGGGTGCCTCGGCGTTCGTCAAGCCGGCGCCGGAGTCCTACGAGCTGCTCAACTCGGGCGTCGCCGACGGCGTGTTCTTCCCGTTCGAGTCCATCGTCTCGTTCAAGCTGGACAAGGTGATCGGCCAGGCCACGGTGTTCCCCGGCGGCCTGTACAGCTCGGCGTTCGGCTTCTTCATGAACCAGGGCAAGTGGGACAAGCTCGCCAAGCAGGACCAGGACATCATCACCAAGATGGCGGGCGAAGCCGCCGCGCGCTCCAACGGCAAGTCCTGGGATACCGCCGACCAGGCGGGCCTGGCGGCGCTCAAGGCCGCGGGCGCCAACATCGTCACCGCGGACGCGGCGATGCGGGCCGAGGCGCAGAAGCGCAGCGGGCCGATCATCGAGGACTGGATCAAGCAAGCGAGCGCCAAGCTGCCCAACGCGAGGGCGGTGCTGGACGAGTTCCGCGCCGAGCTGAAGAAGGTCGAGGCCGGGCAGTAGGCCCCGGCTTGCGGCGAAGGGCGCGGAGCGATCCGCGCCCTTTCCTTTTCCGGACATCCCCCTCCCGATGACCACGGCCCCGAGCGCCTGGGAGCGCCGCTTCGACGCGGTGCTGGGCGTCGCCTCGTCCATCCTGCTGGTGGGCATGATGCTGCTCACCTTCGTGGACGTGGTGGCGCGCTATCTCCTCAACCGCCCGATCCGCGGCGGCTTCGAGATCACCGAGCTCATGCTGCTGGTGCTGATCTTCGCCGGCCTGCCGCTGGTGTCGCACGCCGACGAGCACGTCACCATGGACTTCATCGACCGCATCCTGCCGCCGGCCGCGCAGCGGGTGCTGGTGCGCGTGGTGCACGCGCTGTGCGCGGCGGTGATGTTCTTCCTCGCCTGGCAGGTCTGGATCAAGGCCGGGCGCATCGCCTCCTACGGCGACACCACCGACGTGCTGCGCATCACCGTCGGGCCCTTCGTCTACTTCATGGACGCGATGATCGCCCTCACCGGGCTGATCCACGTCTACAAGGTGTTCGCCCCGGGCGAGGGCGCCGCCAACCAGGCCACCACCTGAGCGCCCCGACCCCATGACCGAGGCCCTGGTCGGACTCCTGGCGATGCTGCTGCTCGCCTTCGTGCGCATCCCGATCGCGCTGGCGATGGGCATCGTCGGCATCGTGGGCTACGCCTACGTGCGCGACTGGAGCTGGGGCGCCGCGCTCGCGACGGCGCAGACCAAGATCTACGAGACCGGCCGCAACTACACCCTGTCGGTGATCCCACTGTTCATCCTGATGGGCAACCTGGTCACCCGCGCCGGCATGTCGCAGGAGCTGTTCCGCGCCGCCTACGCCTTCATCGGCCACCTGAAGGGCGGCCTCGCCATGGCCACCATCGTGGCCTGCGGCGGCTTCGGCGCCATCTGCGGCTCGTCCATCGCCACCGCGGCCACCTTCGCCAAGGTCGCCTACCCCTCGATGAAGAAGTACGGCTACTCGGATGCGCTCGCCGCCGGCGCCATCGCCTCGGGCGGCACCCTCGGCATCCTGATCCCGCCCTCCACCATCCTGGTGATCTACGGCATCATGACCGGCACCAGCATCGGCCAGCTGTTCGCCGCCGGCATCCTGCCCGGCATCCTCGCCGTCGCCCTGCTGTGCCTCGCGGTGCGCTACGTCACCTGGCGCAACCCGGCCGCCGGGCCGCGCGGCGACCGCGTGAGCTGGAAGGAGCGCTTCGCCACCCTGCAGGGCTTCGGCTGGTTCGCCCTGGTCGGCGTCGCCGTGGTCGGCTCGGCCAACCTGGGCCTGCTGGAGTCGGACGACGCCGCGGTGCTGGGCGCGCTCGCCGTCTTCGGCCTGTCCCTGATCTACAAGGGCGTCACCAGCGTGCTGGCGCTGTTCGTGCTCGTGATGGGCGGCATCTACGGCGGCGTGTTCACCGCCGTGGAAGGCGCCGGCGTCGGCGCCTTCGGCGCGCTGGTGTTCGCCACCGCGCGCCGCTCGCTGACGCTGAAGTCGCTCTACGCCGCGCTGGTGGAGAGCGCGCGCACCACCAGCATGCTGTTCCTGATCCTGATCGGCGCGCTGATGTTCGCCGAGTTCGTCAACATCACCTCGATGCCGAAGGACCTGATCGCCTTCGTCACCCAGTGGAACATCAGCCCGATCGCGGTGGTGGGCGTGATCATGCTGATCTACGTCATCCTCGGCACCGCGATGGAGGAGCTGTCCATGATCCTGCTCACGGTGCCGGTGTTCTTCCCGCTCATCGTGCACCTGGGGCTGGACCCGGTCTGGTTCGGCGTCCTGATCGTGGTGGTGGTGGAGATCGGCCTCATCAGCCCGCCGGTGGGGATGAACCTGTTCGTGCTCAAGACCCTGCTGCCGCAGGTGACCACCGGCACGGTGTTCCGCGGCGTGCTGCCGTTCTTCACCGCCGACTGCGTGCGCCTCGCGATCCTGATCGCGTTCCCGGTGATCTCGCTCTACCTGCCCAAGCTGATGCGCTAGCGCGCCGCTAGATCTCGACCTTCGTCCCCAGCTCGATCACCCGGTTGGCCGGCAGCCGGAAGTAGTCCGCGGCGTTGCCGGCGTTCTTCGACAGCGCCGCGAACAGCCGCTCGCGCCACAGCGCCATGCCGCCCTCGCCGCGCACCGGCACCACGGTCTCGCGGCTGAGGAAGTACGAGGTCTGCATCGGCTCGTAGTCGAGCAGCCCCAGGCCTCCGGCGATCTCCAGCGCCTTGGGCACGTCGGGCTGGTTCATGAAGCCGAAGCGCACCGTGACCCGCAGGCAGCCGTGGCCGAGGCGGTCGACACGCACGCGCTCGGCGAACGGCACCCAGGGCTGGTCGAGCACCTCCACGGTCAGGAACACCACCTGCTCGTGCACCACCTTGTTGTGGTTCAGGTTGTGCAGCAGCGCGTTGGGCGTGGCCTCCGGCGTCGCGGTGAGGAACACCGCGGTGCCGGGCACCCGCTGCGGCGGGTCGCGGAACAGCGACTCCAGGAACGGCGCGAGCGGCACCGACGAGGCCGTCAGGCGCTGGAACAGGATGCGGCGGCCGTTGCGCCACGTCGTCATGACCACGAACATCGCCAGGCCGAGGACCAGCGGGAACCAGCCGCCCTCGAAGGTCTTGAGCAGCGCCGAGGAGAAGAACGCGATGTCGATGGCGAAGAAGAAGCCGGTGGCGAACACGCACAGCGGCAGCGGCAGGCGCCAGTGGTAGTAGGTGACGAAGAACGTGAGCACCGTGGTGATGGTCATGGTGCCGGTGACCGCGATGCCGTAGGCCGAGGCGAGGCGCGTCGAGGAGCCGAAGCCGAACACCGCCGCCAGCACCAGGACGAGCAGGATCCAGTTCACCGCGGGGATGTAGATCTGGCCGAACCGGCGCGCCGAGGTCTGGATGATGTTCAGGCGCGGCAGGAAGCCCAGCTGGATCGCCTGCCGCGCCAGCGAGTACGCGCCGGTGATGGTCGCCTGCGAGGCGATCACCGTGGCCGCGGTGGCGAGCGCCACCATCGGGTACAGCGCCCAGCCCGGCACGGCGAGGAAGAACGGGTTCTCCACCGCCTTGGGGTTGGCGATCAGCAGCGCGCCCTGGCCGAAGTAGTTGAGCACCAGCCCGGGCAGCACGACGCCGAACCACGCGGCGCGGATCGGCCAGCGGCCGAAGTGCCCCATGTCGGCGTACAGCGCCTCGGCGCCGGTGAAGGCGAGCAGCACCGCGCCCAGCACCACGAACGAGGCGAAGCCGTGGCCGGTGACGAACCCTAGCGCGTGCAGCGGGTTGAGGGCCTCGAACACCACCGGGTTCTGGACGATGTTCCAGGCGCCGATCGCGCCCAGGGCGATGAACCACGCCAGGCAGACCGGGCCGAACAGCGTGCCGACGACCGCGGTGCCGTGGCGCTGGAACAGGAACAGGCCGATGATCACGCCCGCCGCGATCGGCAGCACCCAGGGCTTGAACGCCGCGGTGCCGACCTCCAGCCCCTCGACCGCGGAGACCACCGAGATCGCGGGCGTGAGCACCGCCTCGCCGAAGAACAGCGCCGCGCCGAACAGGCCCACCGCGATGACGAAGCGCCGCCACGCCGGCCGCTCGCGCACCGCCGCGCTGGCGAGCGCGATCAGCGCCATGGTGCCGCCCTCGCCCCGGTTGTCGGCGCGCATCACCAGCACCACGTACTTGAGCGACACCACGATCACCAGCACCCAGAAGATCGCGGACAGCCCGCCCAGCACGTTGGCGGTGGTGAGGGCGATGCCGTGGCCCGGCGCGAAGGTTTCCTTGACGGCGTACAGGGGACTGGTGCCGATGTCGCCGTAGACCACCCCCAGCGCGAGCAGCGTCAGGGCGGCCGTGGAATCCTTCGCGTGCGAACCGTTTGCCAGGGAGCGGCTATATCAGGCCAGTGAGGGCGCGAAGTCTGCTCCCGCACCGCAGCAAATGCAAACCGACCGTTCATCGCCCGGAAAAGAGTGAGTAAAATCATCATCATCCGGAACACGCGTTTCAAGGGGTGGAAATGAACGACCGCGACAAGGCGTACTTCATGGACCGCGTCAGCCGCGAGATGGACGAGGACCTCGGTGTCCTGGATCTGTCGCCGCCTGAGGCGCTCGCCGCCTGCTGCCGCATCCTCGCGCGCGAAGGCCATGAATCCGGGCTGGCCGGCCAGGTCACCGCGCTGGGAGAAAAGCCCGATACCTGGTGGACGCTGAAGTTCGGCCTCGGCTTCGAGGAAGCCACCGCCGAGCGCATGGTGCTGGTGGACGAGGACCTGAAGCCGCTCTCGGGCGGCCGCGCCAATCCCGGCGTGCGCTTCCATGTCTGGATCTACCGGAAGCGCCCGGACGTGAAGGCCATCGTCCACACCCATGCGCCCTACGCCTCCGCGCTCGCCGCCACCGGCAAGCCGCTGAAGACCATCCACATGGACAGCGCGATGCTCCACGGCACCGCGCACCTGCCGGAGTGGCCCGGCGTGCCGGTCGCCGACGACGAGGGCCGGATCATCTCCGGGGCGCTCGGTTCGGCGAAGACCATCCTGCTCGCAAACCACGGCCTGCTCACCGCCGGCGCCTCGATCGAGGAGGCGACCTACCTCGCGGTGTTTTTCGAGCGCGCCGCGCGCATGCAGATCCGCGCCATGGCGGCGGGCGGG
Organism: uncultured Bordetella sp.; assembly: GCA_964564865.1. GTDB lineage: Bacteria > Pseudomonadota > Gammaproteobacteria > Burkholderiales > SG8-39 > RBG-16-66-20. The sequence goes on along the minus strand of CAZMDA010000006.1, from coordinate 71,698 downwards.
TTCCGGGAAGTGAAGCCGGAACTGGCCGAGGAAGCCTGCAAATTCCTGCTGCAGCCTTCCATCGTGCGCGGCACCTTCGCGTACTGGGCGCGCCGCAGCCCCCCGATGTAACCGATCGGTTACATTTGATCAGGGACGGACCACGTTTCCCGACGCTACCGCCTCTTCAGGAGCTCGATGAACCGCCGCGCCGCGGGCGAGAGGTAGCCAAGATCCCGGCGCAACAATCCGACGGCGCGCATCCAGGCCAGGTCGGGCACGGGCAGCACCACGATCGGCAGGTGCTGTGCCGACTGCCGCAATCGCCGCCGGGAGCAGAACCCCAGCAGGTCCGTCGAGGCCCAGGTCTGCATGCGCAGGACCAGCGAACGCGTTTCCACCACGATCCTCGGCGCAGGCAGGCCATGGCGCTGGAACGCCTGCAGCAACCATTGCTGCGAATAGACGGTCTGGCTGGAGAGCGCCCAGCCCTCGAGCGCGAGGTCTTCCAGGGTGACCCGCTTGCGCCCCGCCAGGCGATGGCCGGCACGGGCGCACACGACCCAAGGGTCCTCGTGCAGCGGCTCGTGGACGAGACCTTCGTAGTCGGCGGGCGGCATGTAGTTCACGACCAGATCCAGTTCGCCCCGGCGCAGCATCGGCACCATGCTGTCGTTGTCGCCGACGGTGACGTTGACCGTGGCGCCGGCGCCACGGCGCAGCATCGCCGCGTACACCGGGGGCAGTTCCTCGCACACGGTGGGCCCGGCGCCGATGCGCAAATGCCCTGCAACGCCGCGGCTGAGATCGGCAGCCTCGCGAACCACGTCGTCCATGCAGGTGCGCAACCGCTGCACCTGCCCCAGAAGCGCCTGCCCCACGCCGGTGAGCTCGATCCCTTTCGTGGTGCGCCTCACCAGCCGGGCGTCCAGCGCCTGCTCCAGCCGCCGCAGGCTCTTGCTTAGTGCACCCGGCGTGAGTTCGAGCACCTCGGAAGCGCGCGTGACGTTGCCGTGGGCGGCAACCACCGCGAAGTACTCAAGGTCGCGCAGTTCCATGTTTCCCGCTATTCAATATGACTTGAATTTCGGATAGTTGCGGTAAAGCAGGCCGCTGGTCAATATCCCCTCACCGACATCCTCTGGGAGGCCCCGATGACCGTTTCCCGCCGAACTGTTCTCAAAGCCGCTCTCGCCGCGAGCGCCCTGCCCGCGGGCAGGGCGCTCGCGCAGGGCTACCCTTCCAAGCCCGTGCGCGTGATCGTCCCCTTCGGCCCGGGCGGCGCGACCGATGTCACCGTGCGCATCGCTTCGGACAGGCTCAGCGAGAAGCTCGGCCAGCGCTTCGTGGTGGAAAACCTGCCTGGCGCGGGCGGCATCGCCTCCGCGCGCGCGGTGCTCTCCGGCGGAAGCGATGGCCATGTCATCGGCGTCGCGACCAACGGCACGGCGGTCAGCGTCTCCCTGTTCAAAGAGCTGCCGTTCGATCCCGTGAGGGACTTCGAAATGGTGTCCACGCTCGGCCTGTTCGAAGCCGTGTTCGTGGTGAACCCCGCCTCGCCCTACAAGACGATCGCTGATTTCGTCTCCGCGGCGAAGGCGCAACCCGGCAAGCTGAACGTCGCCACGGTCACGGCTGGCGGATCGCAGCACCTCGCGGCGGAGCTGTTCAAGATCGAGACCGGCACCCAGTTCCAGATCATCACCTACAAGACCTCGCCGGAGGTGGTGACCAGCGTGCTGCGCAACGACGCGCAGATGGCGATCGAGTTCTACACCGCGGTGCGCGGCCAACTGGCCGACAAGCGGCTGCACGGGCTGGCCACGTCCGGTGTCCGGCGCTCGGCCACGCTGCCGGACATGCCGACGGTGGCCGAGAGCGGCGTGCCGGGATACGACGTGACGTCCTGGAATGCTTTCTACGTGCTCAAAGGCACGCCGCCCGAGGCCATCCGGGCGCTCAACCGGGCCATGCAGGAGGTCGTCGCCATGCCCGACGTGCGCAAGCGCTTCGGCGAAGTGGGGATCGAAGCGAAGGGCAGCACGCCGGCGGAACTGAGCGCCCGCCTGCGCGCCGACATCGACAAATGGGCCAAGGTCATCGCCAAGGCCGGAATCCCGAAACAGTAACCCCCAGGAGGAGCGCATGCCCAAGCCGGAACTTGAGTTCTTTCCCACCGACAGCATTCCCTGGAAACCGCTGGAAGGCGGTCCGCCGGGCGTGTGGGAGAAGATCCTCACCTCCGACCCCGAGAAGCTGTTCGTCACCCGGCTGCTGAAGTGCGACCCCGGCGTCGCCGGCACCGAGACCTTCGTGCACGACTTCTGGGAGGAGGTGCTGATCGTCGAGGGCAGCCATTGGGACGGCAACCAGCATTTCAAGAAGGGCATGTACGCCTGCCGGCCACCGGGCATGAAGCACGGCCCGTACCGCACGGAGGAAGGCGTCATCACCTTCGAAGTGCGCTACGCGCGCTGAAAACAGGTCATTGCATGACCGCCGGCACCAGGGTCCACCGTGAGGTCATTGCCAACATCGCCCGCCTGAACGCGGCGATGGACCGGCTGGGCCTCGCCGCGGTGGCGATCCGCAACGGTCCGAACTTCACCTACCTCGCCGGAATGGCGATGCCCGGCACGCTGTCGCGCCATCTCGACGCGGCCTACACCGTGCGCGGATTCATGCTGCTGTGGCCGCGCCATGGCGAACCGGTGATGGTGGTCGACGCCTTCGCCGAGAAGCTGGTGCGACGCGCCTCCTGGATCGAGCGCGTCGAGGTCTACCAGGCCTACGAGGAGTCGCTCTACACGCGTTTCGCGGAGGTGATGGCGGACGTCGGCCTGGGCAGCGCGCGCGTTGGCTTCGAGCGCGAAGGCCTGAGCGTCGCGCACTGGGAGGAGATCCAGCGTGCGCTGCCGAAGCTGGAGATGGCGGACTGCGGCCGCATGATGGAGGAAGTACGCTGGATCAAGACGCCGGGCGAGGTGGCGCACCAGAAGAAGGCCATCGACCTCCTCGACGACATTCTGCTCGAGCAGTTTCCGCTGATCCGCGCAGGAGAGATGGAGCGCGAGGTGCACGCGCGCATCATGGCCGCCTGCATCGACAGGGGCTTCGGCTACACCCACGGCATCCTCAACTCCAGCTCGAACATGGTGATGTACGGCGGGGAGAGCGACGTCCGCTTCCACAAGGGCGACTGGGTGCGCAACGACTACGTCGCCTACCTCGATGGCTACCCCGGCCACCAGTCGCGCCTGGCCATCCTCGGGCCGCCAACCGCCGAGCAGCAGCGCGGCTACGACCTCACGCTGGAGATCCATCGCAAGACCATCGATTTCTGCCGGGCCGGCGTCACCGCGGGCGAGGTCTACGCCTTCGCCCACGGCGAGTTCCGGAAGAAGGGCATTGACTATCAGGCGTCACTGGTTGGCCATGGTCTCGGTCCATGGATGCACCAGCAGGAACCGGTGCTCCGGCGCGGCAGCAAGGCGGTGCTGGAGAAAGGAATGCTGCTGGCGGTAGAGCCGCAGCGGTTGCACTGGCACCTGCAGGACATCATCCTGGTCGAGGATGGCCCGCCGAGGCTGCTCTCCGACAGGTTCCCGACCGACAAGCCGTTCGTGATCCCGGTCTAGAGGAAATCCGGGTCCGTCCCTGGTCTTGGCCGACCCCGCTTGTCAATTCTTCCCTTGCAGCAGCTCGACCAGCACCGCCGGATCCTTCTCCGCCTTGCCCTGCGCTTCCAGCAGCCGGTAGAGCTCGGCCGCGGTGCGCGCCATGGGCAGCGGCACGCCGGACTGGCGCGCCACCGTCGCCGCGTTCTCCAGGTCCTTCAGCATGGTGGCGTTCGCCCCCAGCGGCGGATCGAAATTCCGCGCCGCCATGCGCGCGCCGAAGATCTGCAGCGGCAGCGAGTCCGCGAAGCCGCCCTTCAAGGCCTCGGGCAGCTTGCTCGCATCCACGCCCGCCGCCTCGGCGAGGCGCACCGCCTCGGCGATCACCGGCAGCAGGCTTCCCACGATCACCTGGTTGCACAGCTTGGTGGCCTGGCCGGCGCCCGAGTCGCCCATGCGGGTAAAGCGCTGCGCCATGAGCATCACGATGGGCCGCACCCGCTCGATGTCCTCCGCCCTGCCGCCGGCCATGATGGCGAGCGTGCCCTTCTCCGCGCCCGGCACGCCGCCGGAGACCGGGGCATCCACCAGGCCCATCCCCTTCGCCGCGAGGCGTTCGGCGAATGCGCGCGCCGAATCCGGCGCGATACTGGAGAAGTCCACCACCAGCTTCCCGGCAGATCCGGCGGACTCGATGCCATCCTCTCCAAACAGGACTGCCTCGGCCGCCCTCTGGTCGGTCACGCACATCATGATGATGTCCGCCGCCCGCGCCACGGCGGCCGGGCAATCCATCGCTGTCGCGCCCTTCTCCACCACCGGCGCCAGCTTGTCCCGGGAACGGTTCCACACCGCAACCGAATGCCCGGCGGCAAGCAGCCGCAAAGTCATCGGGCGCCCCATGAGCCCGATGCCGATGTAGCCCAGCCGCGGTCGCTCGCTCACCGCTTCCCCCGAAATCGTGGTCTGTCCCTGTTTTTCGGGGGGCCGCTGTGGGTGACGGCGCCATGGAAGGCGGAGCCGACCTGGGCGGCGTACTTCTCCAGCGCGCCGGAGAGCCTCTGCTTCGGCATGCTCGCCTTGCGCTTCTTCAATTCGCCGGCGGGGACCAGCAGGTCGATGCGACCGCCCTGTGCGTCGATCACGATCCGGTCGCCGGTCTTCACCAGCGCGAGCGGCCCGCCCACGCCGGCCTCGGGCGAGACGTAGCCCACCATCATCCCGCGCGTCGCGCCGGAGAAGCGCCCGTCGGTGACCAGCGCCACCTTCTCGCCCACGCCCTGCCCGTACAGCAGGGCGGTGACGCCCAGCATCTCGCGCATCCCGGGCCCGCCCTTCGGACCCTCGTAGCGGATGACCAGTACTTCGCCCGGCCGGTAGGCGCGCTTGCGCACCACCTCGACGCAGGCCTCCTCGCTGTCGAATACCCGCGCACGGCCCTCGAAGCGCAGGCTCTTCAGGCCGGCGACCTTCAGCAGCGCGCCGTCGGGCGCGAGGTTGCCCTTGAGCACCACGATGCCGCCCGTGTCCATGAGCGCCTTCCTCGGCACCACCTTGCCGTCAGCGCCGGGATGGTCGGCGAGTTCCTGCTCCAGCGTCGTGCCGTAGATGGTGAGGCAGTCGCCGTGCAGCGCACCGCGCTTGAGCAGTTCCTTCAGCACCGCGTACACGCCGCCGATTTCGTGCAGGTCCTTGGCGAGGTACTTGCCGCCCGGCTTCATGTCGGCGAGGTAAGGCGTGCGCTTCGAGACCCGCGCCAGGTCATCGAGCGAGAACCGGATGCCCGCCTCGTGCGCGATCGCCGGGATGTGCAGCCCGGCGTTGGTGGAGCCGCCGGTGGCGGCGACCGCGGCGCAGGCGTTCTCCAGGCTCTTCCTCGTCACCAGGTCGCGCGGCCGGGGACCGTCCTTCTTCAGCAGCTCCATCGCCACGCGCCCGGCCTCGCGCGCCTGCGCGCGGCGCTCCAGCGCCACCGCCGGCATGGTCGCGGAACCCGGCAGCGCGAGGCCCAGCGTCTCCGAGACCATCGCCATGGTGTTGGCGCTGAACTGCCCGGGACACGCGCCCGGGCCCGGCAGGCAGACGTGCTCCAGCACGTCCAGCTGCTTGCGCGTCACGGTGCCGGCGTAGACGCCGCCCACGGCCTCGTAGGTGTCCAGCACCGTCACGTCCCTGCCCTCCAGCTGTCCGGGCAGCGCCGCGCCGCCGTACATGAACACCGAAGGCAGGTTGAGCCGCACCATGGCCATCATCATCCCGGGCAGCGTTTTGTCGCAGCCGGCGAAGGTGACCAGCGCGTCGTAGGCGTGGCCGCGCACCACCGCCTCCACGCCGTCGGCGATGATCTCGCGCGAGAGCAGCGAGTAGCGCATCCCGGCGTGGTTCATGGACATCGAGTCCGCCACGGCGATCGAGGCGAAGTCGAACGGCACCCCGCCGCCGTCGCGCACGCCTTCGCAGGCCTCGCGCGCGAGCGACCCGAGCAGCGCGTTGCACGGCGTGACGCGCCCGTCGGTGGAGGCGACGCCCACGAACGGCCGCTGGATGTCCTCGTCGGTCAGGCCCAGGCCGCGCAGGAAGGCGCGGTGCGGCGCACGGTCCAGCCCATCCACCGTGACGCGCGAGGGCAGGATGGGGATCGTCTTGCGCCTGCGCTTGTGCTTCATGCCAGCGACTCCGCGATGATCTCTTCGATGGACGAATTGTGACGGAACCCCAGTTGCGTGGCGCGCGCCGAGCGCGTCGCCTTCGGCACCGAATCCATCACCGGCTGCACGCGCGGGTCCGGCGAGAACGTGACGCGGCCCGTCGCCCTGGGCTTCACCGCCTCCCACATCTGCTGCGCCGACACCGAGATGCTGTTGAGCAGCACCGTCCGGTCGTGCCCCAGCGCCTCCGTCGGCAGGTCCGCCGCGTGCAGGAACGCCTCGGCCACCTTCTGTACCGAAATGCAGGGCTGGCGCGTGTCCGGCCGCACCGGGCAGACATAGTCGCGGCCGGCGAGCGGCTCGCGGATGATGGCGCTGGTCCAGCCCGAGAGCGCGGTGTTGGCCCCGCCGCGCACCAGCACCGCGGGCAGCCGCAGCGTGCGCCCGTCCACGAAGCCGCGCCGCGTGTAGTCGTTGATCAGGATCTCGCAGGCGAGCTTCTGCGCGCCGTAGGAAATGCGCGGCGAGGCCGGCGTGTCGTCCGTGACCGGGTCCGGAAGGTCGCCGCCGTACACGCCGATGGTGGACGCAAACACGAACTTCGGCCGGTGGCCCGCCAGCCGGCACGCTTCCAGCAGGTCGCGGGTCGCCTCCAGGTTCACCTTGGTGCCGAGCTCGAAATTCTGCTCCGCGCCGCCGGAGACGAGCGCGGCGAAGTGGAATACGGTGGAGACGCCCGGTGTCACGAGCGAGCGGGTGAACTGCGGGTAGGCGATGTTGCCGGATGAGAACCGGACTTTCGGGTGCTCGAACACTGCCACACCTTGATCCGTTGCGTGTATTTCTCCGATCTCAGGGCGCGCAGTTTGCGCCCTGAGAAACACGGCGCCTATGAACCCCGCCGCCCCCGTCACCAGTATCGTCATCTGATCATTGTATTTGCCCTTCCCCCTGTGCTAGAAGAAAAACGGTGAAATCCGGATTACTTCGGTTCCTCCGCGCCCTGCTGCTGGTCGCGATCCCCGCGCTGGGCATCGCGGCGGCGCTGCACTGGTACGCCAAGGGCTCGCGCTGGGCCGAGACCGACAACGCCTATGTGAAGGCGCACGTCATCGCCGTCAGCGCGGAGGTCTCCGGCAAGGTGGTGGAGGTCCTCGCCCGCGACCAGCAGAAGGTCGAGCGCGGCGCGCCCCTGTTCCGCATCGACCCGGCACCGTTCCAGCTCGCCATCGGCCGCGCCGAGGCCCAGCTCGCCGTGGTGCGCACCGAGATCGAAACCCTGCGCTCGGAGTACAAGGGCGCCCTGCTCGACGCCGAGGCCGAAGCCGAGCGCATCGGGTTCCTGGCGCGCCAGTTCGAGCGCCAGCGCCTGATGAAGGAAAAGGGCATGAGCCGCGAGGACCTGTACGACGAGGCGCAGAACAACCTGGAGACCGCGAGAAAGCGCCTGGTGGCGCTGCGCGAGCGCGCCAACCGCGCGCTGGCGGGCCTGGACGGCAAGTCCGATGCCCCGGCCGAGCGCCATCCGCGCTTCCAGCAGGCTCTGAGCGCGCTCGAAGCGGCGCGCCTGGACCTGGCGCGCACCCAGGTCGCGGCGCCGGCGGCCGGCGTGCTCAGCAACGTCAGGCTCCGGCCCGGCGCCTACGTCGAGCGGGGCGACCCGGTGTTCAGCCTGGTGGACGACGGCGGACTGTGGATCGAGGCCAACTTCAAAGAAACCCAGCTTACCGACATGCGCGAGGGCCAGCCGGTGTCCTTCACCCTGGACGCCTATCCCGGGGTGCGCTGGAAGGCGCGCGTCGCCGCCATCGCGCCGGCCACCGGCGCGGAGTTCGCGGTGCTGCCGCCGCAGAACGCCACCGGCAACTGGGTCAAGGTGGTGCAGCGGGTCCCGGTGCGCATCGCCGTGGATGAGGCCGAGCGCGCGGACCGCTCGCGCCCGCCACTGCGCGCCGGCATGACGGTGTCGGTGTCGGTGGACACCGGCCGCGAGCGCAGCGCGACCGACGTCCTGCGTCGGATGTTCTCTTCGGCGAGCGCGCAAGAAAACACGAAGTGAGCGGCATCGCCGTTCCTGCCAATCACCCGGCGCTCGCTTCGGCGTCGGTGATCCTGGCGACGATGATCTACTCCATCGACTGGACCATCGCGGCGGTGGCGCTGCCGCACATGCAGGGCACCTTCTCCGCCACCCAGGACCAGATCTCCTGGGTGATCACCTCCTACATCGTCGCCTCCGCGGTCATGATCCCGACCGCGAACTTCATGAGCCAGCGCTTCGGCCGCAAGCGCGTGTTCGTCGCCGCGGTGTCCGGCTTTGTGCTCGCCTCGGCCTGGTGCGGCCTCGCCGACTCGCTGCAGGCCGAGGTGGCGGCGCGCATCCTGCAGGGCGCCTGCGGTGCCTTCCTCGTGCCCCTGTCGCAGGCGGCGGTGCTGGACACCTACCCGCCGGAGAAGCACGCCCGCATGATGGGCTTCTGGGGCATGGGGTCGGTGTTCGGGCCGGTCATCGGGCCGACGCTGGGCGGCTACCTCACCGAGGCGCTCGGCTGGCGCTGGATTTTCTTCATCAACGTGCCCATCGGGCTGGTGGCGCTCGCCGGCGTGCTCGCCTTCCTGCCCGAAACGAAGCGCGACCCGGGCCGGCGCCTGGACTGGTTCGGCTTCCTCACCCTGGCGCTGGGCGTGGGCGCGCTGCAGATGATGCTCGATCGCGGCGAGCGCCAGGCCTGGTTCGAGGCCCCGGAGATCCTCATCCAGGCCGGCCTCGCCGTGCTGGGCCTGTACCTGTTCATCGCGCACAGCCTGACCACGCGCGCGCCCTTCCTCGACCCGCGCCTGCTGCTGGCGCGCGGCTTCGCGCTCGGCCTGGCCTTCGTCTTCCTCTACGGCATGATTACCGTGCCGCCGATGGTGCTGATGCCCCCGTTCATGCAGGAACTGCGCGGCATGCCGGTGGACACCATCGGATTGCTGCAGTCCCCGCGCGGGCTGGGCCTGCTGCTGTCGATGTTCGCCGGGAGCCTGCTCACCACCGTGCTCGGCCCCCGGATCCTGATCGGCTTTGGCTTTGCCTGCCTCGCGATCGCCGGCTGGGAGATGTCGACCTGGACCCTGGAGGTCGGTCCCTGGCCGATCATCTGGACCGGGTTCCTGCAGGGTATCGGCGCGGGGATCGTCTGGGTGCCGCTGCAGGCGGTGGTCTTCAGCGAACTGGACGCCTCGCGCCGGACCGAGGCCGCCTCGGTGCTGAACCTGGTGCGCTCGGTGGCCTCGAGCATCGGCGTGTCCATCGCCCTGACCATGCTGACGCGCTCGGCGGCGACCGCGCGCGCCGGGCTGGTGGAGCATGTGACGCCTTACAACGAGGCGCTGCGCTTCGCCGATGTCGCCCGCTACTGGGACCTGGAATCGTTCGCCGGGCTGGCCCGGCTGCAGCAGCAGGTGGAGCTGCAGGCGGCGATGATCGGCTACGCAGCCGACTTCCGCTGGCTGGGGATGGCGGCGCTGCTGGCGCTGCCGTTGCTGCTGCTGTTGCCGCGCGTGCGCGCGGCGGGCAGGGCCTAGCCCAGCCCCTTGCGCGCGGCGCGGCTGCGGTGCTTGCCGCGCGAGACCGCGCCCTTGCGCAGTTCCGAGCCGTAGTTCTTGCTGTTGTCGCCCCGTTCCTTGGCGCGCTCGCGCATCATGCGCTCGGCCTCGGATTCGTTGGCGCGGGCTGCGCCGTATTTGCGTTTCATGGATACTCTGCCTTATGGACCAGGTAATCGAGGGGCGCAATGATACCCGAGACCGGGGCCCGGGTACGCCGTTGCGCTTCGACAACCGCTTCGTGCGCGCGCTGCCCGGCGACCCGGTCCTCACCAACGTCCCGCGCCGGGTCAGCAACGCCCTCTACACCCGGGTGGAGCCCACGCCGGTTGCCGCGCCGCGCCTGCTTGCGTGGTCGGACGAGCTCGGCGCGCGGCTGGGCATTGCGCGCCCCGCGCCCGAAGGCCCGATGGCGGAAGTGTTCGCAGGCAACCGCCTGCTACCCGGCATGGAGCCCTACGCCGCGCGCTACGGCGGCCACCAGTTCGGCCATTGGGCGGGCCAGCTGGGCGACGGCCGCGCCATCACGCTCGCCGAACTGCTCGCTGGCGACGGCACGCGCCAGGAGCTGCAGCTGAAGGGCGCGGGCCGCACGCCCTACTCGCGCACGGCGGACGGGCGCGCGGTGCTGCGCTCCTCGCTGCGGGAGTTCCTGTGCAGCGAGGCGATGCACTGGCTGGGCGTGCCCACCACACGGGCGCTCAGCCTCGCCGCCACCGGCGAGCCGGTGGTGCGCGACATGTTCTACGACGGCAACCCGGAGCCCGAGCCCGGCGCCGTGGTGTGCCGCGTGGCGCCCTCCTTCGTGCGCTTCGGCAATTTCCAGATCCTGGCGGCGGCGAAGGAACTCGACGAGCTGAAGCTGCTCGCCGATCACGTCATGCGCGAGCACTTCCCCGGCATCGAGTCGATCGAGGACTGGTTCCGCGAGGTCTGCCGCCGCACCGGATTGCTGATGGCCGACTGGATGCGCCTCGGGTTCGTGCACGGCGTGATGAACACGGACAACATGTCCATCCTCGGCCTCACCATCGACTACGGCCCCTACGGCTGGCTGGAAGGCTATGACCTGGCGTGGACGCCGAACACCACCGACGCCGAGGGCCGGCGCTACTGCTACGGCAACCAGCCGCACATCGCGCAGTGGAACCTGGCGCGCCTGGCCGAGGCGCTGGCGCCGCTGCTGCCCAGGGCGGAGCCGCTCGGCGAAGGCCTCGCCCTGTATGCCGAGACCTTCAGCCAGGCCTGGTCCCGGGCGCTCGCCGCGAAGCTGGGCCTCGCCGCGCTCGACCAGCCGGGGGACGAGGAACTGGTCACGGACCTGTTCGAGGTGCTGGGCATGGCGGAAACCGACTTCACCATCTTCTTCCGCAAGCTCGCGGAGCCCACGCTGGAATCGCTGCGGGACGCCTACTACGGCGAGGACCTGCCGCGCGAGCGGCTGCAGGCATGGCTCGCGCGCTATGCGGCCCGGTCGAAGGACGAGCCCGGCCGCCTCGAGCGCATGAACGCGGCCAATCCGAAGTACGTGTTCCGCAACTACCTCGCGCAGCAGGCGATCGACGCGCTCGCCGGCGGGGATGCCTCGGTGCTGGAGCGCCTGATGCGGGTGCTGCGGCGGCCCTTCGACGAGCAACCCGGGGAGGACGACCTGGCCGCGCGGCGCCCGGAGTGGGCGCGCAACCGCGCGGGCTGCTCGGCGCTGTCCTGCAGTTCCTGAGGCTCCGGGCGTAGAATGCCCCGCATGACATCGCGCGCACTCCTTGCCGCGCTCCTGCTGGGCTTCGGCCTGCCGGCCGGCGCGCAGATGTACAAGTGCAAGGACGCCGCCGGCCGGATCACCTACTCCAGCCAGGACTGCGCCGCGATCGGCCTCATTTCGGCCGGCGAGGTGCAGGAAAAGGTGAACGTCGCGCCGGCCTACAAGCCCCCGCCGCAGCCGAAGCCGTCGCCGTCGCAGGCGGCGAAGCCCGCGCCCAAGCCCGCGCCCATGGCGGCCGAACCGGAGAAGAAGAAGGAGCCGGAGCGGCGCTGCTTCGTGGTGCAGACGCCCAAGGGCCCGGTGACCCGCTGCAACGAAAAGCCCGAGGAAGACGACAAGAAGTGAGCGGCGCGCGCCTGGTCGCCGTCGCCGCCCTCATCGCCCTTCCGGCGCAGGCGCAGGACGTGGTCATCGGCAACGCGCAGATCCGTCTTACGCCGCCCGTCGGGCACTGCGTGCTCGCCGACAGCCAGCCGGCCGACAGCCGCGCCCTCCAGGCGGTGCGCACCGCCATCCCGCCCGGCAACCGGCTGCTGGCGATGACCGCCAACTGCCGGCAGCTCACCGACTGGCGCGCGGGCAAGCTGCCGCTGCTTCTCGACAGCGCGCAGTTCCAGACCCAGCACCAGGGCGAGGACCATTCGAAGGACCCGCAAGGCGCGGTGCGCGAGCTGTGCAAGGTGCTGCGTGCGCAGGGCGGCGACCTGATGTCCAGGCTGCCGGGGGAGGCCAACCAGCGCCTGGCGCAGGCGGCTGCCTCGGTCAAGCTCAACGAGACCCGGTTCCTCGGCGTGCTCGCCGAGGACGCGCAGGCCTGCTACGCCGGGGCGCTGCTCAAGATCCGGCCGGAACAGGGGAGCGAAATCTCGCGCCTCACCGTGTTCGCGTCGACGGTAGTCAAGGGCCGGCTGGTGTTCTACTACTTCTCCACGCCCTACCAGGCCGGGCAGAACATCGACGACGTCATCGTGCGGCACAAGGCCAACGTCACCAGCTTCCTCGCCGCCAATCCGGGGCGCTGAGCGCGCCCGGCCCGCGGCGCCGGCCGGCCGGCGCGCGGTAACATCGGCCGTTCAATCGAGGACCCGCCCATGGCCGAACCCGCCCCGCTTTCCCGGAACACGTTCTGCAGCAGCCTGCTGCTCCTGCAGGAGCGCGGATTCGGCGCCGGCACGGTGATCGACATCGGCGCGGCCGAGGGGGACTTCTTCCTGCAGCGATCGCAGCACCAGCTGTTCCCGGATGCGCGCCATTTCTTCGTCGACGCGATGCAGGAGAACGCCGACCTCTACCGCAGGCTGGGCGAGCGCTTCGCCGCCGGCCACGAGATCGCCGCGCTGTCGTGCATGGACGGCGAGGTGGTGCTGCGGATCGATCCGGACTTCTACAACACGCACATCGACCACCTGCAGCCCGAGTCGGCTTACCAGGCCACGCGGCGCGTCCCCGTCTGCACGCTCGACGGGCTGGTGGCCCGGCACGAGCTGCAGCCGCCCTTCGTCCTCAAGCTCGACGTCCAGGGCGGCGAACTCGACGTGCTGCGCGGCGCCCTGCGCACGCTGGACGAGGCGGTCATCGTGACGGTAGAGAGCCAGGTCTTCTCGGAGCGCGACACCCTGGTGGATCTGCTCGCCTTCATGCAGGGCAACGGCTGGACGCTGTACGACATCACCGACCAGGCCTACTACCCCTCGGACCGCACCTTCTACCAGTGCAACGCCACCTTCATCCCCCGGTCCATGGACTTCCGCAAGGACGCGCCATGGGTCCTGCCGGGGCAGGAAGGCGCGGTGCGCGAACTGCTGCGCGCGCGCCGCGCGGCGCGCGTCCAGGCCCTGGAAGCGCTCGCCAGGGACGGCTGACGGGGCGCGCCGGAACGCCTACTTCTGCCGCGGGTTGCGCAGGCCGGCGTCCGGCGCCCGGTAGTCCCCTGCCCGGAGCTGCCCCGCCATCGCCGCCAGGCCCAGGGCGGCGTTCGCCACCTGCACGAACAGGTCCGCGTCGGCGTCCAGCTCGGCGTGGCTGGTCGCGTAAGGCTTGTAGTAGCCGATAAAGGTGTCGAGCGCCGCGGACGCCCCGGCCTGCACCAGTCCCAGGTCGGTGAGCCAGTCGACGAGGATCCGCCTCAGGTTCTCCGGCCCCGCCGTGTCGCCGTGCGCCAGCACCGCGAACGCGCGGCCCGCGAGATGCTTCGGATAGCTCCAGCCCTGCAGCTCCAGTTGCTTGGCGAGCGCCGGGTTCTTGCCCTTGGTCAGCGTCGGGTCCGGGTTGCCGCCGTCCGCGCACACCAGCCGGTCCATCATCAGCTTCAGGCTGGACGGCGCCTGGTACCAGTTCACCGGGCACAGGACGAACACGCCGTGCGCGGCGACCCAGCGCGGATAGAGCTCCGCCATCCAGTCGTTCACCTGCCCGAGCGCATGGTTCGGGTAGCAGGAGCACGGCCAGTTGCATAGCGGCATGGCCGTGGACACGCAGGCCTTGCAGGGGTGGATCACCTTGAGGGGCTCGTCGGCGAGCTCGGACAGGTCGAGAACATCCACCACGTGGCCGGGCAAGGCGGCGATCGCCTTCTGCGCGGCCTGCGCGAGGCGCCGCGTCTTCGAGATCTCGCCCGGGCAGGTGTGCTCGCTGCGCGTCGAGCCGTTGACCACCAGGATGCGCGTCGGCGAGGCCGGGTCCGCCTGCCGCTGTGCCGCGGCCAGGATCTGCCGGCGCGTCTCCAGCCACTCGACCGGCAGCTTCTGCCCCGGATTGGCGAATCCGGGGCCTGCAGGCGCGCTCGCCGGGGACTTGCGGTAGACCGCGTAGCCGTCCCAGGCCACTTCGAACACCTTCTCGAGCTCCGGCCTCACCTGGTCGAACGCGGGGTCGTAGAAGCGCGCGAAAAAGCGCTCTCGGAACTGCTCCCTGGTGAGCGGTACCCAATCCTTCTCGCGCCTGACGTCGGGCTGGTCCATGACGGCTCCCTGGCATTGCCAATGACAAATTCCAGGCGCGGTAACGCCCGGTCTGGACGCACTGTCGCCGAACGGGAAGCGTAGCAAACGAAAAAGGGCCAGCGTCTGCTGGCCCTTCTGTAAGATGGCGCGCCCGGAGCGATTCGAACGCCCGACCCCCTGGTTCGTAGCCAGGTACTCTATCCAACTGAGCTACGGGCGCGCAGGGCGCGAATTATATCAAGAACTCAAGGAGATGCGATGGCGCAGTCGTTCCCGCTGGTATTGCAGGTGAAGATCCGGATCAAGCCCGAAAACGTGGACGCCTTCATGGCGCAGGTGCTGGAGAACGCCCGCGCCGCGCGCAGCGAGCCCGGCTGCCGCCAGTTCGAGGTCCTGGTGGATCCGCAGGACAGGACGAACGTGATGCTGTTCGAGGTCTACGACGACCAGGCCGCCTTCGAGGCGCACCAGGCCGGCGCCGCCTTCAAGAAATACCTCGCCAACGCGGTGCCGCTGCTGGCCTCGCGCGAGCGCCAGTTCTGGAACCGGGCAGGCTAGCTAGCCTTTGAGGATCGGCCGCAGGTCCTCGATCTTGTCGAACAGGTGCCAGACATAGTCGCTGGCGCCCTTCTCGCGGTGCGGATGCAGGTCGGCCAGCTTCGGGTCGTTGCGGTAGCCGTCGAACGCCGCCTTCGATTCCCACTCCACCAGGATGAGGACGCTGCGCGGCTTGATCTCGCCCGCGGCGGCTTCGCGGAACTTGCCCAGCGCAACCACCCTGCCGCCATGCGCCTGCACTTCCTTTGCCGAGCGGCGCGAGTAGGCCATGTACTCGTCGCGGTTCGCGACGTTGAAGAGGTTGAGCGCGTACACCGGTCCCGACATCGACGACTCCCTATTGGTAGAGGAAATACCCCGCCAGCCCGCCCCCGGCGAGCAGCCAGAGCGGGTTCAGCCTGGTGAGGAACAGCGTCGAGGCGCAGGCCCCGGCGATGAGCACGCCGCGCCAGTCCAGCCCCAGCGGCGTGGCGAGCACGTAGCCGCCGGCGCCGATGAAGCCCACGGTGACCGGGATCAGCGTGCGCTGGAACGCCTTGCGCCACGGCGCATCGCGCATCCGGTCCCAGTACCCGCCCACCCAGTAGGACAGCGCCGCCGCGGGGGCGCAGAAGGCCGCGAGCGCGACCAGCCCGGCGGCGATGCCGGCGCTCTTCCAGCCGATCAGCGCGGCCACCAGCACGTTGGGGCCCGGCGCGGCCTGCGCCACGGCGAACATCTGCGTGAACTCCGGCGCGCTCATCCAGCCCTTCACGTCGACCACCAGCCGCTGCATCTCGGGCATCACCGAGGGAATGCCGCCCACGGACACCAGCGACAGCAGGATGAAGTAGAGCGCGATCTCGATCAGGACGGGCATGGCGCCTCGGGAATCCGCATTACAGGCGGTTCGAGCGCGCGGCGAGCCAGCCCAGCGCGAGCGCGACCGGAAGCACCGCGAACAGCGACACCCGGCCGATGGCGAGCGCCGCGAAGCACGCCGCGCCGATGGCGATGCCCCAGGGACGCTGCGCGATCGGCCGCGCCAGCTTGAGCGCGGTGCCGATGAACAGCCCGCCGCCCGCGATGCCGACGCCGGTCACCACCGCCTTCACCGCGGGATCGGTGGCGTAGCCGGCGTAGAGCAGCGCCAGCGCGAACACCCAGGCCAGCGGCAGCGCCATCAGGCCGAGAAAGGCGACCACCGCGCCGCGCGCGCCGAACCAGCGCCGCCCCAGCACCACCGAGACGTTGCCGACGTTGGGGCCGGGCAGGAACTGGCACAGCGCCAGCACCTCGGCGAAGTCCGCCGGCGCGATCCAGCGCTTCTCCTCCACCAGCACGCGGTGCGCCCAGGGCAGCACGCCGCCGAAGGAGCGCGCGCCGATGGACAGGAACCCCAGGTAGAGCGCCCAGAGCGAGCGCGGCGGCGTGCAGTCCGTCGGCTCCACCTACTCTCCCCAGTAGTCCAGGCCTTCGGGCAGCGGCTCGCCGTGCGCGAGCGAGGCGAGCTTCGCGTACTGGCCGTCGGCGTAGAGCAGCGCCTTGCCCTTCTTCCCAAGGTGCAGGGCCTCGACCTCGCCCAGGAACACGGTATGGGTGCCGTGCTCGAGACGATTCACGACCCGGCAGTCGAAGGACACCAGCGCGCTGGACAGCACCGGCGAGCCGGTGGCGAGCCGCGTCCATTCGCCGTCGCGGAAGCGGCCCTCCCCTTTCTGCGCGCCGCTGAACTGGCCGGACAGCTCGCGGTCCTCGTAGCGCAGCACGTTGACGCAGAACACGCCGCTCTTCGCGATCGCGCCGTGCGTGGTGGCGCCGCGGTTGACGCAGGCGAGCACCGTGGGCGGCTCGGCGGCGGCCGAGCAGACCGCGGTCGCGGTCATGCCGTAGCGGTGGCCGGCGTGGCTGCAGGTGATGATGCTCACCGCGCCCGCCAGCGCGCGCATGCCGAGCTTGAACTGGGCGACGCCGGCGGGCTGATCCATGCAAGGATTCTACAATCCAGCACCAGCCACCGACGGAGCGTTCCATGCCGGACCACGGATTTCTGCACCAGGCGCTGATCTACCTCGCCGCCGGCGTCATCGCGGTGCCGCTGTTCCAGCGCCTGGGCCTGGGCGCGGTGCTGGGCTACCTCGTCGCCGGGGTCGTCATCGGCCCGGGCGGGGTCGCGCTGGTGTCCGATCCCGCAGCGGTGCTCGGCTTCGCCGAGCTGGGCGTGGTGCTGCTGCTGTTCCTGGTCGGGCTGGAGCTCAATCCGCGCCGGATCTGGGAACTGCGGCACACCATTCTTGGGCTGGGCACCGCGCAGGTCGCGGTTACCGTCGCCGCGGTGGCCGCGATCGGCTGGGCGCTCGGCTTTCCGCTCACGGTCGCGCTGGTCGCCGGCATGGGCTTCGCCATGACCTCGACCGCGATCGCGCTTGCCACGCTGCGGGAGCGCGGGCTGCAGGCCACCGCCGGCGGCCGCGCCGGCGTCTCGGTGTCCATCTTCCAGGACGTGTCCGTGATCCCGCTCATGCTGGTGCTCGCGCTCCTGCAGCCCGGCGGCGCGGACGGCGGCGTCGACTGGTGGGCCGCGGCGCGGGCGCTGGTCCTGATCGTCCTCGTCGTCGCCGCCGGCCACCTGCTGCTGCGCCCGGTGCTTCGCCTGGTCGCCAACACGCGCCTGCGCGAGGTGTTCGTGGCCTTTTCGCTGCTGCTGGTGATCGGCATGGGCGCTGCGATGCTCCAGCTCGGACTGTCCATGGCCTTCGGCGCCTTCCTCGCCGGGGTGCTGCTCGCCGACAGCGAGTACCGCCACGAGCTGGAACTGGACATCGAGCCCTTCAAGGGCCTGCTGCTGGGCCTGTTCTTCATCGCCATCGGCATGTCGGTGGACCTCGGCCTGTTCCTGCGGCAGCCGCTGCTGGTGCTGGGCCTCGCCGCCGCCGTGGTGGTGCTCAAGGCGCTGCTCGTCTATCCGCTCGCGGTCGCCTTCGGCTACGGCGCGCGCACCGACGCCGTGGTCCTGGCGCTCGCCATCGCGCAGGTGGGCGAGTTCGCCTTCATCCTGTTCGGCGCCGCGGGCGACCTGCTGCCACGCGAGACGCGCGACCTGTTCAACGCGGTGGTGGCGGTGACCATGCTCAGCGCGCCGCTGGTGATGCTCGCCTATGGCCGGATCCTGGCGCCGCGCCTGGCCGGGCCGGCGCCGCGCGCGCCCGACCGCATCGACGAGCGCAACCCGGTGATCGTGGCCGGCTACGGGCGCTTCGGGCAGGTGCTGACGCGGGTCCTCAACGGCCTGCGCATCGGGACCACGCTCATCGACCACGACCCCAACCAGATCGAGCTGGTGCGGCGCTTCGGCTCGCGCGCCTACTACGGCGACGCCACGCGCATGGATATCCTGGAGGCCGCCGGCATCTCCGGCGCGCGCCTGCTGGTGCTGGCGCTGGACGACCCCGAGGCGACGCTGCAGGTCGTGCGGCGGGTGCGCGCGCGCTACCCGGCGCTGAAGCTGCTGGTGCGCGCCCGCGGCCGCAGCGACGCCTTCGAGTACGCCGAGCTGGGCGTGCCGGCTGTGCGCGAGACCTTCGGCTCGGCGCTGATCGCGGCGGAGTCGGCGCTGCGCGCGCTCGACTTCGGGCCGGTCGCGGCGCGCCGCATCGTGTCGAAGTTCCGGCGCCACGACGAGGAGGCGCTCGCCGAGCAGGCCTCGCACCGCGACGACGTCAAGCAGCTGATTTCCCTGTCGAACCAGGGCCGCCAGGACCTGGAGCGGCTGCTGCAGGAGGAGGCCGTCCGATAGATTGCGCCGATGGCATGCATATGACATCGGTATTTCCCCTGGCCCGCGGTCCGTGGAAAGCTGTCCCCACGCCCAACCAACGACCGGAGGAAGCCATGTCCAACGAAGCCAGATGCCCGTTTTCGGGCGCCGCCCGTCCCAATGCGCTTGCCGGAGCCCCGGGCAACGCGGACTGGTGGCCGAAACAGCTCAAGCTGAGCATCCTGCACCAGCACTCGTCCAAGTCCGACCCCATGGGCGAGGACTTCGACTACGCGAAGGAATTCAGGAGCCTCGACCTGGATGCCGTGGTGAAGGACCTGCGCGCCCTGATGACGGACTCGCAGGACTGGTGGCCGGCCGACTGGGGCCACTACGGCGGCCTGATGATCCGCATGGCCTGGCACGCCGCGGGCACCTACCGCGTCCATGACGGCCGCGGCGGCGCCGGCACCGGCAACCAGCGCTTCGCGCCCCTCAACAGCTGGCCGGACAACGGCAACCTCGACAAGGCGCGCCGCCTGCTGTGGCCGATCAAGCAGAAATACGGCCGCAGGATCTCCTGGGCCGACCTGATGATCCTCGCCGGCAACGTGGCGCTGGAGTCCATGGGCTTCAGGACCTTCGGCTTCGCCGGCGGCCGCAAGGACATCTGGGAACCGGAAGAGGACATCTACTGGGGCCCGGAGAGCACCTGGCTCGGCGACCAGCGCTACTCCGGCGACCGCCAGCTGGCGAAGCCGCTCGCCGCGGTGCAGATGGGCCTGATCTACGTCAATCCGGAAGGCCCCAACGGCAACCCGGACCCGGTCGCCTCGGGCCGCGACGTGCGCGAGACCTTCGCGCGCATGGCCATGAACGACGAGGAAACCGTGGCGCTGGTCGCCGGCGGCCACACCTTCGGCAAGGCGCACGGCGCGGGCGATCCCAAGCTGGTGGGCCCGGAGCCCGAAGGCGCGCCGATCGAGGAGCAGGGCCTGGGCTGGCGCAACGCCTACGGCAGCGGCAAGGGCGCGCATGCCACCACCAGCGGCATCGAAGGCGCGTGGAAGCCGAATCCCACGAAATGGGACAACGGCTACTTCGACATGCTGTTCGGTTATGAATGGGAACTGACCAAGAGCCCGGCCGGCGCCCACCAGTGGGTCGCGAAGAACGTCAAGCCCGAGCACATGATCCCGGACGCGCATGACCCGTCGAAGAAGCATCCGCCGATGATGACCACCGCGGACCTGTCGCTACGCTTCGACCCGGCCTACGAGAAGATCTCGCGCCGCTTCCACAAGGATCCGAAGGCCTTCGCCGACGCATTCGCGCGCGCCTGGTTCAAGCTGACCCACCGCGACATGGGCCCGCGCGCCCGTTATCTCGGCAAGCTGGTGCCGAAGGAAGTGCTCATCTGGCAGGACCCGATCCCCGCCGTGGACCATCCGCTGGTGGGCGAGCAGGACATCGCCGCCCTGAAGGCGAAGATCCTCGCCGCCGGCCTGTCCATCCAGCAGCTGGTGGCGACCGCGTGGGCCTCGGCCTCGACCTTCCGCGGCAGCGACAAGCGCGGCGGCGCCAACGGCGCACGCATCCGCCTCGCGCCGCAGAAGGACTGGGAAGCCAACCAGCCGGCGGAACTGGCTAAGGTGCTGCAGAAGCTGGAAGCGATCCGCAAGGACTTCGGCAAGCCGGTGTCGCTCGCCGACCTGATCGTGCTGGGCGGCTGCGCGGCGGTCGAGGCGGCGGCGAAGAACGCCGGCCAGGAGGTCAAGGTGCCCTTCTCGCCCGGACGGATGGATGCGTCGCAGGAACAGACCGACGTCGAGTCCTTCGCGGTGCTGGAGCCGGCCGCGGACGGGTTCCGCAACTACGCCCGCAAGGGGCTGGAGAACGCGGCGGCCGAGCTGCTGGTGGACAAGGCGCAGCTCCTGACCCTGACCGCGCCCGAGATGACGGTGCTGGTCGGCGGCCTGCGCGCCCTGGGCGTCACCGCGCCCGGGTCGGCGCATGGGGTGTTCACGAAACGGCCCGGGACGCTCGGCAACGACTTCTTCGTCAACCTGCTCGACATGCGCACGAAGTGGCAGAAGTCGGCCGCCGAGGGCGTGCTCGAAGGGCGCGACCGCAAGTCGGGCGAGCTGAAGTGGACCGGCACCATTGCGGACCTCGTGTTCGGCTCGAACTCGCAGCTGCGCGCGCTGGCCGAAGTCTATGCCGCCGGCGATGCGCAGGAAAAGTTCGTGCGCGACTTCGTCGCGGCCTGGGCGAAGGTGATGGACCTCGACCGCTTTGACCTGCGCTAGCCGGCGCCCGGGTCAGCCTCGCTTCAGGTTGACCAGGGCGATCCCGATGCCCACCAGGACGGCCGCCGCCGCGAACGACGCGGTGAGCGGCTCGTCCAGCATCAGGACGCCGGCGGCGACGCCGAACAGCGGCGTCAGGAACGAGAACACGCCCATGCGGTTGGCGAGGTAGCGCCGCAGCAGCCAGAACCAGGCCAGGAAACTCGCGAAGGCCACCGCCAGGCACTGGTAGGCGAAGGCGAGCACCACCACCGGGGTCAGTCCCGCCAGACCCCGCGGCAGCCCCGGCTCGCCCATGAGCCAGGCGACAAGCAGCAGCACCGGTCCGGAGATCGCGAGCTGGTAGAACAGCGTCTTCTCCGCGCTCACCGACGCGAGCTTCGAGGCGCGGATCAGGATCGTGGTCAGCGCCCAGAAAAGGGCCCCGAGCACGCCGAAGAAATCCCCCAGCAGCGTGGCGCGCCCGGAGGAGAAGCCGTCGCCGAAAGCAAGCGCGACGCCGCAGAACGCGACCAGCACCCCGGCCCACTGCCTCGCGTCCAGGCGCTCCTGCGGGATCAGGAAGTGCAGGCCGAAGGCGGTGATGCAGGGCGCGAGGTAGACGAACACCACCATGCGCGCGGCGTCGGTCAGGGCGAGGCCGGCGAAGATGAACACGAACTCGGCGCCGAACAGCAGCCCGGCCAGGACCCCCGGCCACAGGGTGCCGTCCCGGTTCCAGAGCGCGGTCCCCTGCCAGCGGACCCAGCCGAGCAGCAACGCGGTCGCCACCACCGAGCGCACGCCGGACTGGAACACCAGGGAGATCCCCTCGGCGGCGAGCTTCGCCGCCACGTGGCCCACGCCCCAGACCAGGCACAGCAGCACCATGAGCGAAACGGCGGCGGCGTCGAGGGGTTTTCGCTGGTCCATGGCCTTATTATTGCCTCGTCCTTGTACACTGGCTTTCGTCCAGAGGAGACCCCGATGCGTGCCATCCTTGCCCTCGTTTCGCTATCCCTGTTCTGCGCCGGCGCCCTCGCCCAAGGCTTCCCGGGGAAGCCGGTGCGCATCGTGGTGCCCTTCCCGCCCGGGGGCGGCGCCGACGTCGTGGTGCGCGTGATCGCGCCGAAAATGGCCGATGGCCTCGGCCAGCAGGTGCTCGTGGAAAACCGCGCCGGCGCCGGCAGCAGCATCGGCACCGAGTTCGTCGCCAAGTCGCCGGCGGACGGCTACACCCTGCTGGTGGCCACCGCCTCCACCACCATCAACCAGACGCTGTCGAAGAACAAGGCCTGGGACCTGGCGCGCGACTTCGCGCCGGTGGTGCACCTGGTGCTGAACCAGAACCTGATGGCGGTGCATCCATCGGTGCCGGCCACGAACGTCCGGGAGTTCATCGCGCTCGCCAAGGCCAAGCCCGGCACCGTCACCTACGCCTCCTACGGCAACGGCACCTCGGCGCACCTGATCGCCGAGCTGTTCAAGATGATGGCGGGCGTGGACCTGGTGCACGTGCCCTACAAGGGCGCGGCGCCGGCGGTGAACGACCTGCTGGGCGGGCAGGTGAACGTCATCTTCGCCGACATCGCCGCGATCCTGTCGCACGCGCGGGCCGGCAAGGTGCGCCCGCTGGGCGTGGGCTCCGCCACCCGCTTCAGCGGCCTGCCCGATGTGCCGACGGTGGCCGAGGCCGGCGTGCCCGGATTCGAGGGCAGCGGCTTCCTCGCGCTGGTGGCGCCGGCGGGCACGCCGCGCGCCGCGATCGACGCGCTGAACGGCGCGACCGAGAAGGCGCTCGCCGATGCCGACGTGCGCAAGCGGATCTCGGACCTGGCCGGCATCCCGATGGGCGGCAGCCCGGAGAAGCTGGGCGAGTTCCTGCGCGCCGACGTCGCCAAGTGGGCCCGGGTGATCCAGGCCGGCAACGTCAAGGCCGACTGAGCAGCCGGGCGAGGAACGGCGAGCCCCCGGCCGCCCGGCGGCCGGCGTAGCGCGCGAACTTCGCCAGCACCTCGGCGCGCGTCATCGGCTGCGCCGGGTCGCCGCTGACGCGGTCCACGGCGTGGACCAGGCGCTCGCGCCCCAGGCGGACGACGAGCGTCGCGCCCCGTCTGCCGGATCTCGTCAGCGCCCGGTCTTCCGACAGCACCACCTTTCGCTCGAGCTCGGCAATCGTCCGATCGTCCATGCCATAGGCGGACGGCGCGAGATCCCCGGTCGCCAGCGCCGCCGCGACGCCGAAGGTGAGGCTGAACTGCGCCTGGATCGGCGTCTTCGGCGCTCGGTTGCCGCAATAGGCGAGCGCCTCGGCGTAGGTGGAGAGCTCGATCCGCGTGATGGCGCGCAGCCGCCTGGCGAGCCGAGGCCGCAGCGCCAGCGCTGCCGCGACGCCATAGTGCACGTGCCGGACCGCCGCATAGGGCTTCAGGTAGCCCTCGAGCACCAGCCACTT
Source organism: uncultured Bordetella sp. (assembly GCA_964564865.1). Taxonomy (GTDB): domain Bacteria; phylum Pseudomonadota; class Gammaproteobacteria; order Burkholderiales; family SG8-39; genus RBG-16-66-20. Next base: position 48,125 of record CAZMDA010000006.1, on the reverse strand, counting down.
TCCGCGCCCGGCAAAGCGGCCCGATCCGATGGCGTCGAGCGCGCCCGCAGGCGCCGAGATCCCCGCGAGCGAGGCGTGTGCAGCCAGCAGGCCCAGCTGTGCCGAATGCGCAAGGTAGGTGTTGCGCGCATCGGCGCCCGCCTTCACCGGCAGGTACAGGGACCTCGGCATCTGGCAGGCGGCGATGCGCACCGCGTCGAGGGCCTGTGTCGAGGTGCCTCCGGACAACCGGACCACGGCCACCGCGACGCCGAACCCGGGCCAGGTCGCGTCCACGTGCAGGCTCGGCGCCATTCGCACTGCCTCGCCCATGCGGCCGCCCGCCTCGTAGCCGGCGACGATTGCGCGCAGCGTCGCGCCGAAGGAACGGCCCAGGGCCTGCGCCAACGCATAGCAGGCGGCGATCACCGGCACGCCCGGGCGGCCGTGCGCGCGGGCGAGCCCTTCGCAGGCCTCGTCCCAGCAGGCCGCGATCGCGAACAGGTAGGCAGCGGCGGATACGGAGAAGCGCTGCGTGAATCCGGGCACGCGAATCCTGCCCGGCTCGACCTTCGCCAGCCGGACCGCGAGCCGCCGCAGCTTCGGATTGCGGCTGGCGGCGATGACGCAGCCCATTGTGTCCAGCAGCAGCAGGCGCGCCTTGCGGTCCACTGCGGGCGGCGGCGCATCGCGCCACAGCCACTCCAGCACCGCGGCCAGCTGCGCGTCGCGCGACATGGCTACTTCAGGAACCGGTCCAGGCCGTAGAAGCGCAGCACCTGCACGAGGCGCTCGCGCGGCACCTTGTCCCCGACCCAGCCCGGCGCCTGCGGCTCGGGCGCGTCCACCGCGGCCTCCGCGGCCTGCAGCGTCAGCGCCAGGCTGTCCAGCAGCGGCACGCCGTCCACCTCGCGCATGCCCGAGGTCGTGAGCAGCACGTTCATCGGGATCTCGCCTGGAATGATCGCCTGCGCCCCTTTCGCGATCATGCGGCGGGCGGCGAGCGCGAACAGGTCCTTCACGCGCGCGGGCTCATCGAAGGAATTCACCACGTCCTGGAAGCCGAACCCGACCGGCTCGATGCCGACGCAGCAGTCCGACAACCCGAGGTCCCGCACCTGCTCCCGGTAGTGCTGCACCATGCGGTCGATGAAGATGAGCATGCCGAAGCGGCGCCCGCCCGCCGCCGCGGCGAGGAAGCAGGTCTCGCCTGCCGCCACCACCGGGATGCGCACCATGTCGCGCGCCTCGCGCAGCAGCGGGTCCACCAGCGTGCAGGCGGCGAAGGCGTCGAAGCCCGCCTTCTCGGCGTTCAACGCCTGCAGCGGGAACTGCAGGCTGTGCAACGCGAACAGCGCCGCGTGGCCGATGTCGGAGCCGGGGTAGTTCGCCGGATACGTTCCCGGCAGCAGGCCATGCAGCACCACCTCGGTGTCCGGGCGCACCACCGTCCGGATGTGCGCCGCCATCCGCGCGGCGTAGTCCGGCAGGTCCTCCAGGACGGTCATGCTCTGGTGCCAGATCCTCATGGCAGGACCTTTCCACGTCCAGGCGAATCCTGCAACCGGACGCCGCCCGCGCCGCTATTGCGAGAGGTTCAGGTTCGCGTCCTTCACCAGCTTGACCCACTTGTCGTACTCGTGCCGGATCAGGCTGCCGAACTGCTCGGGCGTGCTGCCGACGACCTCCATGGCGGAGCCAGTCAACTTGCCATGCACCTCCGGATCGCGGAGCACGTTGGCGAACTCGCGCGACAGCCGGGAAACGATCGCCGGCGGCGTGCCGGCCGGGGCCATGACGCCGGACCAGGTCGTGGTGTCGAGCTGCGGAAACCCCGCCTCCGCCGTCGACGGCACGTTCGGCAGGGAAGGCGAGCGCTGGGGACCCACGAGCGCCAGCGGCTTCATCTTCCCCGACCGGATATGCGACAGAAGGCCGCTGATCGCGAGCAACGTCACGTGCACCTGCCCGCTGAGCAGGTCCGCGATGGCCGGCGGACCGCCCTTGTAGGGGACGTGGACGATGTCCACGCCGGTCAGGAACTTGAACTGCTCCGCGGCGAGGTGTCCTGCCGTCCCCGCGCCCCCGGATGCGTAGCTCAGGGATCCGGGCCGGCTCTTCGCCAGGGCGACCAGTTCCTGCATGGAGTTCGCCTGGAGCGATGGCGTCGCCACCACCACCAGCGGCACCTTCACGGTCAACGATACCGGCACCAGGTCCTTGAACGTGTCGTAGGGCAGCGTCTTGTAGATCAGCGGGTTGACCGCATGCGTATCCAGCACCATGACCAGCGTGTAGCCGTCGGGCTTGGATTTCGCGGCCGCTTCCGTGCCGATGGTGCCGCTCGCCCCGGGCCGGTTCTCGACCAGGACCGGTATGGTGCGCTGCCCCAGGGCCTCCGGGAGCTTGGCCGCGGTCAGGCGCGCGACGACGTCGACCATGCCGCCGGGCGGGAACGGCACGATGATGCGGATCGGCTTGGAGGGGAACTCCTGCGCCGCGGCGGACGCGGCGACCAGCATCGCGCCCGCGAACGCGAGGCAGCGCAGCACAACGGGGGTGGATCGGATCGGGCTCATGCTTGGCTCCTGGTGGTCACTGGCTGATGTTGAGGTTGGCGTCCTTGATGAGCTTGCCCCACTTGTCGTGCTCGGCGCGGATGATCGCCGCGAACTGCTCCGGCGTGCTGCCCACGATCTCCATGGTCTGCGCGGTGAGCTTGTCGCTCACCGCGGGATCCTTGAGCACGCGCGCGATCTCGCGCGACAGCCGCGCGACGATCGCCGGCGGCGTCCCCGCCGGCGCGAGGAACCCGGTCCAGGGCCCGGAGTCAAGCTGCGGGAATCCCGCCTCCGCCGCGGTCGGCACTTCCGGCAGCGCGGGCGAGCGCCTGGCGCCGCTGACCGCGAGCGCGCGCAGCTTCCCGGAGCGGGTATGGGAAACGATGCCGCTGGCAGCCACGATCGCCAGCTGGACCTGCCCGCCCAGCAGGTCCGCGATCGCCGGCGCGCCGCCCTTGTAGGGCACGTGCACGATGTCGATGCCGGCGATCAGCTTGAACTGCTCCGCCGCGAGGTGCCCGGCCGTGCCGGCGCCGCCGGGCGAGCCGTAGCTCAATGCCCCGGGCCTGGACTTCGCCAGGGCCGCCAGCTCCTTCAGCGAGGAAGCCGGAAGCGACGGGTTCACCATCACGGCAAGGGGGATGGTGGCGGCCAGCGAGACCGGCGCAAAGCCGGAGAACGTGTCGAAGGGCAGCTTGCGGTAGATGTGCGGATTGACGGCGTGCGTGTCGATGACGACGCCGAGCGTGTAGCCGTCCGGAGCGGACTTGGCGAGCAGGTCGGTGCCGATGACGCCGCCGGCCCCGCTGCGGTTCTCGATCACCATCGTCTGGCCGGGCTGCCCCAGCGCCTCGGGCAGCTTGGCCGCAACCAGCCGCGCCACGGTATCGGCCACGCCCCCCGGCGGGAATGCGACGATGACCCGGATCGGCTTGCTCGGGTACTCCTGGGCAACGGCGGCGGCGGCGAACAGCGCCGCCCCCAAAGCGGCCACGACCCGCGACAGCGCCTGCAGGCTTCCCAGCGAAAATTTCATCACCACTCCTTCATGTACGGTTGACGATCGGCAAGCACTTGCGTTGCCGCCTTGCACTAGTTCCCGAGCACCGACGGATTCATGACGTTCTGCGGGCGGCCCGCGGCGAAGGCGAGCAGATGCTCGACCGCCGTCGCATAGAGCCCCTCGTAGCTCTCCCGCTCCGCATAGCCGAGGTGGGGCGTGCACAAGGCGTTCCTGAGGCCCAGCAGCGGATGGTCGCCACCGACCACCGGCTCGCGTTCATAGACGTCGATGGCCGCGAACCCGGGCCGTCCGGCGCGCAAGGCATTCACCAGCGCGCCCTCCTCGATGATCGCGGCGCGACTGGTGTTGACGAGCAGGGCGGTCGGCTTCATCCGCGCCAGGTCCTTCGCCGTCACGATGCCGCGCGTGGACGGATTCGACGGCAGGTGCAGGCTCAGGATGTCGGCGCTCTCGAAGAACGCCTCGCGGCTGGTCGCGCACTCGAAGCCCTCCTGCCGCGCCTTCTCGAGCGAGCTTCCCCGTCCCCAGCACAGGACCCGCATCCCGAAGGCGCGGCCGACGCGCGCGAGGGCGCCGCCGATATGCCCGAAGGCGTAGACGCCCAGCGTGCTGCCGAAGAGGCGCGTGCCGACGGTGGACTGCCAGTGGCCCGCCTTCATCCGTTCAACCTCGAACGGGATGTGGCGCAGCGCGCCGAGGATCATGCCCCAGGCGAGTTCCGCGGTCACGGATTGCCCTGCCCCCTCGGTCACCTCCTTGCTGTGCATGCCCAGCGATACGACGATGCCGTGGTCCGTGCAGGCCTTGATGTCGACATGGTCGGCGTTCGGACCCGTCTGGCAGACGAAGCGGAGCCCCGGCAGTTTCTCGACCACGGCCCTCGTGAGAGGGATGCGCTGCTGCGTGAGCAGGAGCGCGTCGGCGCCGGCGACCTGCTCGATCATGCGCGCCGGATCGGTATAGGCATCGGTGTGGATGACGACCTCGTGGTCCGACAGCCGCTTGAACTGCCTCGTCGTGCGAAAGACATCCGCGTAGTCGTGGATCACCGCAATCCTCATGCCCGGACCCCTGCTCCCTGCGCCGCAGGCTGCGGGCGGCCGCCCGCCAGCTGCTGCAGCCCGCGCAGGATCTCGTCCGTCGTGCCGACATCGGCATACTTGGCGGCCATGTCGAAGAGGTTCACCGCGTGCGAGGCCTGGCAGCGGTCGTAGACCGCGTCCTGCGGCACCAGCACGCGGAAGTTGTAGGCGAAGGCGTCGACGACGCTGCCGCGCACGCAGCCGCTGGTGGTGCATCCGGTCACCACCAGGGTGTCGGCCTGGAGGTCGATGAGGTGGCTCGCCAGCGGCGTGGCGAAGAAGGCGCTCGGGTGCTTCTTGGGCAGCAGCACGTCGCCCTCGCGCGGCGCGATCTCGGCCGGGAACTCGTAGCCCTTCTCGGGAATGTTCATGATCGCGGGCACCTTCTGCGCCAGGCGGCCGCCGTCGGTGGCCTTGTTCTTGGGCGCCACGTGCGGATAGAGGACGGGCCAGCCTTGGCGGCGGAACTCCGCGAGCAGCACCGCGATGTTGCGCATCGCGTTCCAGCCGATCTCGCCGCAGGAAGTCGGGAACTCCTTGATGGACTCCCAGAACGGCTTCGGCGACGTGCCGATGGTGCGGTACTGCACGTCGATGATGAGCAATGCGGGACGCTGGCCGATGCCGCCCGCACGGCCGAAGCCCGCTGCGAAGGTGGCCTTCTGGTCTTCCTCGCTGATATAGCCATCCCAGGGCTTCATGCGCGATCTCTCCTTTCCATGCGGGCCGGCAAGAGTTGACCGCTTCAGCTTAGGCAGGCCTATAATATTAGTCAAATCAATCTCTTGTATTCTCGATATCCATCACATGGATAGTGCGCCTTGAGCGACACGCCGGACCTGAACCTGCTGCTCGCGTTCGAGGCGCTGTTCCGCCACGGCAGCGTCACCCGCGCCGCGGGCCAGATCGGGCTGTCGCAGTCGGCGATGTCGAGCGCGCTCGGGCGCCTGCGCAAGCAGTTCGGCGACCCCCTGTTCGTCAACACCCGCTCCGGGATGCTCCCCACCCCGCGCGCGCTGGAGCTGGCCCCGCCCCTCATGGAGGCGCTCGCCATGGTGCGCGGCGCCATGGGCAAGCGCGAGGCCTTCGAGCCGGCCACGTCCACCCGCGGCCTGCGCGTGTTCATGACCGACGTCGGCGAGACGGTGCTGCTGCCCGCGCTGATGCGCTTCATGCACGAGCGCAGCCCGGCGATGCGTCTGGAGACCGCGCAGCTGCCCGCCTCGGAACTCGCGGTGCGCCTGGAGACCGGCGACATCGACCTCGCGGTGGGCTACCTGCCGCAGCTGCCCGAGCGGATCCGCCGCGCGCGCCTGTTCGAGGAGCACTACGTCTGCATGACGCGCCAGGACCATCCCCTGGGCCAGCGCGCGCCGCTGACGCTGAAGGAGTTCCTCTCGGCGCGGCACGTGCTGATCGCCTCCATGGGCTCGGGCCACCAGGTGCTGGAACGCACGCTCGCCGAGCGCGGCGTGCACGAGAACGTCGCGCTGCGCGTGCCGCACTTCGTCGTCGTGCCGCTCATCATCGCCAGCACCGACCTCATCGTCAGCGTCCCCAGCCGCGTCGCCGGCGCCACCGCGCGCCTGGTGAACGCGCGCGTGCACCCGCTGCCGATCCCGATCCCGTCCTTCGACGTCTCCATTTTCTGGCACGAGCGGGTCGAGAACGACGGCGCCAACCGCTGGCTGCGCGCCGCCCTCGCCGATCTGTTCGGCGACCGCAAGCCGAGGCGCGGCCGCGGTGAATAGTTCCCCCGGCGCGGCGCGCATCCCCGTCTTCCTGCTGACCGGCTTCCTCGGCAGCGGCAAGACCACCCTGCTCAATGCCGCGCTGAAGGCGCCGGCCCTGGCCAACACCGCGGTGGTGGTGAACGAACTGGGCGACATCGGCCTGGACCAGGTGGTGCTCGCGCAGGCCGCCGACAACGTGGTGCTGCTGGATGCGGGCTGCCTGTGCTGCGCCAACACCGGCGCGCTGCACGAGACCCTGGCGGACCTCAACCACCGCCGCGCGCGCGGCGAGGTGCCGCCCTTCGAGCGCGTGGTCATCGAGACCAGCGGCGCCGCCGACCCCGCGCCGCTGCTGCACATCCTGCTGGGCCACCCGCTGGTGGTATCCGACTACGTGCTGGACGCGGTGGTATGCACCGTCGACGCGCAGCACTTCCTCGCCTCGCGCGAGCAGCACGCCGAGCTGGACAAGCAGGCGGCGATGGCCGACCGCATCGTCCTCACCAAGCGCGACCTCGCCGACCCGGCGCCCGCCGCCGCCTTCCTCGCGACGCTCAATCCGGACGCCGAGTTCGCCGGCGATGCCGCCGCGGCGTTCGCCCCTCTGCGGCACGCGCGCAAGCCCATGCCCGCGCTCGGGATGCTCGGGCCGATCCGCCCGCACGGGCGCCCGAGCGGCATCCGCGCCTTCGCCTTCCGCCCGCAGCCGCCGGTCACCTGGGCCGGATGGGCCGCGTGGTCGCGCGCCGTGGGCGAGCGCTTCGGCGCGCGCCTGCTGCGCGTGAAGGGGCTGATCCGGATGGAGGACACCGGCGAGGTTGCGCTGGTGCAGGGGGTGCAGGGCGTGTTCCACAAGCCGCAGCGCTTCCGCGACTGGCCCGGCCCGGACCGCCGCAACAGCCTGGTGTGCATTGCCCGGGACATCGAGCAGGATGAGTTGCAGGCCACGCTACAGGACCTAAACAAGGAAAGGATGGCGGAGACATGACTGACTTCGTACTTCGGGGGGGCACCGTGGTGTTCCCCGACCGGGCACCCGAGCGCAAGGACATCCTGGTCCAGGGCGGGAAGATCGCCGCCCTGCTCGCCCCCGGCGCCGCGGCGCCTGCCGGGATCGCGGAGCAATCGGCCACCGGGCTGCACGTGTTCCCCGGCCTGATCGATGCCCACGTGCACTTCGGCTTCGGCGAGAAGATCACCGAGTACACCTCCGAGACCGCCTACGCGGCGCAGGGCGGCTTCACCACCATCCTCGGCTACTTCCTCAACAACGAGGCCTACACCGACGTCTACAGGCGCGAGCAGGCCTACGCCGCCGCGCGCGCGCACGTGGACTACGGCTTTCACTTCACCACCTGCAACGAGCTGCACATCGCCGAGCTGGGCAAGTACGTGAAGGACTACGGCGTCACCTCGTTCAAGTACTTCATGAACTTCAAGGGCGAGGAAGGCCGCTACATGGGCCTGGACGGCACCGACGACGGGTACTTCCATGCCCTGCTCGCGGAATCGGCGCGCGTGGGCAAGCCCACCATGGTGTGCCACACCGAGAACATCGAGATCGTGAACCGCATCCGCCGCCAGGTGCAGGCGGCCGGAGGCAGCACCCTGAAGGACTGGGCGGCCTCGAAGCCCGCCATCACCGAGTCCGAGCCTGCGATCCGCGCCATGTACTTCGCCGAGCGCCTCGGCGCCCGGGTCTACTTCCCGCACATCTCCTCGCGCATCGCGGTGGACGAGATCCGGCTCTGGCGCAGGCGATATGCGGAGGTCACGTTCGAGATCTGCCCGCACTACCTCACGCATACCGAGGATTCGGACCTCGCGGGCATGGGCAAGGCCAACCCGCCCTTCCGCACGCGGGACGACCTCGAGGCGCTGTGGGAGGCGCTCGCCGACGGCACCGCGGACGTGGTGGCCTCCGACCATGTCGCGCGCAAGAAGTCCACCAAGGACAAGCCGCTGTGGCTGGCCTCCCAGGGATTCCCCGGCACCGCGACCATCCTGCCGGTGCTGCTCTCGGAGGGCTACCACAAGCGGAAACTCCCGCTGCAGCGCATCTGCCAGCTGCTCACCACCGGGCCGGCGAAGATCTTCCACCTCGACCCCGTGAAGGGGCGCATCGAGAAGGGCGCGGACGCCGATTTCGCCCTGGTGGACCTGGACCGGGAGCGCGTGGTCCGCGCCGCCGAGTTCGATTCCTACGCCGACTACAGCCTGTACGAGGGCTGGACGTTCAAGGGCTGGCCGGTGCGCACCATCGTGCGCGGCGTGACGGTGATGCAGGAGGGCAAGGTCACCGGGCCCGGCGGCCACGGCCAGTTCATCTGGCGCCGCATCGGCGAGGCGCCGGTCCTGGGCCGGACCGAGTAGCGCGGTGAGCGACCGCTACCCCCTGTCGTCGCAGCCCTTCCGGATCGGGCGCCTCGCGCTGCGCAACCGGCTGTTCTCCCCCGCCCACACCACCAACTTCGGCGAGCGGCACCTGCCGACGGATCGCCACGTCGAGTACCACCGCGCCCGCGCGCGCGGCGGCGCCGCGCTCATCATCTTCGAGTCCATGCGGGTGGCGCGCGAGAGCCTGGGCCGGCCGCAGGGCGTGGCCGGCTACGACCGCGACGCGATCCCGGTGTTCGCGCGCTGCGCCGAGGCCGTCCACGCCGAGGGCGCGAAGCTGTTCGGGCAGGTGATCCACATCGGCCGCCAGATCGAGGGCGATTTCGAGCGCACCGTGTCCTTCGGGCCCTCGCCGGTGCGCTGGTCCCCCACCGCCGCGGTGCCGCACGCCATGAACGAGGACGACATGGCCGCCGTCATACAGGCGCACGTGGTCACCGCGAAGAACGTGCTCGAGGCCGGCATGGACGGCTTCGAGGTGCACCTCGGCCACGGCCACCTGCTGCAGCAGTTCCTCTCGCCCGCCTCCAATACCCGCGTCGACGCCTATGGCGGTTCGGAGGACAACCGCCTGCGCTTCCCGCTCGCGGTGCTGAAGGCGGTGCGCGCCGCGGTCGGCCCGCAGGCCAACGTCGGTATCCGCTTCTCCGGCTCGGAGTTCATCGACGGCGGCCTCGCGCTGCCGGACGCGCTGTCCATGCTGCCCAGGATCCTCTCCGCGGTGCCGCTCGACTTCGTCAATGTCTCGCATTCCGCGTACCACATGAGCTACTCGCTCGCGACGCAGTTCGCCGACATGCACTTCGACGCCGCGCCCTTCCGCGAGCTGTCGCGCGAGATCCGGCGCGTGCTGCGGGAGGCCGGCCACGACGTCCCGGTGCTCGCCGCGGGCAAGTACCGCAGCGTTGCCGAGGCCGAGGCCGCCCTCGCCTCGGGCACCGCCGACATGGTGGGCTTCGCGCGCGGCCACATCGCCGACCCGGAACTGGTCGCCAAGTCGTTCGCCGGGCGCGAGGACGAGGTGCGCGCCTGCATCGGCTGCAACCAGGGCTGCGCCGCGATGCTGGAGAAGAACCTCGCCATCACCTGCATGGTCAACCCGGCCGCGGGCCGGGAATCGGAATGGCCGCCGCTGCCCGCTCCCGCCGCGCAGAAGAAGCGCGTGGTGGTGATCGGCGCCGGACCCGCCGGGCTGGAAGCGGCCGCCACTGCCGCCGAACGCGGCCACCGCGTCACCCTCATCGAGCGGGAGGCGGAACCGGGTGGCCAGCTGCGCTGGGTGCGGTACATGCCGGCGCGCAGGGACCTGCTCGGGCTGCTGGCGCAGCAACTGGCGCGCGCCACGCGGGCCGGCGTGGAGATGCGCCTGGGGGTCGCCGCCGATGCCGCGGCCATCCGCGCCATGGCGCCGGACCGGGTGCTGCTCGCCGCCGGCTCCAGGCCGCAGCGCTTCGCCCTGCCGCTGGGGGGCCACGCGCTCACCGTCGAGGAGATCCTGGAGCAGCCCGGCAAGCGCGGCAGCCGCGTCGCGTTCCACGACCTCACCGGGGAGTTCGCCGCGCTCGGCGTCATCGAGCACCTCGCGGACCTGGGCCTCGCGGTCACCGTCTTCACGCCCGTCGCCGGCTTCGCCTGGCGCACCACGATCTACAGCAACCTCGCCACCCGCAAGCGCCTGCGCGAGAAGAAAGTGCGCATCGCGCCGCTGCGCGCGGTGAAGGGCTTCGTGGACGGCGTGCTGACGGTCGAGGACACCTCCACCGGCGAGCTGGAAAAGCTGCCCGGCTTCGACCAGCTGGTCGTCGCGCAGTACAACGCCGCGGACGACGGGCTCTACGGGCTGCTGATCTCGGCCGGGCTGAGGGTGCAGGCCGTCGGCGACTGCCTTGCGCCGCGCACCGCGCTGGAGGCGGTGTACGAGGGCCACGCCGCGGCGCGGGCGATCTGACGTGAAGGTCCTGGTGACCGGCGCCAGCGGATTCGTCGGCGTCAATCTGGTGGAGGCGTTGCTCGCGCGTGGCCATGAGGTGGTCGCGCTGTCGCTGGACGCCTATCCGGGACCGGGCCGCACGATCGAGATCCGCGGCGACACCACCGACACCGCGCTGCTCGAGCGCCTGATGCGGGCGCACCGCATCGAGGCGGTCTGGCACGGCGCGGCGATCACCGCCGGCGCCGAGCGCGAGAAGCGGGAGGCGAGCCGCATCGTCGAGGTGAACCTGCTGGCGACGGTGCGCGCGCTGGAGGCCGCGGCGTGCGCCGGCGTGCGCCGCTTCGTCTATCCCAGCTCCTCGGCGGTCTATGGCGAGACCGCCTTCGGCGAGGGCGGCCCGGTTTCGGAAGACGCGCCGCTGCGGCCGCTCAACCTCTACGGCATCACCAAGGTCGCGGCCGAGGCCGCGGTACTGCGCCTCGCGCCCGCGCTGGGCCTGCAGGCCTGCGCCGGCCGCATCAACGCGGTTTTCGGCCCCTGGGAGCGCGACACCGGGCTGCGCGACACGTTGAGCCCGCACCTGCAGATGGCGGGGTTCGCGCGCGCGGGCAAGGAAGCGGTGCTCGCGCGCGGCGCGGAGCGCGATTGGGTCTATGCGCCGGATGCGGCCGACGCTTTCGTCGCGATGCTGGAGGCGCGCGCGGTGCCGCCCACCGCCATGAACGTTTCCATGGACCGGACTTGGCCGCTGGAGATCATGGCTCGGGCCTTGCCCGGGCTGAAATGGCGCTACGCGAAGGACGGCGAGGAGTCCAACCTGGCCTACGGCGGGCCGATCGACCGGCCACGACGGGCGCTGCCGCCCTCACGCATCAAGGAAGTGCTGGGCTGGACGCCGGCCCACGCGCCCGAAGGCGCCTGTGCTGCCTACGCCCGCTGGCTGGCGCTCGACTAGCGCCCGGCCGTGGTCATCTGCGCCGGCAGCCAGGTGACGATCTGCGGGAAGTACCAGATCAGCGCCACCGCCACGCACATCATGAAGAAGTACGGCAGCGCCGCCAGGGCGATGTAGGGCAGGTCGCGCTTGGTGAGCCCCTGGATGACGAACAGGTTGAAGCCCACCGGCGGCGTCACCAGGCCCATCTCGACGACGAAGATCATGTAGATGCCGAACCACAGCGGGTTGATCCCCGCGGCCTCGATCACCGGCATCAGCACCGAGGTGGTGAGCACCACCACCGAGATGCCGTCGATGAAGCAGCCCATCACGATCATCAGCAGCGTCAGCACCAGCAGCACCTCGCCGGGCGAGAAGCCCTGCGCGCCGACCATCGAGGCGAGGTGGCGCGGCACCCCGGTGAAGCCCATCGCCCCGGTGAGGAACATGGACCCGGCGAGGATGAAGAAGATCATGCAGTTGGTGCGCACCGCGGCGTAGACGCTGGCGCGGAACGTGGCCCAGCTGAGCGTCCCGCTCCACCAGGCGATCGCGAACGCGCCCATGACGCCGACCGCCGCGGCCTCGGTGGCGGTGGCGATGCCGAAGTAGATCGAGCCGATGACGCCCACGATGAGCAGCACCACCGGGATCAGGCCGCGCGAGGCGCGCAGCTTCTCGGCCAGCGTCGCCGCCTGCTCCGCCGCCGGGAAACGGCCCGGGTGGACCAGGGAGTCGGTCATGATCCAGCCCGAGAACAGCGCCATCAGCAGCATTCCCGGCAGCACGCCGGCGATGAACAGGTGCGTGATCGGCACGTCGGCCGCGACGCCGTAGACGATCATGATGATCGAGGGCGGAATCAGGATGCCGAGGGTCCCCGAGCCGGCGAGCGAGCCCAGCACCACCCGGTCGTCGTAGCCGCGCCTGGTCAGCTCGGTGACGGTGATCCGCCCGATGGTCGCGGTGGTGGCGGTGGAGGAGCCGGACACCGCGGCGAAGATGCCGCAGGCCATCACGTTGGTGTGGGCGAGCCCCCCGGGCAGCCGCCGCATCCAGGGCGCCAGGCCCGCGAACATCTGGTCGGCGAGCCGGGTGCGGAACAGGATCTCCCCCATCCAGATGAACAGGGGCAACGCGGTCAGCGCCCAGTCCGTGCTGCCGCCAAAGACGGTGGTGGCGAGCAGCGCGCCGGCATTGGTGTTGGTGAAGGCTGCCACGGCCACCACGCCCACCAGGATCATGGCGATGGCGATCCAGAGGCCGCCGGCCAGGAACACCAGCAGCAGCAGCGACAGGAACAGGCTGATCTCGGCGATGTTCACGGCTCAGCCTTCGGTGTTGTGGAACTCGGAAGGCCGCAGGTACGACGGCGGCCGGCCGGCCAACTCGTCCACCAGGTCCTCGAGGAACGCCACCGCCACCAGCGCGAGGCCCAGGGTCATGCCGGCGAGCGGGATCCACTTCGGGATCGGAACCTGGCCGATGGTGGTCTCGTTGAAGCGCCAGGAATCGATGGTGGTGTCCCCGGTGCTCCACGCGAACCAGGCCGAGACGCCGGTGGCGAGCACGAGGCACAGGATGTCCAGGACGCGCCGCGCGCCGGGCGGCACGCGCTCCAGGACCAGGGTGACGCGGATGTGGGCCCCGGTGCGCAGCGCGAAGGCGAGCCCGAGGAAGGCGCTCGCCGCCATGGCGAGGCGGGCGAAATCGTCCGCCGAGGGCACCTGGGTGCCGGCGAGGCGCGCGAAGATCTGCACCACGACCAGCGCGGTCATGACGACCATGAAGAACGCGGCGAGCACCGCGCTCGCCGCGTACAGGAAATCGAGCGCCCGCCTCACGGCACGGGCGCCCGGTGCCGCGCGCTCAAGCTACTGGATGCGCTTGCGGAAGTCGGCGATGACCGCCCGGCCGGGCTCGCCCGCCTTGGCCAGCCACTCATTCAGCATGGTCTCCCCGATCTTGCGCAGCTCCGCGGTGAACGCCGGGGAGAGCGGCGCCAGCACCATGCCGTTCTTCGCCAGCACCTTCGGCGCCTCGGTGTTCTGCTCCTCGGACAGCTTCCAGCCGCGCTCCTCGGCGGTCTTCGCCGCGTCGGTCATCGCCTTCTGCACGTCGGCCGGCAGCTTCCGGAACGCGCCCTCGTTGACGAACACGCCGTTCTTCGGCGCCCAGGCGCCGGTGTCGTAGTAGTACTTGGTGTACTCCCAGGCGCGCGTCGAGACGCCGGTCTGCCCGGCGGTGTACATCAGGTCGATGATTCCGGTGGAGAAGGCCTGCGGGATCTCGGTGGCCTGCACCGTGGTCGGTACCACCCCGAGCAGCGTCGCCAGGCGCGCGGTCTGCGCGTTGTAGGTGCGCATCTTCTTGCCCTTCAGGTCGGCGATGCTCTTCACCGGCTCCTTGGTGTAGAAGGCCTGCGTCGGCCAGGGCACCGAGTACAGCAGCCGGATGCCCTGCTTGGCGAAGCCCTCGGTGATCGGCTGGCGCGTCGCCTCCCACAGGGCGCGCACTTCCCGGTAGTTGACCGCGAGGTAGGGAATGGCGTCGATCTCGAACATCGGGTTCTCGCCGCCGAAGTTGGAGATGAAGAACTCCACCATCGGCACCAGCCCGGTCTGCACCGAGCGCTTGAGCTCCGGGTTCTTGATCAGCGAGCCCGCGCTGTGCACCGTGATGTCCAGCTTGCCCCCCGAGAGCTTCTTCACGTCGTCGGCGAACATGCGCACGTTGCGGGTCTGGAACTCGGTGTCGGCGTAGGCCGTGGCGAGGTCCCACTTGGTCTGTGCCGCGGCGGCCAGCGGCAGCGCCAGGGCGGCGAATAGCAGCGTTCTCTTCATTGCGGATCTCCAGGGTTGGCAGTGCGACGATCGGGCTTGCGGGCGATGATGGCCGCCCACGGGAAGCGCCAGAACGGGTTGGACGGGTCGGTGGCGCCCTCGCGCTCGGCGAAGGGCTCGATGCGCACCTCGTCGAAGCCCGCCTTGCGGTAGGCCTCGGCGAGGTCCATGCGCATCAGGGGCTCGAGGAACGGTTCGTTGTTGCGCACGCCATGACCATACATGATGAACTGCCAGAACGGGTCGTCGACGCGGAAATCGAGGTGGATCGAGACCCCGCCCGGCGCCAGCAGCCGGCTGGTCTCCGCCAGCGTCTCCTCCACCGCCTGCCCGGGCAGCTCGTGCAGCAGCATGGTCGAGGTGACCAGGTCGAAGCTGCCGGGTTCCAGCCCGGTGTGGCGCGCGTCGGCCTGGCGGAAGCGGATGTTCGGCACCTTCGCCGCCGCCGCATCGGCCGCGGCGAGCTTCAGGCACGGCGCGGACACGTCCACGCCTACCACTTCGGCCTGCGGGAAGGCGCGCGCCAGGGGCAGCGCGCTCTTGCCGAAGCCGCAGCCCATGTCGAGCACCTTGCGCAGACCGGCGCGCTCGCGCCGGACCACGTCCACGAAGCGCTCGTGCAACTCGTTGCGCCGCGTCGCCGGGTGGATGGACAGCGCGCTCGCTTCGTACACCAGCCCGGCGAGCGGATCCGAGTGCAGGTTGCCGGGATGCTGGTGGATGTCGTGCGCGACGTAGTAGTCCGGCGCCTGGAACCCGTCCTGCAGCTCCAGCCGCGCCTTCGCCGCCGCGGCCAGGCGCTCGGCAGCGCGGTCGGATTCCTGCGCCAGCTGGGCCACCAGCCCCCAGCGCGAGGACGAGTACTTGGACTTCTGCACGTGGCGCTCCAGCCAGCAGAAGTACTGGTAGGCCGTGCTGCGCGCGAACAGCAGCGCCACGTCTTCCGCCGTCCGCACCTGGCGGCCTTCCTGCTCGGCCAGGCGCTTGCGCACCTCGTACTCCTCGCGCAACTGCGGGAACAGCTCCACCGCCCACCAGGTGCGGGCCTCCATGATGAACTCGTGGAACGCGTTGGCCTCGCGGCTGCGGAACAGGGTCAGGGCGGCCATGGGATCAGCAACGACTCAGGGCTTGGAGGCGAGGCGCCCGGGCAGGCCCTCGAGCAGGTGCCGCACCAGCGCGGCGCGCTGCGCCGCCAGGCGCTCTTCGAGCCCGCCCTCGGGGACGAGGGCGTCCAGGCCGGCCGGGTCCACCAGGCCGCGCTGCGCGAGCGCGGATTCCAGCAGCGCCAGCCGATCGCGCAGCACGTGCACTTCCGCCGCGAGCGAGAACACCATGTTCAGCAGCCGGTCGATCGCCGGGTCGGCGAAGAACGTCTGCTCGGCGCCGGGGCCGACGACCGGGTCAGTGCTATGCATGGATGCGATGGATTCCGGGAGCGGCGCGCATCGATATGGGCGATCGATCAATCTTCATCAGCGGGCCCGCCTTTGTCAACCGGAAAGTGGCCGGTGCTAAGATGCAACTCATTCATTTGTCTGATCAATTCCAGGCATCCATGAGCGCGATACCCGCCGCAGCGCCGACCGCCTCCGCGCCCCTGCTGGACCGCCCCGAGCGGCGCTTCCCGCTCGCGATGGACACCGCGATCCCGAAGATCCGCGAGCTGTACGTGGCCGCGACCCGCAACCAGTGGGACCCGGAGCGCGACATCGACTGGGGGGCGCTCGATCCGGAGGCGATCCCCGACGAGCAGCGCGAGGCCGCCCGCAACTGGTGGAGCCGGCGCGGCTGGGGCGAGTACGGCGCGATCTCCGAGAGCCCGACGCTGTCGGTGCGCTTCACCCAGGACCGCCTGCCGGTGGAGATGGCGCTCTTCTTCGCCCTGCGCACGAACGAGGAGGCGCGCCACGCCGAGACCTGCTACCGCATGGCCGAGCGCCTCGGCGGCTACATCCCGGCGCCGATCCATGCCGACTTCACCAAGGCGATCGGCAGCCACGGCGTGCGCAAGATGGCGCTCGACCCGGACACCAGCGTCGAGTGCATCATTGCCGCGCTGGTCTGCGGGCTGGAGGAGTACGCCTTCGACTGGTTCCGGCTCATGATCGAGACCACCAGCAACCCGGTGGCCAACCGCGCGCTCAGGTTGATCCTGCGCGACGAGGTGCGCCACTGCGCCTTCGGCTGGCATTTCATCGAGTCGCGCCTGCCGCACATGACCCCCGATGAAATCGAGCGCATGCGCCAGGCCTTCATCGACACCACCATCCAAGTCGAGCTGACCGGCTACCGGGTGCCCTGGATGGCGCCGGACTCGCCCATGACCGACGAGGAGAACCGCATCGATGCGCTGACCCGCGCCGCGGGCCTCGGGGCCTCCATCGAATCCGAGGAAAAGCCGGTGTTCATCGCCACCATGCAGCGCGTGCGCCGGCGCTTCGCCGAGCTGGGCATCGAGATCCCGGCGTTCACGCACGCGAAGCTGGGCACCTTCTAGGCCGTCGCGATGACGCTGATCCTGCAGGAGTACCGCTTCCCGCTGCACCTCGAGCCGAAGGTCGAGACCATCTGGGAGGTCTACAGCCGCGCCAAGGCCGAGCGCTGGGATCCGTCCCGCTCCGTTGCCTGGGACCGGCTCGATGCCGGCGCCCTGCCCGCCGCTGCGCGCGAAGGGGCCCGTCTGGCGTGGAGCCACCGCGCCTGGCTGCTGTTTGGCCGCTTGTCGGAAACACCCTCGCTGCTGGTGCGCTTCTGCCTGGAACGCCAACGCGAAAGCGATCCGAAGTACTTCCTCTCCCTGCGCGGCACCGACGAGGCCTGGCACCTGGACGTGTGCCACCGCGTCGCCGAGCGCTGCGGCGGCTTCGTCGCCCAGCCGGGCAACGCGGACTACGCCGCGCGCTTCAACCAGACCCTGCACCGCGAGGTGCTGGACGCGGCGCTGGGCCTGGACGAGTACGTCGGCGCCTACGTGGCGCTGCGCGAGCACCTGGAGGCCGCGCTGCTCGCAGCGGCGCGCGCCGCGACCACCGAGCCGGTGCTCGCCTCGGCACTGGACCTGGTGCTGCGCGACAAGCTGCGCCATGCGCAGTTCGGCTGGCTGTACCTCGCCGAGCGCCGGGCGCACCTGGACGCGGCCACGCGTGCCGCGATCGCGCGCCGCGCCCAGGACATGCTCGCGCGCTTCTATGGCGGCGGCCTGATGGTGCCGGGCTTCGCGCCGGACATCGCCGGCGACGTGGCCGCCGCCCAGAAAAGCGCCGCGGCCGCGGGACTGGGCGTGGCCTCCGTTGCCGCGCAGCGCCAGGCGCTACGCGGCGCGCTGGAGGATGCGCGCGCGCGCTTCGCCGCGCTGGGCATGGAAGCGAAGGGGCTTTCGCTTCCCTAGCTTGCGGTCATTCGGCTAGGGAACGTCTGACCAAGTGGTCAGGATAAAGAGCCCTGATTCAAAGTTCCCCTAGAAAATCGACAACCCGCCGTCCACCAGCAAGTGCGTGCCCGTGATGAAGGAGGCCTCATCCGAGGCGAGCCACAGGATCGGCCAAGCCACCTCTGCGGGGGACGCCCAGCGCCCGAGCAGCGAATTGTCGCTGCGCGCCCGTTTGATCTCGTCCTCCGACCTTCCGGCCGCGCGCCCGCGCCCGAGGTGGAAATCCGTGAGCGTGGAGCCCGGGCAGACCGCATTGGTACGGACGCCGTGCTCCGCTTCCTCATGGGCCAGCGTACGCGTAAGTGCGATGAGCGCGGCCTTGGTGGCGTCGTAGATCGCCATGCCCTTGCGCCCGGTCACGCCATAGCATGAGGACACGTTGACGATCGCGCCCTTGCCGGACTTTCGCAGTTCCGGCAGCGCCGCCCTGCAGAATCCCGCCGCGCCGGTGAGATTGACCGCCAGCACCGCACGCCATTCCTCGGGCGTTGCGTCCGCCACTGCGGCGTAGTTGCGCATCGCCGCGTTGTTGACCAGCACCTCGAGCCCGCCGAAACTCCTAACCGCCAGCTCGACTGCGCGCTCGGCCAATACCGGCTGCGCGACGTCGCCCTCGATGGTGGCCACGCGCCCCCCTGCCTCGCGCAGGCGCTGCGCCAGATCGTCGAGCGCCCGGCTGTCCTGGTCGACGAGCACCACGGCAGCGCCCTCCTGGCAGAACGCTCGCGCTGTGGCGGCGCCGATGCCTGCGCCGCCGCCGGTAATCAACGCCCGCTTGCCCTCCAGTCGCCCGACTTTGCTCACGCCGCGATCCCGAGGAGCCTGCGGGGATTGTCCACCAGCACCCGATTCAGCGCCAGTTGGTCCGGAATCCAGCGCCGCAGCCCGTCCAGCAGCGCGGCATCGGAAGGCATGCGTGCGGCTTCGAACACACCGGTGTGGGGCCAGTCGCTGCCCCAGAGCAGCCGATCGGGGGCGATCTCCAGCAGCCGCCGCGCAAGCGGCGCGACGTCGTCGTAAGGCACGCCTTGCCTCGTGATCCGGTCCGCGCCGCTGATCTTCATCCACCAGTTGGGGCGGCGCATCAACTCGCACAGGATGCCGAAGGGCTCCTGGTCCACGCCAGACGAGGGATCTACCCGTCCGAAATGATCGATGACTATCGTGCACCGGAGGGACTCGAGCCAGTTGCGCAGGCCAGGGATCGCGCCGCCGTCGAAGTGCAACTCAACGAACCAGCCAAGGCCCTCTATGCAGGTGAGTACATGCTCGAATGCCTTCTGGTCGAGCGTGCCGCCATGTTGCGGATTGAAGGCGAAGCGCACGCCGCGCGCGCCCCGCACGTGCAGCTCACGGCAGCCGTCGCGCGTGGCGCGGCCATCCAACCGCACCACAGCCAGATAGCGGCCTTTGGACCGCGCCACGGCATCGAGGTCGACCCCGTTGTCGAAGCCATGGGTATTGGCATGCACCACCAGCCCGCTTGCGACCCCGAGCACGTCGTGCGTCCGCAACGCTGCCGCCACGGGCGCATCGGGCGGCGTGTATTTGCGCGTCGGGGAATAGGGCCAGGTCGCCTGGGGACCGAGCACATGGAAGTGGGTGTCCCAAGCGCCTGCGGGCAGCGTCCAGCCGGGCTTCTCCGCGGGCCAGGGCCCGAGGCAGTCCTTCATCAGCGGTCCAGCATGAAGGGCGTTTCCGCCTTGCCGCGCAGAACGATGTTGAACTCGTAGCCGGTCTCGCCCTGCTCGTTCTTGCCCAGCTCCTTCGCCACGAGCGAAGCGCGGGCCTCGAGATCCTCGATCCCGTTGAGAATCGGATCGATGTCATTGAGCGGCTCCCCCGGGAAGTACATCTGCGTAATGAGGCGCTGCATGACGCCCGCGCAGAGAATCGAAAAATGGACATGCGGCGGGCGCATCCAGTTGTCGTAGCCTGGATTGGGGTAGGCGCCCGGCTTGATGGAGCGGAACCGGAAGCTGCCGTCGTCCTTCGTGAGCATCCGGCCGAAGGCCTTCAGGTTCGGGTCCGTGGGCTGCGGCGTGACATCGTCCGGGTGCTCGTACTTGCCCCGGCAGTTGGCCTGCCAGACCTCAACCAGCGCCTTCCGCACCGGCTTGCCGTCCTCGTCCAGCACGCGACCGGTCACGTAGATCGGCATGCCCTCGGCGCGCGGCCCGCCGACGGTCCGCGCAGCAAGGTCGTCATCGCCCTCACGGATCAGGCCGAGGCTGAAGAACGGTCCCAGCGTTTGCGACGGCGTCACCGGAAGCGGCTTCGAAGGAGTGCGCTTCTCGTGCACCTTGTAGCCCTTGATGAGGTCCAGGCGCTTCCTGTCGATGAAGACTGAGGGATGGGGATTGGGTTTGGCTTCGGAGTTCATGCCCATCCTCCTCAGTTCGATGCCTTCGCGCCGGTCCGCTTCACGATGGCGGCCCAGCGCGGGATCTCCTTCCGGATCCAATCGCCGAAGTACTCGGGCGTGCTGGCGACCATCTCGAAGTTCACACCCTGCAGGCGGTCGCGAACTTCGGGGGTACGCAGGATCCTCACGATCTCGCGGTTATAGCGCTCGATGATCGGTCGGCGGGTTTCCCCTTGTGCGAGGAATCCGATCCAAGCAATGGCCTCGAAGTCCTTGAAGCCCGCCTCGATCATGGTGGGCACGTCCGGCTGCGCCTCGAAGCGCCTTGCCCCGGTGGCGGCAATGAGCTTCAGCTTGCCGGCTTTGGCGTGCGCGAGCACGTTCCCGGGCACGAAGAAGCCGGCATCAACCGTGCCGCCGAGAAGCGCCGTGATGGCGGGCGCGGAGCCGCGGTGCGGTATGTGCAGCACGTCCACTCCCGCCGCCGACTTGAGCATCTCCATTGTGAGGTGCGATGCGCTGCCGATCTCGATGGAGGCGTAAGTCAGCTTGCCGGGATCCTTCTTCGCCAGCGCGATGAACTCGGCGACATTGTTGACCGGCACGCTCGGATGCACGGTGAGGAACTGGGGCGAAGTCACCGCGAGTGTGATCGGCGAAAGATCCTTCAGAGGGTCGTAGGGCAGCTTGTCGAACAGTGACACGTTCACCGCGATCGGGCCGTTGTAGCCGATAAGCAGCGTGTGGCCGTCCGGCGCCGACTTCGCAACCAGGTCCGCTCCGACGTTGCCGCCGGCGCCGGGCTTGTTCTCCACGATCACCGACTGTCCGATGGCATCCTGCAGCCTGGGTGCAACCAGTCGTGCCACCAGGTCGTTGGTACCGCCGAGCACGGGCACGATGATGCGCACGGTCTTGCTGGGCGACCAGTCCTGAGCTGCCGCTGGCAGGGCGACGACCGCGAGAGCAGCAGCGAGAATCGATGATTTCATTGATGTCCTTAGACGGAGTAGACGGGTTGTTCAAGTCCATCGAGCAAGGCGTCCTTCGCCCACTCGGGGGCATGCATGGATCGACCGAGAACCACCGCCGCCGCGCGCACGCGCTGCGAGGCGGCGTCCAGCGCCGGCGGCTCAATTCCCTGCCCGAGATCGCGCGCCGCCCGCTCCAGCATGCGTCGCGCCATCACGATCGCCTTGTCGGTCGGAATCAGGTGCTCGTTGGCGTAATCCTGAATCGGTCCCATGCTTTCCTGCAGGGAGGCGTCCTGCATGGAGAAGCCGGACACGCCGCTGAAGGTCTCGCGGCGCTTCTGCGATTCCCGGTCGATGAGCCAGTCGTTCGACCGGTTCGCCAGCGGCTGGAAAGTGCCGGGCTTGTACACCACATGGATGCCCTTGCCCTCGCGCATCGCCTGCACTTCCTCCTCGGGGATCGGGCGGTCGCCCAGCCAGTTGATGCTCCAGGCCCAGCAGTTCTCGTCGTCAATCGGAACCCAGACGTGCCCGCCCAGCGCATGATGTCCGAAGGGCGGGATGCACGTGAACCACGGGAAGATCCACTGCGTGATTCGCCAGTAGTAGCTGTCGTCGTCCGCGAAACGCCGGCCGTACATGGTCAGGCCGTGCGGCATCTCCTGAATGTCGAACACGACGTTGCTGTCCTTCTTGATGTACTCCAGCGCCCTGGAATGCCGGTGCATCGGGTCCTTGTCTACCTCGTAGCGGTGGACCCAGGAGACGTGCGAGGTGTCGATACCCCCCTCCATGGCCTGCAACCAGCCACTCTCCTGCAGGCGCTTGCTGACGTAGCGGTGGCTCTCGGGCACCAGGCACCACTCCAGTTCCGGAGGCGCCGGCTTCTTGTCCGGCGGACCCATGTAGGCCCAGACGATGCCACCGCGTTCCACGCAAGGGTAAGCGGTGATGCTGATCCTGGCCGCAAGCGTGGGTACCTGCGGCAAGTCGACGCACTGGCCGGTGATGTCGTACTTCCAGCCGTGGTACGAGCAGCGGATCCCGCATTCCTCGTTGCGCCCGAGAAACAGCGACGCGCCCCGGTGCGCGCAGAATTCGCTGACCAGCCCGGCGCGGCCCTGCGTGTCTCGAAACGCGAGCAGCTTCTCGCCGAGGATCTTGACCCGTACCGGCGCGCAGTCCGGCTCGGCGATCTCGCTCGACAACAGCACCGGCACCCAGTAGCGGCGCATCAGGTTGCCCATCGCGGTGCCCGGCCCGACCCGGGTGAGCAGTTCGGCGGTTTCCTTGTTCAGCATATCGGAACCTCGCGGCAGTGATACGGGGTATTGTTTACCCGAGCATTCGCTCCGCGGCAAGATGCCGTCGCGAACCTCCCATCACGCGGCAACCTGGGATCTGCCGCGATTCATCAGGTCGTTTTCCTAGCTCTCCGGCCACGCCCGCGCGAGGAGCGCGCCGAAGTCCGTGTTCCCCGGCAGGTTGCCGAAGGCGCCGCCACCGAACGCCGCATCCCCCAGCCGGCTGGCGCAGAACGCCTCCGACACGAAACCCGGCGCATGCCGCAGCAGCAGCGCGCCCTGCACCGCCAGCGCGATGCCCTGCGCGATCGTCCTCGCCCTCGCCTCCGGGTTGCCGCGCGCGCCCACCGAGTCCTTCAGCCGCGCCACGTGGCGGTCGAAGTGCGCATTGCGCCCCAGCGCCGGCTCGACCTCCGCCGCGAGCGCCTCCAGGCAGCGCGGATGGCGCGCAAAGGCGCGCAGGATGTCCAGGCACATGATGTTGCCCGAGCCTTCCCAGATGGAATTGAGCGGCATCTGGCGGTAGATGCGCGCCATCACGCCCTCCTCTACGTAGCCGTTGCCGCCCAGCACCTCCATCGCCTCGGCGGCGACCGCAAGCCCGCGCTTGCAGATCCAGTATTTCGCGGCCGGGGTCAGCACGCGGCGCAGCAGCGAGGCCGGCTCGTCGGCCTGCGCGTCGAAGGCTCGCGCCAGGCGCAGCGACAGCGCCGTCGCCGCCTCCGATTCCAGCGCGAGGTCCGCCAGCACGTTCTGCATCAGCGGCTGCTCGACGAGGCGCCTGCCGAACGCGGCGCGATGCGAGGCATGGTGCATCGCCTGCGACAGCGAGGCGCGCATGAGCCCCGTCGTCCCCAGCGCGCAATCCAGCCGGCAGTAGGTGCCCATCTCCAGGATGATCGGGATGCCGCGCCCCTCCTCGCCCACCAGCGTGGCCTGCGCGCCCAAGAACTCCACTTCCGAGCCGGCATTGGAGCGGTCGCCCAGCTTGTCCTTCAGGCGCTGGATGCGGATGTCGTTCAGCTTGCCCTGCGCAGTCCAGCGCGGCAGCAGGAAGCAGGACAGCCCGCCCGGGGCCTGCGCGAGGACCAGGAACGCGTCGCACATCGGCGCCGAGAAGAACCACTTGTGGCCGGTGATGCGGTACTCGCGCCCGCCCAGGGGCTCGGCGCGCGTGGTGTTGGCGCGCACGTCCGAGCCGCCCTGCTTCTCGGTCATGCCCATGCCCAGGGTCACGCCGCTCTTGCGGTCGGCGGGGATGAAGCGCCGGTCGTAGTCGTGCGAGTAGATGCGCGGCAGCCATTGCGCCGCCAGCGCCCAGTCGCGCGAGATCGCGGGCACCACGGCGTAGGTCATGGTAGTCGGGCACAGCGTGCCGTCCTCCACTTCCGCGTACAGCATGAAGAACGCGGCGCGCTTCACATGCGCGCCCGGCGCCGGATCGGACCACGGGCCCGCGGAGGCGCCATGCCGCTTCAGGTAGGCCATCAGCTCGTGGTAGGCAGGATGGAACTCCACCTCGTCGCGCCGGTGCCCCGCGGCATCGAACAGGCGCAGCGTGGGCGGGTTGCGGTTGGCCTGCGCCGCCCACTCCAGCAGCCGTGCCGAGCCCAGCTCCTCGCCGCGCGCGCGCAACCACTCCGCGGTAGCGCCCGCGCCTTCGCGCTTCAGGCCTTCCTGCAGCGCGTGGTTGCACTCGTACAGGTTCCGGTTCTCCAGCGGCGGCGCCTGGTTGAACACCTCGTGGGTGGCGGCCAGCGGCGGGTGCGGCGGGTTCATGGCAGGTCTCCTCGATATCAGGCGACGGCGTTCCAGTAGGCGTCCACCTCCGCCTGGATGCCGGCGATCGCGGCATCATCGCGCAGCGGCTCGAACAGGTGGCGGAAGCGGCCCTGGCGCACAAGGTACTCCTCCACCGGCGCGCGCGGATGCGGCACGCGCGTGTGCGTCACGCGCCCGTTCTCGTACTCGCGCAGCGGCCAGATGCCGGTCTTCACGGCGAGGTGGCCGACCTCCACCGTTTCCTGCGGGTCGTAGTCCCAACCCGGCGGACACGGCGCGAGCGCGAGGATCAGGCGCGGCCCCTTCAGCGCGGCCGCCTTCTGCACCTTGCGCGCGAGGTCCAGGGGTTCCGAGCCGATCACCGTGGCCGCGTAGGCGGGCTTGTGCGCGGCCCAGACCGCAAACAGGTCCTTCTTGAACCCGGACCAGCCGCGGCCGCTGGTGGCGGTGCGGGCGCCGTGCGGCGTCGCGCCCGAGGCCTGCTGCCCGGTGTTGCCGTAGCCCTCGTTGTCGTAGCACAGGTACAGGAAATCCAGCCCGCGCTCGATCGCGGCAGAGGTGGCCGACAGGCCCATGCCGTAGGCCGCGCCGTCGCCGGTGAGCGCCACCACGGCGAGGTCCTCCTCCGGCGGGATGCGCTTCTTTGCCACCAGGATGTCGAGCGCGTCGCGCACGCCCTGCGCGCCCGCGGGCGCCGAGGCCATCGCGGTGTAGAGCCAGGAGCCGCGGAACGGCGTGTAGGGGTAGGAGGCAAGCAGCGTCATGCAGCCGGCAGCGTTGACGAACACCGTCTTGCCGCCCAGCACGTCGTGCACCTCGTGCAGCGCCTGCAGCCCGCCGCAACCGGAACACATCGAGGTGCCGCCCGCGAGCAGATGCTCGGAGGGCAGTTCCTTCATCCCCTTGATGAGGCGCACCGGCGTCGCCTCGGTCATGGCGCCGCTCCCGCCTCGTGCCGCTCGGCGAGCGCGATCGCCTGCTGCTTGCGCACTTCGCGCAGTTCGGCGGCGGTGTAGAGCAGGCGCGGTTCTGGCGCCTCGCCCTTGCGCGCGGCCTCCAGCGCTTCCTTCGCCATGGCCTCGAACTCCCCCGGCCCGATGTCGCGGCCGCCAAGGCCGCCGACATAGCTCGCGATCAGCGGTGCGCTCCGGCAACCGTAGAGCGCAGAGGCGATCTCCGTGGCGAGCACCCCGCCCTTCCCCATGGACAGGTTCTGGTCGACGACGGCGAGCGCGCGGCGGCCCAGCAGCGCCTTTCGAAGCGCGGCGACCGGGAACGGCCGCAGCAGGCGCGGCCGCACCAGCCCGGCGGCGATGCCCTGCGCCCGCAGCCGGTCCACCGCCTCCTGCGCCTTGGTGGAGAAGGCGCCGATCATCAAGAACGCCACCTCGGCGTCCTCCGCGCGGTAGCTCTCGACCGCGGCATGGCGCCGGCCGAAGCGGCGCTCGAAGTCCTGCGCCACGTCGTCGTAGGCCTCCAGCGCGGCGAGCGACGCCAGGTGCGTCTCGTAGCGGAAGTACGAGTAGGCCGAGCCGCCCAGCACCGCCACCGCCTGGCTCACCGGATTGCTGGCGCGGAACGCCAGCTTGCCGGGGTCGAACGGCGGCAGGAAGGCGCGCGCCTCGTCCGCGTTGGGCAGTTCCACCGGTTCGCGCGTGAACGACAGGTAGAAGCCGTCCAGGTTGACGATCGCCGGCAGCCGCACGCTCGGGTGCTCGGCAAGGCGGTAGGCCATCAACACGGAGTCCACGACCTCCTGGCAGGTGGCGCAGTGGATCTGCAGGAACCCGGAATCACGCGCCGCCAGGATGTCGGTGTGGTCGGGCTCCAGCGTGATCGGCGTCGCCAGCGCGCGCGAGACGTTGACCAGCACGAAGGGCGCGCGCCAGCCGGGCACCGCGTAGATCATCTCCATGGCGTAGAGCAGCCCCTGGCTGGAGGTGGCGGTGAACACGCGCACGCCGGTCGCTGCGGCGGCCGCGGCCGCGGTCAGCATGGAATGCTCCGATTCCAGCATCACCAGGCGCCCTTCGGCCTCGCCGCGCTCGTACCAGCGCCCCAGCGTCTCGATGATCTCGGTCTGCGGCGTGATCGGGAACGCGGGCACGTAGTCCGCATCCGCCAGCCGGGCGCCCCAGGCCGCCGCCGCATTGCCGGTGAGGAGCCTCGCGCTCATGCGCCCTGCCTCGGCTCGGGAACCGCATGGATCGCGTGCGGCGGGCACACGCTCACGCACACCATGCAGCCCTTGCAGTGGTCGTAGTCGATCACCGGCCCGCCCAATGGATCCACATGGATCGCGCTGTCCGGGCAGTAGGTGCCGCAGACCCAGCTGCAGCGGCGGCACAAGTCGTAGTCGATCACCGGGCGCAGCACGCGCCACAGCCCGGTCTGCGAGGCCGTGCTGGTAGCGGGCGCGCGCACCTCCGGCGCGGCCACGGCGGGCGGCTCGAGCGGGACGGCGATCCACTCCGGCGGCGCTGCCGCCGGCGATTCCACCGCGCCTTCGATCGCCGCGCCGGCCCATGGCGTGAAGGCGTCGAAGGCCTCGAGCGCCGCCGCGCGGCTGCGCGCCAGCGCCTCATCGCCCAGCTCGCCCAGTTCCGCATCCAGCGCGCGCCGCAGGCTTTCCCGGCTGACCACGCCCAGCAGGCGCGCGGCCGCCCCGGCGCAGCGCACGCCAGCCGGTGGCGCGACCGGCAGCGTCAGCACGGTCCCGGGAAGGCCGGTGCGTTCCTTCCATGTTCCAGGCTCCACGTCGCTGTGGACCAGCGTCACCGTGGTTGCCGAGGCGCCCTGGAGCACGCCCGCGGCACCCAGCGTCACCAGCGTTTCGTCCACCACCACCACCAGGCCGGGCCGCTCGATCACGCCGCGCTCCCGGATCGGCTCGCGGCCGGCGCGCACGTAGGCGAAGATCGGCGCGCCGCGGCGCTCGGCGCCGTAGCGCGGCGCGTCCTGCACCGTGAAGCCTTCCAGGAACAGCGCGCCGGAGAGGACCTGGCTTGCCGTCTTCACGCCCTGCCCGCCCCTGCCGTGGAAGCGGATGCGGAGCATGGCCTCAGAGCAGGCCGAAGCGCCTGCGCCCCATGGCCTTGCGCACTTCGCGCGCGGCAAGGTCCAGCGCGGCCTCCCGCGGCAGGCGCTTGCCGGCCGCGGCATCCTTCAGCACCGCCTCGGTATTGGCGAACAGCTTCTCCGCGATGGCGTCGAACGCGTGCTTGCGCGTGGCGCCGCGGTACTCCATTGCGGCGCAGATCACGCCGCCCGCGTTGGCGATGAAATCGGGCACCACCAGCACGCCGCGCGCGGCGAGCATCTTCTCCGCCCCGGCGGTAAACGGGATGTTGGCGCCCTGCAGCACCAGCTTCGCCTTCAGGCGCGCGGCATTGTCCTCGCGCACCACGTCGGGCCGCGCCGCGGGAATCCAGATGTCGCAATCGGCATCGAGGATCGCGTCCACGCCCATCTTGCTGCCGGTGCCGTGGTCCAGCACGCTGCGGCCGGCGGCCTTGAGCGCCCCCAGCGCGGCGACGTCGAGCCCCTTCGGATCGGCGAGCGTCCCCCTGGTATCGGATGCCGCGACCAGGATCGCGCCGCGCTCGGCGAGGAACTGCGCCGCGTGGCCCCCGACCGCGCCATAGCCTTGCACCGCCACCCGCGCCCCCGCCAACTTGAGCCCGGCAAACGGAGCCGCGGCCAGCGCGCTGTGCGCGAGGCCCCAGCCGGTAGCCCCGTATTCATCCAGCGGGATGCCGCCCAGTTCGGCCGGCAGCCCGGCCGCGCGGCCGGTCTCGTCCTTGATCCAGGCCATGCAGCCTTCGTCGGTGCCCATGTCCGGGCCGAAGATGTAGTCGGACTCGTTCCTCAGCGCGTGCGCGAAGGCGCGGATCAGGCGCTCCTTGTCGGCCAGCGGCATGTGCGGATCGCCCGCGAGCACCGACTTGGCGCCGCCGTGCGCCAGGCCCGCGGCGGAGTTCTTGAGCGTCATGGCGCGCGCGAGGCGCAGGCACTCGTCAAGCGTGACGTCGGGCGCCATGCGCAGGCCCCCGATCGCGGGGCCGCGCGCCACGTTGTCCACCACCAGCACCGCGCGCAGGCCGATGGCCGGCTGGCGGACATGGATCACCTTGGCCGGGCCGAGGTCGTCGCCGAAATCGGGAAGCGTGCTCATGCACCGCAGCAGACCACGGCGGGCGCCGAGGCCCTTTGATGCAAGTCAATCCTGCGGCTCAACCTCGCGCGTTGCTCACGCCTCCGTCCACCACCAGCGTGGCGCCGACGACGTAGTCGCCCGCCCTCGAGGCGAGGTAGATCGCCGCCCCGGCCATGTCCTCGTCGCGGCCGATGCGCCGGGCCGGGATCCGCTTCGCGATCTCCTCGCCGTGGTCGCGCGCCAGCGTGTTCATGTCGGAGGCGAAGGCCCCGGGAGCGATGGCCGAGACCACGACGTGGTCCTCCACCAGCCGCTGCGCCATGCGGCGCGTAAGGTGGATCAGCCCCGCCTTGCTGGCGGCATAGGAGTAGGTTTCCTGCGGATTCACCGACACGCCGTCGATGGAGGCGATGTTGATCACCTTGGCGGGACGCTCCTTCGAGGCGGCGGCGCGCAGCTGGCCGATCAATGCCTGGGTGAGGAAGAACGGCGACTTCAGGTTCAGGTCCAGCACCTTGTCCCAGCCCTTCTCCGGGAACTGGTCGAACTTCTCCAGCCAGGCGGCGCCGGCGTTGTTCACCAGGATGTCCAGCTTCGGCTCGCGGGACGCGAAAGCCTTCGCGAGCGCCTGCGCCCCGGCCACCGTGGAGCTGTCCACCGGCAGCGCGATGCACTGGCCGCCGCCCGCCGACAGCTCGGCGGCGGTCTTCTCGCACACCGCCGCCTTGCGCGCCGTAATGTAGACCTTCGCGCCCTGCGCGATGAAGCCTGCGGCGATCATGCGGCCGATGCCGCGCGAGCCGCCGGTGACCAGCGCCACCCGTCCGGCGAGGGAAAACAGGTCCGCGGTTCCCGTTGCCGGCATCAGGCGAGGTGCTTCTTGAAGTGGGCCACCGTGCGCTCCCAGGACAGCTTCGCCGCCGCCTCGTTGTAGCGCGGCGTGGAGTTGTTGTGGAAGCCGTGCTGGGTGCCGGGATACATGTGGATCTGGTAAGGAACGCCGGCCGCTTTCGCGGCGACCTCGAACGCCGGATACATGTCGTTGATGCGCGGATCGTTCTCCGCCAGATGCACCAGCAGCGGCGCCTTGATCTTCGGGATGCCGTCGGTCGCGGGCGCGGCGCCGTAGTACGGCACGCCCGCCTGCATGTCCGCGCCCAGCGCGATCGCGAGCGCGTTGGTCGCCCCGCCGCCGTAGCAGAAGCCGGTGACGCCGAGCTTGCCGGTGGACAGCCTGTGCGCCTTCAGGAAGCGCGCGCCGTTGTACAGGTCGGTGCGCAGCTTCGCCTGGTCGAGACTCGCCTGCAGCGTGCGGCCGTCGTCGTCGTTGCCGGGATAGCCGCCCACGGGCGACAGGCCGTCGGGCGCGAGCGCGAGGAACCCTTCCAGCGCCGCGCGGCGCGCCACGTCCTCGATGTAGGGATTGAGCCCGCGGTTCTCGTGGATCACCAGCACCGCGGGGAACGGTCCGGAACCAGCCGGCTGCACCAGGTAGCCGCGCATCTGGCCGGAATTGCCGCCGGGCGAGGGATAGGTCACGTAGGTCGCCTTGATGCGGCTGTCCGTGAACGAAACCGTCTGCGCCTGCGCGTAGCGCGGCAGCAGCGCCTGCGCCATGGCGAGGCCGCCCGCCACCACCAGCGCCGAGCGCCTCAGGAACTCGCGCCGGTCCATGCCGCCGTGGCAGTACTCGTCGTAAAGGTCGTAGATGCGCTGGTCGATCTCCAGCTGCGTGACTTGCGAGTGGTCGGTCATTTCTTCACCGCCTTCTTCGATGACTTCGATTTTCTCGGTTCCTTCGCCGCCGGCGCCGGAATGCTGCGGATGGCCGAGATGCGCCAGCGGCCGTTGTCGCGGCGCAGGATGAACGCCATGAGGCCGTGGCGGATCGCAGCCACCTTGCCGCCCGTCATCCGGTACTCCACGTCCGCCAGCGCAACGTCGTCGCTCAGCATGCGCACATGCGTGACCCTGGTATGGGTGACCGCGCCGGCCAGCGCGCCGGCATGCTGCTCGGCGTACAGCCTCAGGAACTCGTCGCGCCCGCGCGCCGCGCGCCCGGTGGCGCTGACGATGTCGGCGTCCTCGGTGAGCAGCGCCCGGTAGCCCTCGACGTCGCCCGCGTTCCACGCCCGCTCGCGCGCCGCCACCAGCTGCTTGATCGCGGCCTCGTCCGCCCCGAAGCGCCGCAGCCAGCCGGCGAGCGCCGCGTCCTTGCCGTAGCGGTTCGGGTGGCGCGTCTTGCGCAGCCCGTCGATGGTGCTGGCGGCCTCGAGTTTCGCCAGTTCGGTGCGTTTCCAGGTCACGGGCGGGATTCTACTTCCATGGCATAGTTGGCCCATGGCCGCGGTCACCCTCCTGAAAGGCAACCTCCGGGACATCGGCGCGTTCCAGGTCCGCCGGGTGCTGCCCGCGGCGCAGCGCCAGTCCGTCGGCCCGTTCCTGTTCTTCGACCACTTCGGCCCGATGGACGTGGCGCCGGGCGCCGGGCACGACGTGCGGCCCCATCCGCACATCGGCCTCGCCACCGTGAGCTACCTGTTCGAGGGCGCGATCGTGCACCGCGACAGCATCGGCGCGGTGCAGCGCATCGAGCCGGGAGCGGTGAACTGGATGACCGCGGGGCGCGGCATCGCGCATTCGGAGCGCACGCCACCGGACCTTGCCACGGTCGCCTACCGCACGCACGGGCTGCAGCTCTGGGCGGCGCTGCCGAAAGCCCATGAGGAAGCCGCGCCGGCGTTTTCCCATACGCCGGCCACCGCCTTTCCGTCGTTCGCCGTCGGCCAGGCCGGGGTGCGCGTGCTGGTGGGCCGCGCATGGAACGCTGAGTCGCCCGTTCCGGTGCTGATGGAAACACTGTACGTGGACATCGAGCTGCCGGCCGGCGGCGCGCTCGACATCCCGCCGCTCGCGCCGGAACGCGCCCTCTACCCGGTGCTGGGCGCGATCGAGGTCGAGGGCCGGTCGTTCCGCCCTGGCGAGATGGCCGTGCTGGACGGCGGCGAGGCCGTCACCATCCGCGCGGCGCAGCCGGCGCGCCTGGTGCTCATCGGCGGCGAGCCGCTGGACGGCCATCGCTTCATCTGGTGGAACTTCGTGTCCTCGCGCAGGGAGCGCATCGCCGAGGCCGCCGAGCAGTGGGAACGGCGCGGCTTCGATCCGATCCCGGGGGACGACGAGGAGCGGATCCCGCTGCCGCAGAAGCGGCCCTAGGGCGCCAAATGTGCACGATCGTGCACATTTGTCCCACCTACCAGGCCGCTCAATCCGCCTCCCGCACCCACGCCACCCGGATGGTGTGGGGCTCGCCGTCGAAGGACATCGGCCCGGAGAGCGTCAGCCGCGCGCCGGCGCCCTCGCCCTCCAGCGCCGCGAAGCGCAGGTTGCGCGCGCCGACGAAGCCGGGATCCGACGAGAGCTCGATGAGGTGCGTGACGGCGCCGCGCGCCTCGTCCACTTCGTAGTCGCCGTAGTAGGCGAAGTAGCCGTCGGCGGCGCGCGTCATGATGTGGACCGACACCTTGCGATCGGCGGTGTACTGCAGCACGCCTGACGCGTCCGGACCCATGGGATACCGGACCGCGCCTTGCGCGCTTCGCGCTTCATAGGAATCCAGGCGCCAGCGGCCGGGGAGCCGGGCGCCCAGCCCGGCAGCGAAGATCGTCGACGAGTTCATCCCGCATATGGTGCATGGATTCAACGGCCTGCGATCCAACTGGCCCCGAGTTTCGACTATTCGATCGCATTCGGAGATCGAGTGTGCATAAAATCGATTTTGATGTCGAGAATCGACTGAGCATGCAGATTGGCGCCCTCCTGGAGGACGACAGCCGGACGCTGGCCGCCGGAATCGCGGTGCGCCTGCGCACCCTGATCGCCAATGGCGCATTCCCCCCGGGGGAGAAGCTGCACCTGGAGGACCTGCGGGCGAAGTTCGGCGTCAGCTTGAGCCCGCTGCGCGAGGCCCTGTCGCGGCTGAGCGCCGAAGGCTTCGTGGTGGTGCTCGAGAACCAGCGCGGCTACCGCGTGGCGCCGGTATCCGAGGACAACCTGCGCGAGGTGACCCGCCTGCGCGCCGAGTTCGAGACCCTGGCGTTGCGCGAGTCGATCCGGCTTGGCGGCGACGGGTGGGAGTCGGGCATCGTGGCGCGGCTCCACGAACTGTCCAAGGTGGAGCGCAGCGCCGCCGGCGACGCGAAGGTGGAGACCTGGGAACGCCGGCACCGCGCCTTCCACGACGCCCTGATCGCCGCCTGCGGCATGCCGCTGCTGCTGAACTTCTGCGCCACGCTGCACGACCTGGGCGACCGCTACCGGCGCCTGTTCCTCGAGCACCACCCGATCGACCGCGACGTCGCCCAGGAGCACCGCGCCATCAGCGATGCGGCGCTGGGCCGCCGCGCCGACGAGGCCTGCGCGCTGCTGCGCGACCACATCGAGCGCACCGGCCGCATGGTGGCGCAGTCCCTGACCTCGGCCCGCCCTTCCACCCGCATGACCAACGCAGCAAAATAAGGAGATTAGGATGAGAACGCTCTCCGCAAGCATCGCCGGCACGCTCCTCGTGCTGGGCTCGGCCCTGGTGACCGCCCCGCCCGCCCAGGCGCAGCTGCAGAAGGTCAGGGTCGGCGCCTTCTCGTCGGTGTCGGATGCCGGCATCTACATCGCCATCGAGAAGAAGTTCTTCGCCGAGCAGGGCATCGAGGTGGAACTGGCGAAGGTCGATTCCGGCGCGACCATGGTGACCGAGCTCGCCAACGGCAACCTGGACGTCTCCGGAGGCTCGCCGGGCGCGGGCCTGTACAACGCCGTGCGCCAGGGCGTGCCGATGAAGATCGTGGCCGACAAGGGCAGCACCCTGCCCGGCCACGGCTATTTCGCGTTCCTGGTGCGCAAGGACCTCGCCGACACGATCAAGACCGCGGCGGACTTCCGCGGCCGCGTCATCGCGGTCACCGGGCACATGCGCGGCGCGAGCAGCGAGGTGACGATCGGCCGCGTGCTCTCGGGCGCCGGCCTGAAGGAAGCCGACGTGAAGCTCGTCAACATGACTTTCCCGGACATCATCGCCGCGCTGGGCACCGGCAAGGCCGATATCGGCGTCGTCGCCGAGCCGCTGGTGACGGCGGCGATCACGCGCGGCGTGGCGGTGCTGTGGAAGCGCGCCGACGAGGTATATCCCAACCAGCAGTACGGCGCGCTGATGTACGGCCCGGGCATCATCGGCAAGCCGGACCTGGCGCGCAGGTTCATGGTCGCCTACCTGAAGGGGGTGCGCTTCTACAACGACGCCCTGGCCGGCCGCGCCCCGCGCGAGGAGCTGGTGGCGATCCTGTCCAAGCACACCTCGGTGAAGGATCCCGAGGTCTACCGCCAGATGGCCTATCCCGGGCTGCACCCGAACGGGACCCTGAACGTCGCCGGCATGGACTACGACGTGAAGTGGTGGCACGCCAACGGCCGCATGAAGGAGGCGATCGACCCGAAGCGGCTGGTCGACATGTCCTACGCCGAGTTCGCCGTGAAGCAGCTGGGCGGCGCGAAGTAAGAGGGCGTGAGCAAGATCGCGATCCGCGGGCTGCACAAGGAGTTCCCCGGCGCCCGCGGTCCGGTGGTCGCGCTGGAACGCTGCGACTTCGAGGTGGCCGACGGCGAGTTCATCGTCATCGTCGGCCCCTCGGGCTGCGGCAAGACCACGCTGCTGCGCATCCTGGGCGGGCTGGAGTCGCCCTCCGCCGGCGAAGTGAGCCTGAAGCGCCGCGACGCCGGCCGGCCGCTCACCTCGATGATCTTCCAGGAGGCCTCCATCTTCCCCTGGATGACGGTGCGCGCCAACGTGGGCTACGGCCTGCGCCTGCGCGGCGTCGACGAGCGCCGCACCGCCGAGGCGGTGGGGCATTTCCTCGCGCTCACGGGACTGGAGCCCTTCGCCGACGCCTACCCGTTCCAGCTCTCCGGCGGCATGAAGCAGCGCGTCAGCGTGGCGCGCGCCTTCGCCAACGACCCGGAGATCCTGCTCATGGACGAGCCCTTCGCCGCGCTGGACGAGCAGAACAAGGTGGTGCTGCAGGAGGAACTGCTGCGCCTGTGGAGCGAGTCCCGCAAGACCGTGATCTTCATCACCCACTCCATCGACGAGGCGCTGGTGATGGGCGACCGGGTGCTCGTCATGAGCGGGCGTCCGGGACGGATCAAGGCGGACCTGCCGGTGCGCTTTCCCCGGCCGCGCGCGGTCTACGACCTCAAGGGCGACGCGGAGTTCGGCCGCCTCGGGCGCGAGATCTGGATGCTGCTGCGGGAGGAGGTCATCGGCCGATGAGGGACGAGTCCCCGGGCGAGACCCGCATCCTCCCCGACGGCGCGCGCGCCGTCAGCCCCGTGCAGCGCCTGTGGGGCTCGAGCGCGTTCCGCGCCGTCGCCTCGCCGATCATCCTGCTGCTCGCCTGGGAGGCGCTGGTGCGCGTCGGGCTGCTCGATGCGCGCTTCTTCCCGGCGCCCTCCTCCGTGCTGCGCGAGCTGTGGGCGATGCTCGCCTCCGGCGTCCTGTTCAAGCACCTTGCCTACACGCTGAGCCGGGTGGCGGTCGGCTTCCTCCTGGGCGCGGTCCCGGCGGTGCTGCTGGGCGTCGTCATGGGCCTGTCGCCGGCGGTGCGCGCCTTCCTGCAGCCGGCCATCTATTCCATCTACCCGATCCCCAAGGTGGCGCTGTTCCCGCTGGCGATGCTCATCTTCGGCCTGGGCGAGGCCTCCAAGTACGCCATCGTCGGGTTCGCGGTGTTCTTCCAGGTGCTGATCAGCACGCTCGCCGGGGTGGTCAACATCGACCGCGTCTACCTCGACGTCGCGGCGGACTTCCGCGCCAGCCGCTGGCAGGCCTACCGTACCATCGCGCTGCCCGGCGCCATGCCGTTCATCTTCACCGGGTTCCAGCTGGGCCTGGGGATGGCGCTCATCGTGGTGGTGATCGCCGAGAACTTCGGCACCGAGTGGGGCCTGGGCTACATCGTGTGGCACTCCTGGCAGGTGTTCGAGGTGCGCGAGATGTACGTCGGCCTCATCATGATCGCGCTGGTGGGCTACCTGTCGCAGCTGCTGATGGGGCGCATCGAGCGCCTCGTGATTCCCTGGAAGCGCGGCGGGGACGCCGGCCTGCGCTTCTGACACCCGCGACTGGAGGAACACCGCAATGACCACGCACCGAATGCTGAACCCGTCGGCCATGCGTCCGCCCCCCGGGCCCTGGAGCAACGCCATCGAGGTGCGCCCCGGCGCCCGCTACCTCTTCACCTGCGGCCTGGTCGGGGCGCGCCAGGACGGCACGTTCGAGGACGGCGTCGAGGCGCAGACCGCGCGCATCTACGAGAACCTGAAGCTCCTGCTGGCGGAAGCCGGCATGGACATGGGCAACGTGGTGAAGATCATCACCTACATGGTGGACGTGCGCGAGCAGCCGGCCGTCGCCAAGGCGAGGAAGCCCTACCTCGGCGACCACCACCCGGCCATGACGCTGCTCGGCGTCGGCCAGCTCTCCAACCCCGCGCTGCGACTGGAAGTGGAAGTCATCGCCGCGAAGAATGACTAGCGCCGGTCCCGGGGCGCTGCCGAACCGGGATTTCCGCCCGCACCCGGTCTGGTGGGACGATTGCCCGCCGCAGGCACCGGAGCCGGCCGCCCTCGCCGCGCGCTGCGACGTCGCGGTGGTGGGCGGCGGCTATGCCGGGCTCTCGGCCGCGCTCGAGCTCGCGCGCGGGGGCGCAAAGGTCGTGGTTCTGGAGGCCGATGACTTCGGCTTCAACGCCAGCGGCCGCAACAGCGGCGGCGTGAGCTTCGGCATCGACCTCGCCAAGGTCGCGCGCTGGGCGAAGTGGTCCGGGCGCGGCGCGCCCGACCTGAAGGCGATCGCGGACGGCGCGCTCGAATCCGTCGAGCATACGGCGCGCTTCATCGCTGCGAACAACATCGATTGCGACTTCCAGCCGCGCGGCCGCCTGACCTGCGCGCCGACGCCGCGGCACTACGAGGAGCTCGGGCGGCGCGTGGACGGGCTCAACAGGTTGTTCGACGCCGGCGCCTACCTCGTGCCCCGCTCCGGGCAGCACGCCGAGATCGGCTCGGACCGCTTCCACGGCGTGATGGTCATTCCACGCTCCGCGCAGCTCAGCCCGGCGCGCTACCTGCACGGGCTGCTGCGGTTGTGCCGCGAAGCGGGCGTCGAGCTCCATGCGCGGGCGCCGGTGCTCGGCATCACGCGCGCAGGGACGGACTTCCGGGTTCGCGCCGCCACCGGCGACACCGTCGCGACCAACGTGGTGCTGGCGACCAACGCCCAGGCGGCGCGCCTGCCCGCCACGGACCTGCGCCGGCGCGTCGTGCCGGTGGCGAGCCACATCATCGTGACCGAGCCTCTGGCGCCCGCGCTGGCGGAGCGCCTGCTGCCCAAGCGCCGCACCGGGGCCGACCAGCGGCGGATGCTGGCCTACTTCCGCCTCACGCCGGACGGGTCGCGCTTCCTGTACGGCAGCCGCGCCGCGCCGTTCGAAGTCTCCCCCGAGCAGTCGGCGGCCGTGCTCTACGGGAGGATGGTGAAATCCTTTCCCGAGCTCGCCGGCACGCGCATTTCGCACGCCTGGGGCTGCAAGGTCGCCTTCAGCTTCGATGCCCTGCCGCACATGGGCGAGACTGACGGGCTGCACTACGTTGCCGGCTGCAACGGCAACGGCGTGGCGATGATGGGCTACCTGGGAAGCCGCATCGGGCGCAAGATCCTCGACGGCGGCAAGCCGAACTGCGTGTTCGACCGCGCGGAGTTCCCGACCGTGCCGCTGTATGGCGGCGCGCCGTGGTTCCTGCCGATGGTGGCCGCGGGCTATCGCGTGCTGGACCGGATGGACGACCTGAGGGCAAGGGCACACTGATGCAGACCTGGACCGTCGGCAGCGCGACCGTGACGCGCATCGAGGAGCAAGTCGGGCCGAACGACGCCGCAGCCAGCGGCTTCATCCCCGACATCGTGCGCGAGCGCTTCGAGAAGCACCTGCCGTGGATGGTGCCGACGCACTATGACCCGGCGCGCGACCGCCTGATCACCAGCTGCCATTCCTGGCTGATCCGCAGCGGCGGGCGCATCGTGCTGGTCGACACCTGCGGCGGCAACCACAAGGAGCGGCCCTGGCTGCCGCGCTTCCACATGCAGGACCGTCCCTACCTCCAGCGCCTCGCCGCGGCCGGCGTCTCGCCCGCGGACATCGACATCGTGCTGTGCACCCACCTGCACGCCGACCATGTCGGCTGGAACACCCGGCTGGAGAACGGCCGCTGGGTTCCCACCTTCCCGAACGCGAAGTACCTGTATTCGCGCATCGAGGACGAGCGCTGGAACCCGGCGATTGGCGACCGGCGCGCGCAGGCGCCCGATCGCGCGAAGGTCTACGACGACAGCCTCTTGCCGGTGATCGCCGCCGGACAGGCCGTGCTGATCGAAATGGAACACGCGATCGACGACCGCCTGCAGGTGCGGCCCGCGCCCGGCCACACGCCGGGGCAAGTGCTGCTGGACCTGCGCGATGGCCGCGGCGGCATCTTCTGCGGCGACGCCATCCACCATCCGGTGCAGGTGTACGAGCCCGCCTGGAACAACCGCGCCGACGAGCTTCCCGAGGTGGCGCGCGCCACGCGGCGCCGGCTCCTCGAGCGCTGCGCCGACTCCGGCGCGCTGCTCTTCCCGACCCACTTCGCCGCGCCCCACGTCGTTGCCATCGAACGAAGCGAGGACGACCGCGCCCCCGGCTTCGTGCCCAGGTTCGTGGAGCCTGGCGCATGAAGCATGTCGCCGTCATCGGCGCCGGCATCGTCGGCGCCTCCTGCGCCGCCTGGCTGCAGAAGAAGGGCATGGCGGTCACGCTCATCGAGCGCGACGCGCCGGGCGAGGCCACTTCGTATGGCAACGCCGGATCGCTCTCCCCCACCGCGGTGACCCCGGTCGCGGTGCCGGGCATGATCCGGCAGATCCCGGGCTGGCTGTTGGACCCGCTGGGGCCGCTGCGCGTGCAGCCCTCCTACCTGCCGAAGGCGCTGCCCTGGCTCATCAGCTTCCTCAAGCTCGCCAACCGGGAGGACATGCAGCGCTGCGCCGGCGCGCTGCGGCCGCTGCTCGCGCCGGTGTTCGACGCCTACCAGCCCATCGTCGAGCGCGCCGAGGCGCAGGACCTGATCCGCCGCGAGGGCATCGTCTACGTCTACAACTCCGAGCAGGATTTCCTCGCCGCCAAGCCCGCGGAGGACGACCGCAGGCGGCTGGGCGCGGTGCTGGAGGACCTGTCGCGCGCGGACATCGAGCGCTTCGCGCCCGAGCTCGCGCCCGAGTTCCGCTGGGGGACGCTGGCGCCGGAAAACGGCTTCACCATCAACCCGTCCCGCCTCACCAAGCTGCTCGCCGAAAGCGTCGCCAACCACGGCGGCACGCACATCAAGGCCGAGGCGCGCGACATCCTGGCGCGCGCGGGCGGGGTCACGATCAAGCTGCAACGCGACGGCCAGCCGGACGAGCTCGCCGCCGACGCGGTGCTCGTCGCCGCGGGCGCCTGGTCCCATTTCCTCGCCGCCCGCGTGGGCGACAGGGTGCCGCTGGAAACGCAGCGCGGCTACCACGTCACCGTCGCCAACGCCGGCCTGAGCGTCAACCGGATGGTGAACTGGGTGACGCGGCGCGTGTTCACCACGCCGATGGAAATGGGCATGCGCTTCGCCGGCACGGTGGAGATCGCCGGGCTCGAGGCGCCGCCCAACTGGGAGCGCGCCGACCGGCTGCTGGAGCTGGGCCGCAAGATGTACCCGGCCATGAACACGGCGAGCATTTCCCGCTGGATGGGCCACCGCCCCTGCCTGCCCGACAGCCTGCCGGTGATCGGCCCCTCGCCGCGGGCGAAGAACGTGTTCTACGCCTTCGGCCACGGCCACATCGGCATGTGCAGCGCCGCCGGCACCGCGCGTTCGATTGCCGAGCTGATCGCGGGCGAGACGTCGCAGGTGGATCTTTCGCCGTTCCGGGCGGACCGGTTCTAGGGGGCGGATGTAACCGATCGGTTACATCGCGCGCCTAGGCCGAGGCGCGCTCCAGGATGTCCAGCGTGGCCGCGTCCAGCTTCAGCCGCGCCGCCTGCACGATCTCGTCCAGTTGCGCGAGCGAGGTGGCGCTGACGATGGGCGAGGTCACCCCCGGGCGCGACATGTTCCAGGCGATCGCCAGGCGCGCAGGGCTCTGGCCGCTGCGCTTCGACGCCTCGTCCAGTCCCGCGAGCACCTTCAAGCCGCGCTCGTTGAGGTACTTGCCGACCGTGCTCGCGCCGCGCTGGCTCTTGCCCGCGTCTTCCG
Source organism: uncultured Bordetella sp. (assembly GCA_964564865.1). Taxonomy (GTDB): domain Bacteria; phylum Pseudomonadota; class Gammaproteobacteria; order Burkholderiales; family SG8-39; genus RBG-16-66-20. The sequence continues at coordinate 8,249 of CAZMDA010000006.1, read as the reverse complement.
GCGTGCGGTACTTGCCGGTGAGGAAGCCCGCGGCGAGGGCGTAGAAGTTGATCACGCCGACATTCTCCTTCACGCACAGCGGCTGCAGCTCGGCCTCGAAGCCGGCGCGGTCGTAGAGGTTGTACAGCGGCTGCAGGCTTTCGTAGCGCGGCAGGCCGAGCTTGCGGCTGACGGCCAGTGCCTCCGCCAGGCGCGGCGCGCTGTAGTTGGAGGCGCCGATGGCGCGCACCTTGCCGGCCTTCACCAGGTCGGCAAACGCGCCCAGCGTGTCCTCCAGCGGCGTGTCCTTGTCGTCCTGGTGCGCCTGGTACAGGTCGATGCGGTCGATGCCCAGGCGCCTGAGGGATTCGTCCGCCGCCTCGCGGATGCGCGCCGGCGCGAGGCCCGGGCCCTTGCTCAGGTCCATGCCGACCTTCGTCGCAATTTTCACCTGGTCGCGCCGGCCGCCGCCCTGCGCCAGCCAGCGCCCGATCACGGCTTCCGATTCGCCGCCCTTGTGGCCCGGCACCCAGCGCGAGTAGGTGTCGGCGGTGTCGATGAAGTTGAAGCCGGCCGCCACCCAGGCATCCAGGAGCGCGAACGAGGTCTTCTCGTCCGCCGTCCAGCCGAAGACATTGCCGCCGAAGCACAGCGGCGAAACTCTTAGTCCGCTGCGGCCGAGTTCGCGAAGGGTCATGGAGGGCAATGGTAGGATAAAAGTCCCCAGAACGGTCCCCAAAGGAATGAAATGATCCGGCTCCTCGCCTCCCTGCTCGCCCTGCTGTGCGCGACCTCCGCGACCGCGCAGACCTTCCCGAAGCCCATGCGCATCATCGTGCCCTACGCGGCCGGCGGCTCCTCGGACTTCGTCGCCCGGACGGTGGCCGAGCGGCTCGGGCCCCTGCTGGGCACCACGGTCTTGGTCGAAGCGCGCCCGGGCGGGAACACCGTGATCGGCACCGAGGCGGTGGTGAAGAGCGCGCCCGACGCCTCGATGCTGCTGCTGGTGGGCATCCAGACCTACGCCGCGCAGCCGCACCTGATGAAAAGCATGCCCTACGACGTGGCGAAGGACCTGACGCCGATCAACAACGTCATCATCTCGCCGCTGGTGCTCTCGGTGCACCCGGACGTGCCGGCGAAGAACGTGGCGGAGCTGGTGGCCCATGCCAAGGCGAACCCCGGCAAGGTCAACTACGGCTCGGCGGGCGTGGGCAACACGCTGCACCTCGCGGTGAGCCAGTTCATCGCCCGCACCGGCGTGGACATCGTCAACGTCCCCTACAAGGGCGCCTCGCAGGCCGTGGTGGACCTGATCGCCGGGAACATCCACATGATGATCGACCTCGTCACCACGCCGCTGCCGCACATCCAGTCCGGCCGCCTGCGTCCGCTCGCGACCACCTGGGAGAAGCGCACCTCGGCGCTGCCGAACGTGCCCACGATGCGCGAACAGGGCGTGGACATGAACTTCGGCTCGATGATCGGGCTGATGGGCCCGGCCAGGATGCCGCGGGACCTCGTCAACCGCCTGCACGCGGACATCGCCAAGGTGATGGCCATGCCGGAGGTGCGCGAAGCCTTCGCCAAGCAGGCGATGGAGCCGCTGACCTTCGCGACGCCCGACGCCTACCGCGCGACCTTCCTCGCCGAGATTGAGGCCATGGGCAAGCTGGTCAAGGCGGCCGGGATCCAGCCGCAGTAGGTTCTCGACTAACGCGGCAGGAGCGTGCCCGCGCCGCTGGCGCGGGCGCGCTCGAGGATCAGGCTGGCGATCGCGATGTCGCCCAGCCCGAGGCCGGGGTGGATGAAGAAGGTTCTTTGCCCGGGCGCCGTCCTGCCGGGATGCTTTCCCGTCACCAGGCCCGGCAGGTCGCAATCGAAGCGCCCGTTCCACGGGATATGGCCGGAGGCCATCGCCTCGGCGCTCTGCGCGAAATCGTCGGTGGCGAGCACATCGAGCCCCCTGAGCTCCGTGCAGGCCCAACCCCGCGCCAGGTCCGGGGCACTGACGAAGCTGCCGGGCGACAGCCAGGCCGGATCCAGGTACGGCTTCAGGCCCGGCGAGCGCGGCATGCTGGTCACCACGATGTCCATGCCTTCCACCGCGGCGCGCGGATCGGCGACGGCCTGCACCTGGACGCCCCGCTCACCCAGCTCCTGCGCGAAGGCTTGCGCGGTTTCGACCCGGCGGCTGTAGCAGCGGACCTCCTGGATCGGGAACGCCGCCGAGAAAGCGTCGAAGTGCGCGCGCGCCTGCATCCCGCAGGCGACGAAGCCCATGCGCCGGCTGCCGGCGCGCGCGAGCCGCCGCGCCGCCACCATGCTGACCGCCGCGGGACGCAACGCGGTGATCGCGTCGCCGTCCATCACCGCCCGGATCCCCGCCGAGGCGAGGTCGTTGAGGATGATCAGCGCGTTGATGTGCGGCAGCTCCGGATGGCCCCGGGCGGCATTGTTGGCGACGCCGACCCACTTCATCCCGGCGATGTCGGAGCCGGGACGCGCGGGCATGGCGTGGAAGAACGTGCCCGGCGCGGGATCCATGCCGTTCTTCGGCACCACCTGCGCGCTGCCGTCGGCCAGGCCGCGGAACGCGGCTTCCACGACGGCCTCCAGTTCGCGCGGCTCAGGCATCAGCGACTGGACGTCGGCGCGCGCGAGGTAGAGGAAATTCACGGTTCTATGGGTTGACTGGGTTGACTGCCGGAGTCTGTCTCCATCCTACCCCGCTATGGGACTTGGAGCCCCCAAGCGATCTGCCCGTTTCGCTACCCATACCATCGAGTGGGGCTTATGTCGTCTCGCGAGCCGCTACTGGTAGAAATCCAACCACGCGCTCCATCGTCGCCGGCAAATGGTGCCCGACACGCCCGTGCCGCGCGCAGGCAACCTCCACCACGACGTCACCGCAACGGCAGAAGGCGAAGATCGGTACATCCAGCCCGAGCATCTCGGTGGCCTTGGTTCTCATGGGGAGTCGCTTGGTGAGTGCCGGATCGCCTGATTGGACCAACCGTTCATGGTGTGCGATCCAAAGGCTCGACTCAACTCGCCGAATCCGCATGAATGTTCATTGGGATCCTGTTTCACTATCACATTTGTCAATGCTGCTAAGATTGCCGCGAGCTGATTGAATACTCGCAGAGCCATGAACGTGGCATCTGAGCCTGGCCACTGAGCCTGTCGACTGCCTGGCAATCCTGGATCTCGGACCATGGACCTGCTGCTCAAGAATGTCACCGTTGTGGATGGACGAGGCGGCGAGCCCCTGGAGGACGCCGTGATCGCCATCAAGGGCCCGCGCATCGACTACGTCGGCCGCGCCGCCGATGGTCCCGGCGCTGCATCACTGGTCCTGGACGGCCAGGGCAGGACCGCCGTCCCGGGGCTCATCAACACGCATACCCACATCACGCTCGACGCGCTGAATCTGGCCACGCCTCGACGTTACAACGCGGACGGTGAACACCTTGGCATCCTGCAGGCGGCGGCTCGCGCGCAGCGGGCGCTGCGCAACGGGATCACGACGATCCGCGACTGCAACGCGCCCGGAACCACCACCTTTGCGCTGCGTACGGCCTTCGCGCAGCGTCTGATGAAGGGCCCGCGTCTTTACGTGAGCGGCTGCGCGATCTGTGCAACCGGCGGCCACATGAACGCCATCTCGTTCGAAGCCGATGGCCCGGACGAAGTGGTCAAGGGCGTGCGGCAACAGGTCAAGGCCGGGGCCGACTTCATCAAGCTCGTGGCCGACGGCACGACCACGTCCAGCGGCGGCGGGCAGCCGGAGCTGCAGATGATGGCCGAGGAGATGCGCGCGGGGGTCGAGGTCGCGCATCGGCTCGGCAAGCGGGTCTCGGCGCATGCGGTTTCGCGCGATGGTGCCAGGGAGTCACTGCGCGCGGGGGTCGACTGCATCGAACACGGCTACGACCTCACCGACGATCTGATCGCGACGATGAAGGCCCAGGGGACGTCCCTCGTGCCGACGTTGTCGGTCCATGGCGCCATTCTTCGCAACGGCGCGAAGGCCGGATGGCCGGCCCATCGATTGAAGAATTCGGAGCGGGTGCTGGCAACCGCCCTGTCGTCGGTGGGCCGGAGTTTTCGCGCCAACGTCAACATTGCGTGCGGGTCGGATTCGGGCAGCCCTTTCAACTGCCTGTGGGACATCGTGCCGGAACTGCAGTTGATGCGCGAAGCCGGGCTCACGCCGGGCCAGGTGCTGGAGGCTGCCACACGCAGGGCCGCAGCGGTCATCGGAGTCGAACGTGACCTCGGCACGCTCGAAGCCGGCAAGCTCGCGGATGTATTGCTGGTCGATGGCGACCCGTTGCGGGACGTGGGGGCCCTCGAGCGGATTCATACGGTGATCAAGGACGGCGCCATCGTGGCCGAAGCATGACTTTCACCATCGTGGCGCGCTCAATGTGCGCACGCTGGCTATGGTCGTGCCACTCGAGCAGCAGCTCGACTGTTTCCAACTCAAGGACGAGGTGCGCGCGCAGGTGCGAGTGGCCTTTGCGTCGCCCGATGCGGGTGACCGGCCCGTGGCCGGTGCAGACGAAAACGATCGAACAACATGAAGCAGAAAAGGGACGTGATGAAAAAGACGATGAAAAGCACGATCGAGAGCGCGGCGAACAGCGCGATGGAAAGCCCGATCCGCGATACGCATGAATGGGGCCGGCAGCGACGACGTGTCGTGCAAGGGCTCGCCGCGCTCGCGGCCGGCCCGGGCCTGCTGTCGCAAGGCTGGGCCCAGGAGTGGAAGCCGACCAGGCCGGTGCGCTTCATCGTGGGCTTCGCGCCCGGGGGGTCGGCGGACATCCTGGCGCGCGTGCTGCAGGGACCGATGTCGCAGAAACTCGGCGTACCTGTGATCGTCGAGAACATCGCGGGGGCGAGCGCGCAGATCGCGGTGGGAACGCTTGCCCGCTCGGCGCCGGACGGCCATACGATCGGCCTGGCGTTCGTGGGCAGTCACGCCATCAGTCCCGCGTTGCACGGCAGCAAGCTGCCCTATCGCGTGCCGGACGACTTCACGCCGATCACACGCGTGGTCAATCAGCCCAACGTGCTGATCATCAACAACAACGTGCCGGCGAAGAACGTGCAGGAGTTCGTGGCTTGGATCAAGGCCAACCCCGGGCAGAACTTCGGTTCGGCCGGGATCGGCACGTCCAACCACCTGTGCGGGGAGCTGATCGGCCTGCGTTACAACACGAAGCTCGTCCATATCCCCTACAAGGGCGCCGGGCAGGTGCTGGCCGACCTGTTGGGGGGCGTCATACCGATGACGTTCGACAACGTGACCACCGGTGCCAAGCTCGCAAGCGAAGGAAAGGTCCGCGCAATTGCCGTGACCACGGCCACCCGTTCGCCGCGGCTGCCCGATATTCCGACGTTTGCGGAATCGGGCGCGCCGGGATTCGACCTCGCCTCCTGGCAGGGACTGTTTGCGCCGAAGGGTTTGCCCCCGATGATCCTGAAGGCATTGTACGAAGCTGCATTGTTCGCGATGAACGAGCCCGCTGCCAACAAGCGGCTGGTCGATCTCGGGTCGGAGCCGGCGCCGATGGACCCTGCGCAGTTCTCGGCCTTCATCCTGGAAGAGATGAAGAAGTGGGGCGACATCGTCAGGCAGGCGGGGGTGAAGCCGGAGTAGGACTGACGGCCAGGCCTTCGCGCATCACCAGGCCCGGGTATTGCGCGATCTGCGGGTCTTATGGAGGGCCGCTTGAGATACAGAATACGGGCAAAGGTAGGCTAGCTAGGAAGGCCTGGACACGAAGGTAATTCAGTCCAAGGCCTCATGGTACTTGTCTGGCGGAGTGAGAGGGATTCGAACCCTCGATACCGGTTTAAGCCGGTATAACGCCTTAGCAGGGCGCCCCCTTCGGCCACTCGGGCATCACTCCGGTGTGTCTGTGCGGCGCGAAGTACCGTCATTCTACCCTGCTATATTCGCCGCATGATTTCGCGCGGAATCCTGAGGCGATTTGCCGGCCTCCTCGCCGGCCTCCTGCTCGCACTCTCGGCCTCGGCCTCCGGCAACGCCCCCGCCCTGGTGCTGGTCCTGGTCGTCGACGGCCTGCCGCAGGAGCAGTTGGTGAAGTACCGCGACCAGTACGGCCCCGGCGGCTTCCGCCGGCTTCTGGACCAGGGCGCCTGGTTCGGCGACGCGCACCACGGCCATGCGGTCACCCTGACCGGCCCGGGGCACGCGACCATCCTCACCGGCACCTACCCCTACCGCCACGGCATCATCGCCAACGACTGGATCGACCGCGGCACGCTGGCCCAGGTCTACTGCACCGGCGACGCCGCCCACAGCTACATCGGCGACCCGACCCGGAAGCTGGAAGGCACCTCGCCCGCCAACCTGCGCGTCGGCACCGTGGGCGACGAGCTGCGCAACGCGAACAACGGCCAGTCGCGCGTGGTCGCGATCTCCGGCAAGGACCGCGGCGCCATCCTCCTCGCCGGCAAGCGCGGCACCGCCTACATGTACATGGCCGGCAGCGGGCGCTTCGCCAGCAGCACGTACTACATGAAGGAGCACCCGGACTGGCACGCGCGCTACTACGCCGGCAAGCCGCAGGACCGTTGGATGGGGAAAAGCTGGTCGCTGCTGCTGCCGGAGGCGGCCTATGCGCGCTCGCTCCCGGAGGGCCAGTCCTGGCAGGTGCCGTTCCGCGGCGTCGGCGTTCGCCTGCCCATCACGCTGCCGGATGCCGCCGACCCTGCCGCGTACTACGGCGCCCTGATCCGCACCCCGTTCGGCGACGAGGCGACGCTGGATTTCGCTCGCGCCGCGGTCGAGGGCGAGAACCTCGGCCGCAACCCGGCGAACGTGCCGGACCTCCTCGCGGTGAGCCTCTCGACCCACGACTACGTCAACCACGGCTCGGGCCCGGAGAGCCGCCTGTCGCACGACCATATGCTGCACCTGGACCGCGCGCTGGCGTCGTTCCTCGACTGGCTGGACCGCCGCGTCGGCGCGGAGCGCGTGCTGGTCGCGCTCACCTCGGACCACGGCTTCATGAACGCGCCGGAATTCAGCGCCGCGCGCGGCCTGGGCGGCACGCGCCTGAACCCGCTGAAGATGATGGCCGACCTGAACGCGCACCTGGCCAGGCGCTTCGGGCCGGGCAACCACGCCCTGCGCCTGTCGTTCCCGACCATCCTCCTGGATCTCGCGCTGATCGAGCAGAAGGGGCTCAGGCGCGCCGAGGTGGAGGCCGAGGCGGCGCGCTTCCTGGGCGGCTTTCCCGGCATCGCCGCCGTCTACACCCGCGCGCAGCTGGAGAACGGAACCCTGCCCGCTTCGCCGCTGTCGCTGCCGGTGCAGCGCGCCTGGCATCCGCAGCTGAGCGGCGAACTGTTCATCGTGCACGAGCCGTACTCGCTCTTTGGCACCATCCCGGTCACCCACGGCTCGCCCTGGGCCTACGACACCAATGTGCCGCTGCTGCTCCACGGCGCGCGCTGGATCAAGCCGGGAAAGTATCCGCGCCGCGCCTCGGTGGCGGACATCGCGCCCACGCTGGCCTACCTGCTGGACATCCGGCCGCCCGCGGCGAGCGAGGGGCGGGTGCTGGAGGAAGTCCTGCGCTAGGCGGGACGCGCGCAGGCCCTCAGGCCTGGTCCAGTTCGAAGGCCTTGTGCAGCACGCGCACCGCGAGCTCGGCGTACTTCTCGTCGATCACCACCGAGATCTTGATCTCCGAGGTGGAGATCATCTGGATGTTGATGCCCTCCTCGGCGAGCGTCCGGAACATCTTGGCCGCGATTCCCGAGTGCGAGCGCATCGCCAGGCCGACGATGGAGATCTTGGCCATGCGGTCGTCGCCGGTGATCTCGCGGCACTGGATGTGCGGCTTGACCGTGTCGTTGAGCATCTTCATGGCGCGCTTCAGGTCGCCGCGGCCCAGCGTGAAGGACAGGTCGGTGGTGCCGTCGTGGGCGACGTTCTGCACGATGACGTCGACGTTGATGCCGGCGTCGGCGATCGGCCCGAGGATCGCGTAGGCGATGCCGGGCCGGTCGGGCACGCCGTGGACGGTGACCTTGGCCTCGTCGCGCTGCGCCGCGACGCCTGAGATGACGGCTTTTTCCATCGCCATGTGCGGGTCTTCCTCGAAAGTGATCAGCGTTCCCGAGCGCGCCTCCTCCTCCACCGGCAGCTTCGGGTCGGTGAGGCTGGAGAGCACGCGCGTGGGCACCTTGTACTTGCCGGCGAACTCGACCGACCGGATCTGCAG
>CAZMDA010000005.1:27104-88046 GCA_964564865.1 uncultured Bordetella sp. | reverse complement strand
CACCCAGTCCGCGGGCAGGCGCCGCAGCGGCGCGGGCGCGGCCTGCGCGGCGCGCGCGGCCAGCGGCGCGGGCGGCTCAAGGCCTTCGTAAAAGTCCCTCGCCACCGGCCAGGCGCGCTCCAGCAGGCTGCGCTTCGGGGGCATGGTCTTGCGCGGGCAGGCAAGGAGGTGCAGGCGGTTCCTGGCGCGCGTTGCCGCCACGTAGAGCAGGCGACCGGCCTCGACGTCCTCGGCCTCGCGGTCCAGCTGCTTCAGGTATTCGTAGGCCGGTTCCTCGTCGCCGCCCGCCTCGCGCACCGGCGCCAGGAGGAGGCGCCTGCCGGCGGTGTCGGCGCCCGCGAGCTCGGTCCAGCGCAGCAGCGGCGGCTCGCCAGCGCGCGGCGCGCGCGCGAGGCCGGGCACGATCACGGTGCCGAACTCCAGGCCCTTCGCCTTGTGGATGGTCATCACCTGGAGGTCGGACTCCGCGGCGGCGGGGTCGGGCGGCGCGTACAGCGTCTCCAGCAGGCCGGCCAGGCGCGCGAAGTCCACCTCGCCCGCCTCCTCCAGCGCCTCCAGCGCGTCGAGGTAGGTCCCGGCGTCCTCCAGGTCCTCGGCGCCCGCCACGCAGGCCGGGCCGCCCAGCGCGAGCCAGGCGCCTTCGACGCGGTCGCGCAGGGTGCCGCGCTGCCGGTCGGCCAGCGCCGCGCCCAGCACGGCGGTCAAATGTGCACGATCGGTAACATTTTGCAGCCGCTCCCACACCGTCTCGGGCCGTCCCTCGAACCACTGCGAGAGTTCGGCGAGCGTGAACCCCGCCCAGGGCGCGCGCAGCACCGCCAGCCAGGCCACGCGGTCGGCCAGGTGCGTGAGCGCGCGCGTGAGCGCGAACAGGTCCTGCACCACCTGCTTCTCGCCCAGCCGGTCGATCTCGATGGCGCGGAAGCGGATGCCGGCGGCCTTGAGCGCGGGCACGATCTCGGCGAGCGCGCCGCGGTTGCGCACGAGCAGCGCGCGCGTCTGGTCACCCTTCGCGTCGCCCGCCTGCCGCACCAGCTCCACCACCTGCGCCGCTTCCGCCGCGGCGTCCGCGGGCGCGTGCCAGGTCACCGCCTCGCCCGCGAGCGCCGGGCGCGCCGCCACCGACGGCGAATACGGCACCGCGCCGGCGGTCTCGTCCTCCGCCGGCGGCAGGATGCGCGCGAAGGACGCGTTCACCCAGTCCACGATCCCTGCCTGCGAGCGGAAGTTGGTCGCCAGCGCCAGGGACTCCAGCTTCACGTTCGGCAGCCCCTCGCGCCGCGCGCGCAGGAACAGGCCCACCTCCGCCTCGCGGAAGCGGTAGATGGACTGCATCGGGTCGCCCACCGCGAACAGCGTGCGGCCGTCGCCGGGGCTCCAGCCCGCGGTGAGGCGCTCGAGCAGGTCCCACTGCGAGAGCGAGGTGTCCTGGAACTCGTCCACCAGCACGTGCGCGATGCGCGCATCCAGCGCCAGGAGCAGGTCGGTGGGGTCGTCGGCCGCGCCCAGCGCCCGGACCGCGCCCTGCGCGATCTCGGTGAAGTCCGCCTCGCCGCGCTCGGCGAACAGGATCTTCAGCTGCGCCGCGGCCAGCGGCAGCAGCGCCAGGATCGCCTCCAGCGCTTCCCATTGCGCATCCGTGTAGGTGGCGGGCGGCAGGTCGAGCAGCGCCGAGAGCGCGCGGCGCAGCCGCTCGTTGCCTTCGTGCTGTTGCGCTTCCTTGTCGCGCTTCCGCCAGGTGCGCTTCTGCGTCAGCAGCTTCGCCGCCAGCTCGGGCGAGGCCTGCGGCAGGAGCGCCTGCGCGCGCGCGAGGATGCGCCGGCGCTCGGCCGCCAGCGCCGCCTCGATGTCCTTGCGCGAGGGCGGGTTGCCGGTGCGCCGCAGCCACTGGTCGCGGCGCCCGAGCATGCCGGCCAGCATGCCGGCGGCGGACTCGACGTGGTTGTCCAGGTGCGCGAGCAGGCGCGCCACCGCGGGCTGCTCCAGCGCGGCGAGCGTGCGCCGCGCGGCCTCGGCGTGCAGCGCCGAGGCATCCTCGACGATGGCCGGCTGCGCGCCGAAGCGCGACCGCACCGGCAGCTGCCGGGTGAGCGAGGCGCAGAAGGCGTCGATGGTCAGGATGCGCAGGCGGTGGGCGACCGCCCCCGGATCGGGAATCTTCTCCAGCACGCGCTTGCGCATCTCCGCGGCCGCCTTGCGCGTGAAGGTGATCGCGAGCACCTCCTCGGGCTTCGCCGAGGCCTCGAGCAGGCGCAGGTAGCGCTGCACCAGCAGCGTGGTCTTCCCGGATCCGGCGGGCGCCTGCACGATAAATGAACGACTTACGTCCAGCGCGCGGTCGCGTTGTGCCTGGTCGGCTATCATCGGGCCGGAGAACCCATGCGATGAGAGTGATCCCCGGCGACACCATGCCCGCGATCGACGCCCGACTGGTCGGCGGCGGCCGCTGGGCGCTGGCGCGGGAAAAGCCCGAGAAGCTCGCGCTGCTCGCGTTCTACCGCGGCATCTTCTGCCCCATCTGCCGCACCTGGATGACGGACCTCGACCGCCTCGCGCCGCAGTTCGAGCAGCGCGGCGTGTCCGTGATCGCGCTCTCCTGCGACCGGAAGGACGGCGCCGAGAAGGCGGTGCAGGACTGGGGCCTGAAGAACCTGCGCGTGGGCTACAAGCTGGACGTCGAGGACGCGCGCCGGGCGGGCCTGTACATCTCCGAGGGCCGCGGCCTCAACACGCAGACCGGGCAGAAGGAACCGATGCTGTTCGCCGAGCCGGCGCTGCTGCTGGTGAAGCCCGAGGGCGAGCTCTACGCGGCGTGGATCCAGTCCACGCCCTACGCGCGCGTGCACATCGCCGAGATCCTCACCGCGGTGGACAACTTCGTCGCCCGCGGGCTGCCCGAGCCGCGCGGCAGCGCCTGAACGTCCCGGGTTTTGCCGTTCACCGATCGCCTCTTTCATCCGGCCTCTTCCTCATCGGATGAAAGAGGCGAAACCTTTTCGTACACCCGGCACAGCGTCTGCAGATCGCACCGCGCGCAGGTGCTGAGCCCGTTCTTCGGGTCGACGCGCGCATCGCCGAATTCGAACCCCTGCGCCAGATCGTCGACGACCTGGCGCCAGCCGGCCAGCAGGCTGTCCCAGTCGTCATAGCGCTGCAGCTGCGGGATCGCGTCCGGGACCTTGGCGTAGCCCATGAAGCGCATCCCGCCCGCGCGCAGGCGCGCGAAGGCGACCGCCGAGACCGCCTCGCCCGCGCTCACCGCGTACAGCGGCAGCTGCGGATCCTGCGGCCGCTCGTCCATCCACATCCGCGGCGTGAGCTGGTTGGCGCTCTTGTAGTCGATCAGCGCGTGGCTGCCGTCGGCGAGGCGATCCATGCGGTCGATGCGGCCGCTGAATTCCAGCCCGCCCGCGCGCAGGGTGCGCTTCTCCTCGCGCGCCGCGACCTCGAACGCCGGGCGCGCGCGCTCCACCTCCAGCCACTCGCGCGCGAGGCGCGCCAGGCGCGCGCGCTCCAGCCGCGCGAACGGCTCGTCCAGTTCCAGCTCGGCGACGGCCTCGGCCGCCGCCTCGTCGATCGCCTGCGCGAGCTGCGCCGGCGCGGCGGCGGCGAGCGTGGCGCTGTCCTTCAGCCGCGCCCACAGTCCCGACATGAGCGCGTGCAGCAACTGGCCGCGGCCGGCGGCGTCCAGGCCCTCGGCGGGAACTTCGAGCGATTGCGCGCCGAGGCGGTGGCGGGCGAAGGCGCGGAAGGGGCAGGCGGACTGGTCGGCGAGGACCCGGGTGCCGCCTTTCACTACTTTCTCGGAAAGCGCTGGCGCGTGTTCTTCGTCAACAGTCTCGAGGCGCCGTGCCTGGTGAATGAGATCGCGGTAAGCGGGTGCGTGATGGATCTCGGTTTTCCCTGAAGGGAAAATCGAGATTAGGGGGGAAGGCGTGAGGTCGCGGTCGCCGTCCTTCATCGGAGCGGAAAACACCACCTCCGTGGCGGCTTCGCTCCATCCCTTCGTGATCCGACGGTCCAGCTCCAGCGAGGTTTCCGCCGCGGCTTCCGGGATGCCCGCCTTCCTCTGCAGCGCGGCCGGGAGGAACGGGTTGGGCCGCGCCGCCAGCGGCCAGGCGTCCTCGGTCAGGCCGCTCACCCAGAGGTGGTCGAACGCGAGGCCCGCGGATTCCAGCACGCCCAGCACCTGGATCGGCGCGTCCGGGGACTCGGGCTGGAACAGGGTCTCGGCGCACAGGCGCCGCAGGCGCGCCAGGGCCTCGGCGGGCGCGAGGCGCGGCACGACGGCGGCGAGGCGCGAGAGCTCGGCCAGCAGGCCGTTGAAGCGCTCGCGCGCCTGGTACTCGGCGGAGTCCGCGCCGCGCTCGCCGGGGAAGCCCGCGGCCTCGAGCAGCGCGGTGAAGTGCTGCGCCAGCGCCGGCGGCGCATCCGGCTTCGCCTGCTGCGCCACGGCGTAGAGGCGCGCCAGCGCGGCGCGCAGCAGCGGGCAACCCGCGCCCGGCCCGATCTCGCCGATCACGCGCGGCAGGCTCGGGCGCGCGGGCAGGCGCCGGCGCAGGCGCTCGTCCAGGCGCGCGCGCGCGGACAGCTCGGCCTCGGCGCCGGCCAGGAACGGCGAGCGCAGCAGCCGCGACCAGCGCTCGAACGCGAGCGGGTGCAGGCTCGCCTCCAGGATCGCGAGCGCGGCGTGCACCACCGGGTAGTCGGCGAGCGGCACGCCGAGCGACAGGTTGAACGGCGGCGCGGCCGCCATGTCGGGATTGGCCCCGGGCAGGTGCGCCGCGGGCTGCATCACGCGGGCGAACACGCGCGCCACTTCGCGGCGGCGCAACTGCAGCTCCGGCACCACGACGCCGATGCGCGCGGCGGCGTTCGCCTCCAGGCGCGCGCGCGCCCACCGCGCCGCCGCTTCCAGCTCGTGCCGCGGCGAGGCGAAGGCGGCGCGGATCGCGCCGGCGGCCCTGGGCTGGGGGCCGCAGGCGGCGACGGCAACGCCTTCGCGCGCGCACAGGTCCAGGAAGTCCTTCAGCTGCGGCGTCAGGATGTCGAAGCCGTAGGCGACCAGCTGCGCGGGCTTTCGCGACAGCAGGCTTATGCCGAGCGCGGGCAGGCGCGCGGCGTCGGTGAAGCCGCCCTCGCGGCAGCGGCGCGCGTAGTCGCGCGACCAGCCAGCGAAGGCGCGCGCGTCCTCGCCGCCGTCGAACTTCCCCAGCGCGCCCTCGATGCCCCAGGCGTGCGCCAGGCGCCAGGCGTCGGCGCACTGCGCGGCCGCCGCCGGAATGGCGAGCAGGCCGCTGTCGGCGAGCACGCTTTCCCACAGGGCCTGCTCCTGCGCCGGGGAGAGAAGCTGCGGCAGGGTGTCGCCGCCCTCGGCCACGAGCGCCTCCTCGTAGCCGCGCTCGAGGAACGCGCCCGCGGGCAGGATGTCGGCGGTTTCCCAGGCCGCGAGCCCCTTGCCCGCCTGCGCGGCGTCGAACTCGCGCGCCAGTTCCTGCGCGAGGCGCCGGTTGGGCGTGAGGACGGTCAGGCCGGCGGCCGCGCCCGCGGCGAGGCGGGCGAAGAGGTCCTGCCGGCTGATGCGGGCCTGCGGCATGGCGGCGAGTGTAGTCGCCCGCAGGCTCACGCCGCGAGCCCGCGCCGGCCGCGAAATCGTGGTCCGTCCCTGTTTTTCCTGCCTGGCCGCTAGCGCGCGAGGGCGACGCGGAAGGCTTCGCGCACCACGTCCTTGCCCGCGAGCAGCTCGGCCGACCGGGCCCGCTCCTCCTCGAACACCACCGCGGCGAGGCGCCTGAGGTTGGCGCGCGCCTCCTCCAGGGTCTGGCCCTGCGAGTTGACCCCGGGCAGCTCCTCGACGAAGCCGACGTAGCCGTGCCGGGCCTTCAGGTACACGGCGGTGAATGCCAGTTCGGGTTGTTCCATCGCTGCCTCCGGGAGAAGAGGCAAGCCTAGGGGCGGGGTGTTACGCCCCGGTGAATCCGGGGCGGGCGCTCAGCGCTCGAGGAGCTTTTTCTTGTCCTTCGCCTTGGCCCACTGGTCGGCGTCGGCCGGGGCGGGCTTCCTCTCGATGATGGGCTTCCAGCCGGCCGCGAGTTCCTTGTTGAGCGCGATCCACTCGCGCTGGCCGTCCGGGACGTCGTCCTCGGCGAAGATGGCCTCCACCGGGCATTCCGGCACGCACAGGGTGCAGTCGATGCATTCGTCCGGGTCGATGACCAGCATGTTCGGCCCCTCCCGGAAGCAGTCCACCGGGCAGACGTCCACGCAATCGGTGTACTTGCACTTGATGCAGGATTCCGTGACGACGTAGGTCATGATAATCAACAGTTTAGCATCGTTATTTGGGTTCCGGCCCGGGCCGCCGCATAATACGGCCCGTCCCGCCCGCTTCATTCCGCACCACCCCCCTTCTACCCATCCAGACAGAGGAACCATGGCCAGTCCGAACATCCAGCAGGTCACCGACGACAGCTTCGAGCCCGAGGTCCTGAAAAGCGACCTGCCGGTGCTGGTCGACTACTGGGCGGAATGGTGCGGTCCCTGCAAGTCCATCGCCCCGATCCTGGAGGACGTGGCCAAGGAGTACGGCGGGCGCCTCAAGATTGCCAAGATCAACGTCGACGAGAACCAGTCCACGCCGGCCCGCTTCGGCATCCGGGGCATCCCGACCCTGATGCTGTTCCGCAACGGCAACGTCGAGGCGACCCGCGTCGGAGCGCTCACCAAGTCCCAGCTCACCGCGTTCCTTGACAGCAATATCTAAACGCCCTACCCTTTGAGCCGTACCCGCGCCGCCCTGGACGACGGCGCGGAGAAGAACAGCAGCAGAAGCTGCAGCAGCAACAGGACTCCCGGCGCCGGTTCCCGGCGCATCCTTCCAGATCGCAGCAGGTCACGCGCCGGGCCCCCGCACAATCTTTGCGCAGTCATTTCGACGGTCACGCCGTCCCACCGGCCCACGCACCTCTCATGTATCTCTCCGAACTGAAGACCCTCCACGTATCCGAGCTGCTCGAGCAGGCGACCACGAGCGGCGTCGAGGGCGCCAACCGGATGCGCAAGCAGGACCTGATCTTCGCCATGCTGAAGAACCAGGCGAAGAAGGGCGAATCCATCTTCGGCGACGGCACGCTGGAGGTCCTGCCCGACGGCTTCGGCTTCCTGCGCTCGCCCGACACCTCGTACCTCGCCTCCACGGACGACATCTACGTCAGCCCGTCGCAGATCCGGCGCTTCAACCTGCACACCGGCGACACCATCGAGGGCGAGATCCGCACCCCCAAGGACGGCGAGCGGTACTTCGCGCTGGTCAAGGTGGACAAGGTCAACGGCGAGCCGCCCGAGGCCGCCAAGTCCAAGATCCTGTTCGAGAACCTGACGCCGCTGCACCCGGACAAGGCCTTCAAGCTCGAGCGCGAGATGAAGGCCGAGGAGAACCTGACCGGCCGCATCATCGACATCATCGCCCCCATCGGCAAGGGCCAGCGCGGCCTGATCGTGAGCCCGCCGAAGGCCGGCAAGACGGTGATGCTGCAGCACATCGCGCACGCCATCGTCGCCAACCACCCCGACGTCTCCATGATCGTGCTGCTCATCGACGAGCGCCCGGAGGAAGTGACCGAGATGTCGCGCTCGGTGCGGGGCGAGGTGGTCGCCTCGACCTTCGACGAGCCCGCCTCGCGCCACGTGCAGGTGGCCGAGATGGTGATCGAGAAGGCCAAGCGCCTGGTGGAGCACAAGAAGGACGTGGTGATCCTGCTGGACTCGATCACGCGCCTGGCGCGCGCCTACAACACCGTGCAGCCGGCCTCGGGCAAGGTGCTGACCGGCGGCGTGGATGCCAACGCGCTGCAGAAGCCCAAGCGCTTCTTCGGCGCCGCCCGGAACGTCGAGGAAGGCGGGTCCCTGACCATCATCGCGACCGCCCTGATCGACACCGGTAGCCGCATGGACGACGTCATCTACGAGGAATTCAAGGGCACCGGCAACCTGGAGATCCACCTCGACCGCCGCATGCACGAGAAGCGCATCTTCCCGGCGATCAACGTCAACCGCTCCGGCACCCGGCGCGAGGAGCTGCTGATCCCCAAGGAGGTGCTGCAGAAGATCTGGGTGCTGAGGAAGCTCCTGTACCCGATGGACGAGCTGGAGGCGGCCGAGTTCCTGATCGACAAGGTGCGCGCCACCAAGTCCAACGGCGAGTTCTTCGACTCCATGACCGCCCGCCGCGGCTGAGCCGCGCCTTGTACTAAGCCGCTGATTTACTGTATACTTCGCCCCCTTTTCGACTCCCTCAGCCCCGAGCCCGCCATGAAACCCGGAATCCATCCGCAGTACCAGCCGGTGATCTTCCTCGACACCTCCTCGAACCACTCGTTCCTCACCCGCTCGGCGATCGACACCAAGGGGCGCGAGACCATGAAGTGGGAGGACGGCAAGGAGTACCCGGTGGTCAAGGTCGAGGTGTCCTCGGAGTCGCATTCGTTCTACACCGGCAAGCAGAAGGTGATGGACACCGCCGGCCGGATCGAGAAGTTCAAGCGCCGCTACACGAAAAAAGCCGCCGCCTGAGGGCCGCCGCGATCCGCGAACAAGGGCAGCCTCGGCTGCCCTTTTTTGTTGCCCCTGCCGGACAATGCCGTCCATGATCCCGCGGCTCGCCCTCCCGCCCTCGCACGCGGTGCTGGTGATCCTCGCGCTCGCCTTCATCGCCCCCGGCCTCGCCGGCCACGACCCCTGGAAGTCCTACGACGTGGTGGCGATCGAGATCGCGCACCAGATGCGCGCCACCGGTGACTGGCTGCTGCCGCGGGTGGCGGGCGAGCCCTGGCTGGAGGACCCGCCCTTCTACCACTGGCTCGCGCTCGCCTTCGGCGGCGCGCTGGGCTGGGCGCTGCCGTTCCACAACGCCGCCCGCCTGGCGAGCGGGCTGTGCATGCTGGCGGCGTTCTGGTTCGTCTACCTCGCCGCGCGCCACGCCGCCCACGGCGCCGAGCCGGCGCCGCAGGACGCCCTCGGCGCCTCGAAGGCGCGCTACAGCGCGCGCGCGGTGGGGGCGTCGGCCACCCTGCTGCTGGCCGGCTCCATCGGCCTCATCGTCCACGCGCACGAGGCGGTGCCGGACCTGGCCGCGCTCGCCGCCGCCTGCGCCGCGCTGCTGTTCCTGTCGCGCGCGGCGCGCCGGCCGCTCGCCGCCGGCCTCGCCTTCGGCGCCGCGGCGGGCATCGCGTTCCTCTCCACCGGCCTGGTCGTGCCGGCGGTGCTGCTGCCGGTGGCGCTGGCCGCGCACCTCGCCTGCGACGAGCTGCGCGGCCGCCGCGCCTGGCGCTTCCTCGTCCCGGCGCTCGCGCTTCCGCTCGCCGCCGCCGCCGCCTGGGCGGTCGCGCTCCAGCTGCGCGCCCCAGAGCTGGCGGGCGCGTGGTGGGACGCGGCCCTCGGCGGCCGGGGCCCGTTCGCCCCGGCGCTGCGCTATTACCTCGTCACCGCCAGCTGGTACGCCTGGCCGGCCTGGCCCCTCGCGCTGTGGGCGGCGTGGACGCTGCGCGCGCAGTGGCGCACCCCGCGCGTGTTCGTGCCGCTCGCCGCCGCGCTCGCCGCGCTGCCGGCGATCGCCTGGGGCGGCCAGACGCAGGACATCAACGCCACGCTGCTGCTCGCGCCGCTCGCGCTGCTGGGCGCGCACGGCGTCGAGCGCCTGCGCCGCGGCGCGGCCAACGCGCTGGACTGGTTCGGGGTCATGACCTTCGGCTTCTTCGCCGCGCTGGTGTGGCTGGGCTACGTGGCGATGATGACCGGGTGGCCGCCGAAGATCGCGCACAACTTCGCCAAGACCGCGCCCGGCTTCCTGCCGCAGTTCGAGTGGCTACCCTTCGCCGGCGCCGCCGCGCTCACGCTCGCCTGGCTGTACTGCGTGCTCTACACCGCCCCCTCGCCCACGCGTGGCGTGCTGCGCTGGGCGGCCGGGATCGCCCTGCTGTGGGGGACCTTCGCCCTGCTGTGGATGCCCTGGACCGACTACCAGAAGAGCTACCAGGGCGTGGCGCTGCAGCTGAAGTCCCGCCTGCCGGCGGCGCCGGGCTGCATCTCCGGCAGCGGCTTCGGCCTGCCGCAGCGCGCCGCGCTCAGCTACCACGCCGGCATCCGCACGGTTGCGCCGCGCGACGAATGCCGGTATTTCCTCGTCCAGGGACAGGCGCGCCACGAGCTGGATGCGCCGCGCGGCCGCTGGGAGAAGCTGGCCGATGTCGGCCGCCCCGGCGATAAGTCCGAGCGCTACCGGCTCTACCGGCGCCTGTGAACCGATCCGCGACGACGTGAACACGACACCGCCCACCGATTGCCGCGCCTGGACCCGGATCGCCGCGCACGCGGAGTCCTGGAAGCACGCGCGCATCGGCGAGCTGCTGCAGAACGACCCCGGCCGCGCCACCGCCTTCGTCGCCGAGGGCGCGGGCCTGACGCTGGACTACTCCCGGCAGCGCCTGGGCGGGCTGACCCTGGGACTGCTGGCGCAGCTGCTGGAGGAGCGCGGCTTCGAGGACTGGCGCGCCGCGCTGCTGGAGGGCCGCGTGGTCAACCTGACCGAGAACCGCCCGGCGTGGCACACCGCGCTGCGCGCCGGCGAGGCGGCGCCGGAGGAGGTCAAGGCCACGCTGGCGAAGATGGCAGCAATCACTGCGGGACTGGCCGGCATCCGCCGCATCGTCAACCTGGGCATCGGCGGCTCGGACCTGGGCCCGCGCCTCGCCTGCGCTGCCCTGCGCAACCACAGCCGGTTCGAGACCCGGTTCGTCGCCAGCCCCGACCCCTCGGCGCTGGCGCGCGCGCTGGAGGGCGCCGAGCCGGAGTCGACGCTGTTCGTGGTGGTGTCCAAGACCTTCACCACCGCCGAGACGCTCGCCAACGCCACGGCCGCCAGGCGCTGGGGGGCGAAGCACGTCATCGCGGTCTCGAACAACGTGGATGCGGCGAGGCGCTTCGGCGCCGCCGAGGTACTGCCGATGCCCGAGTGGGTCGGCGGCCGGTACTCGCTGTGGTCCGCGGCCGGCTTCACCGCCTTCGCGGCGCTGGGCGCCGAACGCTTCGGCGAACTGCTGGCCGGGGCGCGCGACATGGACTGGCACTTCGCCTCGGCGCCGGCGCAGAAGAACCTGCCGGTGCTGATGGCGATGATCGGGGCCTGGAACGTGAACTTCCTGGGCTGCGGCACGCACGCGGTGCTGCCCTACGCGCACGCCTTGCGCCTGCTGCCGGCGCACCTGCAGCAACTGGAGATGGAATCCAACGGCAAGGGCGTGGACCACCGCGGCGACGAGATCGGCTACGCCACCGCGCCGGTGCTCTGGGGCGCCGAGGGCCCGCCCAGCCAGCATTCCTTCCACCAGCTGCTGCACCAGGGCACGCAGGTGGTGCCGGTGGACTTCGTCGACCCGGGGGTGGATGCGCTGCTCTCGGCGAATGCGCGCGCGCAGGCCGACGCCCTCGCGCTGGGCACCGGCGATCCGGCGCTGCCGCCGCACCGCCGGCATCCGGGCAACCGGCCCTCCAGCCTGCTCACGCTGCCCGGGATCAGCCCGCGCTCGCTGGGCGCGCTGCTCGCGGCCTGGGAGCACAAGGTGTTCACCCAGGGCGTGCTGTGGAACGTCAACAGCTTCGACCAATGGGGCGTGGAGCTGGGCAAGCAGATGGCCAACGATCTACTCAAGGGAGGGCGGTGATGGACCAGGAGACCTTCAACCTCAGCATCCGCAAGCTGCTGAAGATGGTGGGCGTGAACTCGCAGCGCGAGATCGAGCAGGCGGTGCACAAGGCGCTCGCCGAGGGCCGCCTCAAGGGCGAGGAAGCCTTCGCCGCGCGGGTCACGCTGGAGATCCCCGCGCTCGGGGTGAAGGTGCCGTTCGAGGGGGAAATAAAGCTAAAATGATTTTTTCGGAGGGCGGCGCATGAACAAGGCGCGGGAATTCGACCAGACGGTCGTCACGGAACTGCAGGCCCTGCTGGGCGACCGGGTCTCGACCTCGGCCGCGGTGCGCGAGCACCACGGCAAGGACGAGTCCTACTTCCCCTACGCGCCGCCCGACGCGGTAGTGTTCCCGCACTCGACCGAGGAGGTCCGCGACGTGGTGAACATCTGCCGCCGCCACCGCGTGCCGATGATCCCCTTCGGCGTCGGCACCTCGCTGGAGGGCCACATCCTGGCAGTGAAGGGCGGCGTCTGCATCGACCTGTCGCAGATGAACAAGATCGTCGAGGTGCACGAATCGGACCTCGATGCCGTGGTGCAGGCCGGCGTCACCCGCAAGCAGTTGAACGAGCACATCAAGCACACCGGCCTGTTCTTCCCGGTGGACCCGGGCGCGGACGCGACCCTGGGCGGGATGGCGGCGACGCGCGCCTCGGGCACCAACGCGGTGCGCTACGGCACCATGCGCGAGAACGTGATTTCTCTGAAGGTGGTGCTGGCCGACGGCCGCGTCATCCAGACCGCGCGCCGCGCGAAGAAGTCCGCCGCCGGCTACGACCTGACGCGCCTGTTCGTGGGCTCCGAGGGGACCCTGGGCATCATCACCGAGGTGACGGTGCGCCTGTACCCGGTGCAGGAGGCGATGTCGGCCGCGGTCTGCGCCTTCGAGTCGGTGGATGGCTGCACCAACACCGTGATCCAGACCATCCAGGCAGGCGTCCCCATCGCGCGCTGCGACATCGTCTGCGAGAAGACCGTGGACGCGATCAACAAGTACAAGAAGACCGACTACCGCGTCGCGCCGACGGTGTTCTTCGAGTTCCACGGCTCCGCGGCGAGCGTGGTCGAGCAGGCCGAGATCGTGCAGGCGATCGCGAAGGACAACGGCGGCATGGACTTCCAGTGGGCGACCAAGGCCGAGGACCGCACCCGGCTCTGGGACGCGCGCCACAACGCCTACTTCGCCTGCATCCAGTCGCGCCCGGGCTCGCGCGCGGTGTCCACCGACGTCTGCGTGCCGATCTCGCGCCTCGCCGAGTGCGTGAGCGAGACCATGGAGGACTGCAAGAACTACTTCGCGCCCGTGCCGCTGCTGGGGCACATCGGCGACGGCAACTTCCACCTCATGCTGTTCGTCGACCCGTCGCGGCCCGAGGAGGCCGAGCAGGCCAAGGCCTTCAACAAGCGCGTGGTGGACCGCGCCCTGCGCATGGAAGGCACCTGCACCGGCGAACATGGGGTGGGCCTCGGCAAGATCGGCTCCATGACGCGCGAGCTGGGCGAGGACGTGGTGTCCCTCATGGTGGACATCAAGAAGGTGTTCGACCCCGAGAACCTGATGAACCCCGGAAAGGTAGTGCCGCTGCAATGAGCGCAGAGAAGAGACTGAAGGAACTGGGCATCGACCTGGGCAAGGTGTCCGCGCCGGTCGCCAATTACGTCAACGCGGTGCGCACCGGGAACCTGCTGTTCCTGTCGGGCAAGGGCCCGCGCGCGGTGAACGGCGCGCGCCCCAAGGGCAAGGTGGGGCGCGAGTACTCGGTCGAAGAAGGCTACCAGCACGCCCGCACGGTGGGCATGGACCTGCTGGCGGTGATGCGATCGGAACTGGGCAGCCTCGACCGCGTGAAGCGCGTGGTGAAGGTGCTGGGGATGGTGAACGCGACCCCGGAATTCGAGGACCAGCCCAAGGTGATCAACGGCTGCTCGGACCTGTTCGTCGAGGTGCTGGGCGAGCGCGGCAAGCACGCGCGCTCCGCGGTCGGCATGGGCTCGCTGCCGATGGGCATCCCGGTCGAGATCGAGTGCATCGTCGAGGTCGGCCCGGGGCCGAAGAGGAAGGCCGCGGCGAAAAGGAAGAAGAAATAGACGAAAAACGGGGACGGACCACGATTTCCGCGCGTCGCGCCGCGGGAATCGTGGTCCGTCCCTGATTTCAGATGGTCATCACCGTGCGGCGGTAGTACTTCAGCTCCTCGATCGACTCGAGGATGTCGGCCAGGGCCTCGTGCTTGCCCTCCTTCTTCAGCGCCCGCGCGATCTCGGGCTTCCAGCGCCGCACCAGTTCCTTGAGCGTGGACACGTCGAGGTTCCGGTACAGGAAGTGCGCCTCCAGCCGCGGCATCCAGCGCGCGAGGAAGCGCCGGTCCTGGCACACCGAATTGCCGCACATCGGCGACACGCCCTTGGGCACGTGCTGCTCCAGGAACGCGAGCGACAGGCGCTCGGCCTCGGCCTCGGCCAGCCGCGAGGCCCGCACCTTGTCCACCAGCCCGGACTTGGCGTGCACGCTGCGGTTCCAGGAGTCCATCGCCGCCAGCACCTCGTCGGGCTGGTGCAGCACCAGCACCGGGCCCTCGGCGACCAGGTTCAGCTCGGAATCGGTGACGATGAACGCCATCTCGAGGATCCGGTCGGCATCGGGCGCAAGGCCCGACATCTCCATGTCGATCCAGATAAGGTTGTTGCTATCCACGGCCATGCTTTATTCTCTCACGGCACATGTTCGACACCGGACCCAACGCCTTCACCTGGACCTTCCTCGCCGCGCTCGCGGCCGCCACCGGCACGCGCCTGTGGCTGGCGGCGCGCCAGGCCCGGCACGTGCGCGCGCACCGCGACGCGGTGCCGCCCGCCTTCGCCGGCGCCATCCCGCTCGCGGCGCACCAGAAAGCCGCCGACTACAGCGTCGCCAAGGGGCGCCTGGGCGTGCTCGAGATGCTGGCGGGCGTGGCGATGCTGCTCGTGCTCACGCTGGGCGGCCTGCTGGAGGCGATGGCGCAGGGCTGGGGACGGTGGCTGGAGCCCGGCGGCATCGCGCACGGCGTCGCCCTGATCCTGTCGGTGGTGGTGCTGCTCTCGGCGGTGGACCTGCCCTTCGCCGCGTACCGCACCTTCGTGGTGGAGGCGCGCTTCGGCTTCAACCGGATGACGCCGGCCCTGTTCCTCGCCGACCTCGCCAAGCAGACCGCCGTCGGCGCCGCGCTCGGCGTGCCGCTGCTCGCGCTGGTGCTGTGGCTGATGGCGCAGATGGGCGAGCTGTGGTGGGCCTGGGTCTGGGTGGCGTGGACCGCGTTCAACCTGCTCATCCTGCTCGCCTACCCGAGCTTCATCGCGCCCATCTTCAACAAGTTCAGCCCGCTGGAGGACTCCGCGCTCGCCGACCGGGTGCAGGCGCTGCTCGGGCGCTGCGGCTTCCGCTCCAGCGGCCTGTACGTCATGGACGGCTCGAAGCGCTCCAGCCACGGCAACGCCTATTTCACCGGGTTCGGCGCCGCCAAGCGCATCGTGTTCTTCGACACCCTGCTCGCGCGCCTGGCGCCGCCGGAGATCGAGGCGGTGCTCGCGCACGAGCTGGGCCACTACCGGCGCCACCACGTCTGGAAGCGCGTGCTGCTGCTGTTCGCGGCCTCCTTCGGCCTGCTCTGGGTGCTGGGGCAGCTGATCCGGCAGGACTGGTTCTACGCCGGGCTGGGCGTGCAGTCGCAGGGCACCGCCACCGCGCTGATGCTGTTCTTCCTCGTCATGCCGGTGTTCACCTTCTTCCTGCAGCCGCTGTCGAGCCTGTACTCGCGCCGGCACGAGTTCGAGGCCGACGCCTATGCCGCGGCCCATGCCAGCGCGCCGGAGCTGGTGAAGGCGCTGGTGAAGCTGTACCAGGACAACGCCGCCACCCTGACCCCGGACCCGCTGCACTCGGCCTTCTACGACTCGCACCCGCCGGCGGCGACGCGCATCGCCCGCCTGTCGGCCATGGGCGGCGCATGAGCCGCCCCGCCCGCCTCGGCGCGCGCGAGGCCCAGGCGCGCCTCGCCACCCTGAAGGGCTGGGCAATCGAGGGCGACACCCTCGCCAAGACCTACGCCTTCAAGGACTACCACCAGACCATGGCGTTCGTGAACGCGGTGGCCTGGATCGCGCACCGCGCCGACCACCACCCGGACCTCGCGGTGGGCTACAACCGCTGCCGCATCGCCTGGTCCACGCACGATGCCGCCGGGCTGACGGCGTTCGACTTCGATTGCGCCGCGCAGTGCGACGCGCTGCTGCCAGCCCCCTGATTGACGGCTAGCACCGGCCTCGTCGTCGCCGGCTTCGGCCGCGTCTCGCTGGTACGCACGCCGGAGGGCATCCTGGTGCAGGCCCGCGCCCGCAGCCGCCGCGTGGTCGCGGTCGCCGGCGACCAGGTCGAGCTCGTCGAGGGCGGCTTCATCGGCGCGGTGTGCCGGCGGCGCAACCTGATCGCGCGCACGAGCGCCTTCCGCTCCAAGCTCATCGCCGCCAACGTCTCGCAGGTGGTGCTGGTGGCGGCCTGCGAGCCGCCGTTCTCCGACGAGCTGCTGTGCCGCGCCGTCGTCGCGGCCTCCCGGGCCGGCGCCGAGGTGCTGATCGCCCTCAACAAGATCGACCTGGAGGCCGGGCGCGAGGACGCCCGCGCGCGCCTGGCGCCGTTCCGCGCCGCGGGCATCGCTGTGGTGGAGCTCGCGGCGATGCTGGATCCGTCG
This sequence comes from uncultured Bordetella sp., assembly GCA_964564865.1. Classification (GTDB taxonomy): domain Bacteria; phylum Pseudomonadota; class Gammaproteobacteria; order Burkholderiales; family SG8-39; genus RBG-16-66-20. The sequence goes on along the minus strand of CAZMDA010000005.1, from coordinate 71,579 downwards.
CCGCTCGCCGCGCGGCTCCACGGCCGGCGCAGCGTGCTGATCGGCCAGTCCGGCATGGGCAAGTCCACGCTGCTGAAGGCGCTGGTGCCGCAGGCGGAGGTCCGCATCCGCGAGATCTCGGCCTTCCTCTCCTCGGGCAAGCAATCGACCACCGCCTCGCGCCTGTACGCTATCGAGCCCGGGACCGAGCTGATCGACACGCCGGGGCTGTCGGAGTTCGGCCTGGCCGGACTGACGCACCAGGAGATCGCCCAGGGGTTCGCCGACATCGCGCCGCTCGCGGCGCAGTGCCGCTTCCGCGACTGCCGCCACCTCGCCGAGCCCGGCTGCGCGGTCAGCGCGGCGGCGGCCGCGGGAACCCTGTCCCCGCGGCGCCTCGAGCTCTACCGGCGCATCGTCGCCGCGCCGTGACGTGGGGCAAGCCATGAGGCGCGTCTTCAGCTCCTTCGACCGCATCGCGGTGTTCCATGCGCGGAACCTGCTCCAGGCCGAGGGCATCCGGGCCACGGTGAGGAACGAGATGCTGTCCTCCGCCATGGGCGAGCTGCCCCCGGCCGAGTGCCAGGCGGAGGTCTGGGTGCTGGACGAAGCCGAGGCGGAGCGTGCCGAGCGGGTGCTGCGCGAGGGATCCGCGCCGGCCGGCGGCGCGCCGTGGCTTTGCGCCTGCGGCGAGACGCTGGAAGGGCAGTTCCTGCAGTGCTGGCGCTGCGGCAGCAGCCGGGGCGGCGCCTCGGGTCCCTAGAACACCCGCGCCAGCGCCACCAGCCCCAGCACGAACACCCACACCACCACTGCGCGCCAGAGCAGGCCCACGGCGCTGTCGAGGAACGCGACCTCCGCGGCCTCGCCGATGCCCAGTTCCGGTCGCGGCTGCAGGCCTTCGATGTCGGCGAGCGGCATGCCCAGCCTGACGCCCATGGCGCCGGCGCCAGCGGCAAGCACGATGCCGACGTTGGGATCGGGCCACGCCGCGGCCTGCGTGCGCCAGCAGTAGACCGCGTCCTCGAAGTCCCCCACGACCGCGAACGCGGCCGCAGTCAGGCGCGCGGTCGGCCACTCGAGCACATGCAGCGCGCGGTTGGCGAGCTGGCCGAAGGGCCCCGCGCCCCCCCAGCGCCGCTGCAGGAACGAGGCCATGCGGTACAGGATCGCCCCCGAGGGACCGGGCAGGATGATGAACCAGAACAGCACCGCGAACACGTGCCGGTGCGAGGCGGCGATCGCCTCCTCGATCGCCAGCCGCGCCACTTCCTCGCGGCTGCGGTGCTGCGCGGGCTCGCCGCGCCAGGCGCCGATCAGCTCGCGCGCGCGGTCGGCCTCGCCGTCCTTGAGCGCGGTCTGGATGCCGGTGAACCAGTGGCTGAACTGGCGAAAGCCCAGCGTCAGGTACAGCGCGGCGATGTTGACCGCCAGGCCCAGCGCCGGGCTCAGCCACCAGGCGAGGTAGTACAGCGCCAGCGCGGCGGCCACCGGCACCAGCGCCGCGACCATCCAGGCGATGGCGCCGTGGCGGGATTCGCCCGAGTTGAAGCTGCGCTCGAGCCAGTCGGCCCAGGACGCGAGCAGGGCGAAATAGGCCTTGCGGTCGCCCAGCGGGCGCCACTGCTCCAGGACCAGCGCGGCGATGATCGCGAGTACGCCCATCGGGGGCATTCTATACAATGACGCGCGATGAGAATCACCGTTCCCTGGGGCTACGACGAAATCGTCCCGCTGCAGAAGCAGCACCGCGTGCTGCTGCGCGGCGGCGGCACGCCGGCGTTCTGCCGCGCCACCAACGCGCTTGCGCTGTCGTTCGCCGAGTTCGTGGTCGCGGCGCGCGACTACCCGATCGTGTTCGCCAGGGGCGGCGGCGCCTCGGGCGAGGGCTACGTCCCGGTGATCGTGCTGGGCCTGGCGGACCGCGCCAACCTGTTCGTCGACGGCGCCGGCGAGTGGGACCCGGCGTGCTACCTGCCCGCCTACGTGCGCCGCTACCCGTTCTGCATCTCCAAGGTGTACGACGCCGAGGGCAAGCCCGGCAGCGAGCGCATCGTCTGCGTCGCGAAGACCTACCTGGACCCGGGCGGCGTGGCGCTATTCGACGCCGCGGGCCAGCCCGGCGCGCAATGGCAGGGGATCGAGCGCCTGCTCACCGAGTACGAGAGCGACCTCGACCGCACCGCCGAGATGTGCGCCGCGCTGCAGCGCCTGGACATCTTCATGCCCTTCAGCATGGAGGTGACCGAGAACGGCCGCAAGGAGACCCGGCTGAAGGACATGTTCCGCATCGACGAGGCGAAGCTGGCCGCGCTCAAGCCTGCGGCGCACAAGGCGCTGGTGGCGAAGGGCTTCATGGGCCGCATCTACGCCCACCTGCACTCGCTGGAGAACTTCAGCCGGCTTTATCAGCGGGAGCAGCAGCGCCGGGAGCAGCAGCGGCGGGAGGCGCAGCGAGGTAGCGCGAAAGGTTGACCACCATCGCGGCGGTGGCGCCCCAGATGACGTGGCCCTCGTAGTCCATGGTGTAGAACCAGCGCAGTTCGCCCTGCCACTCGCGCGAGCCCCGGCGATGGTTCGCCGGGTCCATCAGGAACGCGAGCGGCACCTCGAAGATCCGCTCCACCTCGTTCGGGTCGGGCGCGAGCTCGAAGGGCGGCGCCACCAGCCCCACCACCGGCGTGACGCGGAACCCGGTGCCGGTGTGGTACTCGGGCAGGCGCCCCAGCAGCTCGACATGGCGCGGATCGAGGCCGATCTCCTCGCGCGTCTCGCGCAGCGCGGTCGCCTCGGGACCCGCGTCGTGCGGCTCGGCGCGCCCGCCCGGGAAGGCCACCTGGCCCGAATGCGCCTTGAGGTGCGCGGTGCGCAGCGTGAACAGCACCGCGAGGCCGGCCTCGCGCGGCACGATGGGCACCAGCACCGAGGCTGGCGTCGCGGCCGGCGGCCGGGTGCCGTGGTCGCCGTAGACGGCCGCCGCAGGCGGCGGCACGCTGGCGAAATGGCGGCGCAGCCAGGCCGGATCCACCGCGCCGCCCCTGCCTTGGCCTTCCGGCGCGCTCAGGGAACCAGGATCACCGATCCGGTGGTCTTGCGCGACTCCAGGTCGGTGTGGCACTTCGCCGCGTCGGCGAGCTTGTACTTGCCGGTGGTCTCGATCTTCACCTTGCCCGACTGCACGATGTCGAACAGGGCATTAGCGCGGGCCACCAGGTCGGCGCGCGTGGCGATGTGCGTCGCCAGCGTCGGCCGGGTGACGTAGAGCGAGCCCTTGGTGGAGAGGATGCCCAGGTTCACCGGCGGCACCGCGCCCGAGGCGTTGCCGAACGAGGCGATCAGGCCGCGCGGCTGCAGGCAGTCCAGGGTCCCTTCCCAGGTGGACTTGCCCACCGAGTCGTAGACCACCGGCACGCCCTTGCCGCCGGTGAGCGCCTTCACCTTCTCGACGAAGTTCTCCTTCGAGTAGTTGATGACGTGCGTGGCGCCGTGCGCCTTGGCCAGGGCGCACTTCTCGTCCGAGCCGGCGGTGCCGATCACCGTCACGCCGAGCGCCTTCAACCACTGGCAGGCGATCAGCCCGACGCCGCCCGCGGCGGCATGCCACAGCACGGTTTCGCCGGCCTTGACCGGGTAGGTGCTGAAGATGAGGTAGTGCACCGTGAGGCCCTTGAGCAGCATCGAGGCGGCCTGCTCGTCGGTGATGCCCGCGGGCAGCTTGACCAGCCGGTCGGCCGGCACCAGGCGCTGCTCGCAGTACGAGCCGATCAGGCCGGTGTAGCAGACCCGGTCGCCGGGCTTGAGCTCGGTGACGCCGGCGCCCACCGCCTCCACCACGCCGGCGGCCTCGTTGCCCGCGACCTGCGGCAGCGGCATCGGGTACAGCCCCGAGCGCTGGTAGGTGTCGACGAAATTGACCCCGATCGCGGTGTGGCGGATGCGCGCCTGGCCCGCGCCCGGCTCGCCGACCTGGACCACGTCCAGCTGCAGCACCTCGGGCCCGCCGGTCTTGTGGAAGCGAATCGCCTTTGCCATGTCTTCGTTCTCCTGTCTGGGTTCTCTTGCTAGGGTTTCTTGTCCGCCTGGCCAGCGGGCGGGGCGCCCATGGTCATCGCCTGCTGCATCGCCGTCAAGCCGGCCTTCTGCATTTCCAGCCCCTGGATCGACATCCGCAGCATGTTGAGGTTCATCGCCAGCCACATCTCGACCGACTTCAGCTCGCCGATGCGCTTGTCGATCTCCTGCGGGTCGAGCGTCGGCATCGCCATGCCGGGCACCGGCACCCCGAGCGGGCCCCACAGGCGGCGGTAGATCTCGAACGGGTCCTGCGGCGGCTTGGCGTCCTCGCTCATGTCCGGCCTCCGGTGACGTCGGTGTCCTTGAAGAACTCGAGCACTTCCTTCTCGCGCGACGCGGTGTCCTGGTACCCGAGGTCGATCAGGGCGCGGCAGAACGGCTCCTCAAACAGGAGGTAGGAGGCGAGGTTGGAGCCGGAGCGGTTGAGCGCCCCGGTGGGCCGCAGGATGAAGCGCACGCTGCGCGGCAGCTCGTGCACGAAGCGCGCGGCGATGCGCTCGATCGGCTGCGAGGGCGTGATGAACAGGATCTTCACCGGGCGCAGCGCCACCCCGGCGGCGGCGAGCTTGTCCGCCGGCACCAGGCTGACGGTGCGGTTGATCCGCTCCAGGCGCTCGATGTCCACCGACAGGCCGTCGAGGAAGATGGAATTGAGCGCGTGGCCGGCGATCTGCGCCAGCGACGGGTAGACGTTGGAGCGCGCCCGCGCCTGGTCCGGGCTCTGGCGCCCGGTGCCCACCACCAGCACGCGGTCCGCGCCCAGGTGCAGCGCCGGGCTGATGGGCGCGATCTGGCGCACCGAGCCGTCGCCGAAGTACTCGCGGTGCACCTTCACCGCCGGGAAGATGAACGGCAGCGCCGAGGAGGCGAGCAGGTACTCCAGCTTCAGGCTCACCGCGGCGCCGATCCGCTGGTTGCGCTCCCAGCCTTCCAGCCCGGAGCCGCCCTGGAAGAAGGACACGCTCTGGCCGGTGGTGTAGCCCGAGGCGGTGACGCTGGCGGCGTACAGCGCGCCCGAGTCGATGTGCTGCTGGATGCGCTCGAAGTCCAGGGTCCGCTCCAGCATCTCGCGCAGCGGCGCGTTGTCCAGCAGGGACACCGGGTTGCGGCGCGACAGCAGCATCATCGCCCCCAGCCAGCGCGCGCCGCTGCGCAGGATGCTCGCGCCGTCGGTGCGGTAGACGTGGTGGCAGTGCATGTTCTCCCAGACCTCCAGCAGGTTGCCCACGCCGCGGGAGAAATGGTCGGCGAACACCGCCAGGGTGGTGGTGTTGATGGCGCCGGCCGAGGTGCCGCACAGGATCGGGAACGGGTTCCTCGCCGGGCTGCCGAGGATGTCGCGCACCGCCTTCAGCACGCCCACCTGGAACGCGGCGCGCGCGCCGCCGCCGGTGAGGACCAGGCCGGCGCGCGGCTTCATCAGAACAGCGTCTGCTCCTGCCCGCGCGGCGCGTTGGCGTCGGCCACCGTGAGCGCGGTCATGTTGACGATGCGCCGCACCGTGGCCGAGGGCGTGAGGATGTGCACCGGGCGCGCGGCGCCGAGCAGGATCGGGCCGATGGTGACGTTCTCCGCCGAGGCGATCTTGAGCAGGTTGAAGGAGATGTTGGCCGCGTCCAGGGTCGGCATCACCAGCAGGTTGGCCTCGCCGCGCAGGCGCGAGTTGGGGAACACCTTGCGGCGCAGCTCGTCCGAGAGCGCGGCGTCGCCGTGCATCTCGCCCTCGGCCTCGAGCTCCGGGGCGCGCTCGGCCAGGATCGCCAGCGCCTGCTGCATCTTGCGCGCCGAGGCGAGGCCCACGGAGCCGAAGTTGGAGGCCGACAGCAGCGCCACCTTGGGCACGATGCCGAAGCGGCGGATCTCCTCGGCCGCCAGGATGGTCATCTCGGCGACGTGCGCGGCGTCCGGGTCCGGCGTCACGTAGGTGTCGCAGATGAACACGGTGCGGTGCGGCAGGATGAGCGCGTTCATCGCCGCGTAGTGGCCCACCCCGGGCCTCAGGCCGATCACCTGGTCGATGTAGTGCAGGTGCAGCGCGTGGGTGCCGAAGGTGCCGCACAGCATGCCGTCGGCCTCGCCCTTGATCATCAGCATCGAGCCGATCAGGGTGTTGCGGCGGCGCATCTCGACGCGCGCGTACTCCGGGGACACGCCCTTGCGCTCGGTGAGCCGGTGGTAGGTCTGCCAGTAGTCCCGGTAGCGGGGATCGCTCTCCGGGTTCACCAGGTCGAACTCCCGCCCGGCGCCGATGCGCAGGCCGAGGCGCTCGATCCTCTGCTCCACCACCTGCGGCCGGCCGACCAGGATCGGCTTGGCCAGCCCCTCGTCGCAGACGATCTGCACCGCGCGCAGCACGCGCTCGTCCTCGCCCTCGGCGTACACCACCCGCCGGGGCGCCGCCTTGGCCGCCGAGAACAGCGGCTTCATGATCAGGCCGGAGTGGTACACGAACTGGGTGAGCGAGGCGCGGTAGGCCTCCAGGTCGGCCAGCGGCCGCGTCGCCACGCCGGAATCCATCGCCGCCTTGGCGACCGCCGGCGCGATGCAGGAGATCAGGCGCGGGTCGAAGGGCCGCGGGATCAGGTACTCGGGGCCGAACTTGAGGTCCTGGCCGCCGTAGGCGAGCGCCACCACGTCGGAGGCCTCGGCCTGCGCCAGCTCGGCGATGGCGCGCACCGCGGCCAGCTCCATCTCGGTGGTGATGGTGGTGGCGCCGACGTCCAGCGCGCCGCGGAAGATGAAGGGGAAGCACAGCACGTTGTTGACCTGGTTCGGGTAGTCGCCGCGGCCGGTGGCGACGATGCAATCCGGGCGCGCCTCCTTCGCCAGCTCGGGCAGGATCTCCGGTTCCGGGTTGGCGAGCGCCAGGATCAGCGGCCGCGCCGCCATCTTCTTCAGCATCGCGGGCTTGAGCACGCCCCCGGCCGACAGGCCGAGGAACACGTCGGCGCCGCCGATCACCTCGTCGAGCGTGCGCGCGGCGGTGTCGACCGCGAACTTCTCCTTGTCCGGGTCCATCAGCGCCTTGCGGCCCTTCCACACCACGCCCTCGATGTCGGTGACGACGATGTTCCGCCGCGGCAGCCCCATCTTCACCAGCAGCTCCAGGCAGGCGAGCGCCGCGGCGCCGGCGCCGGAGACCACCAGCTTCACCTGGTCCAGCGCCTTGCCCACCACCTTGAGGCCGTTGAGGAACGCCGCGCCGACGATGATCGCGGTGCCATGCTGGTCGTCGTGGAAAACCGGGATCTTCATCCGCGCGCGGAGTTTGCGTTCCACGACGAAGCACTCCGGGGCCTTGATGTCCTCCAGGTTGATGCCGCCGAAGGTGGGCTCCAGCGCGGCGATGATGTCCACCAGCCGGTCCGGGTCGCGCTCGTCGATCTCGATGTCGAAGCAGTCGATGCCGGCGAACTTCTTGAACAGCACCGCCTTGCCTTCCATCACCGGCTTGGCGGCGAGCGGCCCGATCGCGCCCAGGCCGAGCACCGCGGTGCCGTTGGTGATCACCGCGATCAGGTTGGCGCGCGAGGTGAGGTGGACCGCCTCGCCCGGGTCGCGCCGGATCTCCTCGCAGGCGGCGGCGACGCCCGGGGAGTAGGCGAGCGCGAGGTCGCGCTGGTTGGTGAGCTGCTTGGTGGCGAGGATCGCGACCTTGCCGGGGCGCGGCAGGCGGTGATACTCGAGGGCATTCCTCTTCAACTCCTCGTCCACCGGATTTCCTCTTCGGCACTGCCGGGCATCGGGCAAAAATTATATCCGTATAATCGCGCCTCCCCCCCGCAGACCATGCCCCCGACCGCAGGCCGCAGCGAAGCACGAGTGCGGCGCGCCGCCCGGCGCGTCGCCGAGGTCCAGCCCTTCGTGGTGATGGACGTGCTCGCGCGCGCCCAGGCGCTGGAGGCCGCCGGCCGGCGCGTCATCCACATGGAGATCGGCGAGCCGGATTTCACCGCCCCCGAGGCGGTGGTGGAGGCCGCGGTCCGCGCGTTGCGCGAGGGCCGCAGCGCCTATACCTCGACCCTGGGCCTGGCGGCGCTGCGCGAGGCCATCGCCGGCCACTACGCGCGCGAGTACGGCGCCGCGCTCGATCCGGCGCGCGTCGCGGTGACCGCGGGCGCCTCGGGCGCGCTGCTGCTCGCCCTGGCGCTGTACGTCGACCCGGGCGACGAGGTCCTGGTGCCGGACCCGGGCTATCCGGGCTACCGCCACATGGTGCGCGCCTTCGAGGGACGCGCGCGCGCCCTCGCCGTCACGCCCGGGACCAACTGGCAGCCGACGCTGGAGATGGTGCGCGAGGCGTGGGGCGCGCGCACCCGGGGCCTGCTGCTGGGCACCCCCGCCAACCCCACCGGTGCCGTGATCGCGCCCGACGAGCTCGCGCGGATCGCCGGGTTCGTCGCCGAGCGCGGCGGCGTGCTTCTGGTGGACGAGATCTACCAGGGCCTGGTCTACGGCCAGGCGCCGCGCACCGCGCTCGGCCTGCCCGGCGAGGTCGTGGTCATCAACAGCTTCTCGAAGTACTTCTGCATGACCGGCTGGCGCCTGGGCTGGGCGGTGCTGCCCGGGGAGCGGGTGCGCGAGTTCGAGAAGCTTGCCCAGCACCTTTACATCTGCGCGCCGGCGATCGGGCAGCACGCGGCGCTGGCCGCGTTCGAGCCGGAGACGATCGCGGTGCTGGAGGCGCGCCGGGCAGAGTTCGCGCGGCGGCGGGACTTCCTGCTGCCGGCGCTGGCGCACGCCGGCCTGGCGGTGCCGGCGCAGCCGGCGGGGGCGTTCTACGCCTATGCGGGCTGCCCGTCTGGCGACGGGCGGCGCTATGCGCTGGAACTGCTGGAGCAGGAGGGCGTCGCGGCCACGCCGGGCGTCGACTTCGGCGCCAACGGCACCGCGGGCTGCGTGCGCTTCGCCTACACCCGCGCCATGGCGGACCTGGAGGAAGGCGCGGCGCGGCTGCTCCGGTTCCGCGTCGGAACTACGCCGAGCGTCTGACGCGCGCGGCCTGCTCCAGGCGCGCGCGCTCGGCGAGCACCTTGCCGGCGTACGGGTAGTTCGGGATGTCGAAGGCGCCGGCATACATCTGCAGCGCGGTCTCGACCTCGCCGAAGCGCCGCAGGTATTCGCGCAGGATCTGGGCGCCAACCTGGATGTTGACCTCGGGATCGAGCAGCGCCGGCTCGCCGCCGTGCTCGAGCAGCTTCTCCTGGTGGAACTTGGGGATCACCTGCATCAGTCCCCTGGCGCCCATGTTGCTCTCGGCGACCGGGTTGTAGCGCGATTCGACCGCCATCACCGCCAGGATCAGCAGCGGATCCACCTTGAACTGCCCGCCGGCGCGGTAGGCCGCTTCGACGAATCCGGCGATCGCGTCCTCGGCGACCCGGTAGCGCTTGGCGATGAACTCGGTCACGGCGCGCCGCTCGTGCATCTGGCTGCCTTCGCCTGCCGCCGCCTGGATGGTGCCGGCGCTGACGTTCCCGGCCTGCGCCTCCCAGGCCGCCGACAGGGTGCCCAGTTGCCGCAGCATCGCCTCGCGGGTCTCGGGCAGCGCGGCGGCGAACAGCAGGACCACCGCCACGGCCAGACCGAACAGGGCGAGCAGCGTGTGGGCCGCGGACAGAAGCCGCTGCGCCGCGCCCAGCCCGGGCAGGCGCATCGTGGATTGGTTGCTAGCGTTCATGTCGTACCTCCTTGCCAATTGCGCCGTCCCGCGCCACACCCAACCCGCTGCCCAGCGGCCGGAAGCGGACGCAGGGTGGCGCGGAATGGAATTGGCGGAACCGGCCGGGGCGAAAGCCCCGGGCCTTGGACGTGCCTGCCGGGCACTGGTTGCCGGTTCAGGCACGCACCCGTGAGCCATAGGGCCCATGCGGGATTGTTGCGGCGCAACAGTATGGATCATAGCTGGAAAGTTCGCTCTAGGTCAATCGCTTCCCCTGGTCGTGGGCGGCCCATGTTGCGGTCAGGCAGCATTGTTTTATAAGGGGTTTTTGGGTTTCCGGGCGTCCTCCCGGCAAGGTAAAATCACGTCAGCAGGAAGCCTCTCGGACCGGCCCGGATCTTTCAGGTCTGAGCCGAACGACCCAGCCGGTCCGGAGAGCTTCTAGGGCCCTGGCGAGGGGCTTGCGCCCCCCGCCACGTTCCCGATCGGTTCCCGGTTACGGCCGGGATCCGGTTGGAAACGGCCATGCGGCCGCCGGATTCAGCGCGGCTGTTCTCGCGCCGGTCATCGCAGCGGTGGAGGGCGCAGTGGGTGCCGTCCTCATCGCAGTGCCGACCACAGGTCTTGCGGGTTTGGCGGCCGCTTTCTTCTTGCCTGACTTCTTCTTTGCGGCCTTTTTCTTTTTACCCGCTACCTTCTTTTTTGATGCTTTCTTCTTGGACGATTTCTTCTTTTTTGATGCTTTCTTCTTTTTCTTTTTCTTCGCCGCTTTTTTCGCTTTTTTCTTCGCCATGACTATCTCCTTAAGGTAGTTGCAAAGGAGCCCGGCCGCACAGGCCCGGACTATTCAACCGCGCGCTGGAATCTCTTCCCGCCCGCGGACTGAATGCTGCCGACTTCATTCCTGCCTCGCCCCCCGGCCGGCGATGTCCTGGTACAGGATGTCCGGGTCCAGCCGGATGCCCCCCTCCCAGGTGACGGTCGCGGTCTCGGGGTCCACGCTCACCTTCTCGAACTCGCGCACGTCCAGCCACAGCTTGAAGGCGCCGATCTCGAGCAGGTTGCCGAGGAACACGCTGCCCTCCAGCCCGTCGTCGAACCGGATCCAGAGCTTGTAGTCGTCCTCGGCCTTGCAGGCGGTCACTTTGTGCATGTCGGTTCCGGTTGCCTCATCAGTCCCAGCTCAGCGCGCCGCCGGTCTGGTACTCGATGACGCGGGTCTCGAAGAAATTGCGCTCCTTCTTGAGGTCGATCATCTCGCTCATCCACGGGAACGGGTTGCTCGCCCCCGGATAGAGCTGCTCCAGGCCGATCTGCTGGCAGCGGCGGTTGCAGATGAAGCGCAGGTACTCCTTGAACATCGGGGCGTTGAGGCCGAGCACGCCGCGCGGCATGGTGTCCTCGGCGTAGCGGTACTCCAGCTCGACGCCCTTGCGGAAGATCCCCGCCAGCTCCTCGCGGAACTGCGGCGTCCACAGCTGCGGGTTCTCGAGCTTGATCTGGTTCACCAGGTCGATGCCGAAGTTGCAGTGCATCGACTCGTCGCGCAGGATGTACATGTACTGCTCGGCGGCGCCGGTCATCTTGTTCTGCCGCCCGAGCGCCAGGATCTGGGTGAAGCCGACGTAGAAGAACAGCCCCTCCATCAGGCAGGAGAACACGATCAGGCTCTTCAGCAGGTCCTGGTCGGCCTGCTGGGTGCCGGTCTTGAACGACGGGTTGGTCAGGGTGTCGATGAACGGGATCAGGAACTCGTCCTTGTCCCGGATCGACGCGATCTCGTGGTAGGCGTTGAACACCTCGCCCTCGTCCAGGTCCAGGCTCTCGACGATGTACTGGTAGGCGTGGGTGTGGATCGCCTCCTCGAAGGCCTGGCGCAGCAGGTACTGGCGGCACTCCGGGGCGGTGATGTGCCGGTAGGTGCCCAGCACGATGTTGTTCGCCGCCAGAGAATCCGCGGTGACGAAGAAGCCCAGGTTGCGCGTGACCAGGCGCCGCTCGTCCCCGGTGAGGCCGTTGGGGTCCTTCCAGAGCGCGATGTCGCGGCTCATGTTCACTTCCTGCGGCATCCAGTGGTTGGCGCAGGCGGCGATGTACTTCTCCCAGGCCCACTTGTACTTGAACGGCACCAGCTGGTTGACGTCGGCCTTGGAATTGATGATGCGCTTGTCCTCGACCGTGATGCGGCGGTGGGCGTTGCCGGCGGCAAAGCGCTGGTCGGCGCCCTGGGACGGCGGCACGAAGCCGGCCTGGGGCGGGATCGCGAGCCCGGACATCGGGTTGGCCTTGGCCTCTTCCTCGAAGCTGAGCATTACTGGCAGGCCTCGCATTCGGGGTTGTCGATGGCGCAGAACTTCGCCTCGCCGGCGGAGGGCGCCGCCGCCATCGTGTCCGCCGCCCCCGAGGGCACGGCGTTGAGGTGCCCCGCCTTGGTGGTCGATTTCTCGGCGTGCGTCGCGCCCATGGCGCGCAGGTAGTAGGTGGTCTTCAGGCCACGGATCCAGGCCAGCTTGTAGGTCTCGTCGAGGGTCTTGCCCGAGGCCCCGGCCATGTAGATGTTGAGGGACTGCGACTGGTCGATCCACTTCTGCCGCCGCGCGCCCGCCTCCACCAGCCACTTCGGCTCGACCTCGAACGCGGTCGCGTACAGCCGCCGCAGCTCGGCCGGGGCGCGGTCGATGCGCGCCAGGTTGCCGTCGAAGTACTTCAGGTCGGAGATCATCACCTCGTCCCACAGCCCCTCGCGCTTGAGGTCGGCCACCAGGTACTCGTTGGTGACGGTGAACTCGCCCGAGAGGTTCGACTTCACGTACAGGTTCTGGTAGGTCGGCTCGATCGAGGCCGAGACGCCGATGATGTTGGCGATGGTCGCGGTCGGGGCGATGGCGATGCAGTTGGAGTTGCGCATGCCGTGCTGCCGGATGCGCGCGCGCAGCGGCTCCCAGTCGAGCGCCGAGCTGCGGTCCACCTCGACGTAGCCGCCGCGCTCGGCGGCGAGCAGGTCGAGGGTGTCCTGCGGCAGGATGCCCCGGTCCCAGAGCGAGCCCTTGAACGAGGGGTAGCGGCCGCGTTCCTCGGCCAGCTCCGTCGAGGCCCAGTAGGCGGCGTAGCACACCATCTCCATGCCGCGGTCGGCGAACTCCATCGCCGCGTTGGAGGCGTAGGGGATGCGCATCGCGTGCAGGCAGTCCTGGAAGCCCATGATGCCCAGGCCGACCGGGCGGTGGCGCTGGTTCGAGTTGGCCGCCTTGTCCACCGCGTAGTAGTTGATGTCGATGACGTTGTCCAGCATCCGCATCGCGGTGCGGATGGTGCGCTTCAGCTTGTCGAAGTCGAGCACCTTGCGCCCGCCCTCGTCCTTCAGGTGCGCCACCAGGTTCACCGAGCCCAGGTTGCAGACCGCGATCTCGTCGGCCGAGGTGTTGAGCGTGATCTCGGTGCAAAGGTTGGAGCTGTGCACCACGCCGATGTGCTGCTGCGGGCTGCGGATGTTGCAGGGATCCTTGAACGTGATCCAGGGATGCCCGGTCTCGAACAGCATCGACAGCATCTTGCGCCACAGCTGCACCGCCGGGACCTTCTTGAACAGCTTGAGCTCGCCGCGGGCGACCTTGTCCTCGTAGGCGAGGTAGGCCGTCTCGAACGCCTTGCCGTACGTGTCGTGCAGCTCCGGGACGTCGGAGGGCGAGAACAGCGTCCACTCCTGGTTCTCCATCACGCGGCGCATGAAGAGGTCCGGGATCCAGTTGGCGGTGTTCATGTCGTGCGTGCGGCGGCGGTCGTCGCCGGTGTTCTTGCGCAACTCGAGGAACTCCTCGATGTCGAGGTGCCAGGTCTCCAGGTACGAGCACACCGCGCCCTTCCTCTTGCCGCCCTGGTTCACCGCCACCGCGGTGTCGTTGACCACCTTCAGGAAGGGCACCACGCCCTGCGACTTGCCGTTGGTGCCCTTGATGTGCGACCCGAGCGCGCGCACCGGCGTCCAGTCATTGCCCAGGCCCCCGGCGTACTTCGCCAGCAGCGCGTTCTCCTTGATGGCGTCGTAGATCCCGGTGAGGTCGTCGGCCACCGTGGTGAGGTAGCACGACGACAGCTGCGAGCGCAGGGTGCCGGCGTTGAACAGGGTCGGGGTCGAGCTCATGAAGTCGAAGCTCGAGAGCACGTTGTAGAACTCGATCGCGCGCGCCTCGCGGTCCTTCTCGCGCAGCGCCAGGCCCATTGCCACGCGCATGAAGAAGGCCTGCGGCAGCTCGATGCGCCGGTCGCGCACGTGCAGGAAGTAGCGGTCGTACAGGGTCTGCAGGCCGAGGTAGCCGAACTTGAGGTCGTTCTCCGACCGGAGCGCGCGGCCGAGGCGCTCGAGGTCGAAGCGGCCCAGCTCCGGGTCGATCAGCTCGGCCTCGATGCCGCGGCGGATGATGGCGGGGAATGCGGCGGCGGTGCGCGCCTGGACCTCGGCCGCCGGCACATCCTCGCCCAGCACTTCCAGGCGGATGGTGTTCAGCAGCAACCGCGCGGTGACGTAGCTGTAGGCGGGGTCCTTCTCGATCAGCGCGCGCGCGGCGAGGATGGCCGACTTGCGCACCTCGTCCATCGGCACGCCGTCGTACAGGTCGCGCAGCAGAGCCTCGCGCATCGGCGCCGGGGTCGCGGCGAGGCCCTCGCAGGCGCCCGCCAGGAGCGCATCGAGCGCGGCCATGTCCAGCGGCTTGCGCTGGCCGTTGTCGACCACGTGCAGCACCGGCTCGGCCTGGGCCGGCTTGGCCGCCTTCTCCTGCGCCCGCACCTGCGCGCGCTGCTCGCGGTACAGGACGTAGGCGCGGGCGACGTCGTGCTCGCCCGAGCGCATCAGCGCCAGCTCGACCTGGTCCTGGACGTCCTCTATATGGAAGGTGCCGCCCTGCGGCTGGCGGCGGATCAGCGCGCTCACCACGCTGCCGGCCAGTTCGGCCACCAGTTCCCGGATCCGGGCCGAGGCCGCGCCCTGGCTGCCGTTGACCGCGAGGAAGGCCTTGGTCATGGCGACCGCGATCTTGGACGGCTCGAAGCCGACCACCGCGCCGTTGCGCCGGATGATGCGGTAGTCGGAATACGGGGTGCGCGGCTGCGAACTGGGTTCGGAGACGCCCACGCCGATGGCCGTGTTCGTTGCCGTACCCTGCTGCGCGATCTGCATCTCCCGTCTCCCGTTTCTTCCCTCCCCGGTCGGGCCGGGGAATGACGATCCCGTTACAAGCTCTGAATTGACCACAATATCTAGTGCTGAGCCACTGATTGGCAACTACTTGTTGTGGACGCACTGTATCACGCAGTTGGGAAATTGCAAGCGCGCGCCGCATTGCGCGGTGCAGCGAGGCTACTAGATGTGGGCCCGGCGGCCCGGGGAGGTACTAATTCTAGTGACGTGCCAGCGCGCCCAGCAGGCGCGCCCAGTCCAGGCCGGGGCCCGGATCCGTCTTCCGCCCCGGCGCGACGTCGCTGTGCCCCGCAATGGCGCGCAGCGGCAGGCGCGCCGCGAGCGTGCCCAGCAGCGCGGCGAGGCGCCGTTGCTGGGCAGGCGCGAAGCCGGCGTCGTCCACTCCTTCGAGCTCGATCCCGACCGAGATGTCGTTGCAGCGCTCGCGCCCGCGCCAGCGCGAGGCGCCGGCATGCCAGGCCCGCCGGTGCAGCGGGACGAACTGCAGCAGCGTGCCGTCGCGGCGCACCAGGAAGTGCGCCGATACCCTCACCCCCGCCAGCCCGGCGAACGACGGATGCGCCGCGGGATCGAGGCGGTTGGTGAACAGGCGCTCGACGGCATCGCCGCCATACTCGCCGCGCGGCAGGCTGATCGCATGCAGCAGCGCCAGGGTGACGCGCGCCTGCGGCGGGCGGCTGTCGCAATTCGGCGACAGCACGCGGCGCACCCCGTCCAGCCAGCCCTCAGGCCGGCGGCCCATCGTGCCCCGGATCGCGGATGCCCAGCCGTTGCATCCGGTAGCGCAGCGTGCGAAAGCTGATGCCGAGCAGCCTGGCGGCCGCGGTGCGGTTGAACCCGGTGCGCGCCAGCGCGGCGAGGATCGCCTCGCGCTCCACGCGGTCGAGGTAGTCCGGCAACGGCGCCCCCGGCACCTCGCCGCCGGCGCCCGGCTCAGGCGCGCCCTCGCCCGCGGCCGGGTGCAGGCGCAGGTCCTCCAGGCCGATCTCGT
Source organism: uncultured Bordetella sp. (assembly GCA_964564865.1). GTDB lineage: Bacteria > Pseudomonadota > Gammaproteobacteria > Burkholderiales > SG8-39 > RBG-16-66-20. The sequence continues at coordinate 55,676 of CAZMDA010000005.1, read as the reverse complement.
CGCCCGCCGACAGCGCCACCGCGCGCTCCAGTATGTTCTCCAGCTCGCGCACGTTGCCCGGGAAATCGTAGCTCTTGAGTCCTTCCAGCGCGGCGGCGGACAGCCGGCGGGGCGGCAACGCGTTCTGGCGCGCCAGGCGCTCCAGCAGCGTGGCCGCGATCAGCGGCACGTCCTCCCGGCAGTCGCGCAACGGGGGCATTTCCAGCTCGATGACGTTCAGCCGGTAGAACAGGTCGCGGCGGAAGCGGCCGGCCTCCACCAGCGCGGCGAGGTCCTGGTGCGTCGCCGAGATCACGCGCACGTCCACCGCGTCCTCCTGCGTCGCGCCCACCTTGCGCACGCGCTTCTCCTGGATCGCGCGCAGCAGCTTGACCTGCATCGCCAGCGGCAGCTCGGCCACCTCGTCGAGGAACAGCGTGCCGCCGTCCGCAGCCTGGAAGAAGCCGTCCCGGTCCTCCTGCGCGCCGGTGAAGGCGCCCTTGCGGTAGCCGAAGAACTCGCTTTCCATCAGGTTCTCCGGGATGGCGCCGCAGTTGACCGGGACGAAGGGCGAGCTGCGCCGCGCCCCCCCGGCGTGAATCAGGCGCGCGGCCAGTTCCTTGCCGCTGCCCGACTCCCCCGAGATGTAGACCGGCGCCTGCGTGCGGGCGAGCTTGGCCACCGTCGCCCGCACCGCGGCGAGCGGCGGGCTCTCGCCCAGCAGGCGCTGCCCCGGGGGCGGCGGCTCGCCGCCCCCGGGCAGCGCCAGGGCCGCGCGCACCAGCGCGCGCAGTTGCTCCAGGGCCACCGGCTTGGCGACGTAGTCGAAGGCGCCCGCCTTCAGCGCCGCCACCGCGTTCTCGGCGCTGCCGTACGCCGTGATCACGGCCACCGGCAGGTCGGCGGCCAGCCCGGCAATATGGCGCACCAGGTCGAGGCCCTCGCCATCGGGCAGCCGCATGTCGGTGAGGCACAGGCTGAAGCGCGCGTCCTTCAGCCGCGCCTTGGCCTCGCCGACGGTGCCCACCGCCTCGACGCCCAGGCCCATGCGCGACAGCGTCAGCTCCAGCAGCTCGCGGATGTCGGGCTCATCGTCCACCACCAGCACGCGCCCTCCGGCGACGGCCGGGGCGCCGCGGCGCTCGGCGCGGCTCACGCGGCGGCCTCGCGGCAGACGACGCGGAAGTGCGCGCCCTGCGCCCCGTCCACGTACTCCAGCTCGGCGCGGTTGGCGCCGCACAGCTCGCGCGCCAGGTAAAGACCGAGTCCCGTGCCCTTGCTGTCGGTGGTGAAGAAGGGCTCGAACAGGTTCGACTGGTCCCCGCGCGACACACCGGGTCCGTTGTCGATGACGTTGATCTCGACCTGGCCGGCGAAGGCGCCCAGCGCGATGCGCACGCTGCCCGGGCCCGGGCGCGCATGGCGCACCGCGTTGCGCAGCAGGTTCCACAGGACCTGGCGCAGGTGCTCGCGGTCGAACTGCACCTGCACCGGGCGCGCCGCCTCGACGGCCATGGTCTCGCGCGGCACCGACTCGTTCATCGCGAAATCCTCCACGAACTGCTGCAGCCAGCCGGCGAGCTCGATCGGCTCGGCGGCGGCGCGGTCGCGCCGGTTGAGCTGCAGCACGTCGGCGACCAGGCGCTCCAGCCGCCGCGTGTTGTCGTTGATGATACGGCACAGGCGCTCGCGGTCGCGGCCGCGCTGTTCCTCGCCCAGCAGCTCCGCGGCATGGCTGATCGCCGCCAGCGGGTTGCGGATCTCGTGCGCGATGTTGGCCGTCAGGCGCCCGAGCGCGGCCAGCTTGAGCTGGCGCGCCTCCTCGGTGGCGCGCGTGGTGTCCTCGACGAACACCACGCTCAGGTCCTCGTCGGCGCCCGCCTCCATCATGCGCAGGCGCAGGCCGCGGCCGCGCAGCTCGATTTCCGAGGGCGCCGAGTCGCCGCTGGCGCGCCAGGCGCGCCAGCGCTCGGCCGCGCCCGGCGCCAGCCGGCCGATGTCGGCGCCGCGCAGCGCCTCGGCGCCCAGCAGGCGCTGCGCCCGCGGGTTGAACTGCACCACCCGGCCCTGGGCGTCGAGCACCAGCACGCCGTCCTGCATGTCCTGGATCACCAGCTGGTTGACGCGCATCTGCGTCGCCAGCTCCCGGCCGCGCAGGCGCGCGAGGTGCTCGCTCGCCGCCACCCGCTGCGCCAGCCAGCTGGTGACCCCGGCGATGGCGAAGCAGCCGATCGCCAGCAGCCCGGGCTGCAGGTAGCTCGCCTCCGGGGCGTCGAACTGGAGCACCCAGTAGCTTTGCTCCAGCAGCAGCGCGATGGTCGCCAGCGCGGCGTAGAGCAGCGCGAGGCGCCTCGGCGCGACGAGCGCCGCCCCGATCAGGGAGATCAGCAGCATGGCGCCCAGGCCGCTCCTCAGGCCGCCGCTCGCGTACATCAGCACCGTGATCGCGACGATGTCGAGGAACACGTGCATCGACAGCTGCAGGTTGAACTGCTCGCGCAGGTGGCGCAGCACGCTGTGGAACATCCCGCCCAGCACCAGCCAGGCGCCGGCGGCATAGCGGAAGGTCTCCAGGCGGTGCGAGCCCAGGTTGAGCGCGTCGGCGTAGAACAGCGTAAGGCCCAGGAACAGCGCCGCTACCGCCATGCGGTAGAGGTTGAAGTAGCGCAGCGAGATCCAGAACGACTCGGGCGTGCCCTCGTCGCGCGCGAACAGCCCGGAGTAGCCGGGGGCGCCGCGCATCAATCCTCCCGCGGCCCGAGCCGCCAATGCTCCTCGCTGCAGTAGTGCCGGCCACCGGCGCTGCGCGCCTCGCCCCTGGGCAGGTTGACGCCGCAGTGCGCGCAGCTGACCAGGTCCGGCGCGCCGCCGCCTGCGGGCGGCTCCTGCCGCTTGCCGGCCGCCAGCGCCCGGCGCAGCAGCCACAGCACCAGCAGCACGATGAGGACGATGAGGATCAGCCGGCCCATGGCGGCATTATGACCGTGTGCGGAGGGAGGGGAAAATTGGTCGGGGTGACTGGATTCGAACCAGCGACACCTGCGTCCCGAACGCAGTACTCTACCAGGCTGAGCTACACCCCGATTGCGACCGTGCCACCCCGGCGACTACGAGCGGCGGGTGACCGAGAAGGACGCCAATTCTAGCAAGGAATCGCGGTGCGCCGAGGGCGCGAGCGTCCCGAGCGCCGCGCGCGCGGCGTCGGCCTCCCGCAGCGCGACGCCGCGGGCGTAGTCGAGCGCGCCCGTCGCCCGGACCGCCGCCAGTACCCGCTCGAATTCGCCCCGGCCGCCCTGTTCGATCGCCTCGCGCACCACGCGCGCCTGCTCCGCGTCGCCGCAGGCCATGGCCCGGATCAGGGGCAGCGTCGGCTTGCCCTCGGCGAGGTCGTCCCCCAGGCTCTTGCCGATGCTGGCGGCGTCCCCCGAGTAATCGAGCACGTCGTCGACCAGCTGGAACGCGGTGCCGACGCGCATGCCGTACTCGGCGAGCGCCGCCTCGACCGCCGGCGGCGCCTCCGCCAGCACGGCCCCGAGGCGCGCGGCCGCCTCGAACAGCTTGGCGGTCTTCCTCCGGATCACCTCCAGGTAGGCGCCCTCGCCCACGCGCGGGTCGTGGCAGTTCATCAGCTGCAGCACTTCGCCCTCGGCGATCGTGTTGGTGGCCTCGGCCAGCACCTGCATCACCCGCATGCTGCCGCAGCCCACCATCATCTGGAACGCGCGCGAATAGAGGAAATCCCCGACCAGGACGGCGGCGGCATTGCCGAACTGCGCATTCGCGGTGTCGCGGCCGCGGCGCATCTCGGAGACGTCCACCACGTCGTCGTGCAGGAGCGTCGCGGTGTGGATGAACTCGACCACCGCGGCGAGCTCGATGCGCGCCTCGCTGCGGCAGCCGGCGGCACCGGAGGCGAGCAGCAGCAGCGCCGGGCGCAGGCGCTTGCCGCCCCCGGCCACCAGGTATTCCGCCACCTGGCGCACCAGCCCGACGTCGGATCCCAGCCGCTCGCCGATCCGGGCCTCCACCAGGCGCATGTCGGCCTCGATCGGGGCCAGGATCCGGGTATTCGTCACGGGCGCAAAGTTACCATAGGGGGTGACGGGGGGCTTTGACGAAGACTGGCGAAATCCCTTATAATTCCAAGTCTTTGCTCCAGCAATCGACTGCACCAAACCCGTCAGAACCCAGCCAGGAAAGCAAGCCATGTACGCAGTGATCCAGACCGGCGGCAAGCAGTACCGCGTGAAATCGGGCGAGCAGCTCCGCATCGAGTCCCTCGAGGCGGAAGTCGGCGCCACCCTCACCTTCGACAAGGTGCTGATGCTCGGGGAAGGCGAGGCGGCGAAGGTCGGCGCGCCCTACGTCGCCGGCGCCGCGGTGAAGGCGACCGTCGTCGGCCACGGCCGCGGCGACAAGGTGCGCATCTTCAAGATGCGCCGCCGCAAGCACTACATCAAGAACCAGGGCCACCGCCAGAACTACACCGAAGTGCGCATCGACGGCTTCGTCGGCGCCTGACCCACAGGAGAACCGGACCATGGCACACAAGAAAGCAGGCGGCAGCTCCCGCAACGGCCGCGACTCCCAGGCCAAGCGCCTCGGCGTGAAGGTCTACGGCGGGCAGAGCGTGACCGCGGGCTCGATCCTCGTCCGCCAGCGCGGCACCGTGGTGCGCCCGGGCGACAACGTCGGCATCGGCCGCGACCACACCCTGTTCGCGCGCGTCGCCGGCAAGGTGGAGTACACCGAGCGCGGCACCACCGAGCGCAAGACGGTGAGCGTGGTCCCGGCCTAGCCAGGCCTCCGGCTCCCGCGCGAAAGCCCTGCCGGAGCCGGCAGGGCTTTTTTGTTTGTCCAGGAGAAACGCGGGCCGCCATGAAATTCATCGACGAAGCGCGCATCGAAGTCCACGCCGGCAAGGGCGGGGACGGCAGCGCCGCGTTCCGGCGCGAGAAGTTCGTGCCGCGCGGCGGCCCCTCGGGAGGCGACGGGGGCCGCGGCGGCAGCATCTGGGCGCTGGCCGACCGCAACCTCAACACGCTCATCGACTACCGCTACGCCCGGATCCATCGCGCCCAGGCCGGCGACGTCGGCCGCGGCGCGGACAAGTACGGCCACGGCGGCGAGGACCTGGTGCTGCGCGTGCCGGTGGGCACCATCTTCAGGGACGCAGGGACCGGCGACATCGTCGCCGACCTGACCGAGGACGGCCAGCGCGCCTTGCTTGCGCGCGGCGGCAAGGGCGGTCTCGGCAACCTGCATTTCAAGTCGAGCATCAACCGCGCCCCGCGCCAGTTCACCCGTGGCGAGCCCGGCGAGTCGCGCACCCTGAAGCTGGAACTGCGCGTACTGGCCGACGTCGGCCTGCTCGGCCTGCCCAACGCCGGCAAGTCCACCTTCATCCGCGCCGTTTCCGCCGCCCGGCCCAAGGTGGCCGACTATCCGTTCACCACCCTCAATCCGTCGCTCGGCGTGGTGCGCATTGCGCACGATGCTTCCTTCGTCATCGCCGACATCCCGGGCCTGATCGAAGGCGCCGCCGAGGGCGCGGGCCTCGGCCACCAGTTCCTGCGCCACCTGTCGCGCACCCGCCTGCTGCTGCATCTGGTGGACCTTGCGCCGCCGGAAGAAGGCGCCGACCCGGTGAGGGGCATCCGCGCACTCGCCGCCGAGCTGAAGAAGTACGACGCCGGCCTCGCCCGCAAGCCGCGCTGGCTGGTGTTCAACAAGGCCGACCTTGCACCGGACGCCGGGGCGCGCGTGCAGCGCATGCTGCGCGCACTGCGCTGGAAGAAACCCTGGTTCATGATCTCTGCGATCAACGGCGAGGGTTGCCGCGAGCTGAGCACCGCAGTACACCGGTTCCTGTCGGGCAAGGCGGAAAGGGCGTCGCGGTGAGCCGCGTCATCGCCGATGCCGGAACGCTGGTGGTCAAGGTGGGCTCCACCCTGGTGACCAACGAGGGCCGCGGCCTGGACACCGCGGCGATCGCGCGCTGGGCGGCGCAGATCGCGCAGCTGCGCGGGATCGGCAAGCGCTGCGTGCTGGTTTCCAGCGGCGCCATCGCCGAAGGCATGCTGCGCCTGGGCTGGGCCAGGCGGCCCAGCGCGATGCACGAGTTGCAGGCGGCCGCCGCGGTGGGCCAGATGGGCCTGGTGCAGGCCTACGAATCCTCGTTCCGCGAGCACGGCCTCGCCACCGCGCAGGTGCTGCTGACCCATGCCGACATGGCGGACCGCGAACGCTACCTGAACGCGCGCTCGACCCTGCGCACCCTGCTCGAGCTGGGCGTGATCCCGGTGATCAACGAGAACGACACCGTGGTCACCGACGAGATCCGCTTCGGCGACAACGACACCCTGGGCGCGCTGGTGACCAACCTGGTGGAAGCCGACGCGCTGGTGATCCTCACCGACCAGGCCGGCCTGTACGATGCCGACCCGCGCCGGAACCCTTCTGCGCAGCTGATCGGCGAGGCGCGGGCCGGCGAGCCGCGCCTGGAGGCCATGGCCGGGGGCGCCGGCTCGGACCTGGGCAAGGGCGGCATGATCACCAAGGTGCTGGCCGCCAAGCGCGCGGCGCGCAGCGGCGCGCACACCGTCATCGCCTCCGGCCGCGAGCCCGACGTGCTCCTGCGGCTGGCGCGCGGCGAGGCGCTGGGAACGGTGCTGCGCGCCGGGACCATGCCGCTCGCGGCGCGTAAGCAGTGGCTCGCCGACCACCTCAACCTGGGCGGCCGAGTCACGCTGGACGCGGGCGCGGTGAAGGCGCTGCTGAGCGGCGGCAAGAGCCTGCTGCCGATCGGGGTGCGCGAAGTGACGGGCGAGTTCGAGCGCGGCGCGGTGGTCGCCTGCGTGGATCCGGCCGGCCGCGAGGTCGCCCGCGGGCTGGCCAACTACTCGGCGGCCGAGACGCGCCGGATCATGGGACGCCCGTCGGGCGAGATCGAGGCCATCCTGGGATACGTGGACGAGCCCGAGCTCATCCACCGGGACAACCTGGTCCTGCTCTAGCCGGCGCGGCTAGTTGGCGCGGTCGCGATGGCCGCCCCGCTGCAGCGCGTCCACGCCCTCGGCGGCGTCGTAGATGGCGCGGTGCAGCGGGCAGAAGTAGTCCGTCCGCAGCACGCGCGTCCAGAGCTTCTGCACGTCGGTCCAATCCTGGTTCACCGCGCGCCACTGGCCGCCGGCTTGGCCCACGGCATAGGCCTTGGTGCGCCCGCTGGTGCAGTGGATGCCCTCGTGGGTCACGTTCTCGACGCCCTGCGGGCTGCGCGCCACCAGCGTGTAGCGCACCACCCCGTCCGCGCCGACGCCGAGCGAGGCCTTGTCGATGAAGAACCGGAAGCTGACCGTGCGGGCGACCTCGAACTCGAGCAGGTCCTCCTCCCGGTAGCGCGGCGGCAGCTTGACCTCGCCTTCGCGGATGAAGCGCTTCTCCTGCTCCATCTCCCAGTCGGACTTGAACGGCGAGGATTGCGCGTGCAGCGCCGGGCAGGCCGCCAGCGCGAGGGCCGCGGCCGCGAAACGGGCGATTCCCCGCTTCACCGCCTCAGGCGAGGTCCGCCGCCAGGGACGCGCGCACCGCGGGCGGCACGACGACGCTGGCGCTGTACTTCGGATGGTCGACGCCGATCGTGAGGGCGGCGCCCGCCTTGAGCGCGCGACGGTCCGCCTCGGGAACCTCGAAGCGCAGGAAGTGCACCGCGGAGGTCTTGTCGCCTTCCTCGCGGTCGAGGTCCTCGTCGGCGATCGCCGCCACCTTCGCGCCGCCGCCGACCTGCACCCAGACGCGGTCCTCGATGCCACCGAGCTCCGCCAGGCGCAGCTTGCGCTCCTCCGGATCCTCGTACTCGATGAGCATCGTCGCCTTCCAGTTGCCGCCGTCCGGGATCAGCGGGTTGTAGGCGTCCAGCTCGCCCTGGATGCCCTCGTCCTCGAAGATGCGCTCGATGCGCAGCATCTCCTGGACCTGGTAGCGGATGGTGAGCTCGTCCTCGAACACCAGCATCACGTGCCCGCCCAGCTGCACGCTGCGGTCGCGCTTGTGCGCGATCACCCGGGAGCGGAACGCGTTCCGCTCCCGGGCGTAGGACTCGAGCGAGAGCAGGCTCTCGCGCGCGATCTGCGGCATGCGCCGGGTCAATCCTGCAGCGCGTCGAGGGCCTTCTGGAAGCGGTTGGCGTGCGAGCGCTCCGCCTTGGCCAGGGTCTCGAACCAGTCCGCGATCTCGGTGAAGCCCTCGGTGCGGGCGGCCTTGGCCATCCCGGGGTACATGTCGGTGTACTCGTGGGTTTCGCCGGCCACCGCCGCCGCCAGGTTCAGGCGCGTGCGCCCGATCGGCTTGTCGGTCGCGGGGTCGCCGACCTGCTCGAGGTACTCCAGGTGGCCGTGGGCATGGCCGGTCTCGCCTTCGGCGGTGGAGCGGAACAGCGCGGCGACGTCGTTCTGGCCTTCCACGTCCGCCTTGGCGGCGAAGTAGAGATAGCGGCGGTTGGCCTGCGATTCGCCGGCGAACGCGGCCTTCAGGTTGTCGTGGGTCTTGGTTCCCTTGAGTTGCATGTCTGCCTCCTGGTTATGCTGAGAAATGGCTTGGAACGGAACGCTAAGGCGCGCCGCGCGCCGCGGCAAATCGATTGTTGCAATGGACGCGATAGGGGTCGCCTATGGCGTAGGGCCCCGCCGCCCGACGCCGGATCCCCGACCGGGATTCTATCCCGCGGAACCCGCGCGCAGCGCCGGCGGGCGGCGGTCTGCGTTCAGGTAGCGATGCAGTTCGGTGAGCGCCTGGCGGTAGACCTCGCGCTTGAACTCGATCACGGTCTCGAGCGGAATCCAGTAATCCTGCCACCGCCAGGCGTCAAACTCCGGATGGCCGCTGGCGCGCAGCTTGACGTCGCTGTCGCGGCCGGTCAGGCGCAGCAGGTACCAGATCTGCTTCTGGCCCCGGTAGGCGCCGCGCCAGTCGCGCCGCATCCAGCGCTCGGGCACCTCGTACCGCAGCCACTGGCGGGTGCGGCCGAGGATCCGCACGTGGTCCGCCCGCAGCCCGGTCTCCTCCTCGAGCTCGCGGTACATGGCCTGCTCGGGAGACTCGCCCGCCTTGATGCCGCCCTGCGGGAACTGCCAGGCGTGCTGGTTGACCCGCTTGCCCCAGAACACGTCGTTGCGCGGGTTGGCGAGTATGACGCCCACATTCGGTCGGTAGCCGTCCCTGTCAAGCATTGGTGTACCCAACCATGGCACCACCACCTAGGCTAGAATCCTCTCGCATTTTTCCACAGCCATCCGCCAAAGACAACGTCGCGCGGACTCCCGGACATGCGTTCCTCACGATACTTTCTCAGCACCATCAAGGAGGCCCCCGCCGAGGCCGAGCTCGCCAGCCACAAGCTGATGCTGCGCGCCGGGCTGATCCGGCGCCTCGGCTCCGGGCTGTACACCTGGATGCCCCTGGGCCTGCGCGTGGTGCGCAAGGTCGAGGCGGTGGTGCGCGAGGAGATGAACCGGGCCGGCGCGCTGGAGCTGCAGATGCCCTGCGTCATTCCCTCGGAACTCTGGGTGGAAAGCGGCCGCTGGGATGCCTTCGGCCCGCAGATGCTCAAGATCAAGGACCGCCACCAGCGCGACTTCCTGTTCGGCCCGACGCACGAGGAGGTGATCACCGACATCGCGCGGCGCGAGATCCGCAGCTACCGCCAGCTGCCGGCCCACTTCTACCAGATGCACACCAAGTTCCGGGACGAGATCCGGCCCCGCTTCGGCGTCATGCGGGCGCGCGAGTTCGTCATGAAGGACGGCTACTCGTTCCACGCCGGCTATGACGACCTGGTGCGCGAGTACGGCGTCATGCACGACACCTACTGCCGCATCTTCGAGCGCCTGGGCCTGAAGTTCCGCGCCGTCGCCGCCGACCCCGGGGCGATCGGCGGCACCGGCTCGCACGAGTTCCATGTCCTTGCCGACTCCGGCGAGGACGCCATTGCCTGGTGCCCGGAATCCGACTACGCCGCCAACATCGAGCTGGCCGAGGCTGTCGCACCGCCCGCCCCGCGCCCTGCTCCCGCGATGCCGATGGTGAAGGCCGCCACCCCGGGCAGGACCACCTGCGAGGACGTCGCCGCGCTGCTCAAACTTCCGCTCCAGCGCACGGTCAAAGCGATCGCCGTCATGAGCGGGGAGCGCTTTGCCATGCTGCTGCTGCGCGGGGACCACAGCCTGAACGAGGTGAAGGCCGGCAAGGTCGCCGGCCTGGCCCCGTTCCGCTTCGCCAGCGAGGCCGAGATCGCGCACCACACCGGCTGCCCGCCGGGCTACATCGGACCGGTCGGGGTGAAGGACGCCCTGGTGATCGCCGACCGCACGGTCACGGCCATGGGCGACTTCGTCTGCGGCGCCAACGAGGCCGGCTTCCACCTCACCGGCGTCAACTGGGGCCGCGACCTGGCCGAGCCCGCCGTGGTAGCCGACATCCGCAACGTCCTCGAGGGCGACGCCAGCCCGGACGGCAAGGGGACGCTGCGCATCCAGCGCGGCATCGAGGTCGGGCACATCTTCCAGCTGCGCACCAAGTACTCGGAGGCGCTCAAGGCGACCTACCTCGACGAGAAGGGCGCGGCGCAGCCGATGGAGATGGGCTGCTACGGCATCGGCGTGACGCGCATCGTCGCCGCCGCGATCGAGCAGAACCACGACGAGCGCGGGATCGCCTTCCCGCGCGCCATGGCGCCGTTCGAGGTCGCGCTGGTGCCCATCGGCTACCGCAAGAGCGCGGCGGTGCGCGAGGCCGCGGACCGGCTCTACGCCGAACTCGCCGCCGCGGGCATCGACGTCCTGCTGGAGGACCGCGACGAGCGCGCCGGCGTGCTGTTCGCCGACATGGAGCTGATCGGCGTGCCGCACCGGATCGTGATCTCGGAACGTGGCATGGCCGCCGGCACCCTGGAGTACAAGGGCCGGCGCGACGCCGACGCACGCAGCGTCCCGGCCGGAGAGGCCATCGCCTTCCTGCGGGAGAGACTGGGCGCGTGAGGCGCCGGGACTTCCTCGCCCTGCCGCTTGCACTGGCAGTGCGGCCGGCATTCGCGGGCAACCAGGTCTACGAGGAGCTGGCGGCGAGCGTGCGCACCTCCATGCAGGCTTCCATTTCCGACCGCGGGGTACCGCACCTGAACTTCGGCGACCCCGGCGATGGCCACCGCTGGCTGAGCGAAATGCAACGCCGCCTGCGCGCACGCATGCCCGACCGCAAGGTGCGCCACGAATTCCTGGTCACGACCCACTACGAGGCGATCCGCAACCGCTTGCCGCCGCAGCTGGTGCTGGGCCTGATCGAGGTCGAATCCGGCTTCCGCAAGTACGCGGTATCCAGCGCCGGCGCCCGCGGCTACATGCAAGTCATGCCGTTCTGGGTGAAGCTGATCGGCGAGCCGCATCACAACCTGTTCCACCTGAGGATCAACCTGCGTTACGGCTGCGTCATCCTGCGCCACTACCTCGACATCGAGAAGGGCGACTACTTCCGAGCCCTCGGTCGCTACAACGGCAGCCTCGGCCGCCCGGAATACCCGAACCTGGTGCACGCGCACTGGCAAGGCAAGTGGCGCTATGACGGGCCGATCGCCTGAGGGCGGCGCATTGCGCAGGTGGTTCTACGGCTATTCGCCGCCGGAGCGCGGCGCCGTGGTGCTTGGTCACCGGCGCGTCTACATCGTGCCGACGCGCCTGGGCTGGCTGTTCGCCGGGACGCTCGGCATCCTGCTCGTCGGGTCGATCAACTACGCCATGTCGCTCGGCTTCGCGCTCACCTTCCTGCTGGGCGGCCTCGGCGTCGCCGGGATGGTGCACACCGCGCGCAACCTGGCCCAGCTCTCGGTGAGCGCCGGCCGCGTCGAGCCGGTGTTCGCCGGCGAGCAGGCGCCCTTGCGCCTGGTGCTCGCCAGCCAGGCGCCCTTCGACCGGCCGCAGATCCTGGTGCGCCATGTGGCCTCGGGCTCGCAGCAGGTGGCCGAGTTGGGCGCGCACGAGACGGCGGAGGCGGTACTGCCGGTGCCCGCGACAAGGCGCGGCTGGCTGCCCTGGGGACGGCTCATGCTGGAGACCCGCTTCCCGCTCGGACTGTTCCGCGCCTGGAGCTATGTCGAGCCGGATGCGCGCTGCCTGGTCTACCCGCGGCCGGTGCGCAGCCCGCTGCCGCCGCACAGTCCGGATCCACGCGCCGGCGTCGCGCGCGCGCAGGCTACCGGCAATGACGACTACGCCGGCCTGCGCAGCTACCAGCTCTCGGATTCGCCACGCCATGTCGCCTGGAAGGCGGCCGCGCGCAGCGGCGACATGCTGACCAAGCAGTTCTCCGGGGAGGCCGCCGCCGAGCTCATGCTCGACTGGTCGCAGCTGCCCCCCGGCGCCGGAACCGAGGAGCGCCTGTCGCGCCTGGCCGGCTGGGTGATCGCCGCGGAGCGCGACGGCCTGCGCTACGGCCTGCGGCTGCCGGGCGTGGCGATCGCGCCCGAGCGCGGCGCCCCGCACCGCGCGGCCTGCCTGCAGGCGCTGGCGCTGCACGGTCCGGAGGTGCGCGGGTGAGCGCCACGCCGGCGCCCGCGGCGACACCGGCCGCGCACCCTTTCACCCCGGAGTTGCGCCCGATCGGCGCCCGCGATCTCGCTGGCCTGGTGATCGCGCTCGCGCTGGTGGTGGCGCCGCACGCCCTGCGCGCGCCCTGGTGGCTGACGCTGCTCACCGTGCTGCTCTACGCCTGGCGCTGCCTCGCGCTGCGCCATCCGGAGATCCTGCCCTCGCGCTGGGTGCTGCTCGCGGTGGCCCTGGCCGCCATGGCCGGTGTCTGGATGGAGTACCGCGCCCTGTTCGGCCGCACCCCGGGCATCGTGCTGCTGGTGCTGTTCTCCGGCCTCAAGCTGCTGGAGATGCGCAGCCAGCGCGACGGCACCGCGGTCGTCTTCCTGGCCTGGTTCCTGGTGATGACGAACTTCCTCTACTCGCAGTCCATCCCGACCGCGCTGGCGATGTGCGCCGCGCTCGCGCTCACCACCGCGTCGCTGGTCGGTTTCAGCGCGCCGCGCCGGGATCTGCGCGCGAACCTGCGCACCGCCGGCATCCTGCTCGCCCAGGCGATCCCCGCGGCGCTGGTCCTGTTCGCCCTCTTTCCGCGGGTCCAGGGGCCGCTGTGGGGCTTGCCGCAGGACGCCTATACCGCGATGAGCGGGCTGTCGGACACCATGTCTCCCGGCAACCTGTCGCAGCTCACCCTGTCCGACGCGGTCGCCTTCCGCGTCGAGTTCGAAGGCGAGATGCCGCCGCGGCGCGCGCTTTACTGGCGCGGGCCGGTACTGTGGGATTTCGACGGCCGCACCTGGCGCGTCGGCTCGCCCGGCTTCGCGCAGTCCCCGCCGCGGCAGCCGGGCCCGGGCATCGACGCCGGTCGCCATGCCTACGCGGTGACGCTGGAGCCGCACAACCGCAACTGGCTGTTCGCGATCGAGACCGCGGCCGTGGTGCCCGAGCGCGCGCGCCTGCTGGACGACGGCCAGATCGTGGCGCTCGCGCCGATCCGGGCGCGGATGCGCTACGACATGGTCTCGCACACCGAGCTGCCGCCCGACCCGGCGGTCGAGCCCTGGCAGCTGCGCCGCGCCCTGCGCCTGCCGCCCGGCTTCAACCCGAAGGCGGTGGCGCTGGCCGAGTCCTGGCGGCGCGAACTGCCTGGTGACGCCGCGGTGCTGCAGCGAGCGGCGGAGTTCTTCCGCAGCTCGCAGCTGGTCTACACGCTCGAGCCGCCGCTGCTGGGCCAGGACTCCGTGGACGAGTTCCTGTTCCAGACCAAGGCCGGGTTCTGCGAGCATTTTTCCTCCGCGCTGGTGTTCCTGATGCGCGCCGCGGGCGTCCCCGCGCGCGTGGTCACCGGGTACCAGGGCGGCGACCTCAATCCGGTGGACGGCAAGGTCACGGTGCGCCAGTCGGACGCCCACGCCTGGGCCGAGGTCTACCTGGTGGACCGCGGCTGGGTGCGCGTCGATCCCACCGCGCTATCGGCGCCCGGACGCCTGGAAGCCGGCCTCGCGCGCTCGGTGCCGACGGCGCAGGAACTGCCGTTCCTGATGCGGCCTGAGCTGCAGTGGCTGCGCTCGATGCGCAACCAGTGGGAAGCGCTCACGCACCAGTGGAACGTCTGGGTGCTGGGCTACAACCCGGAGCGCCAGCGCGAGCTGATGTCACTCCTCGGGATGGGCGACATCGACTGGCGCGGCCTCGCCGCCGCGCTGATGACCGTGCTGGGCGCGCTGGTCGTGGCGCTGGTGGCCTGGTCGCTGCGCCGCCACGCGCGACCCGACCCGGTCAACCGCGCCTGGCTCGTGTTCTGCCGCAAGCTGGGCCGGCGCGGCGTGGCGCGTGCGCCGCACGAGGGCCCGCGCGACTTCTCCGAGCGCGCCGCCGCGCGGTTCCCCGTCATGGCGGAGGCCATCCGGGGCATCGCCGCGCTGTACATCGCCCTTCGCTACGGCGGCGACGCCCCGGCGGACCGGGTCGCCGAGCTGCGCCGCCGCGTGCGGGAGTTCCATCCCGCATGAGGGGCGCCGCGTTCATCCTGGCGCTGGCCTGCTGCGCCTCGTTCCCGGCGCTTGCGAAGGATGCCTTCTCGCAGCGCACCGACGTTCGCGCATTCATCCGCGACATGGCCGAGCGCCATGCCTTCGTCGAGAGCGAGCTGCAGTACCTGTTCGCGCGTGCGCGGCGCATGGAATCGGTGCTCAAGGCGATCACGCCGCCCAAGGACCCGCGCGAGCGCTCCTGGCGCGCCTACCGCGCGCGCTTCGTCAACGATGCCCGCATCGCCGAGGGACTGGCGTTCTGGCGCCGGCACGAGGCGGCGCTGGCGCGCGCCGCCGAGGCGCACGGCGTGCCCGAGGAAGTCATCGTCGCCATCATCGGCGTCGAGACCCTGTATGGCCGGAACGCGGGCAGCTTCCGCGTCATCGACGCGCTTGCCACCCTGGCGTTCCACTACCCGCCGCGCGCCGGCTACTTCCGCTCCGAACTGGAGCAGTACCTGCTGTTCACCCGCGATGCCGGGCTGGACGTATTCAGCGTCAGAGGCTCGTACGCTGGCGCGATCGGGATCCCGCAGTTCATGCCGGGCAGCTACCGGCGCTTCGCCGTGGACTTCGACGGCGACGGCACCGTGGACCTGCGCGCCAGCGCGGTGGACGCGGTGGGCAGCGTGGCCAACTTCCTCAGGGAGCACGGCTGGCGCCGCGGCGAGCCGGTGCAGCTGCCGGCCCATGTCGCGGGCGAGGCGCACCGCGCGATGCTGGAGGCGGGCATCGAGCCCGGCAGGTTTACCCTGGCTTCCCTGCGCGAGCACGGCGTGGAAACCCGCAGCAGCCTGCCGGTGGACACCGCGGTGGCGCTGATCGACCTGCCGACGCCGGATGCGCCCACCGAGTACCGGCTCGGGATGCGCAACTTCTACGTGCTCACGCGGTACAACCGCTCCAGCTTCTACGCGGCGGCGGTGCACGACCTGGCGCAGGAGCTGCGGCTCCGGCGCTAGCGCCGCCCTAGCCCGGCGGCAGGTAGCCCATCGGGTCGAGCGGCTTGCCCAGCCTGCGCACCTGGAAATGCAGCTTCGGGCGATCGGCGTCGCTGTCGCCCAGCTCCGCGATGCGCTGGCCACGGACCACGGACTGGTCCATCTTGACCAGCACTTCCCTGGCGTGCGCGTAGACCGTCGAGAGTTCGTCGTTGTGCTTGATGACCACGAACTTGCCCAGCCCCGGGATGCCGGCACCGACGTAGATCACCTTGCCCGCGGCAGCCGCCACCACCGGATCGCCGATGCGGCCGCCGATGTCGATGCCCTTGACGCGCGGCTCAGAGAATCCCGCGAGGATCGCGCCCTTCGCCGGCCAGATGAAGTCGATGCCGTCGGCGTTGCGCTCGGGTGCCGGCTTCGGCGGCTCCGGCTTGGGCGCCGGCGCCGCCCCCTGCGCCGGAGGCTTCGCCGCGGCCGGGGCCGGTGACTCGCCGCGCGACAGCAGCGCCACGTTCTGCTCGGAGTAGGGCAGGCGCAGCGCCTTTGGGGCCGTCCTCGTCGTGCCGTCGGACGCCGAGGCCTGCCCGGGCGGGCGCGATTCGAGCGGCCGCGATTCGGGCGCGCCGGGCGCCCGCACGGCGCCGACCTGCGCGCCGGCCTGCGCCGCCTGCGGGCCTTCCGGCGAGCTCACCTGCAGCGACTGTCCGACGCGGATCTTCGCCGGATCATCGAGGTTGTTCCACCGGGCGAGGTCGCGGAAATCCACGCCGTGCTCCAGCGCGATGCTGTAGAGCGTGTCGCCACGCCGGACCACGTAGCGTCCGGCGGTCGCCGTGGCCGGCGCCGCGGGCTTGGCCGCCGGCACCGCGACCGGCGGTTTCGCCGTTACGGCGGGCGCCGGACGGCGCTCCTGCACCGGCGCAGGCGCGCGCGAGGCGCAGCCGGCCGCCACCACGGCGGCGCCGAGTACTGCAAGGATCAGACTGCGCGGCAGGTTCATCGCTTTCCGGCCTCCAGCGGCACGAACCGGACCAGATCGAGCGGCGTCTCGATGAAGCCGCGCCCCTCACGCTCGATCAGCGCGAGCCGCTGCGAGTCGCCGGCTTGCCTGATCGGGAGAATCATTCTGCCACCGGGGGCGAGTTGGCGCAGCAGGGCTTGCGGCACCGCCGGCGCGGCCGCGGCGACCACGATGGAATCGAACGGCGCGGCCTTCTCCAGCCCCTCATTGCCATCCCCGTAGGCGAGACGCAGGTTGGACAGGCGCAGCTCGCGCAGGTTCGAGCGCGCGCGCTCGAGCAGCTCGCGAATGCGCTCTATGGAATACACCTCGGCGGACAGCCGCGCCAGCACCGCCGCCTGGTAGCCGCAGCCGGTGCCGACCTCAAGCACCCGGCCCAGTTCCCGGCCGCGCATCAGCTCCTGGATCATGCGCGCCACGATGTAGGGCTGCGAGATGGTCTGGCCGAAGCCGATCGGCAGGGCGTTGTCCTCGTAGGCGCGGTGCGCCAGCGCCTCCTCGACGAACACGTGCCGCGGCACCGCCTCCATCGCCGCCAGCACGCGCGGGTCCGCGATGCCCTCCTCGCGCAGGCGCTCGACCATGCGCGCGCGGGTGCGCTGCGAGGTCATGCCGACCCCGGCGAGGTTGCGCGCGCCCCTGGGCTCGCTCACCGGCCCATCCAGCCGCGCACCAGATCGACCTGCCCGTGGTGCGTGAGATCCACCTGCAGCGGCGTCACCGACACGCGGCCGGCGGCAACGGCGTGGAAATCGGTGCCCGGGCCGGCGTCCTGTGCGTCGCCCGCAGGCCCGATCCAGTACGCGGTCTCGCCGCGCGGGGTCTGCAGCTTGACCACCGGCTCGGCCTTGTGGCGCCGGCCCAGGCGCGTGACCTCCTCGCCGCCAAGCGCCTCCGGCCCGACGTCGGGCACGTTCACGTTGAGCAGCACCGGCTGCGTCACCGGCGCCCGCGCGAGGCGCTCTACCATGCGCAGCGCGACGGCGGCTGCGGTCTCGAAGTGCCTGCCGCTGCGGCTGGCCAGGGACACCGCAATCGACGGGATGCCCAGCAGATAGCCCTCGGTTGCGGCCGCCACTGTGCCGGAGTAGATCGTGTCGTCGCCCATGTTCGCCCCGTGGTTGATGCCGGAGACCACGCAGTCGGGCAGCCGCTCCAGCAGGCCGGTGACCGCGAGGTGGACGCAGTCGGTGGGCGTGCCATTGACGAACCAGAAGCCGTTGGCGGCGCGGCGCACGCTCAGCGGCCGGTCCAGGGTGAGCGAATTCGAGGCGCCGGAGCGGTCGCGCTCGGGCGCGACCACGGTCACTTCGCCGACGGCGGCCAGCCGCTGCGCCAGCAGCGCGATGCCAGGGGCGAAGTAGCCGTCGTCGTTCGAAACCAGGATGCGCATCGGGATGGGCGGATTCTAACTGACCGCTAGAATCGGGCGATGACATCTGCCGCCCGATCCTCCGAGCCGGAATCCACCTACGCCTGGATCCGCCTGTGCGCGTGCCTCGCGCTCATGACCATCGGCGGCTCCGGGATTTACGCCGTGGCCGTGGCGCTGCCGCCGGTGCAGGCCGAGTTCGGGGTCGCGCGCTCGGATGCCTCGCTCCCCTATTCCCTGACCATGATCGGCTTCGGCCTGGGCGGGATCCTGATGGGCCGCCTGGCCGACCGCTTCGGCGTCATGGTGCCGGTGCTGATCGGCGCGGTCTGCCTGGGCGCGGGCTTCATCGCCGCCGGGGCCTCGCAGACCCTGCTGCAGTTCGCCCTGATCCAGGGCCTGGTCATCGGCCTGCTGGGAACGTCGGCCACCTTCGCCCCGCTGGTGGCGGATACCTCGCTCTGGTTCACGAAGCGGCGCGGCATCGCGGTGGCCATCTGCGCCAGCGGCAACTACCTCGCCGGCGCCATCTGGCCGCCGATCCTGCAGGGCTACTTCGACAGCATCGGCTGGCGCGCCACCTTCACCGGCGTCGGCTACTTCTGCCTGGCCACCGCCATCCCCCTCGCGTTCGTCCTGCGCCGCCGTCCCCCTGCCCTTGACCTTCATCCGATCGCTTCCGGGACGCACTCTGTCCCGGAAGCGAAGCACCTGGGCCTCCGCTCCGCCACGCTCCTCACCCTGCTCAGCATGGCCGGCATCAGCTGCTGCGTCGCCATGTCCATGCCCCAGGTGCACATCGTGGCCTACTGCGGCGACCTGGGCTTCGCGGCGGCGCGCGGCGCGGAGATGCTCTCGGTGATGCTGGGCTTCGGCGTCGTCAGCCGCCTCGCCTCGGGCTGGATCTGCGACCGCATCGGCGGGCTGAAGACGCTGCTGCTGGGATCGGCTCTCCAGGGCGTGGCGCTGGTGCTGTTCCTGCCGTTCGACTCGCTGGCCTCCCTCTACGTGGTGTCGGCGCTGTTCGGCCTGTTCCAGGGCGGCATCGTGCCCTCCTACGCCATCATCGTGCGCGAGTACTTCCCGGCGCGCGTGGCGGGCACCTACACCGGCATCGTGCTGATGTGCACCCTGCTGGGCATGGCCCTGGGCGGATGGATGACCGGCCTGATCTTCGACCTCACCGGCTCCTACAAGACCGCGTTCGTCAACGGCATTGCCTGGAACCTGCTCAACCTGGGCATCGCTGCGTTCCTGCTGCGGAGGTCGCTCGGCTTCTACGCCGCGCCGCGCGCGGCTTAGCCCGCGGCGTATCCGTACGCGAGATTGCTGCGCTCGCCGCCGTGCCGGTCGTAGAGCCCCTTCCAATACGCCACCTTGTCGCCCGCCAGCGCGGCGCGTTTCGCGGCTGAGTAGCCGTACAGGCGCGCGTTGTTCTCGCCCAGGATGGCGCGCTTGACCGGACCGTCGGCCGCGCCCAGCGGCGCGAAGCCGTAGCGCCCGCGCATCGCCTCCGGGATCTCCAGCCGGCGCAGGGCCTCGATCTGCCACTGCGGCGAACCGGTCCAGATGGCGTCGGTGCCCCACACCACGTGGTCGGCGCCCAGGCCCTTGACCAGCGTGCCCATCATGAAGGCGCACACGCGCGGGTCGGCCATGGTGCTCTGGGCGAAGATCTGGCCCAGGTCCGCGTAGACGTTGCTGACGCCGAACCTGCCCGGGATCTCGGCGAGGTCGTTCACCCATTCGACGCGGCCGGTGCGCTCGACCTGCTCCCACGCCTGCTGTGCGGTCGTGGGGCCGCCGCCCCAGCGGTAGGCCGAGTGGTAGATGACGAAGTTGAGCTGCGGCCAGTCCTTGGCCGCCTTGCCGACGTCGCCGACGTGGCAGTACTCCAGCAGCTGCGGGAAGCGCTGCTCGATGACCGGCGGGAACAGGCCCTTGTGGATGCAGACGTTCTTCAGCCCGGGCCGGTCCGGGTGCTTCGCCGCCGCCTTCAGCAGCCGCTCGTAGAACGGGTAGATCAGCTTTTCGTCGTCGAGCCGGAACGGGAACTTGGACAGGTGCTTGTTGGTGTTGTCGCCGATGGTGTAGCCCTTCCACGAGTCCGGCCGCAGGGTCTCGTTTTCCTCGTCCACCTTGTCCAGCCAGCCCGGCCAGCCCGGCGTGAAGACGGCGTGCGAGAACATGCGCTGCGTCCCGGCCTCGCGGTTGACGCGCTCGCGGGCGTCGAACTTCATGCGGTTGGTGAGGAACGAGTCGCGCTCGTCCACCGAGTAGGAACCGCTGATGCAGGCGAGCTTGGTGTCGCTGTCGAGGAAGATCTCCTTGAAGTAGTTGGCGAACTTGAGGTCCTCGATCGTCTGCGGCCTGCCCGCCAGCCCCGGGTTCCAGCCCGCCTTGCCCACCGCCTCGCGCGAGCGCACGAAGCCCTCGAGGCGGGTGTCGTCGCGCAGGAAATGGGTGTGCATGTCCATGACGAACTGGTCCTTGAGGCCGTCGGCGCGCGCCTGCGCCAGCTCTGGCGTGGCCGCCTCGGCGACGCTTGCCTCGTACAGGGGCTGCCCGCCCCGGGCATGGACCTCGTTCATGGCGACGAACGCCGCCGCCATGCCCCCGGCAGTGCGGAAGAAGGCGCGCCGGCTCATGCCCTGGCGGCGGGCCAGGCGCGCCCCGAGCGCCTTCACCCGGTCCTCGAACGCGCGCTGCTTCGCCGTCTGCGGCGCCGGCAGGAACTCGTCGCTCGACACCGACTGCACCGGGATCGGCGACGCGAACAGCGTTTCCGCGCCCCGCAGGCGCTCGATCTCGTCGTCAGCCAGGAACCCCATGTCCCGTCCTCCCCGTCGATTCGCTACACTACGCCGCGACCTGCCATGGAACAAGCCGTCCGCACCGCAGTGACCGCCGCCGCCCTGCTCGTCCTCGCGGGCTGCGGCAGCGTCAACCTCTGGCCGTTCGGCGGCGAGGAGCGGACCGAGCGCTCGCGCGTCCCCGCCAACGCCACCGCCTACCAGTGCGACGGCGGACGCAAGCTCTACGTGCGCCTGCTGGACAACGGCGCCGCGGCATGGGTGATCCTGCCCGAGCGCGAAATCCGGCTGGAGAAGACCGGCGCCGCCGCCGCGACCAACTACGCGTACCGCGGCACGCTGCTGGAGATCAAGGGCGCCGAGGCGGTGCTGCTCGAAGGCGCCAAGCCGGTGCTGACCGGCTGCAAGGCCGCGGCAGGCTGAGCCGCGGCGACATGCCTGCCGCCCGGCCGCAGGCCTTCCTCGCGCTCGCGCTCGCCTGCCTGTTCTGGTCCGGCAACTGGATCGCGGGGCGCGCGCTGCGCGACGACCTCGACCCGGTCGCGCTGAATTTCTGGCGCTGGGCGATCGCGGTCGTGGTGCTCGCGCCCTTCGCCCTGCCCGCACTGCTGGGCCAATGGCCGGTGATCCGGCGCCACGCCGGGGTCCTGCTGCTGCTTGCGCTCACCGGCGTGGCGGTGTTCCAGAGCCTCGTCTACCTGGGGCTGCGCAGCACCACCGCGGTCAACGGCGTGCTGCTCAACTCCTCCGGGCCGCTGTTCATCCTGCTGTGCTCCTGGATCCTGGAGCGCGAGCGCGCCACGCTGCGCCAGGTCGCCGGCATGCTGCTCTCGTTCGCCGGCATCCTGGTCATCCTGTCGCGCGGCGACCTGGAGAACGTGCTGCGCTTCCGGTTCGGCATCGGCGACGCGTGGCTGCTGCTCGCGATGGCGGTCTGGGGCATCTACTCGGTTCTGCTCAAGCGCCGCCCGCCGGAGCTGAGCGGGACCGGATTCCTGTTCGTGATCTCGGTGGCCGGGGTGCTGCTGCTGGCGCCGGCCTACGCCTTGCTCGCGATCCATTCGCCGCCGCGCTGGCCGGGCCCGGAGGCCGCCGCCGGGGTGCTGTACATGGGACTCGCCGCCTCGGTGCTCGCGTTCATCTGCTGGAACCGGGGCGTCGCGGTCCTGGGCGCCAACACCGCCGGCTTCACCCTGCACCTGCTGCCCGCGTTCGGCACCCTCCTCGCGATCCTGTTCCTCGGCGAATCCTTCCACGCCTTCCATGCCGCGGGCATCGCCACGATCCTCGCGGGCGTGCTGATCGCCACCCTCAAGGGCGGCGGGACTCCGCCGGCGCGGAGCTGAGGGGCGCATTGCCTTCCTGATCCGCGTTCTTCGCGCCGCGCAGCGCGCCTGCCGCGACCGCCGCCAGCGCCGCCATCAGCGCCCCCGCGATGAATGCCGCCTGGTAGCCGCCCGTGAGCGCGGCCGGCGCCGCGGCGCCCGCGGCCGCGAGCGCATCGGTGCGCGCGGCCGCGAGGCTCGCCAGCACGGCAAGGCCGAGCGCGCCCCCCATCATGAACGCGGTGTTCACGATTCCCGAAGCCAGTCCGGAATCGGCCGGCCCGGCGTCGCTCATCGCGGCGAGCAGCACCGGGTTGAGCGCCATGCCGCAGCCCAGGCCGAGCAGCGTCATGCCGGGGAGCACGTGGAGCATGAAGCTCCCCTCCACCGGAGCCAGCCCGAACAGCGCGAGGCCGATCGCGGCGAGCGCCATCCCCAGCGCGATCGGCGGGCGCAAGCCGAAGCGCATCACGATCCGCGCCGACAGCCCGAGGGAAAACGCTGCCATGATCAGGTTCGCGGGCAGGAACGCCAGCCCCACCTGCAGCGCGTTGTAGCCCAGCACCTGCTGCATGTAGAGCGCGGAGATGAAGAACCAGGCGAACATCCCGGCGGCCCAGAGCACGCCGATGACGTTGGCCACCACGATGTTGCGCAGGCGGAACAGCGCGAGCGGCATCAGCGGCTGGCGCACCGTGGCCTCGATGCCGATGAACAGGCCGAACAGCACCGCGGCGGCGGCGAGCAGGCCGACGGTCTGCGCCGAGCCCCAGCCCGCCTCGTTGCCGTTGACGATCGCGTACACCGCGCACATCAGCGACAGGGTCACCGCGACCGCGCCGCCGACATCGAGCCGGCCCGCGTGCGCTGGCGGCCCGTCCGCCGGCAGCAGCCTCAGGCACAGCGCGTAGACCGCGACGCCGATGGGCAGGTTGACCAGGAAGTTCCAGTGCCAGCTGAAGGCGTTGGTGAGCAGGCCGCCGACCAGCACGCCGATGCTGCCACCGGCGGCGCAGACGAAGCCGTAGACCCCCATCGCCTTCGCCTGCTCGCCGGGCTCGGAGAACAGGCGCATGATCAACGACAGCGCGATCGCCGACACCACCGCGCCGCCCAGCCCCTGCACCGCGCGCGCGACGACGAGGACCTCCTGCGATCCGGCCAGCCCGCAGGCAAGCGAGGCCAGCGTGAATAGCGTCAATCCGAGCAGGAACATGCGCCGCTGGCCGAAATAGTCGCCCAGGCGCCCGCCCAGCAGAAGGAACCCCGCGTAGGTCAGCATGTAGGCGTTCACCACCCAGACCAGCGAGGTCTCGTTGAAGCGCAGGTCCTCGCGGATGGACGGCAGCGCGACGTTCACGATCGTGGTGTCGAGCACGATCATGAGCTCGCCCAGGCACAGCAGGTACAGCGCCAGCCAGCGTCGATTCCCGGCAATAGTCATGTCGCGCCCGCGAAAAAGACGCCGATTCTACGAGCCGGCCCGGCGGCGCGCATTGCTGCCGTGTATCGAAGTGTTGCCGAACCGTTTCCGCGCGGCGGCGCGCCTCCTATGCGCTCACCACCACCTTGAACCCGCCCCAGATGAAGCGCTTGCCGTCGAACGGCATCTTCTTCGGGTCCATCATGGCCGCGAGGCGCTTGTCCTTCATCACCTTGGCGTTGACGCGGTCGCGGTGCTGGCGCGACTTGTAGACGATGTACGAGAACCACACTACTTCGCCCGCCTTGAGCTTCACCGCGCGCGGGAACGAGGTCCATTTGCCCGGCTTGACGTCGTCCGCGATGCACTCCTTGTAGTCGAGCGCGCCGTGCTCGCGCCAGACCTTGCCCGCCTTGCGCGCCATCGCGCGGTAGGCGGCGGCCTTCTTCTTCGGGACCGGGATCAGGAAACCGTCGACGTATGCCATTGCCATCTCCTTGTTGAAAGTGGATGCGGGATCAAGCCTGCAGCAGGAAGGCCTCCAGCTTGGCGAAGCTCTCGCTCCAGCCGCGCCGATGCCCGTCACGCGCCGCCTCATCGAAGAACTGCTCGTGGCGGAACTCGAAATCGGTGCCGCCGCCCGCGGGCTTGAACAGGATCGTCACCAGCGACACCCGCTCCGGCGTGCTGTTGGGCCAGCACCAGGTGAAGACGAGCTTGCGGTTGGGCATCACCTCCCGGTAGATCCCGGCGCACTCGTGCTCCGTGCCCCGCGGGCCACCGAATATGATGCGGAACGCACCGCCCACGCGCAAATCCAGTTCGGCGAGCGACACCGGTTCCTCGCCGCCGGGGCCCCACCACTTCGCTAGCGCTTTCGGATCGGTCCACGCGCGCCAGACTTTCTCCGGCGCGACCGGGAAATGGCGCTTGAGGGTGAGCGAGGGCTTGTCCTGGACTCCAACTTGTTCCATGCCTGCAACTCCTCCTGCTGGTAAAGGTAGCGGGCGAGCGAATCGAGCTTGTCGCCCCAGAACTTCTCGTAGCGCGCCATCCACGCGGAGGCCGCCTTCATCGGCGCGGCGGAGAGCTCGCAGCTCACCACCCGCCCTTCCTTCTCGCGGGCGATCAGGCCCGCGTCCTCCAGCACCCGCAGGTGCTTCATGAAGCCCGGCAGCGACATGCCGCTGGGCGCCGCCAGTTCGCTCACCGCGAGGCTGCCGCCCGCGAGCGCATCGAGCACGCCGCGCCGGGTCGGGTCGGCCAGGGCGGCGAACACGCGGTCGAGCACCGGGTCTCCATGCTTAACCATTAAGTTTAGTATTAGGGAGCGCGCCGGCCCTGTCAAGCCGCGGCTAGACTGTCCGCGATGAGCGACGGTTTCTGGAGCCTGCGCAACGCGCCGATGTGGTGGTTCGACAAGCGCTCGCTCGCGGCGCTGGCGGTCGTGCTGGTGCTGATGGGGATCGGGCGCTGGGCCTACGGCCCGGGCCGGGTGCCCGAGGGACGGGTGGTGTTCTACGGCGCCGCCTGGTGCCCCTACTCCGGGTCTCTGCGCGACTACCTGTCCGCCTCGAACATCCCCTTCGAGGAACGCAACGTCGAGGATTCCTTCGCCAATCTGGCGCGATACATGGTCGCGTCCGGTCGCGGCGGACGGCTGCCGCTGGTGCAGGTCGGGCCGAAGGTGGTGTCCAAGGGCTTCCAGCGCGCCGAAATCGACCTCGCGCTCAAGGCGGCGGGCTTCAAGCCCGCGCCTGGCGCGACCGGCCCCGAGGGCGGCAGCCAGCGGCGCTAGCGGAAGGCTCGGAAGGGATTGGTCGGGGCGAGAGGATTTGAACCTCCGACCACCTGCACCCCATGCAGGTACGCTACCAGGCTGCGCTACGCCCCGAACCGCGCAATTTTACAGGACATCAGGCGCGCAGGGCGTCCAGTAGGTCCTTCAGCTCGCGCTTGAGGGCGGACAGGTCCGCCACCGGGACGGACCCGGATGCGGCCGAAGGGGCGGCTGCGCGCGCCGGACGCGCCACCAGCTCGGACTTGTCGTCCTCGCCGGCGCCGTGGTCGAGGCGGTTGCGGGCGCCGCTGATGGTGAAGCCCTCCTCGTACAGCAGCTCGCGGATGCGGCGGATGAGGAGCACTTCGTGGTGCTGGTAGTAGCGCCGGTTGCCGCGGCGCTTCACCGGCTTCAGCTGCGTGAACTCCTGTTCCCAATAACGCAGGACGTGCGGCTTCACCCCGCACAGCTCGCTCACTTCACCGATGGTGAAGTAGCGCTTGGCAGGGATCGGCGGTAGTTCAGTTTTCCTGCGGCTTGGCTCCATGGCGCGACTTCTCGACCATGGCTTTCAGTTTCTGGCTGGCGTGGAAGGTGACCACCCGGCGGGCGCTGATCGGGATCTCCTCGCCGGTCTTGGGATTGCGGCCCGGACGCTGCGGCTTGTCGCGCAGCTGGAAGTTGCCGAAGCCCGACAGTTTGACGCTCTCGCCGCGCTCCAGCGCCCCACGGATCTCCTCGAAGAAGGCCTCGACCATGTCCTTGGCCTCGCGCTTGTTCAGCCCGACCTTCTCGAACAGCAGGTCGGCCAGTTCGGCCTTGGTCAAAGTCATTCCAACTCCCTGATAGATCTGATAATTTTACTTTTTATGCGCGCTGCTGGGCAGCGAAACGGCGTCCCCACAGCTCGACCAGCGCCTGCCGCGCCGAATCGGCCTCCGCATCCGTGAGGGTGCGTTCAGTATCTTGCATAACTACCCGGAACGCAAGGCTTTTCTTCCCCGGCGGCAGACTCGGACCCTGGTAAAGGTCGAACAGGCGGACCCCCTGGACAATGG
Source organism: uncultured Bordetella sp. (assembly GCA_964564865.1). GTDB lineage: Bacteria > Pseudomonadota > Gammaproteobacteria > Burkholderiales > SG8-39 > RBG-16-66-20. The sequence goes on along the minus strand of CAZMDA010000005.1, from coordinate 29,353 downwards.
CCAGGTCGGCCTCCCGGACCACGTCCAGGAGGGCCTGCGCCGGAACCCCGGCATCCACCAGCAAGGCGATGTCCCGGATCACGGGTGGGAACCGGGAGGGGTGGGTGGCCCGCGGCAGGGGAGCCTCGGCAAGGCTCGCGGCCTCGACCTCGAACAGGACCGGCGCCGAGGGCAGCTCGTACTTCTGCTGCCAGCGGGGATGCAACTCGCCCAGCCAGCCGACAGCGGCGCCCTCCAGCAGCACGCGCGCCGAGCGCCCGGGATGCAGCGCCGGGTGCGGCGCGGCCTCGAAGCGCGGCACCCGCGGCGCGAACAGTGCCTCCAGGTCCGCCTTGACGTCGAAGAAGTCCACTGCGCGCGCCGGCGTCCCCCACTGTTCCTCGAGCGCCGGCCCGAACGCGGCGGCGGCGACGCGGATCGGCTGGCGCAGGCCGGCAACCTCCAGCGGGCCGTCCACGGCCGCGGGATCGCGCAGGTAGACGCGGCCCAGTTCGAAGACGCGCACGCGCGCGAGCTTGCGCGCGTGGTTGGCGCGGATGTTTGCCACCAGCGAGCCCAGCAGCGTGCTGCGCATCACCGAGGCCTGGCTGGCGATCGGGTTGAGCAGCCGCACCGGGTCGGCATTGCCGGCGAAGTCGGCCTCCCAGGCCGGCTCGACGAAGGCGAAGTTGATCGTCTCCTGGTAGTCGCGCGCGGCGACGCGCTCGCGCACCGCGTGCAGGCTGCGCCGTTCCTCGGGCAGCGCCGTCATCTTCGCGGGCGCCGTCGGCGGGCGCGCGGGTATGGCATCGAATCCACGCAACCTGGCCACTTCCTCGATCAGGTCCTCCTCGATCTCGAGGTCGAAGCGGAACGACGGCGGCTGCACGGTGAACGCGCCGGACTTCTGCGACGCCGGCAGTCCCAGCCGCCTGAAGACCGCCGCCATCTCGGTCTCCCGAATCGGCATGCCGATCACCTTCTGCGCGCGCGCGACGCGCATGCGCACCGGCTTCCTCTTCGGCAGGCGCTTCACCAGGTCCACCGTCGGGCCCGGCTCGCCGCCGCAGATCTCGAGGATCAGCCGGGTGGCGCGCTCGATGCCCGGGACGTTGCTCTCGAAGTCCACGCCGCGCTCGAAGCGGTGCGAGGCGTCGCTGGCGAAGTTGTAGCGCCGCGCGCGCCCGGCGATGGCCTCGGGGAAGAAGAACGCCGATTCGAGGAACAGGTTGCGGGTGGTGGTCTCGGCCTTGGTGCTCTCCCCGCCCATGATCCCGGCCAGGCCGATCGGGCCGGAGTCGTCGGCGATGCACAGCACCGAGGCGTCCACCGCGACCTCCTGGCCGTTCAGCAGGAGGACCTTCTCGCCCGCGCGGCCCCAGCGCACGTCGATCGCGCCGGAGAGCTTGTCCTGGTCGTAGACGTGCAGCGGGCGGCCCAGCTCCAGCATCACGTAGTTGGTGACGTCCACGAGCGCGGAGATGGAGCGCTGCCCGGCCCGCTCCAGGCGCCGGCGCATCCAGTCCGGGGTCGGCGCCGCGGCGTCCACGCCGCGGATCACGCGCCCGGCGAAGCGGCCGCAGCCCCCGGCGTCGGTGATGCGGAACGGATGCTTCGCCTTGCCCTTCGCCGGCACCGGCTTGGGCGCGTGGGCCTTCAGCTTCGCGCCGGTGAGCGCGGCCACTTCGCGCGCCACGCCCAGAATGGACAGGCAGTCGCCGCGATTGGGCGTCAGCTTCAGGGTCAGCAGCTGCTCTTCCAGCGCCAGCGCCTCGCGCACGCCGCTGCCCGGCCGTGCCGAAGCCGGCAGCTCGAGCAGGCCGGCGTGGTCATCGGACAAGCCCAGTTCCCGGGCCGAGCACAGCATGCCGTTGCTCGCCACGCCGCGCAGCGCGGTGGCCTTGATCTCGTGCCCGCCCAGCGCCGCCCCGGGAAGCGCGAGGGGCGCCTTCATCCCGGCGCGCACGTTGGGCGCGCCGCATACCACCTGTACCGGCTTGCCGCCGGCGTTCACGCTGCACACGCTCAGCTTGTCGGCGTTCGGGTGGCGCGCCACCGACAGCACTTCGCCAACGACCACGCCGGGCAGCGGCGGCGCCACCGGCTCGCAGGACTCGACCTCGAGGCCGGCCATGGTGAGCTCGCGCGCCAGGTGGTCCGTGGGCATGGACCAGTCGACGAACTCGCGCAGCCAGTACTCGGGGACGATCATGCAAACTGCCTCAGGAAGCGCAGGTCGCCGTCGAAGAACAGGCGCAGGTCGTCGATGC
>CAZMDA010000005.1:11337-27004 GCA_964564865.1 uncultured Bordetella sp. | reverse complement strand
AACTGCCTCAGGAAGCGCAGGTCGCCGTCGAAGAACAGGCGCAGGTCGTCGATGCCGTAGCGCAGCATGGTCAGGCGCTCCAGGCCCGAGCCGAAGGCGAAGCCGATGTACTTCTCCGGGTCGAGCCCGAAGTTGCGCACCACCTGCGGGTGCACCTGGCCGGCGCCCGACAGCTCCAGCCAGCGGCCCTTGAGCGGGCCGGAGGCGAACTGCAGGTCGATCTCGGCCGAGGGCTCGGTGAACGGGAAATAGGACGGCCGGAAGCGCACCTGCAGCTCGTCCGACTCGAAGAAGCGGCGCAGGAAGTCCACGTACACGCCCTTCAGGTCGGCGAAGCTCACGTCCTCGTCGATCCACAGGCCCTCGACCTGGTGGAACATGGGCGAGTGCGTCGCGTCCGAGTCGACGCGGTAGGTGCGGCCCGGCGCGATCACCTTGATGGGGGGCTTGTGCATCCTCGCGTAGCGCACCTGCATCGGGCTGGTGTGGGTGCGCAGCAGCAGGGGCAGCCCCTTGTCGTCCTTGAGATCGACGTAGAACGTGTCCTGCATCGAGCGTGCCGGATGGTTCTCCGGGTTGTTGAGCGCGGTGAAGTTGTACCAGTCGTTCTCGATCTCCGGGCCGTCGGCGACGTCGAAGCCGATGCTGCGGAAGATCTCCTCGACCCGCTGCCAGGTGCGGGTGATCGGGTGCAGGCCGCCGCGGGCGCTGCCGCGCCCGGGCAGGGTGACATCGAGCGCCTCCTCGGCGAGTCGCGAGCTGAGGCGGGCATCGGCGAGGCCGGCGCGGCGCGCCTCCAGCGCCGCCTCGATGCGCGCCTTGCCCGAATTGATCGCGGCACCGAGCTGCCTGCGCTCCTCGGGCGAGGCCGCGCCCAGGCCCTTCAGCAGGGCGGTGAGCTCGCCCGCCTTGCCGAGGAAGCGCGCCTTGGCGTTCTCCAGCGCGGCCGCGTCCGCCGCCGAGGCGAACTCCGCCTCGGCGCGGGCGACGATGCTGTCGATGTCGGGCATCCCCGGAACCCTGGGGACCGACTTAGTGGGAGATGCTGGCCTTGACCTGGTTCGCGATGCGCGCGAACGCGGGCTTGTCGAGCACCGCGAGGTCCGCCAGCACCTTGCGGTCGATCTCGATGTTCGCCTTCTTCATCCCGGCCATGAACGCGCTGTAGGTCAGCCCCAGCTCGCGCACCGCGGCGTTGATGCGGGCGATCCACAGGGCACGGAAGTCGCGCTTCTTGTTGCGGCGGTCGCGGTAGGCGTACTGCCCCGCCTTCATCACCGCTTCCTTGGCGACCCGGTAGACGTTGCCCCGACGGCCGCGGAAGCCCTTGGCCTTGGCGAGGACCTTCTTGTGGCGCGCGCGCGCCGTTACTCCACGCTTGACTCTTGGCATGGCGCGCCCCTCAGCCCGAGTACGGCAGCATGGCGCGCACCGCGCGCACGTTGGAATCGTGCACGTTGGCGGTGCCGCGCAGCTTGCGCTTGGTCTTGGTCGACTTCTTGGTCAGGATGTGGCGCATGAAGGCCTTGGAGCGCTTGATGGTGCCGCCGGGGCGGACCTTGAAGCGCTTGGAGGCTGACTTCTTCGACTTCATCTTCGGCATGAAACTCTCCTTGCTCTGTTTTGTCATGACGCCGGGCGGCTGGCTTCGCCAGCGCTTGATGCCTCGGAATCACTTGTGCTCCGCCTGCAGCTAGGCTGCGGCGGGCTTCTCTGCTGCGACTGCGGGTGCTTCCGCTGCTGCTTCCTTCTTCTTCGGCTTGCCCCTGGACACCACCAGCACCTTCTTCTTCGGCGCCAGGACCATCACCATCTGCCGCCCCTCGAGCTTCGGGAACTGCTCGACCAGCGCCACGCCTTCGAGATCCGCCTTCACCCGCTCCAGCAGCCGCAGGCCGAATTCCTGGTGCGCCATCTCGCGCCCCCTGAACCGCAGCGTCACCTTCGCCTTGTCGCCCTCCTCGAGGAACGCGATCAGCTTGCCGACCTTGATCTTGTAGTCGCCGTCGTCGGTGCCGGGCCGGAACTTGATCTCCTTGACCTGGATCTGCTTCTGCTTGAGCTTGGCCTCGTGGGCCTTCTTCTGCTCGCGGTAGCGGAACTTGCCGTAGTCCATGAGCTTGCAGACCGGCGGCACCGCCAATGGCGCGATCTCCACCAGGTCCACGTTGCGCTCCTCGGCCAGCCTCAGCGCGTCGGCGATGGCCACGATGCCGAGCTGCTCACCTTCGTCGGCGACCAGCCGCACCTGCGGCGCGGTGATCTCCCCGTTGATGCGTTGCGATCTCTCGAGTGCGATGGGTGAAAACTCCTTCTTCCGGTCAAAAAAATGCGGCCGTGCTGCTACGCGCCCGCCTCTGTCCCGAGGCGCCGGATGAAGTCTCCCAGGGCCATCGCCCCGAGGTCCTCACCGCTGCGCGTACGCACGGCCACGCTTCCGGCCTGCTTTTCCTTGTCGCCGACCACCACCTGGTAGGGCAGCTTTTGCAGGCTATGTTCCCGAATTTTATAGGAAATTTTCTCGTTTCGCAAATCCGCCACGGCGCGGAACCCGGCCTCGCGTAGCGCTTTCGCCACACTCTCGGCGTACTCGGCCTGGTGCTCGGACACGTTCAGCACCACCACCTGCTCCGGGGCCAGCCAGAGCGGGAAGGCGCCGCCGAAGTGCTCGATCAGGATGCCCAGGAACCGCTCCATGGAGCCGATGGTCGCCCGGTGCAGCATCACGGGCGTCCGGCGGGTGTTGTCCGCGGCCACGTACTCGGCGCCCAGGCGGGCGGTCAGGTTGAAGTCCACCTGCATGGTGCCGCACTGCCAGACCCGGCCGATGGCGTCCTTGAGCGAATACTCGATCTTGGGACCGTAGAAGGCGCCGTCCCCGGGCGAGATTTCGAACGCGACCCCCGAGCGCCGCAGCGACTCGATCAGGGCCTGCTCGGCCTTGTCCCAGGCCTCGTCCGAGCCGATGCGCTTCTCCGGCCGGGTGGCGACCTTGTAGATGATGTCGCTGAAGCCGAAGTGGGCGTAGACCTTCTGCAGCAGCGCGGTGTAGGCCACGCACTCCGGCAGGATCTGCTCCTCGGTGCAGAAGATGTGGCCGTCGTCCTGGGTGAAGCCGCGCGCCCGCATCAGCCCGTGCAGCGCGCCCGAGGGCTCGTTGCGGTGGCAGGAGCCGAACTCGCCGAAGCGCAGCGGCAGGTCGCGGTAGCTCTTCACGCCCTTGTTGTAGATCAGGATGTGGCCCGGGCAGTTCATCGGCTTCAACGCGTAGTCGCGCTTTTCCGACTCGGTGACGAACATGTTCTCCCGGTAGTTCTCCCAGTGCCCGGTGGTCTCCCACAGGCTGCGCGGCAGCACCATCGGCCCGCGCACCTCCTGGTAGCCGTTCTCGCGGTAGACGCGGCGCATGTACTGCTCCACCTGCTGCCACAGCGTCCAGCCCTTGGGGTGCCAGAACACCATTCCGGGGGCCTCGTCCTCCATGTGGAACAGGTCCAGGCTCTGGCCCAGGCGCCGGTGGTCGCGCTTGTCGGCCTCCTCCAGCATCTTCAGGTAGGCGTCCTGCTCCTCCTTGGTCGCCCAGGCGGTGCCGTAGATGCGCTGGAGCATCTCGTTCTTCGAATCGCCGCGCCAATAGGCGCCGGCGACCCGCATCAGCTTGAACACCTTCAGCTTGCCGGTGGAGGGCACGTGCGGCCCCCGGCACAGGTCGATCCAGTTGCCCTGGCCGTAGAGCGAAATTGGCTCGTCGGAGGGGATCGAGGCGATGATCTCCGCCTTGTACGCCTCGCCGATGGACTTGAAGAACTCGACGGCCTCGTCGCGCGGCATTTCCCTGCGGTGCACCGGCAGGTCGCGCTTCACGATCTCGGCCATCTTCTTCTCGATGGCGGCGAGGTCCTCGGGCGTGAACGGGCGCTTGTAGGCGAAGTCGTAGTAGAAGCCGTTCTCGATCACCGGGCCGATGGTGACCTGCGCGCCGGGGAACAGCTCCTGCACCGCCTGCGCCATGAGGTGCGAGGTGGAATGGCGCAGGATGTCCAGGCCCTCGGGGCTCTTCGGCGTGACGATGGCCACCTCCGCGTCGGACTCGATGCGGAAGCTGGTGTCAACGAGCCGGCCATTCACCTTGCCGGCGAGCGCGGCCTTGGCGAGGCCGGGGCCGATCGACAGGGCCACCTCGGCGACGGTGACCGGGCCGGGGAAGCCCTTCACCGTGCCGTCCGGCAGTTTGATGTTCAACGAGGAGGCCACAGAATTGGTAGGCGCGATTGGACTCGAACCAACGACCCCTACCATGTCAAGGTAGTGCTCTAACCAGCTGAGCTACGCGCCTGCTGAAAGGGGCGGATTTTACCGCAAATCCGGCCGCCTACGCGACCTGCCCCGCGCCACCCCTGAGCGGGGATTCATCCCCGCGCTACTCGAATGACGCCGCGCAGCTGCTTCACGGTGGCCAGCGCGCGCTTCAGGTGCGCGGTGTCCGCGACCTCGAAGCTGAAGCGCATGTAGGCGATGTCGTCGCGGTTCTGCGTGCGCACCGCGGTCACATTGATTTTCTCGCGCGCCAGCGCCTCGCCGATGTCGCGCAGCAGCCCCCGCCGGTCGCTGGCGGTGACCAGCACGTCGACCGGGAACGTGGCCTGCGCGCCCTCCACCTTCGCCCTGCCCCACTGGACCTCGATCTGGCGTTCCGGGGCGCGCTCCACGAGGCGGCGCAGGCTCGCGCAGTCCTCGCGGTGGATGGACACGCCCTTGCCGCGGGTGACGAAGCCGCGCACCGGGTCCGGTGGCACCGGCTTGCAGCAGCGCGCGAGCTGGGTCATGAGGCGATCCACGCCAACCACCAGCACCCCGCCCTCGGCTGCCGGCTTCGCCTTCCTCGGCGCGGCGGCCGGCGCGGGGACCGGCGCCGGCGCGGCGCCCTTCATCTCGCGCAGCGCAGCCTGCAGCTGGCGCAGGTTGACCTCGTCGCGCGCCACCGCGGCGAACAGCTCGTCGGGCTTGGCGAAGCCCAGCTTGCGCGCCAGGTCCTCCAGCCCCGCCTGCTGGGCCTTCTCGCGCTTCTGTTCCTTCTCCACGATCGCGCGGCCCTGCGCGATGGTCTCGACCAGGGCCTGCGCGTTGAACCACTGCCGCAGCTTGCCCTTCGCCCGGCTGCTGCGCAGGAAACCCCGCTCGGGATTGAGCCAGTCCCGGGAAGGCCCGCCTGACTTCGCGACCACGATCTCGACCCGCTGGCCGCTGGCGAGCGGCGTGTCGAGCGTCACCAGCTGCCCATCCACTCTCGCGCCCCGACAGCGGTGGCCGAGGTCGGTGTGCAGGGCGTAGGCGAAATCCAGCGGCGTCGAGCCCGCGGGCAGGTCCACCACCTTGCCCTGCGGGGTGAGCACGTAGATGGTGTCGTCCAGCGCCGCCTTGCGCGTCCGCTCGGCCCAGCTCGCGCCCTCGGCGACCTCGTCGCGCCAGGCGAGCAGCTGGCGCAGCCAGGCGATCTTCTCGTCGAAGGCGGCCTCGCTGCGGCCGATGCGGCGCTGGCCGCCGCCTTCCTTGTAGCGCCAGTGCGCGGCGACGCCGAACTCCGCATGCCGGTGCATCTCCTCGGTGCGGATCTGGACTTCCAGCGTACGCCCGCCCGGGCCCAGCACCGCGGTGTGCAGCGACTGGTACAGGTTGCCCTTGGGGCGCGAGATGTAGTCGTCGAACTCCTTCGGGATCGGCTGCCACAGGTTGTGCACCACGCCGAGCGCGGTATAGCAGTCCTTCAGCCCCGGCACGATCACCCGCAGCGCGCGCACGTCGTGCACCTCGGAGAAATCGAGGCTCTTGGCGCGCATCTTGTTCCAGATCGAGTAGATGTGCTTGGGCCGGCCGGCCACCTCCGCGGTGACGCCGGCCGCCGCGAGCTCGCGCGACAGCAGCGCCATCGCCTCGGCGATGTACTGCTCGCGCTCGGTGCGGCGCTCGTCCAGCATCTGCGCGATCCGCTTGTACAGCTCGGGCTCGAGGAACCGGAACGAGAGGTCCTCCAGCTCCCACTTCAGCTGCCAGACGCCCAGCCGGTTGGCCAGCGGCGAGTAGATGTCCAGCGTCTCGCGCGCGTAGGCCGCGCGCTCGGCCACCGGGTTCTTCGCCATCCAGCGCAGCGTCTGGGTGCGCGAGGCGAGGCGTATCAGCACCACGCGGATGTCCTCCACCATCCCCAGCACCATCTTGCGCAGGATCTCGTTCTGCTCCCCGGCGGTGGCGCGGGTGACGGTACGCAGCTGGTAGAGCTTCTCGACGCCGGCGGCAAGCGAGGCGATCTCCTCGCCGAAGGCCTCCTGCAGCCTGTCGATCCCGCCCAGCTGCTTGGGTGCGGCGAACAGCACGCCCGCGGCGCGCGCCGCCGGGTCGAGGCCGATGGCGGCGAGGCCCGCCCCCAGCCCGAGCGCATGCGGCCACGTCGGCTCGCCGGTGGACAGCGCCTGCCCGGCATAGAGCGGCTCGGCGAACTCCAGTGCGCGCGCCAGCAACGCGCGGTCCGGGCCGGCGAGGCCTTCGGCAAGCGGCTCCAGCGCCGCCGCGGCCGACTGCGGATGAAGTTGGACCACCGAAACCATGCGGTATTGTACGGCGATGGGTTGGCTGAAGAGCCTGTACAGACGGCGCGTTCTCGCCCGGCACAGCATCGACGGGCGCCGCTGGGCGCGCGCGCTGCGCCACCTGCCCTTCCTCGCCGGGCTGTCGGAGGACGAGGCGCGGCGGCTGCGGGAGATGGCGGTGATCTTCCTCGCCGAGAAGGAGTTCACGCCGGTGCGGGGGCTCGAGCTGTCGGAGGACGACCGCGTCGAGATCGCGCTGCAGGCCTGCCTGCCGGTGCTGGAGCTGGGGCTGGACGCATACGAGGGCTGGGTCGGGATCATCGTGCACCCGTCCGATTTCCACGTGAAGCGCACGCGCGTCGGCGAGGACGGCGTGGTGCACGAGTGGGACGACGAGCTTGCCGGCGAGTCCTGGCCCGGCGGCCCGATCGTGCTGTCCTGGGAGGCGTTGGACGACGCCGGCTCGGTGGCCGAGGGCGGCGCCAACGTCGTCATCCACGAGTTCGCGCACAAGCTGGACATGATGGACGGCGAGGCCGACGGCGTGCCGCCGCTGCCCTCCCGGGCCGCGCGCGAGCGCTGGATCGAGGTGTTCGACGCCGAGTACGACCGCTTCTGCCAGGCGGTGGAGTCCGGCGAGGAGACGCTGCTCGATCCCTACGCCGCGGAGGAGGAAGCCGAGTTCTTCGCCGTGGCGAGCGAGGCTTTCTTCGAGACGCCGAACGCGCTCAAGGGCGAGCTGCCGCGGTTGTACGAACTGTTCAAGGGGTTCTACCGGCAGGATCCGGCGCTGAGGCTGAAGTCATGAAGACGCTGCTCATCGTGTACCACACCGGCGGCGTGAAGACCGCGCAGATGGCCGAGGCGGTGGCGCGCGGCGCGCGTGCCGAAGGCGGGGTCGACGTGATCCTGAAGCGCTGCGCCGAGGCCGGCCCCGAGGACCTGCTCGCCGCCGACGGGGTGATCCTCGGCACGCCGGAGAACTTCGGCTACATGTCCGGGATGATGAAGGACTTCCTCGAGCGCGTGTTCTACGCCTGCGAGGGCAAGGTGAACGGCCGGCCCTGGGCGCTCGTCGTGAGCGCCGGCCAGGACGGCAGCGGCGCGGTGAGTTCGGTGGAGCGCATCGTCACCGGACTCAGGCTGGAGAAGCGCGCCGAGCCGATCGTCGCGCTGAAGGAAGTGACGCCGGAGGTCCTTGCACGGTGCGAGGAGCTGGGTGCCGCCTTTGCCGCCGGGCTCGCGCTCGGCGTGTTCTAGGAAATCGTGGTCCGTCCCTGATCTTCTAGAGCATCAGCGCCGAGCCCTCGGCCGGCGCCTCGCACTGCACCTTCGAGCCCAGCTGCGCGAGCGCCTTCCTCGTCTCCTCCAGCTTGAGGTCGATGTCGGCGTCGGTCTGGTCCGGGTCGTGGTGGAACAGGTGCAGGCGCTTCACTTCCGCGCGCGCCGCGAGATCGGCCACCTGGCTGACGCAGGAATGGCCCCAGTCCACCTTGGACGGGTACTCGTGGTCGCGGTAGGTGGTGTCGGTGATGAGGACATCGGCGCCGCGCACGAAGTCGGCCAGGCGCTCGACGTAGCGCGCGTCGTGGCGCGCGTCGGTGGGCAGATAGAGCTCGTTGTCGGTGATGTAGCACACGCTGCGGCCGCGGCAGGTCAGCTTGTACCCCAGGCAGTAGCCCGGGTGGCGCAGCAGCATGGTGTCCACGCGCACCGGGCCGAACTCCAGCCGCTCCTCGCGCAGGTCGCGGAACACCAGGCGCGCGCCGAACTCGCGCACCGTGACCGGGAAGTAGACGCTCTCCATCTGGGCGCTGATGGCGCGCTCGATGGTGAGGTCGCCCTGGTAGGGGCCGAAGATCTCGATCTGGTTGCCGCGCAGGTACAGCGGGGCGAAGAACGGCACCGTGTTGATGTGGTCCCAGTGGGTGTGGGAGATGAAGATGCGGCAGGAAAAGCGCTCGGCCGGGGTCTGCATCACGCGGTCGGAGAGCTTCTTGATCCCCGAGCCGCAGTCGAACACGTACAGCGGCTCGCCGCCCACCTCGACGCTGACGCAGGGCGTGTTGCCGCCGTAGCGGTTGTAGGCCTCGCCGGGCACCGGCAGCGTGCCGTGCACGCCCCAGTAGTTCACCGCGATCTGGTCGGTGACCAGCTCGCCGATGCTCTGCATGAAGGTGTCGCGGTTGATCGGCTTGGTGATGTAGCCGTCGGCGCCCATCTCCTTCGCCCGCCGGCGGTCGAAGTCGTAGGTCTTGGCCGAGAGCACCACGATCTTCATCTGCGCCAGCTCGGGCCGGCGGCGCAGCTCGCGCGTGAGCTCGAAGCCGTCCATCACCGGCATCATGACGTCGGTGATGACGCAGTCGGGCCGCATGTCCGGGATGTCGCGCAGCGCCTCGACGCTGGAACCGCGCACCACCACCTCGTGGCCGGCGCCGGTGAGCAGGCGCGTCACCAGCGCGAGGCTGTCCGGATCATCGTCGACCACGAAGAACTTCATCCCCCGAATATACTTCCCAAACCCATGCAGGCGAGCCTCTATTTCGACGGCGAGTTGGTCCCGCCGGCCTCGTTCGAGGACGCCGTGCTGCGGGCGGCCTCCGGGCTGGAGCGGCTGGGCGTGGGCGACGGCGACGTGGTCTGCCTGATGCTGCGCAATGACCCCGCATACCTGGAGGGCATTTTCGGCGCCCGTCGCCTGGGCGCCTACACCTGCCCGGTGAACTGGCACTTCAAGGCCGAGGAGGCGAACTGGATCCTGCGCGACAGCGGCGCCCGGGTGCTGGTGGCGCAGTCCGACCTGCTCGCCCAGATCGAGGGCGGCATCCCGCCCGGGGTGGCCGTGGTGCCGGCCGACGGGCCGCGCTGGCGCGAATGGCTGGCGGCGCAGCCGCGCCACGCCGGGCCGGAGAAGCCGCCGCGCTACTCCATGCCCTACACCTCCGGCACCACCGGCCGGCCCAAGGGCGTGCGCCGCTTCGCCCATTCGCCCGAGCAGGCCGCGCGCTCGGCCGCGGTGCTGGCGGAGAACGTGCGCCTGGTCTACGGCCTGGAACCGGGCGTGAAGGCGCTGCTGCCGGCGCCGATCTACCACAGCGCGCCGAACACCTACGCCATGCAGGCCCTGCTGCTGGGGGCCAACCTGTACCTGGAATCGCGCTTCGACGCCGAGACCGTGCTCCGGCGCATCCAGGAGCACCGCCTGGACCGCGCCTACCTCGTGCCCACCATGTTCAGCCGCATGCTGAAGCTGCCGGATGACGTGAAGCGCCGCTACGACCTGTCGTCGATGAGGTTCGTCATGACCATGGGCTCGCCCTGCGCGCCCGAAGTCAAGCGCGCCATGATCGACTGGTGGGGCCCGGTGATCCACGAGAGCTACGCCGCGAGCGAGCTGGGGCTGGTGACCTTCATCAGCGCCGAGGAGGCGCTCGCGCGCCCGGGCTCGGCCGGACGCGCGATCCCCGGCACGCGGCTGAAGATCCTCGACGAGCAGGGGCGCGAGCTGCCGCCGCGCACCCCCGGGCTGGTCTACGCCCGGCAGCCGCACTACACCGACTTCACCTACAACAACAACGACGAGGCCCGGCGCAAGCTGGAGCGCGACGGGCTTTGGACGCTGGGCGACGTGGGCTGGCTGGACGAGGAGGGCTACCTCTACCTGTCGGACCGCGCGGTGGACATGGTGATCTCGGGCGGCGTCAACATCTACCCCGCCGAGATCGAGGCCGCGCTCATCACCATGCCCGGGGTCGCGGACTGCGCGGTGTTCGGCGTGCCCAGCGCCGAGTTCGGCGAGTCGCTCGCCGCCGCAGTGCAGCTGCAGCCCGGGGCGAAGCTGGACGAGGCGGCCATCCAGGCCTGGCTGCGCGGGCGCATCGCGGACTACAAGGTGCCGCGCCTGGTCGCGTTCCACGAGCAGCTGCCGCGCGAAGACAGCGGCAAGCTGTTCAAGCGCAAGCTGCGCGCGCCCTACTGGGAAAAGGCCGGACGAACGATCTAGGCCGGCGGCCCCTTCATCAGGCCGCTCAGTTCGGCGGTGGGCAACGACGTGCCGACGTAGCCGAAGCCGCCCTGGTCGCGGATTTCCTTCGCCGCTGCCACCAGCCCGCTCATCGCCGCGCGGTACAGCGACGTGGCGACGCTGATGCGGCGCACGCCGGCGGCCTCCAGTTCCGCCACGCTGAAGGACTTGCCCGGGATCCCGGCCATGAAGTTCACCGGTTTCTTCACCGCCGCGCACACTGCCTTTACCGCGGCGAGGTCGGGCAGCCCGGGGGCGAACAGCACGTCCGCGCCCGCCTTCTCGAAGGCCTGCAGGCGGCGGATGGTGTCCTCCAGGTCCGGCTTGCCGCGCAGGAAGTTCTCGGTGCGCGCGCTGAGCAGGAACGGGAACGGCAGCGCGCGCGCCGCCTGCACCGCGGCGGCGACCCGCTCCACCGCGTGGTTGAAGTCGTACAGCGGCCGGTCCTGGTCGCCGGTGGCGTCCTCGATGGAACCGCCGACCAGGCCGACGCCCCCCGCCATGTGGATCGTGGTCGCCGCGTCCTCCGGCCTGTCGCCGAAGCCCTTCTCCAGGTCCGCGGACACCGGCAGGTCCACCGCGGCGCAGATCACCCGCGCGTGCTCCAGCGCCTCCTCGCGCGTCACCTGCCCGTCGCGGCGGCCCAGCGCCGCGGCGCAGGCGCCGCTGGAGGTGGCGAGCGCCTGGAAGCCCAGGCCCTGCAGGATCTTCGCCGAGCCCGCGTCCCAGGGATTGGCGATGACGAAGGCCTTCGGCCCCTGGTGCAGGGCGACGAAGCGGGCGGCTTTCTCTGCCTGGGTTGCGGCCATGCTGGCTCCTCTCTATCCGGTACGCAGTCGTTCGCCGACCTGCCTCATGTCCGTGAACACCTCCGCGCCCGCGGCGGCGAGCGCGGCCGGATCGGCGTGCGGCGCGCCCGCGTAGCCCAATACTGCCATCCCGGCCGCCACCGCGGCGCGCACCCCGGTCGCGGAATCCTCGACGACTGTGCAGTGCGTCGGATCGAATCCCATCGACCTGGCCGCATGCAGGAACAGGTCCGGCGCCGGCTTGGGCCGGTCGACCTCGTCGGCGGTGAAGACCCGGCCCTCGAAGCGCTCGAGCAGGCCGGTGGCGCCGAGGGCAACCCGCACGCGGTCCGCGCTGCTGTTGGACGCAACACAGTGCGGAACGGACAACCGCGCGAGCAGGTCCACGATGCCGGGCACCGGCTGCAGCTCCCCGCGGAACGTCTCGAACAGCAGCGCGTTCCAATCGGCGACGAAGGTCGCCGGCACCGGCCGGCCGAGCTTCTCTTCCGTCAGGTCGATGCAGCCCTGGCGCGTGCGCCCGATGTAGGCGCGCATCACCTCCTCCAGCGTCAGGCGCAGGCCGGCGGATTCGAGCAGGCGGTGCAGGACGCGGTTGGCGAGCGGCTCGGAGTCCACCAGCACGCCGTCGCAGTCGAAGATCACCAGGCCCATGGGGCGGGGCAAATGTTACCGATCGTGCACATTGGGCGCCGGCCGGGGGCGCGTGAACCACTGCGTCACCAGCGCCGCCGCCACCGCGGCGAGGTAGGTGAGCGCCACGCCCCACTGCGGCAGGAACAGCGCGATCACCACGCAGTAGGAGGTGAGCGCGTAGAGGCCCTTCGCCAGCCCGCGCAGCATGGTGACCGCGAATCCCGGCCCCTGGCCGGCGTGCGAGAACACCGCGAGGATGGTGCTCAGCAGCGGGAACATCGCGATCAGGCCGGTCCAGCCGCTGCCCACCTTGTCGGCGATCCCGGTGGTGAACAGCACCAGCGACACCGCCACCACCATGCGCAACGGCAGGTCGTAGCGCCGCTCGGTGCGCAAGGCGCCGAAGGCCGGCGGCGCCGGGAACAGCCGCGGCGCCACCAGAAGGGAAAGCACCGCCAGCCCCAGCGCGGGCAGCACCGTTCCCGGCAGTTCGGCCAGGCCCGCGGAGGCGACGAGCCAGGCGCCGATCGCCCCGGCCGCCGCGACCGGCCAGCCATTGCGCAGGCACAGGTGCGAATACACCGCGCCGAAGACGATCGCGGACACCACCGCCGAGAGCGACGCGGCCGCGGCGTGCGCCGTGAACACGGCGTCGTTCTCCAGCGCGAGGATGAACAGGATCGGGCCGGTGACCAGCGGCATGCCCGCCAGCCAGCCGCCCACGCCCGGTCCCCAGCGGCGGCTGGCCCAGGACACGATGGCGAGGAAGAACGGGACGAGGAACAGCTTCAGCGCGAGCACGGCGCGCAGTATGCCCGAGGCTAGGCCAGCAGCGCGCTGTAGTGCGCGAGGTCTGCCTCCGAGTAGCAGCAGAACAGCACCTCGCGGATGCCCATGTGCAACTGCACTGCCTCGCGCACCGTCGCCACCGCGATCTGCGCCGCCGGCTGCGCCGGGTAGCCATAGACGCCGGTGCTGATGCAGGGAAAGGCGATGCTCGCCGCGCCGGCCCTCGCCGCCAGGGCGAGGGAGCGCCGGTAGCAGGCGGCCAGCAACGCCGGCTCGCCGCGATCGCCGCCGTTCCAGATCGGCCCCACGGTGTGGATCACGTGCTTGGCCGGCAGCTTGTAGCCGAAAGAGAGCTTGGCCTCCCCGGTGGCGCAGCCGCCCAGGCTGCGGCATTCGATGAGCAGCGCGGGGCCCGCGGCGCGGTGGATCGCGCCGTCCACCCCGCCGCCGCCCAGCAGCGAGTTGTTGGCGGCGTTGACGATGGCGTCCACCGCCAGCTTGGTGATGTCGGCGCGCAGGGCGCGCAGCGCGGCGGTCGCGGGCACGCGCGATCGACTACAGCGGGTATTCGTAGCGGATGAAGTCGTTGTACTTCGCCACCTTGTCGTACAACGTCCGCCCGGCGGTGTTGTGCGTCTGCGTCAGCCAGTAGTAGCGCGAGGCGCCCTGCGTCCGGGCCGCGGCCGCCACGGCCTCGATCAGCTTGCGCGCCACGCCCTTGCCGCGCATCGCGGGATCGGTGAACAGGTCCTGCAGGTAGCAGGCCGACTCGGCCCAGATGGTGGTGTGGAACAGGTAGTGCGCGATGCCGACCAGGTCCCCGTCCACCTTGGCGCCCAGGCCGTGGATGCGGTCCTCGGCCATCAGCCGGCGCCAGCAGGTTTCGTAGTCGGCGTCCGGGATGATGGTCTTGTAGAAGGCCTTGTAGCCGCGCGCGTGGACGAGCCAGCGCGGCTTGTCCTCGGGTTGCAGCGGGGCAATGCGGATCGAAAGGGTCATCGGCTCATCTCCCGCGGCGCGCGACGATGCGCACGCCGCCCAGTTTGCCGGCCGTGAACAGGCCGACGAAGAAATTGTAAAGGCTGTCGTACTCCAGGAAGCGCGCTTCCCCGAACTTGGCGATGGTGGTGTCGCGCAGCGACCGGTACATCGCCAGCCGGTCCACCAGGATTCCCTTCCATTGCTCCGCCAGGTCCTCCGCCACCTCGATCCGGCACCCGTTCCGCTCCAGCAACCCCGCATACTGGGACGCCGTCGCGAGGCCGGGCGCATGCATCTCCGCGGCCATGCGCTGCTCTTCCGCAGCCGTCAGCCCGGTGCGCACGACGACGTCGGTGAACGCGATCGTCCCGCCCGGCTTCGCCACGCGCGCGCACTCGCCGACCACCGCGGCCTTGTCCGGTATGTGCAGCCAGGCCTCCTGGCTCATGACCACGTCGAAGGCCGCGTCCGGCAACGGCATCGCGGTGGCGTCGCCCTGCACGAAGTCCACGAGCGCCTCCAGGCCGACGCGGGTCGTCAGCCGCCTCGCCGCCTCCACCCGGCTCTGCGTCAGGTCAATCCCGGTCACCCGGCAGCCGATCCGGTGTGCGATCCAGCGCGCCGGGCCGCCCATCCCGCTGCAGACATCCAGCACGTGGTGTTCACGCCGGATGCCTGCCTTCTGCGCCAGCGCGTCCACCACCTGGACCCCGCCGTAGTGGTCCTGGTCGAAGTCCTTCAATTCGTCCTGCGTGAGGCGGTCGAGAACCGTGCCGCGCGCGGCCAGTTTGGCGAGGATCTCGTCCTCGTTGATGGGATGGGTGTCGTAGAAGCGGACGACACCGTCGCGGCCGGAAGCGCGCGGCGCGCTCATTTCCGGTTCAGGTAGCGCTTCGCCGCGGCCGGATCGATGAGCGGGTAGACGTCGAACTGCGCCGGGATCAGCTCCGCCCAGCCATTCAGGAGTTCATGCAGCTCCTCGTGCGACCGAACGTCGAAGATCGCCACCGCGCCGCGCCCGGGGCGCGCGTAGACCATGAGGCACTGCTTCGACTGCTGCCTGGGCTTCAGCCAGGCCCAGAACTTCTTCCGGTTGCGCGTCGCGCTCGAGGGACGCTCGGGCCGGGGGTTGCTGATGACGAGGAACAGCATCGGAATCCCTTTGCTACTGCGCGGCTTCGCTGCGCAGGGTCTTCTCCGCGCGCGCCTTCATCCGGCGCTCGTAGGACTCCAGCGCGCGGTGCGCCACGATGGGCCGGCCGCGGTAGCGGGCGTACTCGGCGACATAGGCCTCGGCCGACGCGTAGGGCCCGGCGACATGGCCCGGGCGCTTGGAATCGGCGAAGAAATACAGCGCGCCGTCGCGCTCGAACTGCGCGACCCAATGGCGCCGGAGCGTGTTGCCCTGGATGACCACCGGATCGAACTCGATCATGAGATAGCGGGGCTTCGTCTCCGGCGCGACCGCGCGCAGGGTTTCCACCGCGAAGCGCGCGAGGTCCACGCAGACGCCCGAAGGCTCGGCGAACAAGGCCTCGGGCCTGTGGATCTCGACGCGGCCTTGCTGCGCGCGCTGGGTTTCCGAGAGCCGCGCGGCGCGCCGGAGGTCGTATTCGAAGCGCGCGCCGATCCAGGCGTTGACCTCGTCGACCGTGCGCCAGGTGGCGAGCGCTTCCCGGTAGGAGGCCGGGAGCTTCATCCCGGCCGCGGGCGCGGGACGCGATTCGGGCGCGTCGGAGGCGGGGTCGGCCGCGGTCTGCGCGCTTGCGCAAGCGGCGAACAGGAAGGCGGCCAGGAATGAAAGCGCGGCTCTCATGGCAGGCGCAAGCCTAGCCTACGTC
>CAZMDA010000005.1:6683-11237 GCA_964564865.1 uncultured Bordetella sp. | reverse complement strand
GGCGGCCAGGAATGAAAGCGCGGCTCTCATGGCAGGCGCAAGCCTAGCCTACGTCGGGGAGGCTGCGCCAGCCTGCCGGCGCCGACTCTCCACGAAGTTCTTGAGATTGATGCCCTCGATCCGCATGTGCTCCCGAACCGCGTCGAACTCGCGCCTGTTCAGGCGCGCAGCAAGGGGTCCCGCCCGCAGGAAGATCTCGGCGATGAAGCGGTAGCGGCCGGCGCCCACGGGCTCCAGGCGGAAAACGAGCCTTGGCAGGAACAGGCGCATGAGCCAGAACGTCGGCGCGAACTCGATGTGCGAGCCCTGTTCGATGCGCGTGAAGACGACCTCCTTCTTCAACAGCTTGCCCGCGATCACTTCCTCGAAGTAGAAGGCGTTCCCGACCTTCAAGCCCCGGCCCCGGACCCACCGGAACAGCTTGTGGTCCGGATGCCAGCCAAGGTACCGGTCCTGGTCCATGCCGTCGAAGAAGTCGAAGACCGCGCCCGGGGCGGCCTCAAATTCGATCGCATCGCGCAGGATCACTCGACCTCCATCAGGGATTGAGATTGCCTTGCCATCTGTCAACGCTTCTCCGGAGCCTTGCGTTGGTCGAACCGTAAGCTATCCCCGCTGCAGATCGAATGCCATCCAACCGCGCCCTTGCCCTTCCGCCCCTAGCCGATACCGCAAGTAGAATCCTCCAGCTTCGCGGCCACCGCGCGATTCTGGACGCGGATCTTGCAGCGCTCCTGGGCGTCCCGACGAAGCATCTAAACCAGCAAGTTCGCCGGAACCAGCGCCGGTTCCCGGCGGACTTCCTGATAGTCCTTAACAAACAGGAAGTTATGGACTTGAAGTCACAAAATGTGACTTCAAGTTGGGGCGGCCCCCGCAAGCCTCCCCTCGCCTATACCGAGCACGGCGCCATCATGGCCGCGAGCGTGGTCAACTCGCCGAAGGCAGTGGAGGTGTCGGTCTACGTCGTGCGCGCCTTCGTCCAGCTTCGCGAAGCCGCCTCGCTGCACAAGGATCTCGCCAGCCGCCTCGATGAGCTCGAGAGCCGCATTGAGCGGCGCCTCGAAGGCCAGGACCAGACGATTGCCGAAGTGCTCGCCGCCATCCGCCGCCTGATGAGCCCGCCTGAACCATCCAGAAAGCGCCCGATCGGTTTCGTGCGCGGGGACTGAGCGGCTATCATCGACGGATGCAATACAACGCCCCCGCCGGCGCCGCCGATTTCGCCACCGACAAGCCCGCCCTCCTCGCCCGCCTGAAGCGGCTGGACGAGCAGCTTGCGAAGCTGCCGCCGAAACCGAAGCGCGGCCCGGCCGACGCGCAGGCCGCGGCGGCGCTGCTTGAGGAAGGCCGCAACGCCCGCGCCGGCTTCCTGCGCCTGCACGCGCGCGCCGTCTATGACTCGCTCACCGCCAACCGCACCAAGTTCGTCCGCGTGGACGAACTGTGCTCCGCCGCGGCCAAGGCCTATCCCGGCCTCGTGCCCGACGAGGCGGCGCTGGCGCGCGATGCCGGCATCCCGCAGGGGGACAAGGACGGCCTGGAGGTGGACCAGGGCATTTTCCTCGGCCAGGTCCTCGGCGACCCGGTTGCGGGCGCGCACCTGTGCCACGCCATGCTGCTGCCGCGACGGGATTCGCTGGATCACCTGAAGGAGTTCGAGCGGAAGGGCGAGATCGAGTTTCCCGGCGCGCGCCTGACGCGCGAGGGCAAGGCCGCGGTCCTGACCATGCGCAACCCGAGGTACCTGAACGCGGAGGACGAGGGGACGATGGCCGGGATGGAGATTGCCACCGACCTCGCGCTGCTGGATCCGGCCACCGAGGTCTGCGTGCTGCGCGGCGACGTCGTGACCCACACCAAGCACGCGGGAAAGCGCATCTTCGGCGCCGGCATCAACCTGACGCACCTGTACCAGGGAAAGATCCGCTTCCTCTGGTACCTGATCCGCGACCTGGGCATGGTCAACAAGTTCTACCGCGGCCTCGCGAAGCCCGAGGTGTCGCCGGAGGAGGATTCGATCGAGAAGCTGTGGATCGCCGCGGTGGAGGGCTTCGCCATCGGCGGCCATTGCCAGATCCTGCTCACCATGGACCAGGTGATCGCGGGCAAGGACGCCTACATGACCCTTCCGGCGCGCAAGGAGGGCATCATCCCCGGCGCGGCCAACCTGCGCCTGCCGCGCCACGTCGGCGACCGCGTCGCGCGCCAGGCGATCCTCGCCGAGCGGCGCATCGACTGCGCCAGCCCCGAGGGCCGCATGATCTGCGACCACGTCGTGGCGCCGGACGCCATGGACTTCGAGATCGGCCGCCTGGTGAAGCACATCACCGGTTCGGGCGTGGTGAGCGCCGCCGGCAACCGCAGGGCGCTGCGCATCTCGGAGGAGCCGCTGGACAGCTTCCGCCGCTACATGGCGGTGTACGCGCGCGAGCAGGCGCACTGCCACTTCAGCCCGGCGCTGATCGCCAACCTCGAGCTGCACTGGAACGCGGCGAGCCGGAAGGGTTGATGAGCGCGGCACTGGCCTGGTTCCGCCGCGACCTGCGCGACGAAGACCATGCCGCGCTGCACGCCGCGCTCACCGCGCATCGCGCGGTGCACTGCGCCTTCGTCTTCGATACCGAGATCCTGGACGCGCTGCAAGAGAAGCGCGACCGGCGCGTCGCCTTCATCCGCGCGAGCCTGGTCGAGCTGAAGGCCGCCCTCGAATCCAGGGGCGGCGGCCTGCACGTGCTGCACGGCCGCGCGCGCGAGGAGATCCCGAGGCTGGCGCAGGCGCTCGGCGTGGCCGCGGTGTACGCCAACCGCGACTACGAGCCGCAGGCGATCGCGCGCGACGCGGAGGTGAAGGAGCGGCTCGCCGCGCTGGGCATCGCCTTCCACACCCGCAAGGACCAGGTCATCTTCGAGCTGGACGAGGTGCGCACCAGGGCGGGCGAGCCCTTCTCGGTGTTCACCCCCTACAAGAACGCCTGGCTGGCGAAGCTGGATGACTTCTTCGTCAAGGCCTACCCCGTCGACCGGCACGCGGCGAAGCTCGCACCCGGACCGAAGGCCCCGGTGCCGTCGCTCGCCGACATCGGCTTCGAGCCCGCCGAGCTGCCGGTCCCCGCCGGCATGTCGGGCGCCGCAACGCTGCTCGCGGACTTCCGGCGCCGCATCGCGCACTACCGCGACAAGCGCGACTTCCCCGGGCTCAAGGGCCCGTCCTACCTCTCCACCCACCTGCGCTTCGGCACGGTCTCCATCCGCCAGCTGGTCGCGCTGGCCCGGAAGCTGGATCACGCCGGCGCGCAGACCTGGCTCTCGGAACTGGTGTGGCGCGACTTCTACCAGGCCATCCTCGCCTGGCGGCCGGACGTGGTCGAGCGCTCGTTCCGGCGCGAGTACGACGCGGTCCGGTTCGACGCCAACCCGCAGGGCTGGAAGGCCTGGTGCGAGGGCCGCACCGGCTACCCGCTGGTGGACGCGGCCATGCGCCAGCTGAATATCACCGGCTACATGCACAACCGCCTGCGCATGGTGGCCGCCTCCTTCCTGGTGAAGGACCTGGGCATCGACTGGCGCCGCGGCGAGCGCTACTTCGCGGCGCAGCTGAACGACTACGACCTCGCCGCCAACAACGGCGGCTGGCAATGGGCCGCCTCGACCGGCTGCGACGCGCAGCCCTGGTTCCGCATCTTCAACCCGGTGACGCAGTCGGAGAAGTTCGATCCCGGGGGCGCGTTCATCCGCCGCTACGTGCCGGAGCTGGCCCGCGTCAGCAACGACTGGATCCATGCGCCCTGGACCCTGCCGCCGCTGGAGCAGCACGCCGCCGGCTGCGAGATCGGCCGCGACTACCCGGCGCCGGTGGTGGACCACGCCGAGGCGCGCATCCGCACGCTGGCGCGCTATGCCGCGGCGAGGAAGCCAGCCGGCCGGTAGCTAGTGGTAGCAGCCGCCGCCAGGCGCGCGCACATCCATCGGCCAGGCGTACTCGAAGGCGCCGCGGGTGCATTTCTCGGCGCAATCGGTCGGCGCCACCGTGACCCGGTCGCCCTGCTGCCAGAGGCGCACCGCGCAGGCCGAGCCCGAGGTTGCCGCCAGCTCCACGTAGGGCGTGCGCCGCGTCTGCCGGAACTCGGCCAGGCGGTAGCTGCAGCTGCCGCGGTTGGGAATGTCGATGCGCGCCTCGAACGCGGTGACCGTGCCGTCGGCGATCTGCATCCGCAGCGACTCCGCGTAGCCGCCTTCGTCGCGCGCGCTGCAGCTGGCGCTGAGCGTCAGGGCGGGCGCCGGCGGCTCCCCCGGCGCGGGCGTCGCCACCACCGGGGGCGTGGGCGGCGGCGGCGCCGGTTCCTTGCCGCGCAGCTTGCGCAGCAGGTCGCGCAATTCGCGCACGTCCTCCCTCAGGTCGGCGCACCCGCCGGCGAACGCGCACAGGGCGATCACCGCGACCAGCTTCCTCACGACAGCAGGAACTCCCGCACGATGGCGATCTGGTCGGCGTGCAGCAGCGTCGGCGCGTGGCCGACGCCGGGGATCTCGACCACCTTCGCCTTCGGCCCG
>CAZMDA010000005.1:0-6583 GCA_964564865.1 uncultured Bordetella sp. | reverse complement strand
CAGCGTCGGCGCGTGGCCGACGCCGGGGATCTCGACCACCTTCGCCTTCGGCCCGCGCTCGGCCATCTGCGCGCAGGTTTCGCGCGTGAGCAGGTCGGATTGCGCGCCGCGCAGCGCCAGCGTCGGGCAGCGCACCGCGTCCCACAGCGGCCACAGCTCCAGGTCCTTCTCCGGCATGTTGGCGCGGAAGGGTTCCGCGAGCCGCGGGTCGTAGTGCATGCGCCAGCTGCCTTCGTCGTTGCGGCGCACCACCACCTCGGTGAGGAAGCGCCACTCGGCGTCGCTGTGCGGGCCGAAGCTGGCGCTCACCGCCCGGACGTACTGCTCGGCGGCCTCGAGCGAGGGAAACGCGGGCGCGACCCCGACATAGGTCGCGATCCGCTCCAGCGACACCTTGGTGACCACCGGGCCGGCGTCATTGATGACGAAGCGGCGCACCGGCGTCCCCGCCTGCGCCGCGAGCGCCATGCCGATCAGGCCGCCCATGGAGGTGCCCACCCAGTGCACCGACTCGACGTCGAGGCGCGCGATCAGCGTCACCATGTCCGACAGGTACTGCGGCAGCTGGTAGAGCATCGGGTCGGGCAGCCAGTCCGAGCCGCCACGGCCGGCCACGTCCGGGCACACCACCCGGTAGCGGTCCTGCATCGCGGCGGCGAGCGCGTCGAAGTCCCGCGCGCAACGCGTCAGGCCGTGGGCGCAGACGAGGACCCGGTCGTTCCGGGGATCGCCCCATTCCAGGTACGCGACGCGGTGCAGCCCGCGCGGCGAGGCGCACTGCACGAAGCGCCGGCGCGGCGGCGCGGTCACGCCGGCGGCCTCTCGCCGCGCCACTTCTCCACCATGCGGCCGTTCTCGATCGCGGCGCCGCCGGTGTCGGACTCCCGCCGCCACTGCACCTCGATGCGCATCTCGGGAAACTCGGCGCTCGCCTCGACGAAGCTCGGGAACGGGATGCCGTTCACGATCTCGAAGCGGTACTCCAGCACGCCCTCGGCATGGTGCTCGGTGTAGGGATCGCAATCCGGGTCGCGCACCAGCAGCCAGCGGACGCGCTCGCGGAAATCCTCGAAGCGCCCGAAGCTGCCGGTGACGCGGACCGTCGCGCTCTGGCCTGCCGCCATCAGGCCCCGTACTTGAACGACAGCGAGAGGCGCGTCCGGAACTGCACCACCTTGCCGTTCTCGACTTTCACGTCCAGCTTGGTGACCTCGGCGATGCGCAGGTCGCGCAGCGACCTCGAGGCGGTCTTCACCGCGCTGCGCGCCGCGTCCTCCCACGATTCCGTGCTGGTGCCGATGACGTCGGTGACGCGATAGACCGCATTGCTGCTCTTCTTGGCCATGGTTCCTCCTCCTGGAGTGTTGGGTGGGCCTTGCGCGGCCATTATGGCCCTAGCGCGGCGCGTCGTGCCAGTACCGCCGCCTGCGGTCGCGTTCACCCTCGACCTGCGCGCCCCTCGCCGACAGGTGCGCCTCCAGCGCGCCCTCCAGGTCGGTGCGCCGCACCGGCACGCCCGCATCGGCGTAGCGGCCGAGCACGTCCGCGGCCGGGTGGCCGAAGCGGTTGCGGTAGCCGGCCGGGACCAGCGCGACGCGCGGGGAGACGGCGGCGATGAACGCCGCGCTGGAGGAGGTGCGGCTGCCGTGGTGCGGCACCAGCAGCACCGCAGCCCGCAGCGCGCCGGGGTCGCGCTCGAGCAGCGCCGCCTCGGCCTCGCGCTCGATGTCGCCGGTGAGCAGCATGGCGCCGCCGCGCGCGGACACCTTCAGCACGCAACTGAGGTTGTTCGTGCGCCGTTCCTGCGCGCCCGCTGCCGGGTGCAGCATCTCGAAGCGCACGCCGTCCCAATCCCAGGCCTGCCCGGCCGCGCAGCGTTCGGCCGGCGCCAGCGCCAGCAGCGGGCTCCCGGCGGGCAGCGAGGACAGGAACCGGTCCACCTCGAGCGCCTGCAGGACCGAGGCGGCGCCGCCCGAGTGATCGATGTCGTTGTGCGTGACCACCAGCGCATCCAGCCGCCGAACGCCGATGGCACGCAGGTAGGGCAGGATGATCCGCTCGCCGCTGTCCGACTCGGTGCCGAACGCCGGGCCGGCATCGTAGAGCAATGCCCGGTTCGCGGTGCGCACCAGCACCGCCAGGCCCTGCCCGGCATCCAGCGTCGTCGCCCAGGCTTCGCCCGGGGCCGGCGCCGCGACCGGCCAGGCGAAGGCCGGCGCCATGAGCGCGAGCCCGGTGGCGCGCCAGGGCACGCCGCGCGGCGCGACCAGCCAGAGCGTGCCCGCGGTCGCCGCGGCCAGGCACCACCACGGGGGCACCGGCTGCTGCCAGACCGCGAGCGGCTGCGACGCGCACCACTCCAGGAACTGCAACAGCCATTGCACCAGCCACGCCGCGAGCGACAGCAGCGCGTCCCAGGGCAGCACCGCGGCGGCAAGGACGAGCGGCGTGACGACGACGGACACCAGCGGGATGGCTACCGCATTGGCGAGCGGACCCACCAGCGACACCTGCGCGAACAGGAACAGCGCCGCCGGCGCGAGGCCCACCGTGATGGCCCACTGGATGCGTGCCCACTGCAGGACCAGGTGCTCGTCGCGCCGCACGGCGACGCCCACCAGGAAGATGAGCGCGACCGCGCCGAACGAGAGCCAGAACCCGGGCGAGAGCCCCGCCCAGGGATCGGCGAGGAGCACCACCGCCAGCGCCAGCGCGAGCGTGCGGGCGGGCGAGGCGATGCGCCCTGACCACAGCGCCAGCGCCACCACGGCCACCATCCAGAAGGTACGCTGCGCCGGCACCGCGAAACCGGAAAGCAGCGCGTAGCCGAGCGCGCCCGCGATCGCCGCCAGCGCCCCCGCCTTGCGCGCCGGCAGCGCAAGGGCGAGTCGGGGCACGCGCCGCCACAGCGACGCCACCAGCCACGCGAGCAGGCCCGAGACCATCGTCACGTGCAGTCCGGAGATGCTCATGAGGTGCGTGACGCCGGTGGCGCTGAACAGGCGCCATTCCTCGTTGGAGATGGCGCGCTGGTCGCCCACCGCGAGCGCCGCGAGGATGCCCGCGGCCGGCGTCTCGCCCAGCACGCGCTTGAAGCGATCGCGAACAGCCTCGCGGGCCTGTTCGATGCGATCCCGCGGGCTGTTGCGCCAGCCCATCCGGAGCGGAGGCGCCGCCCGGCCGCCGGCGCGCACGTAGCCGGTGGCGCCTATGCCGCGCTCCAGCAGCCAGGCCTCGTAGTCGAAGGCGTGCGGGTTGAAGTGCCCGCGCGGGCGCTTCAGGCGCAGCGTGAAGCGCCAGCGCTCGCCCGGGTGCGGTATCTCGGCCAGGACGGCGGACTGGTCCTGCGCGAATGCAGTCCGGTACCAGGAGACCAGCACGCGAGAGGGCAGCTCGCGCGACGCGGACTCGATGTCGAAGGCAAACCGCAGGCTGCGCTCGCCTGCCGAGGGCAGGCCGGCGACCACGCCGACCGCCTCCACGTCCACGCCTTCGAGCTCCGGGGCGAGGCGGTCGGCGAGCCTGAGGTGGGCGAACCCCAGCGCCCAGCAAAAGCCCAGGACCACGGCCAACGGTGCCGCCAGCAGGCGAAACCGCAGCATCGCCGCGATGGCCGCCGGAGCCGCCCAGAGCCAGGCCGCCTCCGGCAGCTCCGACAAGACCTGCAGCGCCAGCACCCCGGCGGCGAAACTCATGAGGGCGGCAGTCATCTAAAATGCAACGCGCGAGCGGACCGTTCGCTGACGTGCTGACGTGCCGACCCGCCGCCCCCTCGATGAAGAAACTCTTCCGCAAGCACCTGCCCGACGCCGATTCGGTGCGCGCCAACCGGCTGGTGGCGATGTTCGGCACGCTGCTCAGCCACCCCAACCTGTGGCACCTGAACCGGGACTCGGTGGCGGGGGCGGTGGCGATCGGCCTCTTTTCCGGGCTGGTGCCGGGGCCGCTGCAGATGCTCTCGGCCCTGCTGCTCGCGATCCCGCTCCGGCGCAACCTGCCGGTCGCGCTGCTCGTCACCTTCTACACCAACCCCTTCACCATCGTGCCGCTGTACCTGATCGCCTACGGCTACGGCAGCCTGCTGCTCGGCCTGAACCACGCGCCGCCGGCGCACGAGCCCTTCGTCATGGACTGGGCCGACTGGGTGGGCTCGTTCCACGCCCTGGTGGACTGGGCCGCGGCGCTGGGCAAGCCGCTGGTGGTCGGGCTGGTGGCGCTGGCGCTCACGCTGGCGGCGCTGGGCTACGCCGCGGTGCAGCTGGGCTGGCGCATCTACGTGCGCCTCGCCTGGCGCGCGCGCCGGCGCCGGCGCAACGGGCAGGCCTAGGCGCATGGACGCGCCCGCTTTGGACATGCCCACGCACGCGGACTTCGTCGCCGGCTACCGCTCGGGCGAGCTGCTGCTTCAGGTGGACCGCAAGGCGGCGGCGCGTTTCGTCTCCGGCCGCATGCTGCTGCCGTTCATCCTGCTGCCGGTGTTCGGGCTGGCGGTCGGCCTCGCGCTCGCGGGCTGGTTCCTGGCCGGCGTGGCGGTGTTCCTGTTCGGGTTCCTGTTCCGCTGGTTCGTGCGCTCCAGCAGCCACGGCTTCGTGCTGACGCAGTCGCTCTACAGCGCCGCCTTCTACCGCGACGCGCTCGCCGCCGGAGTGATCAGGCTGGAACGGCGCCCGAACTCCCGACCGGATGCAGGCGCCCCTCCCGCAGCTCCATGACCCGGCCCGCGCGCGCCGCGATCGCGGCGTCGTGGGTCACGATCACGAACGCGGTGCCGCGCGCTTCCGACAGGCGCACCATGGCCTCGAACACCTCGTCCGCGGTGCGGCTGTCCAGGTTGCCGGTGGGCTCGTCGGCCAGCACGCAGGCGGGCTCGGTCACCAGTGCGCGCGCGAAGGCGCAGCGCTGGCGCTCCCCGCCCGAGAGCTCGCCCGGCTGGTGCTCCAGGCGCGCGGCAAGGCCCACTTCCGCCAGCACCTTCGCCGCGCGCGCGAGCGCCTCTGCGCGCGCCAGGCGCCGGATGAGCAGCGGCATGGCCACGTTCTCGATCGCGCTGAACTCCGGCAGCAGGTGGTGGAACTGGTAGACGAAGCCCAGCGTCGCGTTGCGCACGCGGCCGCGCTCGGCCTCGCCCATGGCGGAGAGCTCGCGCCCCTGGACGTACACCCTGCCCGCGGTGGGCGCGTCCAGCCCGCCCAGCAGGTGCAGCAGCGTGGACTTGCCCGAGCCCGACTTGCCCATGATCGCGACGCGCTCGCCGGCGCGCGCCTCGAAGTCCACGCCCGCCAGCACCTCCACCGGCGCCGGTCCCTGGTAGGTCTTGGCGAGGCCGGCGCAGGCCACCACCGGCGCGGCCGCCTCACTCATAGCGCAGCGCCTCGGCCGGGTTGATGCGCGAGGCGCGCCAGCTCGGGTACAGCGTGGCGAGGAACGACAGCGCGAGCGACACCAGCGCCACCGTGGTCACGTCCGCCATCTGCACGTCCGAGGGCAGGTCCGAGATGTAGTAGACGTCCTTGGCGAGGAACTTGAAGCCGAGCAGGTTCTCGATGAAGGGCACCACCACGTCCACGTTCCAGCCCAGCAGCACGCCCCCGGCGACCCCCGCGACCATGCCGATGACGCCGATCAGCGCGCCCTGCACCATGAAGATCTGCACGATGGAACCGGGCGAGGCCCCCAGCGTCCTCAGGATCGCGATGTCGGACTGCTTGTCGGTGACCAGCATCACCAGCGTGGAGACGATGTTGAACGCCGCCACCGCCACGATCAGCGTCAGGATGATGGACATCATGCGCTTCTCGATCTCCACGGCGCGGAAGTAGTTGGCGTGGCTGCGCGTCCAGTCGGTGGCGAAGGCATCCGGCCCCAGGCCCGCGCGCAGGTCCGCGGCCACCGCGCGCGCCTCGAACAGGTCCGCGAGCTTCAGGCGCACCCCGGAGACCGACTCCCCCATCTGGTACAGCTTCTGCGCGTCCTCCAGGTGCACCAGCGCGAGGCCGGCGTCGTACTCGTGCATGCCGACCTCGAACACGCCCACCACGGTGAACTGCTTCAGGCGCGGGATCAGGCCCGCCGGCGTCACCTGGCCCTGCGGCGCGATCAGCACCACCTTGTCGCCGGTGAGCGCGCGCAGGCTGCGCGCCATGTCCACCCCGAGCACGATGCCGAACTCCCCGGGCTGGAGCGCCGCCAGCTTCCCCGAGCGCATGTGGCGGCCGATGTCGGCCACCTTGTCCTCGGCATCCGGCAGCACGCCGCGCACGATCGCGCCGCGCACCGCGTCGCCGCTGGACAGGAGCCCCTGCGCGTTGACGAACGGCGCCGCCGCCTGCACCCGCCGGTCCTTCAGCGACGCCGCCGCGACGCCGGCCCAGTCGGCGAGCCTGCCGCCCGGCCCGGAGACCTGCACGTGCGAGGCGACCCCGAGGATGCGGGCGCGCACCTCCTTCTGGAAGCCGTTCATGACGGAGAGCACCACGATCAGCGCCGCGACCCCGAGGGCGATGCCCGCCATCGAGATCAGGGAGATGAAGCTGATGAAGTGGTTGCGGCGCTTGGCGCGGGTGTAGCGCAGGCCGACGAGCAG
>CAZMDA010000004.1:0-93633 GCA_964564865.1 uncultured Bordetella sp. | reverse complement strand
GCGGCCCGCTCCGTATCGCCGTCAACGTATCCGCGATCCAGTTGAGGCAGCGCGACTTCGTCGATACCGTGAAGCGCTCCATCGACGGTCTGGGCATCGCCGCGACCCACCTCGATCTCGAACTGACGGAAAGCATGGTCATGGAGGGCATAGAGGAGAACGTACGCAAGCTCCAGGCGGTCCGCGACATGGGCGTCAACGTGGCGGTGGACGACTTCGGGACCGGATATTCGTCCCTTGCCTATCTGGCGAAGCTGCCGGTGAACGCCCTGAAGATCGACCGCACCTTCGTCGACACCATGACGCGCAACCCCCACAGCATGACGATCGTGTCCACGATCATCTCCCTGGCCCACGCGCTCGACCTGAAGGTGATTGCGGAAGGCGTGGAGTCCGAGGAACAGGCCAGGTTGCTGCGACTGCTGAAGTGCGACGAGTTGCAGGGCTATCTCTTCAGCAAACCGCTTGCCCCCGGCGAGGTCCAAGGCTACCTCATGAGCGTCGGGGACGCTGGCGGATCGGCTGAACACATAGAAGACATGGCATAGGGCAACCTCTTGCGAATCCCGATAGCCCGTCTTGCGGCTGCTGCTCACATTTGCCCTCACCCCCCTTCTTTGCCCCTGCTTGAGTCTGATCATTGATCCACTGATCGATTTCGCTTTGGCGAAACCGCAACGTTCCGCCTACCTTGAAGGCCGGAATTGTTGCATGAGGTTCTATTGGTGACCGGGTGCGGCAATGGTGGATGGTAGATTTCAGGGCACTTACGCCCATCGGGAGGGTACGGCGTCATAGACGCGCATGCATGCGTCGGCTTAGTATGTAGTTGGCGCGATATCCTTTACAGAATTCGAAGCCGAATGAACCAGAACAAAAGATCCCTCCGTGCCTCATTGGCTGCGTTCTTCGCGAGCCTTGGCGCACAACTGCACGCCGCGTTCGCTGTCGGCGTAGAGCGGGCTCCTGCCGCGAGTGGAGACGAGCGATCTACCGACCCTGACTTTGAAGGTTGGCTACGCAACGATCCCATGGTGACCAGCAGCTCTGCCAGCCGATATCGTTACCAGGCACCCGGATATCTGACGAGCAACGGTCGTGGCAGCTTGGAGATCGGCGCAGCTGTCGACGACTGAAGCGCGAATCGTCTATCGATTCCCGGTGTTACCCTTCCCGTCGGTAGACTGCCCCGCGGCTTGATTCTTGGAGGACTGGCGCGGCGTCTCACCCGGTCGCGCCGTTTCCGGCTTCGGGCCGGCGACAGGCACGCCGTCCTTGTTCAAATGCCATTCACCGATGGTGGGCCGCTCGGGCGGAGTGCCCAGGTTCGCCCGATTGTCGGTTTGGGCGCCCACGGTGTCCCACACGGCTCGGTTCCCGCCGTGATGCGGACTGATCTTGCCGGCCTTCACTGTGGCGTTGTAATCCTCGCTGAGGGTGCCGGACGTCTGTGATACCTCGCGCCGGCGGCTGTCGAGGCTCTTGCTGACCTGACGCTCAGTCGAAGCGATGCGCGGTGACAGATCGTCGCCCATTCGCTGGCTCGGGTCGACGCCTTGCCGAGTGTGGCGGGCGCGAACCGCGCTGTCGTTCGCCACGGCCTGACCCTGCACGGTCGCCTCGCCGGCGCGCCCGGCATTCTCCTCGTAGGCGCCGCGCAACGTCTGCGACGACCAGCCGAGGAGGTCGAGCAGAGGCCGGCTGGGCAATAACGGATCGTTCGCGGGCACGAACTCGTTTCCGATGTTGCCACCGCGCGCATACGCGTAGGCGATCTCGGTGACGGCACGCTGCAGTTTGATCGGGTCTTCCTCGCGAAGGAGGCCTCGTTCAGCGAGCCGGCGTGCTGCGTAGTTGGTGAAATCGGTCTGCGCGCCGCTGCTCCACTCGCGCATGAACTGCGCGGTTCGAGCAAGCTCGCGGGCACGTGCGTAGGCGCTTTCGCTGGAGGACTGGCGATCGATCGCCTCGCGGTACGACGAGTCGAAGCCCGACGTGGATGCGACTCGGTTGCCGCGTGCCCACTGGTAGGCGTCGGAAGACCGGAACTCCTTGACCAAGGATGCTGCGTCTGTGAGTTGCGAGGTTTCCGTGGCCTTGCGCGCGTAGTCGTAGGCGCTCTGCAGTCGTTGCTGATCGACGCTTTGCCCCTCAACCCTTGCTTGACCGCCGATTTTCGTGAAGGGCACCATAGCCCCGACCGATGCCGCCGCGGCCACGCTCTTGCCGACGGTCGAGTCTTCGCCGAGTCCGAGGCGCCGATTCACTTCGCGCGCCACGGAGTTCAGCGTCTGGAGCTGGGTCGAAGTCGAGCCGCCATCCGAGATATTGGTCGCGCCGGACTGCTGCTGCGATCGCTCGAAGCTTTCCTGAATGCCGAGCGCGCGGGTGAGGGCGGCTGCCTGGCTGCGCTGCATGGCTTCGCGCTCGGTGCGGGCGTGGGTCTCAGTCTCGCGGGCGTTGTCGGTGAGAGCTGTCGCTTGCCGCTCGGTGAACGTGAAGGTCGTGGCCAGCCGGCTGAGGGTGGCCTGGTAGCGGAAGACACCTGCGTCCGGCCCGGTTCCTTGAATTGTCGTGCCTTGGGCGTCGCTGGTCGTGGACATGAACGCGGAGGTCTTGGTCGGGGCGAGCTGGTGCTGGTCGACGGAGACGACATCCTGGCTGATGTTGCCTTTCGAGGTGCTCGCGGCTTCGCCGGAGACGGCGGACTGGATCGGGCCGACGCCGGTCACGGCCTGGAAGGCGACTTCGCCGCCCTTGATGATCGCGGTGGCGATGATCGGGATCGAGATCACCATGTAGCCGGCAACTGCCTGATCCGAGATCGCGCCGTGGTAGATGGTGGATGCGGTCTCCAGCGCGAGGCCCTGTGCCGTCGCGCCCATGCGCGCCGCGGCCTCGAGGTTCTTGGCGCTCGCGAGCGTGGCCACGTAATTGAGGATCGCGTAAAGCGGGGGCCAGAGCTGGATCCAGACGAGGCTCAGCACGAAGCTCTTGATGGCGAGGCCGAGTCCGCGGCCCTGGGCGAGCAGGAACAGCAGAAAGACGAATGGAAACACCGCGTAGATGATCGCCTCGATGACGTTGCGGACCAGAGGCAGGGCCTGCTCCGCGATCTTGCCCATGGTGAGGAAGGAAGAGTTGATCGACGCCGTGGCATTGGCCCGGCTGGTCGCGATCATGAGCGAGGCCGGGTCGTTGATCTTCTGGCCGACGATGCTGCTCGTGTCCTGCACCAGGTTGATCATGATGTTCTGGCGCAGCAGGTCCGCAGCGCTCTGCGCCGCGGTGGCGATCCTCGCCTTGTAGTACGCCTGCTCGACCTGGCCGTCGATCAGGCTCTGCGCGACCGCCGGGTCGAGCGACGGGTTCAGCTGGAAGGCGAGCACCGCGCGGGCGCGCGCCACCTCGGCCGGCAGGCGGTTGGCAAGATAGGTGTAGACGTTCGGGCAGGTGTCCACCTGTACCGGGTTGCCGTAAGTGGAAAAGCGCGCCGGGTTCGGCGTGCCCATCAGCGACCAGATGTCGGTGCTCTGGGAGAACGTCGCCGGATCGATGGTGCCATCCTGCAGGTCGTAGGTCGTGCAGTTGTAGATGAATGCGATCAGATCGGTGCGCAGCTGGGGATCGGCGATGTTCAGCGACCGCGAGGCCTGGATCAGGCGGTTGCCGAACATCACGCCGTTCTTCTGGTAGGCCAGCTCCGCTGGCAACTGCGCGTTGCTGGTCGGGATCACCTGGAACGCGGTCTCGAAGAACCGCGTCATCACGTCGCCCACCTTGCTCGTGTAATGCCCGAAGAAGGCGACGCCGATCGGCACGTTGCCGACCACCACCGGCGTCTGGCTTCCCAGCTTGTCGACGATGACGACATCGCTCTTGGGGACGAAGAGCGCGTAGTAGAGGAACATGAACCCCATCAACCAGCCCCAGCCGTGGAAGCGTCCCGGCGTGAAAAGGCCCGCCACGGCCGCAACCAGGACCCCGGTGATCGCGACCGTCTTGATCAGGCCGAAATAGTCGTCGCCGCCCATGATGGCGGCAATGGCGTTGAACACCCCGGTCAGGGTATCGACGTTGCCGTAAGCGTAGATTTCGAACATGAATGCTGAACGTCGATATTGGAATGGGTGGGGATCGCCGGCCGCGTGCGGACGCCGGCGATCGGCTCTACGAGCCGCGAGCCCCGGAATTTGCGCTGAAGTCGAGCATCGCTTTCACCGCCGGCGGCATCGAGCTCCAGAGCTGGCGTTCGAGGTTCTGCAGGTCCTGAGTCATCGATGACACCGAGCGAACCTTGGCGTAGGCGGTCTGCTTCTCCGTGAGGATCTGCCGCTGGGCTTCCTGCGCGCTGGTGCGCAGGGCATCGACGTACTGCTGTTCGATGGCCGTGCGCTTCAGCGCCTGGGACAGGGCGGAGAGCGCCTGCCGGATGGCGCGATTGAGGAAGGTCTCCGCGTAGTCGAGCGCGATCACGTCCTTGTAGGTTTCGATCAGCGTTTCGGCGGTGCTGGAGCCGGGCACCGCGTTGGCCACCGCCAGCATCTTGTAGACCGGCTCCGTCGTGTTGTTGATGAAGCCGATGTCGGCCGCGCTCTGTGGCGTGCGGGTCGCGATGTTGTCCGACATGCGGCGCAGCCGCTCGGACACCATGCGGGTGTAGGGCTTCGCCGACACCGTGGTGCGCGTCGGATTGAGACATTCGGGCGCTTCATCGCAGATGTAGACCTCAATGTCGACGTTTCCTTCGGTGGCGGAGGCGCCGCGGCCCAAGAGCAGGTCGCGCAGTCCGACGATGCTGGGCTCGAGGTAGCGCGGCATGGCGCCGCTCCCGTCATCCGCCGGCGGGTAGAGGATCACGGTACCGATCACGCTCATGATCAGCTCCTTCTCCTGCTGGCTGATCGTGCCGCCGACCTGGTTGAGTGCCAACCAGATGACGTTGCCCTTGACGAAAGTGGCGTTACGGACGTTCGGGTCGCTCGAATTGGCGGCGTTCTTCACCACCGCCGGGGCGTTGGTGGCGCAGGTGAAGCGCGCGTCCGCGCGGTCGGTGACGCTGCCGAGGTACTGCGCAATGTTCGCGCAGCCGCTTTGCACCGAGTTGTCGAACTCACCGACGACGCCATTCACGAGCGCCTGCGCGGCCTCGCAGGAATTGATGTTCATCGCGTTGATCTTGTTGATCTGGTCCTGCAGCTCGGTGAGCAGCTTGTCGATGTCCGGGGAAATCGACTGCAACGCGAGCTTGAACGCATAGCCCACGGCGTTGGAGCCGATGTTCTGCAGGAGGGCGACGAACTGCTGCTTGTTGATGAAGGAAAACGCGCCGCCGAAGAGATCGATGCCGCCGCAGCCGGCGCGCAGGCTCGGCAGTTGCGCGTTGATGAGCGGGTAGTTCTTCCCCGGCGCGCGCATCATGAGGCTGCCGCCCGTGTAGAGATTCATCGCCTGGCCGCGGAAGGCGCCGGGCGAGGTGACGTTGCCCAGCGCGCCCAGGTCGTTAAACATAGCCTGCATCTCGGCGTTAAGGTCGGCGGGCTGGCTCGCAATGGGCGTCGACGCGAGCGAGATCGCGAGGAGGAGCGCCAGCGGCTTCTTCGGTCGAGTCATCATAGATGGATCCTTTGAGTCGCTAGAGCGCGCCTTCTCGCGAACCTTGCGCGAGCGTGGCGATGCGTTCCAGCAGTTCAGTCACCGCCATCACGCCAAAGCCGACGGGGCGGATCTCGCGTTTTGAAGGCGCGGTCAGGTAGAGCGCCGGCACCACCGATGCGTTGAGCCGCGCGGCGATACCGTTGTCGAGCTGCGGATTCGGGTACTCCGGCAGGCCGCCGCCGTCGAGACTCACCGGGAATACGGTCATGCCGAATTCCTGCTCGAAGCGCTTGAGGATCGGCGCGAAACGGTGGCAGTACGGGCAGTCGCTCCGGAAAATGAAAAGCAGCCCGTGCGTCGAGGCAAGGCCCCGCACGACCTGTGCCTGCCGGGCCTGCTGCTGCTCGTCGAAGGCGCCGATCGCCATGGCGTTGGTCGGACGCCCCGTCAGGCCGTAGTCGAGCTCGGGCACCGTCCAGACGAGGCGCTGCCAGCGCTCGGAGAACACCTCGGACTTGTCCATGACGAACCGCTGGTAGCGCATGTACGCGAGCAGATTCGAATCGGTCGGGTTCATCACCGCGACGCGTTTCAGGTCTTCGAGCTTCTTCTGCATTGCCTCGAAGGCGGTCAGCTCCGGAGGGCGGCTGGGAGGAGGCGGCGAACTCCTGGGCGGTGTCGCTGGTTGGGGTGGGTCGCGGTACCAGAACCAGCCTTCCCGGTTGCGCAGCCAGTAGGTCGCGATGGGTTCCGGTTGGGCTTCTGCGCCGAAAGTATTGCTTAATGGGGGACCGTCTTCCGCGGACAGGCTGATCCCCGGCAGGGCGGCAAGCGACAGCGCGGCAATGGCAAGGAGCGCTCGCATGTCAATCACCGCCTGTCCGGAAAGCGACCGTTCCGGCAGTAGCTCACCTGGTAGACGAGCTCATTGTCGCCGCGCTGCGACTTTTCCAGCACGTCCTTCTGGCGTGTCCTGACCTCCAGCCGGCTGCAACCCGGCTGGGGCAGTACATGGAGCGCCTGCACGTCGATCTCGATCGGGGCGCTGGCGTCGAACTTCTGGCGGACGTAGGCGGCTGATTCGCCGACCAGGACGCCGTGGGCCGAGCCCTGATCGATCGCCCGCAGCAGCAGCGGTTTGATCTCGGTGACCTCAATGCGGGCGAGGGGCTGAGCGGATACGCCTTGGGCGAGCGCCAGGCAAGCAAGCGCGCCTGCGAGAACGGGTGTCGAGCGGTTCATGGGCCGAAGTAGCTGTTGACCTTCTGCTGAGCGCGCGAGCGCATCGCGCCTACGTCGGGTAGCGTCGGCGCGATCTCGGCGTAGAACTCCGAGAGGTTCATCCGTGAAAAATCGAGCGCCTGCAGTTGGGCGACGGTGAAGCCGCCGCAGTCGGGGTTCTGCGCCCCGCCCCAACCCCGGCCGAGCTGGGCGCGTCCCTGTTCGTTGAGAATGCGGGCAAGGCGCGAGTTGAAGCAGCAGTAGGATTCGGTCGTCTCGATGCAGACCCGGATGATCGGCAGGCGCGACGAGCAGTAGCTGCCGACGCCGTGACAAAGCCGGTTGTCGCGCTTCATCGCGAGGATCTGCTCGGCCTGTTCGCAATCGAGAATCCCGGAGAGCTGAATCGCCAGTATCGCGATGGTCCAGGGGCCGGGTACCAGTGCCTCGACGAAGGACGCGACCGACAGGTCGCCGGCGAGCAATCCGGCGAGCGCGGAGGAGCCGCCGCCAGCGCCGAACAGGGCTTCGAAGCCGGCGATTACCATGTCCGGCGCGTCGGAGGTGAAAAGGGCGTCGTAGGTGTAGGACGAGCCGACCGCTCCCCACACTTGTCCTCCTGCGCCGAGGATCAGGTTCAGGTTGGAAAAGAGCGAGCTGCTCGTTCCCGCGCCCTTGCAGCAATTGACGAGGCCGAAGAGCTTCTTGCGGCAGCGATTGTCGTAGCCGTTGAACACCACCAGCGTGTTCGGGTCGACGTACTTGCCTGCCTCGCGCTGAACTTCCATTGCCGTGACCACCCGCGCGAAGTCGGGATCCGGAGTGCTCCCCGTGTCGAAGCAGCGGCCGTCGATGCAGAACTGCTGCCCGCCGCAGTTCGTGATGGTCGAAGTCGATCCGCTCGACACCCGGCATTGCCAGGTCTGCTCGTAGAGCATGCAAGCGCCCTGCGGGTTCGTGTCAACGCAACTGGACCCTACCTGGCTGCAACCGCGATCGCGCAGCGGCTGGCAGTCATCGGTGAGCGTCTGGGAGACACAGCTGTACTGCGCCCGATAGCGCCAGCAGTCCCGGTACACGGGATAGCCGCCGATATTGCGGGTTTCCGGGCCTTCGACGCAGATCTCCGAATTCTTCTGGCAGTCGGCGGCATGCACGAGCGACGTTGCCGAGAGCAAGGCGAGGCACCATGCGGCAAGGATGCGCGGTGTCATTGCGAGCGCGCCTCCAGCGCCGCGCACTGGTTGTCCCAGGTGTCGGTAAAGCTCACGGTGGTCGGCATGGCGAAGGTGCTCACGCCGTAGTAGCTCGTGCCCTGGCAGGGGTTGTAGAACCACGCACCGATCGAACAGTTCGCGCCCGAGCAGGACTGGCTGTAGTAGGTCTGGTAGCAGAAGAAGCCGTCGATCTGTGACGGCCCCGGGGTCATGCCGATCTCGGTGTTGAGGGTGCCGGGCACGTACTGCGAACCGAGGTCCATGTACACGCCGCCAGTGGCCTTGGCGATCGTGAAGACATGCATCAGGTAGTTGTTCGTCCCGCAGGTGAAGTCGTAGGCGAGGTAGTCGATGCAGGCCGGGCAGGGGTCCGCGGTCACGCGGGTCAGGAATTGTCCTGGCGAGCATCCTGGCGTCTGGATGGGCGTGACGATCAGGACCTTGTCGCAGGTGGTGTTCTCGATGGTGCGGTACTGGTGGCAGGTCAGCGTCTCGAAGACGTCCGGGCTTGTGACGGTCTGGACGGTGCAGCCGCTGTAGGTGCCGGCGAGATTCCCGGCGATCGCCTGCGGGTCGGCGGTGATGGTCCTGGCGCGCGTGAGCAGCGGGTCGGTCGCGGTGATGCTGTAGTTCGGACGCCGCGAGGGATTCGTCTGCGAGAAATCGACCGCGTTGCAGCCCTGATCGGCAAACCCGCCGGCCGCACCGGGGCCGCCGGCACAGGCGCCGACTCGGGCCGCAGACTGCGTGCCCAGACCGGGACTGCCGAAGTAGGAGGCCTCCGGCGGCGTGGTCGTGTAATTGGGCACGATCGACTGCGCGGTGCTGCCGCTGATCTGGCCTCGTGCCGCGGCGTTGCCGCTTCTGCCCAGCGCAGCGCCCTGGTTGAAGGCGTCCGACAGGGACTGCGCCTGCGCGGGTGACGTTCCGGCCGCGAGCATCACGAGGAGGGTAAGAACAAGCCGGAGTCCCATCACGATGCCCGCAGCCGTTTGAGGATCGGTTCTGCGCGCGGTGCCGCCTCGGGGCGGCGGCGCAGGATGGTTTCCAGCGCGTAGTCGAGGCTGACATCGCCCGAGACACTGACGAAACCCGCAGGTGTTACGCAGCCGGAACTGCAACTTCCTTGCGCGTCGCCGGCAGTCGCATCGTTCAGGGTGAGAACGAAGGTCGGTGCCTGACGTACGCCGAAGCGACTGAAGGCTTCCGGATCGATGACCCACGCGACCTTTCGCTCTCCGATCAGCTCACCCACGACGGCGATGGTCTGACGCATCGACTGGGCCTTGAGGCCGCGCAGCACCAACACCGAGCCCGATCGGACGGCCTGATCGGTGAGGAGCTGCAAGCTCGCGCGCGGCATGTCCAGCGTGATGAAGATGCGCAATGGGACTGCAGGTGAAGCGGAGGAACCGGCGTTCGAGAGTTGCACCTTGCTCCTTGCAATCGCTTCAATGTCGATGGCATCGCCCTTCGGAATCACGCGCGGCGGCAGCGGAATCGGCTGCGATCCGATCCGATCGGCGCCGGGAAAGGGGTGCGTCGTTAGTGCGCGGTCGATGTCCTCGCTGGTCGGCCACCTCATTGGCGACTGAGGCGCCTGGGCCAGGACGGCACAGGACGCAATGCAGGCGAGCGCGAAGCCCGCGATGCGGTCAATACGCGCTGGCACAGCAGTTCCTCTTGCGGAAGATCTGGTACGAGAAGTCCTCACCCGACACAGGGAACTCCTTGCCGGCACCCCAGATCATTGTCGTGCGCCCGTAGGGCTGGCAGCACTGGCCGGCATCCTTCTGGGTGTTGGGAATGGGGTAGACCATCTGCAGCTTGTAGTGGGTCTTGTCCATGATCGGCTGCATGTAGTAGCCGCACATTCCGGCCGCTCCCGCACCATCGAAGGTAACGAGCTGCCGGTGCATCTTGGCGGTCATGCGCTGGGTGAGCAGGGCCGAGGCCTGCACGCCGCCGATGTGAGCGGCGACGTGTCCGGTCATCGGGTAGATGGAGCCCTGGCATCCCGCGCACCAGAAAAGGCTCGGGATGCCCAGCCCGGCGGAGGAGGCGACGCAATCGGCGGCGCAGGCCGCCTTGGCCGGCGCGTTGGCGAAGAGCACGGCTTCCGGGTTGAGGATCGCAGTCAGTTCGTCGTCCGCCCACAGCGGATCGACCTCGGTGAGATAGACGAGATCGAGCGAGCCCTTCTCCAGGCAGGGGAAGTCGAGCAGCACTTCAAGCCAGTAGAGAATCGGGTTGGCGTACCAGTGCACCTGGTAGAAGCTGTTGCGCGTCTGGCTGTCGTGGCCCACCTGTGCGCCACGCGGCACATCGACGCCAGGATCGATGGCTATGCCGCCAAGCCCCACCATGCAGAAGGGCGTGCGGGTGACGTCGACGAGGCGCACCGGCTCCCAGAAGCCGATCGACACGCCGATGCGTGGTGGGTTGCTGCAGTAGCAGATCGGATTCGATG
Organism: uncultured Bordetella sp.; assembly: GCA_964564865.1. GTDB lineage: Bacteria > Pseudomonadota > Gammaproteobacteria > Burkholderiales > SG8-39 > RBG-16-66-20. The sequence continues at coordinate 83,127 of CAZMDA010000004.1, read as the reverse complement.
GATTGCCAGTGTCGTCCTGGCCGTCGGAGACGAGCGATGCCGATCCGATCGTGAGCGGGAACACGCAGCTCCAGCAGATGTCGGTGATCGGGTTCATGAAGCGGCCGTGACAGGTGGGACCGGCCGACGCCGGCGCGGCGCTCCAGAGGCTTGCAGCGAAGGCGAGGGCGGCGAGGAGGCGTTTACAGGAATTCATCGATGCGCAACCTCTTGTCTTCCTGCGAAACGAGCGCCGGCACGTGGCGGATGCCGAGCTTCTCCGTGAGGCTGCCTTCCTGGTCGAAGAACACCGGTTGCTTCCAGCGGCGCATCAGATCGAGGTACGAGCCGCCGGTCAGAATCACCTTGAGTCGTCCGCCGCGCTCGTCGAGGAACTGCTTGGCGCGCCCGACCTGCGCGGGATCGCGCGCGTCGATGAAAAGCAGTTGCTTCGACAGCGACACCGTGTCGAGCGGGTTGACCTTCGTTCCCGGCGCGACGATCACCTTGCCATCGGCATCCGTGATCGCGTAGGGCACGACGATGCTGGGGTCGTAGTAGAAGCTGCGCGCTTTGGTGGTTTTTGTGATCGTTGCAACGGGCGTGGGATTTTCGATCCGGCGTTTCACCCTCGCTTGCGTCTCACGCTGCATACGTGCGAGCGCGCCGCTCGCCTCCGCTTCGCGCAGCTTCGTGAGGATCAAGTCAAGAAGATTGGGCTCCGCGATTGGGTACACGGGACCGATTACCCCGAGGTCCTGGGCGGTCGTGCAGAGCGACCACAACAGCGCGGTCGTCGCGAGCGTCCGGCGAGCGCAGCGGTGGATCTTTGGGTGAATCTCAGAAGAGCGCATAGGCCCGTCCGATGATCTGGTCATCACTAACCCAGCCCGTGAGGCGGTAGCGCGAATCGAGGCTGTCCGGGTGCGGCGCACGGACGTAGTAGCGCCCCGGCGGCAACACGCCGACGGGACCGGGTTCGAGCCGCTGGCCCATGCGGCTCAGCGTCTTGGCCTCACCGACATGCACGCCGTTCACGTAGAAATCCCGGTCCGCGCGGGTGACGGTATCTCCGGCCATGCCGGCGACGATCTTCACGAAGGTGACGCCGGCCGGGTACGGGCCGCCGCCTTGCCAGCGGAAGGCGACGTAATTGCCGCGCTGCGGCAGTTCGCCCTTGTGGATGATGAACAAGCGATCCGGCAGGCTGGGCGAGGCATTGAGGCCGAAGCCGAAGTTCACATGGAACAGCGTTGCCGCGATCAGCAACAACAGGTAAGCGAGTCCCCAGCGTCGAATGTGGCGGGAAAGGCGTTCCCCGAAGGCATCGCGATCGAATCGATCGACGAAAGGGCGATGGACAAAGAGGTAGCGCATCGCAGGGCCTAGAGACCCAAGCGCCGGCGCACTTCCGGCGTGAGGTCGGGAAGATGGGTGGCCGGCCCGACGACAGCGCCCCGCGCGAGAATCAGGCAGCGGCACTCTTCCGGCAGCGACTCGATCAGGCGGGTCACTTCCAGGCCGAAGCCGGCGGCTCGCTTGAGTGCCTGGGTGCGGTCTTCGTCCGAAGAGTCGCGTTTCACGAGCACCGTGGCGACCTGGGTTTCCTTCAGCCGGTAGAGTTCGCCCACGTCGAGCACGGCGAGCGCAGGCGCCCTGGCGGGAGCGAACCACTGCACATAGGCCGCGAGGACGCCGGCGCTCAGCAACACGTTGACGACGAGGAGCAGGGCGATGGTGCGGACGTTCACGCGAGCCCCCGTTCGCGCAAGACAGCATCGATCGCCTGGGACACGTCCATGCCACTGGCACGCTTCTCGTTGATGGCGTTGAAATCTTCCGCGCGGCTCGAGAAGAGCAGCAGGCTGTACGGATCGACGATGAGTCGCCCGATGCCGTTGCCGACCGGGGAGTGGATGAAGATCTCGGAGTACGCGCCGTGCTCGGTGCGCAGCGACTGCAAAAGACGCTTCATCGCGTCGTCCATCGTGAGCTGGCCGAGCTTGTCCATCATCTCGACGGATTCCGTCTTCTGGCGCAGCAGGAACATCCAGTCGGAGTTGTCGAGCGCGGCCTTGGCGGCGGGGTTGCGGTAGTAGTCGTCCACGCCCTGCGTCGCCGACATGAAGGCGCCCTTGTACTTGCGGGCGCGGCGGTAGCCCGCCTCGATGAACTCGGCGGTGGCGCCGCCAGAGAGCAGGTCCCAGGCCTCGTCGATGATCACGATCTTCTTGCGGTCGCGGCTGAAGTACATCTCCCGCGTGATGCGGTACATGACGATCAGCAGCACCACCGTTTGCAGGTCCTTCTTCGCCTTCAGCTCTTCCAGTTCGAGCACGATGAAGTCGGAGCTGAAGTCGATGGTGGCGTTCGACTCGAAATACTTGCCGTAGGTCCCGTCGCGCGTATAGGGGTGGAGCATCGCTGCGAGGTCCTTCAACCGCCGGTCCTCATCGCGGCTTTCCTCGTCGAGCCGGCCGGTGGCGAGCAGGTCGTGCACGTCGGAGATCCGCATGCCATTGCCCTTCGCCTTCCAGGTCTTCTTGATCGCCGCGCCGAGGGTGGAGTACTGGAAGCCGTCGAGCGGTTCGCGCGGAGAGACCATCTGCGCGAGCAGCGGCTGTAGAAGTTCCATGTCCTCGTCGATGTCCTGCACGAAGGTGAACGGGTTCAGCGACAGGGCCGCGTTCTCGGTGAACTCGATGAAGCTGCCGCCGAAGTTGCGGCAAGCCTTCTCGTAGGAGCGGCCAACGTCGATGATCCAGACCCGCGCCCCGGTGCCGAGGTAGGCTGCGGCGATTTCGTTGAGCAGCAGCGATTTGCCCGAGCCCGAAGTGCCGGCGATCGCCACGTTGTAGTTGCCGGCCGGGTTGTCGTACACGTCGAGCTGCATGATCTGTCCCCGGCGACCGCCGAATACGAGCACCGGCGTGCCCGTGCCCTGCCATTCGGCGATGAGCGGCGCGAGATGCACCGCGTTCGAGGAAGTCTTGGTTGTGACGCGCTTCATGCGCTTGAGATCGCCGTGAAACGGCGGCGAAAGCGTCATGGGCAGCGAGCCGAGCAGCGCCTGCGTCATCATCATGGTGTCGTTGGTGAGCTCGAACCCGCGTGCGCGGAAGATCGACCGCGCGGCCTGCTCGGCTCGCGTGATGTCCTCGGCCGGAGCGAAGAGCGCGACCTGGTGGACAAGATCGACCAGTTGTTGGCCGTCGTCCATGGCCTTCAGCACGATGTCCCAGTCGGCCTTGCGCTCCTGCAGGTCGGGAAGGAAGCGCGCCATGTAGCTCGTTGCGTTGGTCGTGGCGCGCGCGGCCTTGAGGAATGCCCAGTTGCGCGTCGCCTCCGGATCGAGCACGTGCACGCCGAGCGTGAGGAGGAAAGGGCAGGGATACTGCAGCGTGCCCTGATACAGGTCGCCGATGAGGCTTCCCATGTTCCAGAGCGCGAACCGCGGCGGGTAGGAGCGCACTGACAAGAGGCGCAGTTCGGCGGTCCGGGCTTCAGCGGGATTGGCGAGGTCGATGCCGGTCTGGCGAATCCCCATGCGGGTGGCGGCGTCGATGACCTGGTCGCGAAGCTCGCGTCCTTCGTCGTAAGTGAGGGCAATTCCCTCGCCCGACTGGCGGTGCGGATCGAGCAGGGCCGACACCCAGTTGACGAGATCGGTTGCCGTCCACGCACGCGACGGGAATCCTGCTGCATGCAGGGTTGCCCGCACGCTGTCGCGCAGGAGCAGCAGGTCGTCGAGGCGCGCGAGATCTTCCGGGTTGCCGGGAATCGAGATGCTCACCACCAGCCGGAAGTCCCGGAAGAGGTAGCTCTGCGCGGGGAGAAGCGATGTTCGGCTGCCGGCGAGGTAGTGCTCGACGCGGCGTCTAGCCATCGTGCGGTGGATGTTGGCGTGGCGGCCAGCGCGCCCGAGCAGTGCGAACTCCGGTACCTCGTCGTCCGGCAGCCGCAGGTTTGCGTAGCGCGCGAGCGGCCCGCGGATCGACGGGCTCGCGAACAGGTGAAACTGGATGCCGGCGCCGGGGGACGAGGCGGCATAGAGCGCGGTCAGCACGCGCGCCATCTCCTCGTCAGCGCCGGACTGGGGCCGCACTTCCAGGCAGAACCCGAGGGAGTCGCGGTTGACGAACACCTGGCGGTCTTCGAGATAGGCGCGATACGGCAGCCACTGCGAGAACGCCGCGACCTCGTCGGCGTCGACGGCCCAGGGATTGCGATGTCCCGGAAGCAGGTCAGCGGGCTTTGCGCCGGTCAGTGCGGACTCGAGGTCGGCGATCAAGGTGCGAAGCACAGGTCAGCGCTCCGGCGTCATCGTGTCGGAATTCGGCGCCAGACTGCCGGGCGACACCGGAAAGCGTGTCGGGGTCTGCGGCGCATCGCCGGGCGTCTTCGCGGACGGCGGTTCTGGGGCCGGTGCGACCGGCGGTGCCACGCCTTCGAGGCGGGAGCGCGGTGCCGGCCGGACGTGCTCAATCAGCCAGCGGCCGGTGTCGACAACCATGTGGACGAGGGATTCCTCGTGCAAATCTCCGTCGGCGTCTTCCCATGGCGCGATCCAAAGCCGCAGTACGCGAGGATTGGAGCGGATCGCGCTGCTCGCCAAGTTCGACGGAGCGCTGGGCGCGATGGAAGTCGCGCCGTAGGTGGTCGCCGGTGGTGCTTTGTCCGCGGGTTTCGCGGCCTTCGGCGGCGCTTGCTTGGTATTGGCATAGACGCCCGAGACCGACGTGCACATTGCGCCCTCGGGCGCCTTACAGGCGTAGCCGTCCGTGCCCCCGACGCCGGAGAGGGTGGACGCGCAGCCCGAGAGCGCCAGGACGAGCATGAGCGGCGCAGCGACAGGCGTCCGGGTCGTCACACCGCAACTCATCGCACCGCGCCCTTCGCGGTGACGGGGCCTTCCGCGCTCGCGGTGGATCGCGCGAGCCAAGCCTCGATCTGCGCACTGCTGGCGGCGCCGGGCAGGACACGGCCGTCGGCTGCCACGAGCGTCGGCGTGCCGGTCACGCCGAGACGATCGCCGAGCGCGACGTTGCGATCCACGGGGTGCGGGCAATCCTTCGCCGAAACTTTCTCGTCGCGCCACATGAGCGCATGCCAGGCGGCGATGCGGTCGCGGGAGCACCAGACGGAGATCGCTTTCGCGCGCGCATCGGGGTGCAGCGATGCGATTGGCATCAGGAAGGTGTAGATCGTGACATTCGTGAGACCCTTCATTTCCGCTTCCAGCCGGCGGCAATACGGGCAGTCGGGATCGCTGAAGATCGCGAGCGTGCGGCTGCCTGAGCCGCGCACTTCCTTGAGCGCGTCCGCGAGCGGCAGGGAGGCGAAGTCGATGCGCGCGAGCGAATCCTTGCGTTCCGCGGTGAGATCGCGCTGCGCCTTCATGTCGTAGAAGTGCCCGAACAGGAAGTACTGGCCGGTCTCGTCGACGTAGGCGAGGTTCGCGCCCATGACCACCTCGAAGACGCCCGGCCATGGTGTCGTGTTGACCTCGCCGAAGCGCGTAGTCGGATACAGGCTCTGCAACCGTTCGGCAAGCGCGCGGGGCGCCGGTGTGCGTTCCTGCGCGGCGCACGGAAGGGCGAAGGCCGCTCCGAGCAGGCCAAGGCAAAGCGCGTTGCGAAACTTACTGATCCTCATCGGTGGTTCTCCTCAACTGTTGTGTGCGTTCGGTGAGCTGCGGGAATTCCTCGCGATCCTGGGCTCCGGCGTCGAGTGAGCCCTGCAACGACATGCCCTGTGTGATCACCACATCGACCGTGCGGCCCGCATCGATTTCGATGACCGGGAAGACTTTCTCCGCGAGGCTGATGTAGTACTGGGCGAGACGGTCGAGCGCGCGGCCGACACCGGTGCCGAACCCGGCTTCGAACTGCTTGCCCGGGTCCACGGTTGTGGTCGCGCCCAAGGGCGAGATCGACATCGTGGAAGAGCTCTGCTGGAACGCGTGACCGATGCCGCTTGCCACGCCGGCGAGCAACGCATTCGCAAGCAACTGGCCCTGTTTGGACACCAACCTGCCGCGCATGCCGGCCTTGCCGTCTTCGCCTGCAACGTAGCCCTTGACCGGCACGTCAATCGCAGTGCCGTCGCGTGTGACGCAGGACAGGGACTCGGTGCGGATGTAGGCACGCTCCGAACTCACGTCGCCGTAGCCCGCACCGACCACGAAGCATTCCTTCACCTTCGAGCGGAACTGATTCGGCAGGACGGCGTTGTCCACCAGGCGCAGCAGCACGGGCTGGGGATTGCGCTGTGCTTGGCCGCCTGTGGGAGCATCCAGTCCTCCCAGCAGGATTGCCCGGGTGAATGCGCCGCTCGGGATGTAGCGGCGGGAATCGCGCGGCGAAGCGTTGGGTCCCTTGGAGGCCTCCGCTGGTGTCTTCGCACCTTTCGCGGCGGTACCGTCGGAGATCGTCACCGTGAGGATGCCCATGCCTGCGGTCTGAGGAATGCCTCCGAGCGCGGGCGCCGCCGGTGAAGCGAATGGCGGCACCGATCCGGCGCGCGTCGTGGTTGGGGGAGGCGGTGGCAGGCGCTGAGGACCACCGCTGGCTGGCTCCGCGCCCGGACGATCGGGTCCGAAGTTGGGGCGCGTCGCCGGTGCGCTCACGGGTGGTGGAGGGAGCGCCGTGAGCCCGCTCGCTTCGAGCTTCTTCAGTCGCTCCAGCATCTCCTTGTTCTGTCCCTCCAGCTCGCTGTTCCGCTGGGACAGTTCGCGAGAGCGCTGGTCAATGCTCTTCAGCTGCGCATCGGCCTGGCCGCGCCACGCATCCCTGGGATCGACCTGGCCACCGGGTGCGAGGATGTTGGTCGACTTCGGCCTCGCGGGGCGCTCGTTCGAATCCCGCGTGCCCGTCAGCGACACGGAGATGAGCGCGGCACCGAGGATCAGGCCGGCGATCCCGGCGAGCAGCAGGTACTGGCGGCGCTTGACCGCAGCCGCAGATACCGGTGCGTTGTCAGTCATTGGCGCGCCGCTCCCGAATGACGAAAAGGTTGGTCGCCTCGCCCGGGCGCAGGCTCGCGTGCTCCAGGCTCACCGCCATGACACCGGGCTTGTAGAGATCGCGCTCGACGAGGTTCACGTCCTTCGTCCCGATGTTGGCGAGCTGGTACTTCTCGCCGACCAGGCCTGTGCCGAGCCATTCCCGCTGCAGCGTCAGGCGCACGCCCGGCCAGAGGGCGAGCTGCCGGCCGGGTTCGCGCACCTCCGTGTCCTCGGGGAGCGCGTCGCTCGCCATCGCGAGCAGCAGGTTCTTCAGCGTGCGTACGTGCAGCCCGCTTTTCTCCGCGCGGGACGCGGTGAGCGGATCGCGGCCCTCGCGGATCACGATGGTGTCGCTCGGCGTGTCGACGGGCTGAAGGAGGAGGGCGACCGTGCTCCGATCGGAGGAGACGAACAGATTGATGGGCTTCGTGCTGTCCGGCGAGGCCGGGCGAATGAAGATGTGTCCTTTCTCCTCGTCCTTCTCCAGCACGAACTCGCCGGCGTTGCCGGTGACCTTGCGGATGCGGCTGCGCTCGAAATTGATGCGCGTCACTTCCTTCTGCGAGATCTTCCCGAGCACGGTTTCCCCGTCCTTCGCGTCCAGAATCTGGAGCGCGGCGGCCGGGTTACTGAGCGGGAGCAGTAGCGGGAGAAGGACGAGGCTGGCTTTCAAGGGGGTCATTGGGATTGGTTTCACGGAATGCCTTGAGATACACGCGGCCACTGGCGTACTGGAGTTCGATGGCGTAACCCTTCGCGACTTCCGACACGCGCCGGTCGCTGATGAACGTAGTGAGCTGCCCGCGCACGCCCACCCTGAGATTGCGCTCGTCGACGGACAGGTCCTGCGGGCTGAATACCGTCGATGCGCCGTCACGCTTTAACCGCTCCGCGGCGGCAAGCAGCGCCGTGCGCAGCTCCCCGTACGAGCCCGGGGCTGCGTACTGCATCAACACCTTCGATTGGTGGTCGACGCTCTGCGGTGTCACGTTGAGCGTCAACTGCATGAGGAAGTACCCCATCTGTTCGAGATACTCGCTGCTCACCCGGTCGGACTCGACCCAGAAGGTCTTGTTGATAGTGGGAGGCACCACCACCACCCGCTCGTGGCCGGCAAGCCGCGCCGCGAAGACGGCGAGGACCAGGTTCACGAGCATCGATCCCGCGAGCAGCACGACGAGAAAAGTCGTCGCCCGGCGTGCGCTCGCGAGGTCTTCGCGCATCCATGCGAGCTTCATCCCACCAGCTCCCGCAGGTGCGAGGGTGGCGTTCGCTTGAGCGCCGTGACGGAGGCCGGCATGTACCAGTAGAGGAGGTGCAGCGCGAAGGCAGGGTGCTTGCCTGCTTTCGCGCGGCCGTAGGCCGAAGCGAGCAGCACACCCACGGCACAACCGCTCACGAAGAACCCCGAGATCATTCCGGCGAGCGCCGCGGCGAGCACGAGCAGCGCCACGTCGATATCCCACCAGAACATGCGCGGGGGATCGTTCAACCGCCGCGGGATCTCAAGCGAAACGTCGGTCATCGCTGAACCGCGATCAGATGACGGCGGTCATGATGCTGTCGATGATGGTCGGCACGTAGACCATGAACAACGCGAACACGACGCCAACCAGCGCCGGGATCGGCGAGGAGCGCGCGATGCCGATGCCCGCGCCCAGGATGAACGCGGCGATCGCGATCGACTTTCCGAGGAAGCCGGTCGCCCAGTTGAGGAGCGTGGTGTACATCGTCTGGAACTCGGTGCCGGTGGTGCCCGCCACTGCGGAACCGGCGGCGAGTGTCAGAACGACGGCGAGGGTGGTGCTGAGGACTGCGGTGCTGCGGAACCTGCTCATCTAATGGATCTCCAGTGGTTGGGTGGAAGTGAGACGAAGGGACTGCGCGGGACAGGAACTCGTTGGTGATCGCGGCACGCCGGTCTATTGCACCGATGCACGCGCGGCAGCGCTGGGCGCGGGCAGGTGGCGCCGCACCTTCTCGATGTAGGCGCGGCGCAAAGCCGGGCTCGCCGCGTTGTACGCACCTACGGCTTCCCAGGTGTAGCCGAGACGGGCGACGTTGCCGGCAAGAATCCACGCGCCGACATGGATGTTGGTGCAGGGCTCGAACAGGTCGCGCTCGCCTATGCCGTGCGAGGCGAGCGTCGGCAGCCAGGCGGAATTGATCTGCATGAGGCCAATGTCGCGCGAGCCGTTGGTATTGCGGCCGAGGGCCTGCGGGTTCAGGCCCGATTCGGTGCGCGCGATTGCGTAGAGCAGGGCGCTGCTCACCTGATAGCGGCTCGCCGCGTCTTCCCAGCAGGCGTGCGCCGGAAGCGTGACGCACAGCGCAAGCGCGACACTCAATCGCATCGAGTTCGTTCGCCTGTCTTGTCTATGCACGCTGGTCTCCCGTTCCTGTTTTCGCGCGAAGCGTTTCCGGCGCGCGAGAAGTCGAGGTGCATCGTAATCACGGAGAACGCCTTCGTTCGCTCGAATCGGAGCCTCGTCGAGGCCACGATTCCGCTTGCGAACTGACAGCACTTCGAGCGCGAACACTCGCTGTCACAGGGGCGCGCATACGTGCGACCAGGAACGTGGCGCGTGTCAAGCGGTTTTCGGAGCTTCGTTGAGGCCACGATTCCGCCGGAGGCGCTGAACGGGGCCGGCAATATTCGATCGATGACGATCAACACCGTGACGACACGCCGGGTCCAATCGGTTCGCGAAAGCGCGCCTCGTACGGAATCCGATTGGCCTCTAATTGAACTACCTGCGCTCGTCGAGCGAACGCGCAGCGCGACCCTGATCGACCTCCTGCGCGTCAAGCTGGGATTTCCAAGGGAAGTGTTCGAGCGCGCCGTGCATCCGGTCGTCGAGCGCTATGCGCAGTTTGCGCAGCTGCGGCCAGCACCGGAGCCGCAGCGCCACGCCCACCCGGGCGGTCTCTTCGTCCGCGGGCTCGAACTGGGCAGCCGTGCGCTGGATTACCGGCGCGGCCAGATACTGCCGCGCGGCGCGGCACCGGAAGTGATCGGAGCCCACGCACATCGGTGGACGTACGCGGTGTTCCTCGCCGCCTTGGTTCACAACTTTGGCAGGAATGTGGCGGACGCGGCCGAAGCGCGTTCGACGCAATTACTTGGCGAGTTTCTGCCGCGAGTGGTTCAGGAGTGGCTGTCCAAGGACGCGGCGCTCATGCGCGAGTTGGCGGGTTTTCTGGCGGGTGAGGAGTCCGCGCGGTCCGGGGCGATCGCCGAGCTGTTGCTGCGCGCGGCCAGGGCTTCGGGTTGCGTCGATTTGGTGCCGGCCGATCAATCCGAGCCGCCAGTTCCACCAAGTGCGGCTCCGATTATGACTACGGTGGGTGGGTCCGCTGCGGAAACCGCCCTTGCAATCGACATGCCGCTTGCGGGTACGGAAACGGAATTCCTCGAGGATGTCGAGGAACCAACCGACGATTCAGCGGAGATGCCCAAACCCTCCGGCCTCGCACTGGCGCCTGTGCCCGATTACGCCCGGCGCTTCATGGCCTGGCTGAAACAGGGATTCGGCGACGGGACGCTTCCGGCAAATCGGGCGGGTGCCCTCGTGCACTTCGTGGATGAGGGCATGCTGCTCGTCTCGCCGCGCATTTTCCGCGAGTTCGCAAAGCAGCTCCCCGAGCACGGTGGCTCTGCAGCGCCACGTGCACCGGGCCATGCTGACATCGCCAAGGCGATTCAGCGCCAGGTCTTGCGGACAGGCTGGCATGTCCAGGCGGAGAAAGGCGTCAATATCCTCACCTACCAGGTGATGCGGGGCGATCGCCCTGCGTCAAGGCTCTCCGGTGTGGTCATCCCCGATCCGGGGAGGTTCATCGGCACGGTCCCCGCCGTGAACCGTCTGCTCGTCCGGTTGCGCGACGAACGGGCGGAGGCCTGATCGCATGGCCTACCCGCTCGAAGCGCTGCTGCGGCCTGCCTACGAACTGCGTGCGGCAGCCGTGTCGAGCCTCGCCGCTGCCGCGGTGACGTGGACCCCGTCCACGTTCCTGCTGACACGTGAACTGGCGTGGGGGCTTGCGGGGGTTTTCTTGTGTCACGCCGCATGGCGCGGCATTGCGGGGATGAAGATCGTGCGCTACCGCGCGAACCTGCGCCGGCAGCGCCGCTACGTCGTGGCCTCGGAAGAGATTCCGTGGTCTGCCGAGCGCCTGTTTCTGGGGAGGGGTTTCCACTGGGACCAGCGCCATACGCAACGGCTGCACGAAGCACGGCTTCCGGAGAAACGCGACATGCTAGAAGCCGGACTGATAGACCGGGTCGCCGACCTTCTGCGTCCGCAGTCCTCAGAGCGGTTCGCGGTGGGCGGCGATCCCGCCATTCACGGTGTCGAGCCCGCCGAATCGAACATCTGGATGGACATCGGCGACCGGGTGGGACACACCCTGGTTCTGGGGACGACCCGTGTCGGGAAAACCCGCCTCGCTGAAGTGCTCCTCACGCAGGACATACGCCGGGGCGAGGTGGTCATCGTGTTCGATCCGAAGGGTGACATCGATCTCCTTCGCCGCGTCTACGGCGAAGCAAAGCGGGTAGGGCGCCAGAACGAATTCTTCATGTTCCACCTCGGGCACCCGGAGCTTTCCGCGCGCTACAACCCGGTCGGGAGCTTCTCCCGCATCACCGAGGTGGCGACACGCATTGCCGGCCAGCTTCCGTCGGAGGGCCAGTCGGCCGCCTTCAAGGAGTTCGTCTGGCGGTTCGTGAACGTCATGGCGCGGGCACTGGTGGCGCTTGGTCGCAAACCCGACTACGAGCAGATCAACCGCTACGCCTCGAACGTCGAGCCATTGTTGATCGATTACTTCGAGCACTGGCTCGATCGTGAGCCCGCGGCGGCCGGCTGGCGCGAAGAGGCGGAGTCGATGGCGATCGACAAGAAGAGCCTCGACAGGGGACTCCAGACGCGCGGCTTTCGTGCGGTGACGCTCGTCGAGTATGCGCGACGCAAGAAGCTCTATGACCCGATTGCGCATGCGCTCGCGTCGACGCTCAACTACGAGAAGAGCTACTTCGACAAGCTCGTCGCCTCGCTCTTACCCCTGATGGAAAAACTCACCACAGGCCGCACCGCGTCGCTCCTGTCGCCCGACTTCGACGATCCGGCCGACTGGCGCCCGGTCTTCGACTGGAATTCTGTAATCAACCTGGGCGGCATCGTCTATATCGGACTCGACTCCCTCTCCGACTACGAGGTGGCGGCGGCAGTCGGCAATTCGATGTTCGCCGATCTCACCAGCGTCGCGGGCAGCCTCTACAAGTTCGGCGTCGGTCGGGGACTACCGGGCGAGACCACGCCGCGCCGGATCGCGATCCACGCGGATGAATTCAACGAGCTCATCGGCGACGAGTTCATTCCGCTGCTCAACAAGGCGGGCGGCGCGGGGTTTCAGGTGACGGCGTACACGCAGACCTGGTCGGACGTGGAGGCGCGCATCGGCTCGCAGGCCAAGGCGGGCCAGATCGCCGGCAACTTCAACACGCTGATCATGCTGCGCGTGAAGGAGGTTACAACCGCAGAACTGTTGACCAGCCAACTGCCTGAAGTGCGCGTGGTCTCGACCCTCGTTTCGTCGTCGGTCTCCGACACCAACGACCCTGGTGATTTCGCCGACTTTGCCAGCCGCAATGAGGACCGGATCACCACGGAGAGCGCCCAGATGCTCTCGCCGAGCGACCTTGTGCAGTTGCCCAAGGGGCAGGCCTTCGCGCTCATCCATGGTGGGCAACTCCACAAGATTCGGATGCCGTTGCCGGACGCGAGCCACGATCCGATCATGCCGGCGAGCTTGGAGGCGATCGGCACCGAAATCAGGGAACGTCTGGACGGTCATTGGAATCGACCGTTCGCGCCACCGTCGGGCGAGGACGGCCATGGCATCTAGGAATGCTTCGTTTCATGACGGCGTCGTGGCTGGCGCTCTTCTCGCGCCCCTCAAGTTCGTCTTCGCGCTGTCTCTCGCCTTCATTGGGATCCTGCTTTCGGCGTGGATCGTAGACTGGATATTCGTGTTCAAGGTCTGGCCGGACGGCGTCGAACGGTTGAAGAGCATCCTCGCCGCCGACCTCACGCGTGGAGTCGAGCTCGCAACCTGGCAAGGCGGGGTGCCGGATGCGGTCATTGCCACGGCGAACTTTCTTTACGACGCGGTTTTCCGGGCGACAGGCATCCACGACATGGGACTGCGCTTCGCCGAAGGAGCGGCGCTATCCATTCCCGACACGATCGTGCGCAACTCCTACGTCGCCAACCGCGACGCCATCGAGGTCGCGATGATCGGAACGCAACTTCTCGGCGTGCGCTTGGCGTCGCTAGCCATGACTGTGCCGCTTCTGGTGGTTGTGTACATCGTCGGGGCGATGGATGGACTGACGCAGCGCGCGATCCGCCGTGCTTGTGGCGGCCGGGAATCGGGAAGCCTCTACCATCGCGCCAAACACCTTCAGGTCGCGCTGATCGTAGTGGCCGTCCTGACGGGTCTGCTGTGGCCACTGGTGACGGACATCCGGTGGATCGGCTTGCCACTGACCGCGGCCCTGGGAGTTCTTTCCCGACTCCAATGGGCGTATTACAAGAAGCATCTTTGAATGCGCCTCATCGCTTGACCGGCGGCCCGCCTTGGGTTGATTGGGGAAGCGCCGACCAAGCCCAAAACCGAGTCTCTTGCATAAGCCTTACGAAGAATCGTATGATATGGTAATTCGTAACATACGGACAGTCGTAATATGGTTCGTGGAGAGGTGCATCAGCAGCGATTGACGTTACTCGCGTCGATCCTCCTTTGGGAGGGACGCCTGAACAACGCGCGGCTGCGAGAGATATTCGACTTGAGCAGCGTACGGGCCAGTGAGTGGATCCGTGAGTTCCGCGAGACGTACCCCGGCTGGACCGAATGGAATAGCAAGACTCGCAGCTACCACGCTGCGATAAAGGCGTATCGCTCCGATGCGAGCGGCGACCAGCGCAAACAAAGGGATGCGATATCCCTGTCGCAGTACCTCGGACTTGTGGGCATACCGCATTCCGTCACCGAGCCGTCCCAAAGTCGTGCCATTTGGGCTGCTTTTCCGGACCTCTCCGTTCCCTCCCCAAGAACATTCGCGCTCGTTTCAGAAGCGATTCGGGAGCGGCAGACACTGCAAATTACCTATCGCTCGATGCGCGAGCCAGCACCGCATCAGCGGGTCATCGCGCCCCATAGCCTGATACGGGCGGGCCGACGCTGGCACTTGCGAGCCTTCTCGTCGACGAATCAGGATTTCCGGGATTACGCACTGGGTCGAGTCGAAAAGGTGGAGCGACTCGATTCGCCGGCAGAGCGGACAGAAAAAGACGATCGTGCCTGGATGACGAAGGTGCCTGTTCGTCTGGTGGCACACCCCGACCTGACCCCGGAGCAGGAGGCGCTGATCCGATTTGAGTACTTCAACAACACCGCAGCGAGGGTGGACACATGTCGTGGCGCACTGGTCAGCTACTTCATCCAGGACGTCAGAGCGGCCATTGATCCCGCGAAGCAGCGACCCCCTGATTTCCAGATGGCTGTGGCCAATATTGAGGAGGTCCGTCCGTGGCTGTTTCCGAGTTGAGTCTCGCGCAGCTTGGTGCTGCCCAGCGCTTAGCAGCCAGATTGCTGTTCGAGCGGCTTCCGGATCGATTGTTTGCGCCGTTGGCGTCACCAAATCGCCACCGATATTGGGCGCTGCTCTGCCGACTTCACGCGAAGCGATTCGGTCCGGATGCGCCATTGCCACCGAGCCATGGGTTCGCACTCCGCGATGTGATGCAGGACATTGAAGACGAACTGGTCACGCAGGACTCTTGGGAAAACGAGGACGGCAATACGCCAGACACGCCGCTCGCCATCCGGGCGAACGCAGTCTTCAACCGCCTTCTTGACAGCGGCTGGTTCCGGTTGGAGCGGCACGGCGTTGAGAAGCGGCTGTCCATGCGGCCCACCGTGAGTCAGTTCCTCACGCTCCTTGTCTCCTTTGCCGAAACCGGGCCGGTATTCGTTTCGGGAAAGATCCGATCGATCGAACTGAACATCCAGCAGGTCATGGAAGGCCGAGCGGACGGTGACACCCTCGCCGAAACCGCGGAACAGGCACGCAACCTCCTTGAGCATGTGAGGAATACCGGTACGAATATCCGGGACATCATGGAGTCTTTGGGCGAGGACGTAACCACGGCGCAGTACGTTCAGAGATTCTTCGGCGACTACATCGAAAAGGTTTTCATCGGCGACTATCGCGAGCTGCGGACGCGCGAACATCCATTGTCGCGCAGACCGCAGATTCTGCGGATCGTCGAAGAGTTGCACGCGTCGGAAGAGCAGCGTGCGCGGTTAATCGTTTGGTACGAATCGAAGCGATGTCCGGGTAATCGAGCGCGCGCGGAACAACTGTTCGAAAAAGATATCCAGCGTCTCTTCGATTTGCGGCGCATCGATGAGTTTCTCGATCGTCTCGATGAGGAGATACGGCGCGCCAACCGCCGGGCACTCGCTTTCCTCGACTATCGATTGCGTTCCCTTCGCCCCGTCGATCACCTGGTCAGCAGAGCCATCGCCGCTGCCACGGGGAACAGCACGCCGATTCTCGGAGACCCGTTTCCGTCCGGGGATATGGTGAGCGGCGAGCACCTTGCCGAACCGCGCAAGGCCAGGGAGCCGTCGGTCCCCTCCAATTTGCGACGACATATTCCCTCTGAAGCTCAACTGGCCCGATCCCAGCTCATGCTTCGTGCCAGAGACGTTCGGTCAGTCACACCGCCGAAACTGACCGCCTATGTCTTGGCGCAATTGAATGGTGAGCGGCGAATCGACAGTGAAAATCTGAATCCACGTTCGCTGACGGACGTACGCTGCCTGCAGGCGCTGTCGTCGGTTGGGCTGGCGATGAGCGCGAACAGCCGACGCCTATACCTCTCGGCAATGACTCTCGCCAGAGGCTTTCGGGTGGATATGCGCGAGGAACCGGAGGCGGAAAGTCCCTGGATTTCAGGAAGGCCCTTTGTCGTGGAGTTGCGTCAGTCCGCAGGCGCTGTAGCAAAGGAGTCACGCAAATGAGCCAGTTCTGGGAAGACATTGCCGAGCGATCCATGGGGCAACACACTCCGCAGGATCTCGAAGCAACCGCGTATCGCCTCGTAACCGAGCAGGTCCTGTACTACGCCGATCGCCACAGCAGGACGGCCTATTGGATGGTCGAGCGCTACGAGCGCGAATTCAAGCGTGCACTGGAGCCACTGGGTGTCAGTGTCGAAGTGAATCGGCAGAAGCGATACGTCTATGCGTTGCCCCGGCACCCCAAGGCCGGAACCGCCTCCGCAGCGCAAACGCTGCTGGCGCTCGTGTTGCGAGCCATCTACGACGAGTCCGCGCGAATCGGACAGTTCACCGATGACGGGGAAGTTGTCTCCGATTTGGTGGAACTGGACGAGAAATATCGACTGATGACCGGCCGCGAGCTGCCTGCAAAGGGCGAGTTGGAAGCGTTGTTGAGGACCATGAAGCGCTGGGGCATCGCTAAGCGATCGGATGAGCACGTTTCCGATGCCATCGGCGAGCCGAGTTCGACCCAACCCTACGCAGTGCTCATCCGTCCCGCGATTGTCGATGTTCTAGGCGAGACCGCATTGCAGCGCCTGGCAGAGTGGCGAGCTGTGTCCTCTGCGCCCACCGATACGGGGGACGCGGCGACTGATGATGAGCAATTCGCGAGCGAAGACGGGAGGACCACGTGAAATACCTCGAACATGTCCGGGTCGTCCAGTTTTTCCTCTTTGAAAGCCAGGACATTCGGCTTCGCGATATCACTGGTGTTTTCGGGCCGAACGGGAGCGGGAAAAGCTCATTACTGGATGCGGTGCAGATCGCCATGCTGGGCGCGAACAGCAGGCTTGTCGCACTGAATGCGCAAGCGGATGAACAGGCAACCACCCGATCCCTGCGGGCGTATTGCCTCGGACAGTATGGCGAAAGTGCTGAGCATCGGGCACGCGAGCACGCGACCACGTACATCACACTGGTATGGCGGGATGCCCGGACGAACGAACCGTTGTCTATGGGCGTTTGCCTGCAGGCTTCGGCCGACCGGGAGGGCCATGAAGTCTTGGGGCGCTACATACTTCCTAAGATCGAACTCTCGTTGGGCGACCATCTCGAGTCGGTCGATGGCGTTGAGAGACCCCGTGAGTGGGGCACCTTTCGGCACCAACTGATTGAGCGTGCTCGCGTCTCTGGGGAAGATCCACTATTCAACGATTCACAGCGCTACATACAGGCTGCGCTCCTCGCACTGCGGGGGAGCGATAGCACGCCGCACACCGAAGCCTTTGTTCGAGCATTTCGTTTCGTTCTCCGCATGCGATTCGACAAATCCGTCGATCAGATCGTGCGAAATGACGTGCTTGAATCGCGACCCACAAACGTCAAGAAATTCCGCGAGGTGACGGACTCGTTCCGCAGGCTGGCCGAGCTGGTAGCGCAGATCGAAGCGAAGATTGCAGACGGCCGCAAAGTGGGGGCCGAGTTCGAAAAGGCAGCCACCGAATCACGTCGCGCGCAAACATGGACCACGATCGCGAAGATGGCGACGGTGGAGACGAACCGTGTTTCCCTGGAGAGCGCGCAGGTATCCAAGCTCAGTGCTCAGGAGACCCTGGTCAAGAAAACTGCCGAGCTTCAGGCCTTGGAGTCGGACCTCGCGCACGCGAATGCGGAGGTGACCAGATTCAGACGGGCTCGCGAGGCACATGCGGCCCACAAGGATTACGGCGCGCTGCAAACTGAAATTCAGTCGGCACGCCAGACGAGCCAGGATAAAGGCCGGGAGCTGCGTACCACGCTGGGCCTGATTCGGCGAACGCTCGCCGATGCAGCGGGGTCGCCATTGCTGGAGCAACAGTCAATGGAGCTTAAGTCCGCTGCACAGTCTGTCGAAGCGCTCGTTTCGAAGCTGGACAACATCACTGCAGGCGACATCCAGTCGAACCTCAAACGCCCCCTGGAAGTCGCCGCACGGTCAGTATCCGACGTGTTCAACCAGGGCAGCGCCATCGAGCGGCGTCACTCGGAGGTCACCAGCGCATTGAAGGATGCCGAGTCGGCAATGGCTCGTGTCCGCGAGGGGCGAGCGCCTTTGGAATCGTCAGTACAGCGATTGTTGACGGAACTTCGAGACCGCGGCCTGAATCCCGTCCCGGTTTGCGATCTTGTTCGAATATCAGATGCCACCTGGCAACCTGCCATCGAAGCCTATCTCGGGCGTCATATTGACGCGTTGCTGGTGCCCGAGCACGAGGAGCGCGAAGCATTCCAGATCTACCGGGGGCTGTCCGGTCCCCGAGCTGTGTACGGCGCGAAGATTGCGATGGAGAGTCGGCAGCCGGTTGGCAAGACGCCGGAAGCGGGTTCGGTGGCCGAATTGATTATCGGTGATTCTCCTGCGGCGACGGCGTACTTGCGGCGACAGTTCGGGGATTTGCGACGCGCGACGTCAGACAGCGAAGCGCTCTCGCACGGAAAGCGTACCCTGACACAAGACGGGATGCTCGTTTCGGCGGGAGAAATCGAACGACTTCGACTCGTGCGACCGGAGGCCTTCCGGATTGGTGCCGGCGGCTCCGGCCAGCGAGACGCACTCCATCGCGAAATCGAAGGATACAGATCCGAGCTGGTGCGCCTGGAGCGCGAGCGTGCCACGGTGAAACAGTTGCTATCCGCGTTGCGTCAGATCGCCAGCGAGGAGATCGTTATCCAACATTTGCTAGGGCTTCTCACGGACCAGCGCAAGGCCGTCGACGAGGCTGATGCAAAGACCCAGCAGCTGCAGGGCATCGCAGACCCGGAGTACGTCGGTTTGGGTGCTCAAGAGCGCGAATGGCTCGATCGTGCACAGTCCCTGGGGCCGCAGATTGCCACGCTGAACCAGGAAGTTGGCGCAGCCAAGATCGAACTCACCGCGAAAGAACGGTCGGAGTCCGACGCCCAGGCCAAGCTTGCCTGGTCCGAAACCGAAGCCGCCGAAGCACGAGCCCATCCTGAATATGACCATGAGTTCTGGATGCGGCAGTGGGATTCGCTGCTTGAACGATTTGGCGAGCGACACGCCGAAATGGCCAGCCATTGCATGGCTCAGAGCGAGAGCGCCACAAGAAGGATGAATGCGGCGACGGCGAAGGGGATGGGGGAATTCGGGACGTTCCTCGCGAATTACCGGGAGCAGGCGCCGGTCGAGGCGACTTCCGATTGGCGAAGCGCGGGTCAGTGGCTGGCGGATCTTCTTCACCGACTGGACCGCACGGAACTCGCGAATCATAAGGCCGACATGGATGCGGCCTACCGGACATCTCAGGAAACCTTCCGGAATGACGTGGCGATTGCGTTGAGCAACAACCTGGATTGGCTCGAAGAAACGATGGAACGTCTCAATACCGTGCTGAGAACTTGCCCGGCATTTTCCAATGGAGAGCGATATCGATTCCGGAGAGTGGTTCGTCCGCAGCTCGATTCACTGTTGAAGTTCGTGAAGGACGTTGCATCGTATGGACCCGCGGTCGATCTCCTGGGCGGGGCAGGCGAGGTTCCCGAAGCCTTTCGGCAGCTCATTGAGGACAAAATCGCGCCGGGGGCGGCCGGCATGCGAAGCCCGCTGGATGATTACCGGGAATTCTTCGAATTTGACATCGAGATTCTTCGGGAGGACACGGTTTCCAAGAGTTCCAAGGTGGTCGGCCACCTGAGCAAGCGTCTGGGGCCGGGATCGGGCGGAGAGCATCGCGCCCCGTTGTATGTCATTGCAGGGGCGGCGCTGGCTTCTGCCTATCGTCTCGACAGGGGCAAAAAGGACGGCCTGCGCCTCATGCTGCTGGACGAGGCTTTCAACAAGATGGACATGACCAACATCATCGCCACCATGCGCTATCTCGAAGAATTAGGCCTGCAAGTTTTCATGGCCAGCCCGGGCGAGAATTTGGGAACCCTGACGGCATTTCTTCATCGCTACTACGACATCCTCCGAGACGCTGACAACAACGCCATCTTTCTGGAGGGACATGACGTATCGCAGCAGGTTCGTGAGCAGTTCAGGGAGGATCTCCCGGAGTTCAATCCCGCCCTTGTCGAGCAGGAGATCTCCGCAGCGCGGTTGGAGCGCAGCGACGCCGTGATGCAGGGGGCAGGTGCGTAGGCATGGATGCCCTGGCCCGATCCTGTCTCGAGAGGCTGCTTTCGTCGGGAGAGAAATTGTCGGCGGGACGGCGTGTGCGCGGGGCTTCATTGACGAAGGGCGATCTCGACGAGTACAGGCGACTTACTTCACTCCAGCGCAAGGAATCTTTTGAATCGACGATGATGGCCGCGCGCGCCGAGGGCGCGGTTGATCTCGTCTGGGACGGAGGTGGTGCCCATAGCGGATTCATCGAGAGGATCAATCTCGCGGACACCAGGCGGCTCGGCAATTTTCTCGGGTTGACACTTACGCAGGACAAGGTCGCGGACGCGCAACAGCGGCTGGCGCCGATGGCCACCACCTTTCCGGTTATCCACGAGGTCATACGGCGCTGGTCCGAACTGCGAAAGACACGAGGACTTGGCCCGGAAAGTGTCGAGGATTGGCTCGACGCGGCCCGAACGATCGAGTTCTGCCAGTCGTATTCGGTAGACCAGCCGTTGTCCCTGCCCATTCGCGAGGCAAGTGCACGACTATTCAATGACAGCAAGCGCATCGAGAAGCTAACGGTTCCGCTGGATATTCTGCTAGCCAATTCCATCGAAGGGGAGGCGCGCGATGGCCCCTCGGTTTGGCAGGAACTCGGGCTTCTTCGTGAAGAGCATCCGGTTTTGCTCGCGGGCAACGTCATCGCCGAGCGTAAAGGTGTCACTGCGCGGTTGGACGTGCCCTATACAGGGCTGCCGGCTGGTACGGTAAGGCGACTGGTGAGTGCTCCAAAGATGGTGCTCACGATTGAAAACCTGACGACGTTTCACAGCGAAGCAAGAAGGCGTTCGAATGAAGACTTGCTGCTGATCTACACGGCGGGCATGCCTTCGCCCGCATGGAGATCGATGTACTTGCGCATCTTGGCCGCGTTGCCTACGGACATCCCGGTCTATCACTGGGGCGACATTGATGAAGGCGGATTTCGAATAGCAGCCACACTTGCGCAGGACGCACGCAAGGTGGGTCACTCGATTCAACCATGGTCAATGCATCCCGAAGACGTTCCAACGGATTTGCGTCGCAAAGCCACGCCACACACATTGGAGCGAATTCGACATTTCGCAAATGCGGCTGGTTGGACGGACTTGGGCGAAGCAGTTGCGGTCGCTGGATTCACGGTAGAGCAGGAATCGGTCACGTCAACCAAGAATGACTAGATCGGGGCGGGGAGAGCGGCATGAAGGTGGAAACGGCGTGGGTGTCGCCACCTCAAGCGATCTGTGGTCTTGATCACTTGGGTAGCTACTACTGGAACCGGCCTACGAAGCTTCCGGCAAATATTCACCAACCCGACGTCCGACAGGCCGTGGTGGGGCGCGGTAAAGGGTTCGTAATATCAATCTAGTATGCGATCTATATGCTGCAAAGGATTATAAGTTCGAATGTTTTGGTAGTTTCGGTTATTGCGAATAATGCTAAACTACCTTGCGTATAGGCACTGTACACAAGGAGATCGCCAACCATGACTGCCACATCGCTTCGGACGCCGCCGTCACCCACGCTGCCCACGGAGCGGGAAGCGAAGATCGCGCGGGAAAGTAGCCGCCTTCTCGCCGCGTGCATCGGGCACGGCGAACTGGCGCGGCTGAAGGTTATCGATGGCAACCAGGAAGTCGACGTTCCGGTATCCGCCCTGCGCATGCTGGTGGACATCCTCGCCCAGATGGCTGAAGGGAACGCCGTCACCATCGTGCCGTACCACGCCGAGCTGACGACACAGCAGGCAGCCGACTTTCTCAACGTATCCCGGCCCCATCTGGTCGGCCTGTTGGAGCACAACGAGTTGCCCTACCGCAAGGTGGGCTCCCACCGGCGAATTCTTTTCAAGGACCTCGTTGAGTTCCAGCAGCGCTCGCGGGTCGCCAGAAAGAAGGCACTGGACGAGCTGGCCGAGCAGGCGCAGGAACTGGGGATGGGGTACTAGGGAACGTCTGAAGTAAGCACCGCGAATGCGACCGACAGCGCTTTACGAAGTGGGAATGAGGCAGATACGGTCCGAGAGAGCCCGTTTTCTGCTCGTTTGGGGCTCCGAAGAAGCCCCGTTCCGATTTTCGGACGCACTACGCCCCTCGGGTTCGGATCAAGTGATGGCGGGCGATGAACAGATTCGCCAGCGCGCAGGTCACGAACAACCGGTTGGCGTTCTTCGCGATGCCGCGGTAGCGCACCTTGGCGAAGCCGAAGACCCGTTTGATCACCCCGATCGAGTGCTCGACTCGGGCCCGCACTCTGGATCGGGCTCGGTTGATCCATCGATCGTAGGCGCTCAGGTATTTGTAGCCGCGGCCCCGGCGCTGGGTGAAGTCCTTGGCTTGGGGCGCCTTGGCCCGGATACGCTCGCCTTGGCCGACATACGCCGCGTCACCCCAGACATGCGTCTCGCCGCCATGCAGCAGCGACTCGATCATGCTGCCGTCGGAGACGTTCGCTGGGGTGGCAGCCACGGAGTGAATGAGCTTGGTCTTGCGGTCCACCCCGACATGCGCCTTCATGCCGAAGTGCCAGTCCTTGCCCTTGCGGGTCTGGTGCATCTCCGGGTCACGCTTGCCCTCGGAGTTCTTGGTGGAGCTGGGAGCGCTGATGATCGTCGCATCGACGATCGTGCCCGAGCTGATGCGAAGCCCCTGGCTCTGGAGATAGCGCCCCATCTCCTGGAAGATCCGGGTTCCCAGTTGGTTGCGCTCGAGCAAGTGGCGGAACTTGCACACCGTCGTCTCATCCGGCGCAGGCTCCGAGCCCAGGTCGATCCCGGCAAACGCCCGCATCGCCGCCGAGTCGTACAGCGCTTCCTCGACCGCCGGATCGCTCAGGTTGAACCAGTGCTGAAGGCAGTGGATCCGCAGCATCCGCTCCAGCGGCACCGGCGGGCGCCCCGCGCCGGTCGTGCCCTTCGGATACACCGGCTCAACCAGCGCACACAGCTCACGCCAAGGCACCACCCGGTCCATCTCGGCGAGGAACTGTGCCCGCCGGGTCGTCTTGGAGAACTTCTCGAATCCGGAACCAGCAAGCGTCATCTGCTTGTTCTTCACGGTCATCCCCCGTTCTTGTTGTTCGGACCTGATGTCCCTATGACAAGTAAACGGCGGGTTAATTCAGAGATTCCCTAGCGGGTGGCGAGCTTCACCGCTATCTACGACGCGTGCGTCCTGCACCCGGCGCCCTTGCGGGATCTGTTGCTGCGCGTCGCGCTCACCGATCTGTTCCGCGCTCGCTGGACCGAGCAGATTCACGCCGAGTGGATCCGATCGGTTCTTGACCGGCGGCCCGACCTCACGACCGAGCAGCTCGCTCGCACGAGGGCACTCATGGACGCGTCGGTCCCCGATTGTCTCGTCACCGGCCACGAGGGTCTGGTCGATCAACTGAAGCTGCCCGATCCGCATGACCGGCACGTACTCGCCGCGGCGATCCGTTGTCAGGCGGGTGTCATCGTCACGTACAACCTTTCCGATTTTCCTTCGGAGGTCCTCGATCCCTACGGTATCGCGGCCCAGCATCCGGACGAGTTCGTCGCGCACCTCTTCGACCTGTCTGCGGGCGCGGTGTGCGCCGCGGTGCGCGACCAGCGACTCGCTTTGACGCGCCCGGCGCGCTCCGTGCGCGAGCTCCTCGACACATTTCTCTCCCTGGGATTGGCTGGAACGGTCTCGGCTCTGGAAACCATGCAGGACTTGTTGTGATGCTTGGTCCGCGCGCCATCGGTCCGATTCATTGGGTATGGCGCGTCCTGCAGCCAGGATCCATCGGATGCAGATAACTTTTGGATTGCGGCTCGACGGCGAGCGCGGCTGGCAACCCGCCAACCGGCTGGGAATGCCGGTTCTCGGCTCGCAAGGATTTCTGAACCTGCTCGAGACGCGACTCGGCCTGCTGCGCGCCGACTGTGAGCATGCGCACCGAGTGACCCAGTACCGCGACTGTCTTAAGCGTTGCGACGCCCTGGACCGCTTCTATCACGCGTCGTTCGGCATCGATCCGATCGGAACTTCCGCATCCCTGCTGTCGTGGCGGGACGCGTGGCATTTGCACGGCTGGAACGGCGGCGCGCCCTCAGGGGCAGGCACCCGCATCGCCGACATTGCCGCGGTGGAGAAGGCCACGGCTGAGCTGCTGTTTCCTTCGGTCGGCGAGCGCCTGGTCGAGGTCGCGCGCTCACTCGACAAACAGGAGTGCAAGATCGACAGCGTCGAGCTGGTCGACCCGATCGAAGCGTTTCCGAAGCGCTGGCGGGAAGTGCTCTCGAAGCTGCCGGTGCGCGCGGTCAGGGCATACGGACCTTCGGCCGACCCGAACTCTCTGCTCGGCAAACTTCAGATCGCGCTGAAGGCCGCGCACGACGGCAATCGCCCGGACGGAAAGATCCCCTGGTCGGGCGATGGCAGCCTGCGCGTCGTGCGCGCCGAGACGGGGCTGGTCGCGGCCCGATGGGTTGCGCACGCGCTCACCCCTTCACAGGGAGGTGCCGCGATCGTCGCCGAGCAGGGCCGCACCTTGCTCGACGCGACGCTCGACGCCGCTGACGCCGCCCGGCAGGGTTTTCTGGATGCGAGCCCGCTCGCGCCTGCGCTTCAGGTTCTGCCGCTTGCGCTCGCCACGGTCTGGGAGCCGCTCGATGTCTACGCGCTGCTCCAGTTTCTCTCGCACCCGATCGGGCCGGTTCCCGGTTATGCACGACGGCGGCTGGCCGAAATCATTGCGCAGTTTCCCGGCATCGGCGGCCAGCGCTGGAAAGAGGCGGTCGAGGAGATCATCCGGCATCATCCCGATCGCGCAGCCGATCTGCGCCAGGCGGTGGCCTTCTGGGTCGAGCATCCGCGTTACCGCCCCGAACAGGGCGCGCCCATCGCCGCGCTGCTCGACAGAACCCGCAGGGTTCGCGACTACTTCGGTGCCAGGCTGGCGGACGATGACGTGAATCGCAGCGCAGCTGCCGCTACCGGTGTCGCGCAGGCTGGCGCCGTGACGGCTGCCCTTGAGACACTCGCGGCGCAAGGGGAATCCTCGGTCAACCCAGCGGAACTTGAGGCGCTGGTTGCGCAGTGCACGGCGCAGGGCGCGCCCAATTTTGCGATGCACGCCGAGGTCGGGTGCGTGCCTTCGGTGTCCGACCCGGGGGCGCTCGTGGAACCCTTCGACCGGGTGATCTGGTGGCAGATGGGCGCTCCGTCGCTGCCTGGTCACTACCCGTGGAGCGCGAGCGAGGTGGCATCACTCGCACGGGCCGGGGTGGAACTGCCGCCGCTTGCGGACTTGCTGAAGAATCGGGCCGACGAATGGCTCAGGCCGGTCCTGAATGCGCGCAAGCAACTCGTGCTCGTGCTCCCTCCGACGGGAGAGGAGAGTCACCCGCTGTGGCAGGAGATCCAGTGGTTCGTCGAGGGGGTAAGGCCGGAGCCAGTGGAGGGCCTCATCGCCAGTGGTGCAGCAGGCGACCTGCCGCCGATTGCACACGCACCACTGCCCGCGCGCCGGCGCTGGTGGAGCTTGCCGCGTGAAGCGAGGATCCCCTCACGCGACCGCGAGTCCTACTCTAGCCTCAACGCGTTCTTGAACGCGCCTTACCAGTGGGTCCTGAGGTATGCGGCAAGACTGAACCCGTCCAACCTCCTTTCGGTAGCCGACGAGAATCTGCTCTACGGCAACCTCGCGCACCGGTTGATCGATCGATTCTTTCGAACGGACGGCGCGCTCGGACTTCGCGGCAATGCGCTTGCTACTTGGTTCTCGCGCGAGTTCGCAGCGGTCGTGGCGGAGGAGGGCGCGGTTCTCCTGATGCCGGGCCGGCGCGGGGATTACGAGCGGCTTCGTTCCGCTTTGGAGCGCGCCATCGCGGAGTTCCAGCGGCAGTTCGCGGCGGCGGGCATTGACGCCGTCGAGCCTGAGCGCGTACTTGCCGGGACGTTTGCTGGCGGTGACCTCGAGGGCATCGCCGATCTCGTCGTGCGAAACTGGTCCGGCCAGCTCGGCATCGTCGACATGAAGTGGTCCGGCGGCACCTACTACCAGGACCGTCTCGCGAAGAATCGCCACCTGCAGCTCGCGGTGTATGCGGAGATGCTGCGGCAGGAAACCGGGGCGTGGCCGCAGGTTTCCTACTTCATTCTCGAAGCCTCGCGTCTCGTCGCGCCGGACACCGGGTTCTTTCCGCAGGCGCGTGCGGTTCATTCAGGCGGCGGTGGGTCCACTGCGCAGCTGTGGGATCGGTTCGTCGCCGGCTGGAAATGGCGCCGCTCCCAGATCGACGCGGGGATGATCGAGGTTGCAGCCGAAAGCATCGATCCCACCGAAGAGTCGGTGGCGCCGCTCGAAGCGCTCGAACCGGAAGTTTTGCCGGAGGAGTACAACGACTACCGCTGGCTGGCGGGCTGGGAGAGCTGACCGATGGCCGGCACGCTCAGGTTCGTCAGCGCGGGGGCGGGGAGCGGGAAGACCTATCGCCTCACGCAGATCCTCTACGAGAAGCTCAGCTCTGGGGAGGCTCGACCGGCCGGGGTGATCGCGACGACCTTCACACGCAAGGCCGCGACCGAGCTTCGCGAGCGGGTTCGCACGGCGCTACTCGAGAAGGGCGAATTCGCGCTGGCCAATTCGATGGGCCAGGCGCGTATCGGGACGGTGAACAGCGTCTGTGGGGGATTTCTCGAGCGCTTTGCTTTCGAGGCAGGACTGGCTCCTGAGCAGCGCGTGCTGGAGGAGGCGCAGTCCGGCGCGCTCGTGAGGGAGGCGATCGACACGGTCTCCGACAGCGCCACGGTCCAGCAACTGGTCGAACTGGCGCGTCGGCTCGGCGTCGAGAGCTGGGAAGGCGCGCTCAAGTCGCTCATCGATCAGGCGCGCGCGAACGACATCGCTCCTGCGCGTCTGGCCACGTTCGGCGAACGCAACGCGCGGGACCTTCTCGCCCACTTTCCACCGCCAGCGACGGATGACCTCGACGCGACGCTCGCGACCGCGATCGAGGCCGCCGTTGCCGAGATCGAGAAGCGCGCCACTGGCAAGAAGAACACCGCCGAATATGTCGGGCTCGCGCGCGAAACGCTGCGGGTGGTACAGGCCGGCACCGCATCCTGGGCCGACTGGGTCAAGCTTTCAAAGGCCGCCCCCGAAGCGGGCTTGAAGGCTGTTGCGCAGCCTGTGACGGACATCGCCGGTCGCTTCGCCGCGCACCCGCGGCTGCGGCAGGACATCGAGCGCTACCTTGCCGCGATCTTCGCACTAGCGGCGAGGGCACTGGATGCCTACGCACACAGAAAACGCGAACTGGGCGTCATCGACTTTGTGGACCAGGAGCACCTCTTTCTCGGGCTGCTGGAGAAATCCACAGTCGTCGAGGCGCTCTCCGAGGAGCTCGATTTGCTGCTGGTGGACGAGTTCCAGGACACGAGCCCCATCCAGCTCGAACTTTTCGTCCGGCTGTCGCGCATCGCGCGCGAGAGCGTGTGGGTTGGCGACGTGAAACAGGCGATCTACGGATTCCGGGGCAGCGATGCCGAACTCATGAAGGCGGTACTAGGCGAACTGCCCCGCATGGGCGGCGCCAAGGAAGTACTCGGGAAGTCGCGACGGTCTCGGCCGGACCTGGTGCGCTTGGTTAACGGCGCCTTCGGCGATGCCTTTGCGCCCGGGCTCTCGCGCGAAGATGTTGAACTGGCAGCCGTGCGCAAGGAACAGATCCAGGACGCGGCCCTCGCCAACTGGGTTCTCATCGGCAAGAACGTGACGGAGAGGGCGGCGGCACTCGCCGAAGGGATCAAGGCGCTGATCGCCTCGGGCTACCGTGTCGTCGATCCGTCAACGGGCGCCCCGCGACCAGCACACTTCGGCGACATCGCGGTGCTCTGCAAGACCAATGCGGGCGTGCAGACCGTGGCAGAAGCCCTTCGCCTCGGCTCCGTGCCCTGGGCCACGCAGCAGTCCGGCCTGCTCGCCACACCCGAGGCCGTCCTCGCGCTCGCGTGCCTGCGACGATTGAACGACCCGCGCGACACATTGGCGAGTGCGGAAATCATCTCGCTGGCCGACTGCGAGGAACCGGAGTCCTGGCTTTCGGATCGCCTGCGCTACCTTGAAGCGGGCGGCGACAGCGGCCAGTGGCGCGACGGCACTGAGGACGGGCACCCGCTGCTCTCTCGAATTGCGAGGCTCCGAGAGCAGGCGCCGCTGCTCTCGCCACATGCCGCAATGGAACTCGTCATCGCCCAATGCGACCTCGCCGGACGCGTGCTGCGTTGGCGGCGCAATGAACTCGTCGCGCGGGTACGTCTCGCCAACCTTCAGGCGCTCCTCGGCCTCGCAAAAACCTACGAGGACGCGTGCCTCGCCCGACGCGATCCGGCGACGGTTTCGGGACTCATTCTGTGGCTTGGCGAGCAGGCGAGCGCGGGACTCGACATGCTCGCCGAACCGCCCGTCGACGCGGTCAAGATCATGACGCACCACGCGGCGAAGGGCCTGGAGTGGCCCGTCGTCATCCTGCTCGACCTGGAGAAGGACATCCAGGACAGGCTCTGGTCGGTCGGTGCGCGTTCCGATGCGGGCTTTGACGTCGCCGCGCCGCTCAAGGATCGCTGGATCCGGTACTGGCCATGGCCGTTCGGCGCGCAGAAGAAAGTTGACATCGCCGACACCATCGCCCAGTCGCCCGAGGGGGTTCGCCTGCGCGCGGAGGCAATCGACGAAGCGAAGCGGCTCCTCTACGTGAGCATGACACGGGCGCGGGACAGCCTCGTGCTGGCGTTTCCATCGAAGAAGGGCGCCTGCGAATGGCTGGGATCCCTGAATGCGCCATGGCTCGCACCGGACGTCGCGGGCGACTCGGTTTCCCTGCCTGATGGGACTCAGGTTAACTGCGACTTTCGAAGTTTTCAGGCGCCGGCGCAGCCGTCTGCCTTGGTCGAGCCGGATGCGCCGCTTCGTTGGTTCCCCGCTGCCGGATCACGCACCGAGCGACTGCCCGCGACCCTCATCGCTTCGGCTTCGGCCGCTCGACCGTTCAAGGTGACAGAGTCAGCGTCGATCGGAAGTCGGGTCGCACTGAAGGCCGGAATCGACATGACCGCCCTCGGCAATGCAATTCATGCGTGCATCGCAACCGCGTTCACTGATCCGGGCGTGACCCTTGACGAACCTCGGGTCAAACGCATTCTCGATGGTTTCGGCCTCAACGGGGCAGTCGAACCGTCCGCCCTGATCGGGCAGGTTCATGCGTTGGAGGCGTGGATCTCGTCGCGTTGGCGAGACTGCCGCCGCCACGCGGAGGTTCCCATCGAGTCAATACTCCCCAGCGGTCAAGTCATGCACGGGCGCATCGATCTGCTTCTGGAAACACAGGAGGGATGGGTGCTTCTCGATCACAAGGCGAACCCGGCCCCGCGAGACCGATGGGATCAGGTTGCCGCAGAAAACGGTGGTCAGCTGTCAATCTACGCCGATGCACTAACGCGTGCCACCCGGCGTCCCGTTGCCGAGAGCTGGCTGGTCCTGCCGGTGGCAGCAGGAGCGATGCGAATTGCCATCGATAACTAGTGAAAAGGCGACTCACGAATCGTGCTTGCCCTTGAAGTGATGTACCTCAGTAAGCTCAAACAAGTGGAAATGCGATGCCTCAGTTGCAATCATTAATCTGCCCAAACTGTCGCGGGCCGATCCCATCAGTGGATTACGCCGGCCTTTCCCCAACGGCCACGCAGTTTGATGACTGTCTGCGGAAATGCGATGCATGCGGCGTTGGGGCTTCCAATGCGGCGGATCCAGAGGCGGTGACGTACATATATCGTGATCCTCTTGGAAATATCCCATCCGAGAGCCGGGCAGGTGCGAGCGAAGCCTTGGCGCAGGCTCTGAACGTGCGTAATCGTCCCTCGAAGTTGCGGCGCTTCGGCTTTTCCACTTCCGAGGACGCTGTGACCTGGGTGGTTTTTGCGTACTTGCAGCGTTCCGGACTGTTAATCGAATCCCTGCGGCGCGCTCAGATCATTCCCGAGCCGATCGAGGCGACCGAAGCAACGCTTCTCTTGTGGGGGACTCCAATCGACGGCGGCACCCGTGGCGCCAAGATCCGAAAACACTTGAGCGATCTATGCCTCCATCTTCGCGAGGATCCGAATTCCTTTTCCGAGCCGGACGTAATCGTTGATCTCGGACCGCACGGGCTGGTGTTCATCGAGGTTAAGCACCTGAGCGGGAATGACCTGAAGGCTCCTGACTATCCCGGCTGGTCGCGATATGAAGAGGCGCCTTGGCTGGCATGGCGCATCGAGGACGTAAAGGCGTCGGGGTGTTACGAGCTGGCACGCAACTGGTGTCTCCTGAAGGGCTTGGCCGACGGCAGACACGCGACCTTGGTCAATTTGGGTCCAGCAAGGCTTTTTCTTGGCGCAGAGCGGGCGCGCCTGGATCGGTTCGCGGCAGCGCTGGACGTCGATGGCCATTCCAAGTTCATGAAGATCGCCTGGTCGAGGCTTCTCAGTCACATGTCCAGTGCGCCCGACTGGTTTCACCAGTTTTGCTGCAACCGGACTCTTGTTTCCTAGGTGGCAGGCTATTCAGTGAGGGTCCGATGCCACTGAGCGCTGATTGCCTTCCAGTAGCCACGCCGCTCGATCCTGCAGAGGATCCTCCCGGCAGTCTCGATCCCTTGGGTACGCTGCTGCCGGCTGAACGCTTGGCGGAGATTCTTCTCCCGGGGATGACCGTTCGCATGTGGCGCGCGCGCTTGCTTACGCTTGCAGCGGTGACCGCAGCCATTGCGGAGCGTACTACGACCCTGATGAACAATCGTGACGATCTTCATCTTGAAGCGCGGTTGGCATTCGAGCGACTGTTTGTTTCAGCCGTGGTTCGCACCGCGGAGAGGGATGCCCAATTTGCCAGCGCACCGCGTGGACTCCCAGGTCGCGACCTCGCCAGGGCAGCGCACCTTGCCGCCGAACCTCTCACAGCGGCAAATTTTCTAAAAGGACAGGCAGTTAACGGACCGTTCGGCGTAATCGCGCGACTCGCTCGGCAGATGGAACTGATAGACGACGACGGCCGCATGGGTCGAAATGCAGTCGCCCTGCTGATCGCGTGGTCAGCGGACGAGGGGCTCGCGGGCGTGCTCGACGAGGACGGTATAGCTTCGCGCCCGGGTGCCAGATGGATGTCGGACGTCGTCAAGCGCACATCCGCCTACATGGGACATCGTGAATGGCCTGGACCCGGTCATTCCGTGTGGGAACAACTCGCGACGCACATTCGGCCGGACCGGATCGGGCCGATGGAGCGCCGCGTTCTGTTCCAGATTCTTTGCTCGTCGCCTACTCGGCAGCGTATGGTGCAACTGCTGAAGCTCCGGGCCGAGATATATCGCACGTCTTGGGACGCATATGGCGACCGTGGCGCGGTAGAGCGGTCCGTAATGCTGCGGGGCATACAGCCTGAGCTTGACGACAGTCCGATTGATCGCCTGATCGGGGCTGCAATAGCGGCAGCTGACGCCTATGAGCAGACAGCTGGTCTGCTTCAGCAGGTATTCGATAGCCTGATCTGGGCGCTGAAGTTGCGGGGCGGGCGCGCTCGTCCGGCCGACGTCATGGGCGACGCGCGGCTCCGCAAACATCTCGAAAAGACTCGCGTTGAGCTTCAAAAAGCCGTTCCTATCCTCGATCGCACGGCTGAAGTTCTTGCGAGGCAACCGTCAGTGAGCGCGCCGCAAGTGGTCGAGCCGCTGCGGCAGGCACGTGACGACGCATCAAGCGCGATCGCGTCCCTTCAGGCACTGACGGATACGGTTCTCCGCCGTCATGAGCGCGTCCAAAAGGACAAGCGCAAAGCGCCTTGGATCGAATGCGAGTCCTCGTGGACTCTTATGCCCGGAGAGCATCGCGTTGACGGAGAGTCTCCCCCCGCGTGGCAAGGCGCATACCTGCATCCGTTCAAGATCGCCAATGTTTACTCTCTGCTCGGAGATTTGAAGCAAGTATCTGTGGGCAATCGACATGGCGAGATCTAAGAGCGACGCCGCGAGGGCGCTCGCCGAGAGTTGGACTGCGCCGGCGGCATCAGCCGGAGGAGATATCGGCCGTCCACTGATTTGTATCGCGTCGACGTACACCTTTCACGCATCGTTCCTGGAATCGGAACTGCTGCCGCGCTTTCTGGGGTTGAAATTCGACGAGACCGAGGGCGTTCGCCCCTTTGTGGTTGAGCGCGAGCAAGCTCTTGCTACCGCGCGGGTCGGTGTTCTGGTAGATGCGGACCACCTGGACCCTTCGCAAACGACCCTCAGATGGGACCAATTGCCAGTTCGAGTGCCGGGAGGGGCGCAGCATTCGAAGGTTGTTCTTTTGTTCTGGGAGAACTACGCCCGCCTAATCGTTTCTTCCGCCAACCTAACGCGATCGGGTTATCGCCGAAACCGCGAAATTGCTGGGGTGATCGACTTCTTCGATCATGAGAACTCCGCGCCCCGCAAAGTGATGCTTGATGCACTGGACTTCCTCAAAGATCTGAGTCCTTTCATACGTGTTTCCGAGGGGGCGAAGTCTCGATGGGACGAAACACTCGACAACGCACGAGTCCGCCTGCGCTCCTGGAGACAGATGCCGGTGGACTTCGCACCGCGGGAGCGCCCGCGAGTCATTTTTGTCGGAGGCATGCCACGGCGCACCGGCGGCGTCGCCCAGTCCCCGCTTGGACGGCTGATCGAACTGTGGGGAACCAGAAGGGCCTCCGAAATCACGGTCATGACACCGTTCGTAGGGGATATCGATGGGACCGCTGATCCGGTCGTCGAAAGATTGATGGACATTCCTAGGGTTCGTGAGGCGGTCGGATATCTCGTTGTGCCCGGCCGACCGAGCGAGGCAGAATCGAATCGCTTGGTTGTGGCGCTTCCGAAGAGATTTTGCCAAGCATGGGCATTGGCCTGGCGCGTTGATCCGCCTGACGTTTCCACCTACGTAGTCCCTCTGTGCCGCCCGGGAGAAAAAACCAATCGCGATCTTCACGCCAAGGGTGTCCTTGTCAGCGGGGACGGCACAACCCTTCTTCTGTGCGGATCCAGCAATTTCAGTCTGCACGGCATGGGTGTCCATAGGGCGAATCTTGAGGCGAACCTTTGCTATATCGACGACACCAGGAGCGCGAGAAACGGCCGGTCGCTGGAAAATCGACTGCCGGTCGACTGGGAAGAAGATCAATGCACAAACCCAATATGGCCCGACACCGCTGAAGTGATCGAGGACGAGCAACCTGCTTCGGATCGCCCGCTTCCCGCCGCCTTCTTGTGGGCCGTGTACAACCAGCGAACCGCCGTTCTGAAGGTTGTGGTGGACCTGTCGGCTAGGTTTCCCGCTCAGTGGGCGCTACGCTGGCCGGGCGAACGAGCGGAGGCCGCACCGCCCCTCGCTGATCATTCGTACGAGCCTTGGCCACCACCCAATGCAAACATCATCCTATTCCTGCCTATTTCGCTCCGCGGGGCCAACGTCGCAGGTCTGCGCCTCACGTGGCAAGGGGAAGACGGCACTCTGTACAGCGCCATCCTGCCGGTTCACATCGAGAGCGGAGACGACCTGCTTCCGCCTGAAGAGTTTCGTTCCCTTACGGCCGACGGAATCCTCGATTGCCTTCTGTCGGGTCGCGACCCGGCCGAGTGGGTCGAGGCGATGGAGCGCCGGGAAGCTTCAGGCGGAGCGCAGTCCAGCGCCCGAGATTTTGATTCCCTGCGAGCCATCGACACGAGCAGCTACGTTCTCTATCGCACGCGTCGCCTCGGAACGGCTCTTACCGCATTGGGCAATCGTGTGCTGCGCACGGTGCGGACTCGGGATGCGTTGGCGTACAGACTTAAACAGGATCCGCTTGGCCCCCGAATGCTGGCGGAGGCACTGATTCGGGAGTGGCGCGATAAGACCCAACAGAATGCGGACAACAGCCAAGACGCCGCAATCGCGATCTTCAGTCTGGCCGAGATCAAACTTACCCTTGCGCATGTGGCGCGCAGGATCGCAGCTGGGCCAATGCAGGTTCCGTTTCGAGAAGTGATTGAGGACATCGATCAGATGTGCGCGGAAATCT
Organism: uncultured Bordetella sp.; assembly: GCA_964564865.1. Lineage (GTDB taxonomy): Bacteria > Pseudomonadota > Gammaproteobacteria > Burkholderiales > SG8-39 > RBG-16-66-20. The sequence goes on along the minus strand of CAZMDA010000004.1, from coordinate 48,826 downwards.
CGGCGCGCTCTGCACCTCCCGCGAATCTTGCGGAATATCTGCAGGCCGTCCGGCGCAAACAGGCGCAACTCCTCGGCGCACCTCACAGCGAGCGCAGCCATGCCGAATGAATGGCCGTTTGCCGCCGACATCATCCGCATGCAGGGCATCGGCACACAGAAGATCGACGCCGAGGACGGTGCGCGGCAACAATGCACAGCTCAGTCCATTTTGAAAGACTTGGCGTCACGGCCCGGTGTCGTGCTGGCAGACGAAGTGGGGATGGGCAAAACATACGTCGCCTTGGCCGTAATTGCCTCGGTTGTATTGGCCAACCGCAGCTCAGGGCGACCGGTCGTCGTAATGATGCCTCCAGGACTTGCGAGCAAGTGGCCACGCGAGTGGGACCAGTTCAAGGCGATCTGCGTGCGTCCCGATGCACTCGGGTGGGTCCGCGACATCTACGTGCACGCACCGACGGATTTCTTCAAGGTGCTCGACGATCCTAGGAATCGCCGACCACATATCGTCTGGATGACGACCGCATGCTTTGACAGGGGCTTGTCCGACCCATGGACCAAGCTCGCGCTCGTTCGCCTAGCCCGAAGCCGGACGCGCATGGACGACGAAACCAAAAAGCGGCTTTACAAGTGGGCGACGACGCTTGTTCGACTGAAACGCAAACGCTACCTCACACCGGAAATAGTCGAGAACCTTCTCCAGTCAGACCTGGGCAAATGGCACAGCATCCTGATTCGTGAGCAGATTATCGAGGAGGACGACGACGATCCCATTCCTCAGCACCTGTTGCAGCACCAGCGCGCTATTGACTGGACGCCCTTGATCGCTGTCCTGCGAGGTGAGGCGATCCCGGGCCGGCGGGGCATGGTTTCTGACAGGCGCTTGCAAGAGGCCCGGTGGGATTTCAACGCGGCCTGCCAGCAGGTGTACTGGGACTGGCTGTCTCGCGTGCAGTGGCGAGCGCCGCTGTTCGTGCTGGATGAAGCGCATCACGCGAAGAACGACAACACACGGCTTGCGAGCCTTCTCCGTTCCGACGAGACCCAGCTCCTGATGGAGGGAAGGCTGGAGACGGGCAAACCTCTTCTCTGGGAGAAGTTCGATCGAATGTTGTTTCTGACGGCGACGCCGTTTCAGCTAGGTCACCACGAATTGATCCGGGTGCTCCGATCGTTCGCGGCGGCGAAGTGGAGCGGGAAGAACGCGCCCGATAGCTCACGTGAGGATTTCCTGCAGTCCATTGATGACTTGGAAAAGCGACTCAACGAGAATCGACTCGCCGCTCGTCGCCTGGACCGGCTGTGGGGGAGAGCGGCGCGCGAAGCGGTGAGCCGACATTCCTCCGGCGAAGACTTGGGGCAAGCGGCGGCCAGGTGGTGGAAGGCTGTCCAGGCTGTCCCTAGCGAGGACCCGCTGGACCGCGAGCTTCTAGCCGCCATTAATGAGTGCCGTGTCACCAAAGCACGCGCTGAGAGGGATGCAGCAAGACCTTGGAACTCGCTACGCACATGGGTCATCCGCCACAATCGCCCGGCGTTCCTACCCGCTTCCTCCAGTTCCCCGGCGGTCTCCAGGCGGCTCCTTTGCCCGGGCCGGGCAGTGGTCGACGACGACGCAGAAACGAGTGGCGAATCGGGTGTCGCGGTCGCAACCATTGGACTTTCCATCGGCGGAGGTGCGTCTCTGCCTTTTCTTCTCGCAGCCCGGGCACAGGGGGAACTGGCACAAGGATCGAGCAAGGGAAGGGCGTTTTTTGCCGAGGGTCTGTGCTCGAGTTATGAGGCCTTCCACCACACGCGCGATGGCCGCGGGGACATTCGCGATGTCGATGACGAAGGCATCGAGCGTTCCGCGAAGGCGGAAGAAGCAGAGCGGGATTCGAGCCTAGTTCCCATCTCGTGGTACGAGGAGCAGGTCGGTGCGCTCATTCCATCCAAGAGCGCGCATGAGAACGAGCGCTACGGACACCCGAAGATCCAGGCGGTCGTCCGCCGTGCTGTCAGCCTATGGTCTGCAGGGGAGAAGGTGCTGCTCTTTTGCTTTTATCGCGAAACTGCGAGATCACTGCGGGACCACATCGGCCGTGAAATCGAAAAGGCCACCTTGGCACTTGCGGCGCGTAAGCTCGGGTTGGACCCAGAGAGAAACGCTGGCCGGCTGCGAGATTTGTTTGAGCGTGTGGCTCGGCGCCTTGCGGACGAAGACAGTCCATTTCATCGCACCTTGACTGCAATGTTGCACAAACCCCTGGAGGCCGACGAATTCGCCGTATTGCGCCCGCGAGCGGAGGAACTCACAGGACTGCTCGCCGGATATGTCCGTTCGCCCTCCTTCATCGCAAGATACATCCCCTTTGACATTGCGGAGGTTCGCGACGCACTCGTGGACGGATCGACTCAGGCTCGCGTCGCGAGAGCAGGTGCCGCAGCACTGGCGCGCGCACTCGCTGAGCGCGCAGATGCCTCCTCGATGACCATGGGCGCACGGATAGAAGAATTTCTTCGGTTCGCCAAAGAGCTCGCGGAACGGGGCGTAACACCGCCTGCCGAGGACGGAGGCGAGGCGCGCGACCCATTGACCGAGTACCTTGAGGCTGTTGCTGTGTACGTGTCCCCGCGTCGGATGGCTCTCGACGACGATGACGCGGTCCGTGCTGCTACGAGCGAGGGATCTTATCGCGTGTTACAACCGGTGCGAATGGTGTTCGGGGACACGAAACGGGACGTGCGCGAGCGACTAATGCTTACCTTCAACAGCCCAATGTTTCCGGAGATTCTTATCAGTAGCGCCGTTCTTGGCGAAGGTGTCGATCTACACCGCTTCTGCCGCTACGTAATCCACCACGACCTGTGCTGGAATCCAAGCACTCTCGAGCAGAGGACCGGGCGTCTCGACAGAATTCGATGCAAGGCAGAGATTGCACGACGGCCGATCGTCGTCTACGAACCGTACCTCGGCGGCAGCGCCGACGAGAAAATGTTTCGAGTCGTCCAGGACAGGGAACGCTGGTTCCAGATCGTCATGGGGCAAAAATTTGAGTTCGACGAGGCCACCTCGGAAGCTTTGGCCAATCGCGTGCCGCTTCCCCCTGAGTTGGCGAACGAGCTCGTGTTCGATCTTCGCCGATTTCGTCGCATGGAAATGCCCTGACGGCTTTACACACACCATTCTCGTCAAGTTAATGCACGCCGGAGTGTCGCCAAGCGGGATTCAAGCCCATCTTTGCTGAACAGCAAATATTGGGTTTTCATCGAATATGGGGCTGCTCGGGTTGGCGTCGGTAACGTCGATCGGCACGATAACGCTCCCGGCGTTATCGTTCGCGCGCTTGCCCCCCCGAACGCGACCAGCTTCCCCTTCGGGCTCATGAGACCCATCCTCGGCAGCGATTACAGCCGAAGGCGTGCCAAACGAAGCGCGGCGCGAACGTCCATTTATGGGTCGCGGAGCAGGGCATCAGTAGTCATGTTTGACGTTAATCACGCATTGCGTTACTATCCTTCGGGTGGCGATCAAGACGTTCAAGTGTGCCGACACGGAGGCTTTGTTCGGTCTGCGTCGCGTAGCGCGCTTCACCAATATCGAGCGCCCGGCGCTGCGCAAGTTGAAGCAGATCGACCTGGCACGGCGTATCGAGGACCTGCGCGCCCCACCGGCGAACCGGCTGGAGCAGCTGAAAGGCGATCGCGCAGGCCAGTGGAGCATTCGCGTGAACGATCAGTTCCGCATTTGCTTTCGCTGGACAGGAAGCGATGCCGAAGACGTCGAGATCGTGGACTATCACTGACGGAGATCGACATGAGCAGGAAACTCAAACCCGTGTCGCCCGGCGAAATGCTGGCCGAGGAATTCCTCAAGCCGCTCGGCATGAGCAACTACCGGCTGGCGAAGGAAATCGGCGTGCCTGCACAGCGCATCGGCGAGATCCTCGCCGGCAAGCGCGCGATTACCGCGGACACCGATCTGCGGCTGTGCCGCTTCTTCGGACTCTCGGACGGCTGGTGGCTTCGTTTGCAGGCGGACTACGATACCGAGGTTGCGAAAGCGAACCTTGCGAGGGCACTCGCGAAGATCAAGCCATGGAAGGAAACAGCGGAGCAGACTGTCGATGCGCACTGATTCGCCGGGACCGTGCGGAAGCGTCGTGACGGTAAAAAAATCGCCGCGAACATTCGATGCGACAGCACGTTAAGGCATTTGATGCTGGCGTCTTTTTTGGTCCCATCCCGAACAAGAGAGTAGCTTCTTGCACTCGGAAATTCGCATGCAGAGAAGCGATAGATCTCGATACATCTCGAAAGCTGGCCATTGTGGAAGCGCCGATTGTTCTCGATACATCTCGATAGATGATGAAAGCCGCGATGGGGGATGCCTGTCAAAATGACGGTAATTCTGTCGGTAAAAGTTCGGCTCATGGATGAGTGCTCCCAGGCCAAACAACGGCTTACCGAAGCCGGTGATGATTGAGTGGGAGTAGCCCGCACACTTGCGCTGGCCGCGGCGCTGGCGTTGCTTGCGCCTGCCGCGCCGGCGCTGGCCCAGGGCGCGCCGCAGATCGGCCAGGTCAGCAAGGACTCGGTCTGGGTGCCCACGCCCGAGCGCATGATCCGCCGCCTGCTGCAGCTGGCGGACGTGACGCCCCGGGACCTCGTCATCGACCTCGGTTCCGGGGACGGCCGCATCCCGATCCATGCCGCCCGGCATTTCGGCGCCCGTGCCATCGGCGTGGAGCTGGAGGAGAACCTGATCCGGATCTCCGAGGCTGCGGCGAAGGCGCAGGGCGTTTCGCACCTCGCGCGGTTCCTCCGGCAGGACCTGTTCGAAGCGGACCTCGCGCAGGCTACCGTGGTCGCGCTCTATATCAGCCCCGGTGTCATGGCGAAGCTGCAGCCGCGCCTGCTGGCGCTGCGGCCGGGCACGCGGGTGGTATCGCATCATTTCACGCTCGGCGACTGGGAGCCGGACGAGGTCATCCGGACCGAGGGTCGCACCGGATACCTGTGGGTTGTGCCGGCCGATGTCCGGGGCAATTGGTCGGTGGACGTTCCCGGCAACGGGCTGCGCATCCGCATCGAGCAGGTTCACCAGGTCCTCACCATCCGGGGCGAACGGGCGGGCAAGCCGGTGAACGTCGTCGGCGCGCGGCTTCGGGGTACGGAGATCCAGTTCACGTCGTTCGACGCCGATGGCGGGGCACGGCATTTCCGGGGAACGATCGAGGGCGGGCGGATGACGGGCGATTCGGAGGGGCAGGAGATTCGCGCGCTGCGCTGGAGCGCCTCCCGGGACTGACGATGTAACCGATCGGTTACATCCGGGCCCGGAGCCCGACGTGCGAGAATCGAGCGCATGCAGGCGGACGATGAAGCGTACATGCGCCGCGCGCTCGAGCTCGCGGGCCGGGCGGCGGACGAGGGGGAGGTGCCCGTCGGCGCGCTGGTCGTGATCGAGGGCCGCGTCGCCGGCGAGGGCTGGAACCGCCCCATCGGGCGCCACGACCCGACGGCGCATGCCGAGATTGAGGCCCTGCGCGCAGCCGCCCGGTCCATGGGCAACTACCGCCTCACCGGCGCCACTCTCTACGTCACGCTGGAACCCTGCGACATGTGCCTCGGTGCCATGTTCCATGCGCGCGTGGCGAGGGTGGTCTACGGCGCCACCGATCCGAAGAAGCTCGTCCTCAAGAACCAGGTGAAGTCCGAGGGCGGCGTGCTCGCCGCCGAATGCGGCGCGGTCCTCAGCGCCTTCTTCGCGGCGCGAAGATGACCATCGAGATCGACATCGGGCGCCAGGAGCTGCTGTTCGACGGGCGCCGCTACCGCATCTCGAGTTCGCGCAACGGCGTGGGCGAGAAGAACGGCAGCTTCTGCACGCCGCGCGGCCGCCACATCGTGCGCGCGAAGATCGGGGCGGGGCAGCCGCTCAACGCGGTGTTCGTGCGCCGCCGGCCGACCGGGGAGGTCTGGACCCCGGCCTTGCATGCGGCGCACCCCGGGCGCGACTGGATCCTGACCCGGATCCTCTGGCTGTCGGGCTGCGAGCCGGGGTTCAACCGGCTGGGCGATGTTGACACCATGCGGCGCTACATCTACATCCATGGCTCCCCCGAGCCGGCGGAAATGGGCCGGCCGGGGTCGATCGGCTGCATCCGGATGCGGGGGGAGGACATCCTGGAGCTGTTCGACCGGGTACCCCCGTACACGCCGGTCATAGTTCACGAATGACGCCAGGAAGCGACGCCAAGCTCCGGTATTTCCTCACGAAATGCACCCGAATCAAGGGCTTAGTGTGACTTCCGTCATACCCCCGGCTGGACAATTAGCGGAGGATGCGAATCAGGTGTAAGGTTTGACCCGCAGGAAGGAACGAGACGGCTGCGGTGGATACAAGAACAAGCCGTCCGAACCACAGGAGGTTGTCATGAAAACGATGCAAAGCAGGAACAAGGCACTGAAGGCGGTCGGCAAGGCAGCTCTGGTCGTCGCACTCGGCTTCGCCGCCGGCGGATGCTCGCTGCTGTCCGACTACCGCGCCATGGAGCGCGCGCCGATCCACAATCCGGAAGGCCACGTGGTGGGGCAGAAGGAGATCCTCCAGTACCGCGGCACCGGCGAGGAACTGACGCGGATCGCGCTCTTCACGCCCTGGCGCAACCTGGACGGCAAGATCGTGGGCTACGAGGAACAGACCCGCAGCGGGTCTGTGATCCGCGACCTGCAGGGCAACGTCATCGGCGGGCGCTGGAAAGACCTGCGCAGCCGCGCGACGAACCGCAACGAGGGCGTCTCGGTGGTGTTCGCGACGCAGCCCTCGAGGCAGGGCGCGGACGCCGAGCCGATGGCGCCGGTCGCGGCCCTGGACTTCGTCCGGCTGGCCGGGCGGCTCTAGCCCGGCAGCGCCAGCCGGGCCAGCCGCTCGCGGTTCGGCCCGGCGATGACGCCTTTTTCGCAAATCAGCGCGGTAATCAGCTCCGCCGGCGTGACGTCGAACGCCGGATTGCGCACGCGCACGCCTTCCGGCGCCCAGCGCACGCCCCGATAACCCGTGACCTCGGCCGCCGGCCGCTCCTCGATCTCGATGGCCGTGCCGTCGGCGATCGAGAAGTCGAAGGTCGAGAGCGGCGCGGCAACGTAGAAGGGCAGGGCGTGGCGCCGCGCGAGGACCGAGAGCGGGTAGGTGCCGATCTTGTTGGCCGCATCGCCATTGGCGGCGATCCGGTCCGCGCCGACGATCACCAGGTCCACTTCGCCCCGGCTCATCAGGTGGCCGGCCATGTTGTCGGTGATCAGGGTGCAGGGGATGCCTTCCTGCACGCATTCCCAGGCGGTGAGCCGCGCGCCCTGCAGGTAGGGCCGCGTCTCGCACGCGATCACCGAGACGCCCTTGTCCCTCGCCGAGCGCACCACGCCCAGCGCGGTGCCATGCCCGGCGGTCGCCAGCGCACCGGTATTGCAGTAGGTCAGGATCCGCGCTCCCTGCGGGATCAGCGAGGCGCCATGCGCGCCCATGGCCCGGTTGGCGGCGATGTCCTCGTCGTAGATCGCGCGCGCCTCTGATTCGGCGCCGCCGGCGCGCCGCATGCGTTCCAACGCCCAGAACAGGTTGACCGCCGTGGGCCGGCTGGCGGCGAGCAGGGCATACGCCTCGGCGGTGCCGCCGCCCAGGACGACGCCAAACGCGGCGGCGCAACCGATCGCCGGCGCCCCGCGCACCACCATGTCGCGGATGGCGTTGGCAACCTCGGCAGCGCTGCGGCAGGAAAGGTAGGTCGTTTCGCCCGGCAGCAGGCGCTGGTCGAGCAGGTCCAGCCGGTCGCCCCGCCAGCGGATCGGCTCGACCGCCACCTAGACCACGCGCTCGTTGCCGCCGTCCACCGGCACCTGCGACGCGGTGGTCTTCGAGAACAGCGGGCCGCACATCTCGGCGGCGAGCTCCGCGACATCGCGCGAAGTCACCTCGGTCTTCAGCAGGTTGTTCTTCCGGTACTGCTCGACCGTCATGCCGTAGGCCTTGGCGCGAGACGCGAGCACTTCCTCGGTCCACAGGCCGGTATCGAACACCTGGTTGGGGTGGATGGTGTTGATCCGGATCCCGTCCTTGCCCCACTCGAGCGCGGCGACGCGCGCCAGCTGGTTCATCGCCGCCTTCGATGCGGAATAGGCGCCCGCACCCGGCCCGGGCGCCGGCACGTTCTTGGAGCCGATGACCACGATGCGCCCCCCGCGCGGCGCCAGCTTGAGCAGCGCATGGCAGGCCTGCATCACGACCAGGTTCGCCTCGACGTTGACCGTCATGGCGCGCTTCCACATGTCCGGCTCGATACCCTGCACCGGCTGCGAGGCCGGGAAGATGCCGGCGTTCAGCACCAGCATGTCGGCGCCGCCGAAGCGCTTGACTGCCGCATCCAGCGCCGCATGCACCGCCTTCGCGTCGGTGAGATCGCAGGCGAGGCCGAGGAAATCCGGCCGCTTCCAGAGGCCCGTGATCGCCGGGTTGCGGTCCAGGCCGACCACCGCCGCGCCCCGGCGCAGCAGCGCCTCGGCGCAGGCCTTGCCGATCCCGGAGGCGGCGCCAGTGACGATCGCCACCTCGCCCGCGAAGGCGGGCGGGGCGCCGGCCTTCTTCAGCTTCGCCTGCTCCAGGTCCCAGTACTCGATGTCGAAGGTGTGGCGGTCCTCGAGCGCCTTCCAGCCGCCCAGCGCTTCCGCGCGCAGGATCACCTCGATGGTGTGCTCGTAGAGGTCCTCGACGATGCCGACATCCTTTGCCGTGCGGCCGAACGCGGCCAGCCCCAGTTCCGGGTCAAGCGCCATGCGCGGAGCCGGGTCGAGCATGGTCTTCCTTTCCCTGGCCGTCTTCGCGTTGCGCTCGAAGTACTCGCGGTAGGCGGCGCCGAAGGCCCCGACGTCCCGCCCGAGCATCGGAACGGGCTTGGTGCGGATGACGTGGTCCGGGGTCGCGGGGCCGCTCTGGGAAATGCGCGCGACCTCCGGATGGCGCGCGAAGCCCAGGAAGTTCGGCGCGTCGTTGCACCGGCACAGCAGGGGGAACCCGGCGGCCTTCGACGCGTCGCTGCGCAGCTTCGCCGCCTCCTCGCGCCGGAACGGCGACGGCACCGCGGGCGGCAGCGCCACGTTCCAGGCCTTCTGCGCCGTGAGGTAGCGCTCGGCCATGGACACCAGCTCGATCATCAGCTCGTAGGATTCACGGGCGTCCTCGGCAAAGGAGAACACGCCGTGCGACAACAGGACCATGCCGACCGTGTTCCGCGTCCTTTGCTTCGGGAACTCCCGCGCGCAGTAGGCCGCCAGGTCGAAGCCGGCCATGATGTACGGGATGACCACGACCTTGTCGCCGTAGATGTCGCGGATGCGCTTGTCGCCGTCCGGCGCGTTCGACACCGACAACACGGCGTCGGCGTGCGTATGGTCCACGTACTTGTGCGGCAGGCTCGCGTGCAGGATGGTTTCCACCGACGGCGCGGGGGCGCCGGCTCGCAGCGTGTGGGTGGCCAGTTCGTTGACCATCTGCGGGTCGGACAGGGCGGGCAGGGTCGCCAGGCGCCGCAGGTAGTCCAGCTGCACCGGCGCGAACCCGGCCGGCTCGATGGTCTCCAGGTCCCAGCCGCTGCCCTTGACGTACAGGACGTCCTCGTCCTCGCCGAAGAGGTTCTTCTCCCGGATCTTGACCGAGGTATTGCCGCCGCCGTGGAGCACCAGTGACTTGTCCCGGCCCAGCAGGCGCGAGGTGTACACCCGCAGGCCGAGCGGCCCTTCGAATTGCGCCGCCTCGGCGTCCTGCCACAGGCTTTTCATGGGCGCGGATTATACTTTCGGTTCATGTTCCGGATCGAACTGATGGAATGGGACAAGGCGCAGCCGATCGCCGGCCCGATCCGCTTCGCCATCTTCGTGGGCGAGCAGAACGTGCCGCCGGGGATCGAGCTCGACGAGCTCGACGCGAAGTGCCTGCATGCGATCGCCTTCGACCCCGATGGCAAGGCCATCGGCACCGGCCGCCTGCTCCCGGACGGCCACATCGGGCGCATGGCGGTGGTGAAGGAATGGCGCCGGCAGGGCGTGGGGGCCGAGATCCTGGAGGCGCTGGTGGCCGAGGCCGCGCGCCGAGGCCATGCCGAGGTGGTGCTGTCGGCGCAATTGCAGGCGGCGGAGTTCTACCGCAGCCATGGGTTCGTCGCCGAAGGCAAGGTGTATCAGGAAGCCGGCATCCTGCACCAGGCCATGCGCCGCGTGCTGGGGCCGGTCAAGCCCGCGGCCTGAACTCGTAGCGGACCGTTTCTTCCGCGGCGCCTGCCGCGTCGAACGCGCGCTCCGCGTAGGCCATCGTGCCGTCCTCGCTAGAGACCAGGACCGTCGAGCACCGCGTCCCGTGCTGCGGCGCGACGATCTGCGACCCGGCAAGCACGGCGAACAGCGGCTCGATCGCGACCGCGGGCTCCAGGGCCCGCGAGAAGCGCGCCTTGGGCTCGTCCACCTCCGGCGTGTCCAGCAGAAAATTGCCCAGGCCGTAGAGCCCCGGCTCCAGCCGGCGCGAGCCGCCGTCCCGGTTGGACAGCCACCAGAGTTCGTTGCCGTCGCACAAAAGCAGGTTGAATCCGCTGTAGTCGCCCAGCTTTCCGGCCAGGGACGCGACATAATCCGCCGGCGAGGCGCTGCCGGCCAGGAAGCGCGTCACCAGCGCACCCCGGGACTCGACGGCATTGGCGTCGCGCCCGCCACGGTAGTTGGTCACTGCGGCGAACCGCCGGTCGCGCGATACCCCCATCCAGGTGCCGCCGGCCTCGAGGTCCCGCCCCGCGAGGATGTCCGGCGCCTCGCGCCAGAATCCCGCACGGTCTGCGCTGCGGGCATGAAACTCGTCGCGATTCGCGGCGACCACCAGCGGATGGCGCGGATGCACGCGCCACGCCAGCAGGATCAGGCACATATGAATCGCTCGGTCTTGCGCTCGAGGCCGAGCGCAGCGGATTCCCGCTCCAGCGCGGCCTCGAAGGCGCGCTCGTCCGCGACGCCTTCGTAGACTTCCATGAACGTGGTCGCCTCGTCGCGGCGGCGCATCCAGGTGCCGCGCACGCCGGTCGCGCGCTCGATGGCGTCGAACAGCGCCCGGACGGCGTGCCGGACCGCCTCCACGCGCGCCGGATCGACGCGGTAGTACACGTAGTAGCTGGTCACCGGGTGTAGGGCAGGGGCAGGATCTCGAGCGCTTCGCCGCCTGCCGCGGCCCGGATCGGCGCCTTCGCCTCGACCGAGGCAATCGCCAGCACCGCCAGGGCTTCGCCCGCGGCGGCGTTGACGACGGTGCCGGAGGCCTGTCCAGGCTGGTCATCCGCGAACAGGTCCTGGCCCGGCGCGAGCGGCGCGGCCGAGCGCAGCCGGTACAGGCGGCGCTTGACCGCGCCGCGATACTGCGCGCGCGCCACGATCTCCTGTCCCGGATAGCAGCCCTTGCGGAAGTCCACGCCCCCGATCAGCTCGAAGTTCGCCATCTGCGGCACCAGCTGGTCCTGCGTCGCCAGCGTCACCGTCGGCAGGCCGGCGCGGATTTCCGCCAGCATCCAGTCCTGCTCCGCGGCATCCGCGGCCAGTTCGCCGCCGCCCAGCACGAGAAAGCGTTCGGCGCCGAGGCGCACCGCGATCCGGCCGTTGCCCTGAGCCAATCCGAGATCGTCCTGCGGCGCCCGCAAGCCGAGCGCTTCGAGCGCGGCCGCCGCGCCGTCGCCCCAGAGGCCGTGCTGCGGCCACGTTTCCGTGACATCCGACACCTTGACCTTCGCGCGCAGGACGAACATGGCGAGGCGCTTGGCCACCGGCGCCGCCAGGTCGCGGGACAGCTGCAGCAGGAACCCGCCGTCGGCCGGCACCACCAGGAACGTCGCCAGCAGGCGACCCTTGGCGGAACACCAGCCGGCGCGGCGCGCACGGTCGGCCGCGAGCTGCTCCACGTCCACCGTGAGCTGCCCGTGCAGGAAGGCGCGCGCGTCCGCGCCCTCCACCCGCAGGAGTCCGAAACCGCCGAGTGCCGTGGTGTGCATCGTAGAATGCCGATTTTAGTAGGTTCCGTTGCTCAAAACCCTTCTCTTCGCATGCCTGCTCGCGCTGCTTGCCGCGGCGGGATACGGCTATTGGTACCTGGCGACGCCGGTTCCGGTCGCCAGCCTGCCGGCAAGCTTCGACATCCCGCCGGGCGCGGGGTTTCGCGCCGCCGCCCAGCGCATCGAGGACGCCGGGATCGGGGCAGGGCGGATCCAGTTCGAACTGCTCGCGCGCGCGCTGGGCCGCGACCCGGACATCAAGGCCGGGAGCTACGAGCTGGCGTCCGCACCGACGCCCATGGAGCTGCTCGACAAGCTGACCCGGGGCGACGTCACGCAGGCGGAGGTGAAGTTCATCGAGGGCTGGACCTTCCGCCAGCTGCGCGCGGCACTGGACGCGCACGCGAGCATCCGGCACGACAGCCAGGGCCTGCCCGACGCACAGGTGCTCGCGCGCCTGCAGGTGCCGGAACCGCACCCGGAGGGCCTGTTCTTCCCGGATACCTACCTGTTCGCCAAGGGCAGCAGCGACCTGCGCATCCTGCGGCGCGCCTACGACGCCATGCAGCGCCACCTCGCGCGCGAATGGGAAGCACGGGACCCGCGCGTGCCCTACAAGTCGCCATACGAGGCGCTCATCATGGCTTCCATCGTCGAGAAGGAGACCGGGCGCGCGGAGGAACGCGACCGCATCGCCGGCGCGTTGGTCAACCGCCTGCGCATCGGGATGCTGCTGCAGGTGGACCCGACGGTGATCTATGGGCTGGGCGAAGCCTTCGACGGCAACCTGCGGAAGATCCACCTGCAGACCGACGGTCCATACAACAGCTACATGCGGCCCGGGCTGCCGCCGACGCCGATCGCGGCGGCGGGGCTGGGTGCCCTGCGCGCCGCGCTGCGCCCGGCCAAAACAGACGCCCTGTACTACGTCGCGCGCGGCGACGGCACGAGCCAGTTCTCCCGCACCCTCGAGGAGCACAATCGCGCCGTGAGAAAATACCAGTTGAATGGCGGACGCTAGCGCGACAGGCAGGTTCATCACCCTCGAGGGCATGGACGGCGCGGGCAAGTCCACGCACCTTGGCGCGATCGCGTCGGCGCTGCGCGCGCGCGGCCATGAAGTGCTGCTGACGCGCGAGCCCGGCGGCACGCCGCTCGCGGAAAAGCTGCGCGAGCTGGTGCTGGCCGAGCCGATGGACGCGGTGAGCGAGACCCTGCTGATGTTCGCGGCGCGCGCGGACCACGTCGCGCGAATGATCCGTCCCGCGCTCGCGCGCGGCGCCTGGGTGGTCTGCGACCGCTTCACCGACTCGACGCTGGCCTACCAGGGCGGCGGCAAGGGCGTGGCCGCGAGCCTGATCCACGCGCTGGCGGCGCAGGCGCATGCAGGGCTGGCGCCCGACCGGACGCTGCTGTTCGACTGCAGCTACGAGGTCAGCCGCTCGCGCCTGAAGGACGCCGGCCGCGCCCCGGACCGGTTCGAGAACGAATCGCGCGCGTTCTTCGATCGCGTGCGCGCCGCCTACCGGGCGCTGGCGGCGGCGGAACCGGGCAGGATCCGCCTGATCGACGGCGCGCTGCCGCCCGACAAGGTGGCGCCGCAGGTCGAGGCGGCGCTGGCCGGGCTGTGAGCCGATGACCGTCGAGCTCCAGCCCGGCGTCTGGCGCCAGCTCGCCGCGCTGCGTGCCCGCCTGCCGCACGCGCTGCTGATCCATGGCGCGCATGGCGTGGGCAAGCTGGCGCTCGCCGAGCGCTTCGCGCAGCTGCTGCTGTGCGAAGTCGCGGGGCAGGGCACCGAGCCCTGCGGCACCTGCCCGGCCTGCCGCTGGTTCGGCGGCACCAACCACCCCGACGTGCGCTATGTCGAACCGGAGGCATTCGGGCGGTATGCGGCGCAGGTCGACAAGGACGAGGCCCCGCCCGCGAAGACCGCCAAGCCCAGCACCGAGATCAAGGTCGAGCAGGTGCGCGCGCTGGCCGATTTCGTGAACGTGGGTTCGCACCGCGGCGGGCGACGCGTCGCGATCGTGCATCCGGCCGAGGACATGAACGCGTCCGCCGCGAACGCGTTGCTGAAAAGCCTTGAGGAACCGCCGGCCGGCGCCATCTTCCTGCTGGTGTCACATCGGCCCGCCCGGCTCCTGCCGACCATCCGGAGCCGCTGCGTTGCGGTCCCGGTCCCGCCCCCGGACCCCGGCGCCGCGGAGGCCTGGCTGGCGGCACAGGGCGTCAAGGAGCCTCGACGCTGGCTTGCGTTTGCCGGCGGCGCGCCGCGCCGCGCCCTGGGTATCGCCAGCGGCGACCAGGCGGCGGCCGTTTCGGGCCTGCTGCGCGCCCTGGAAGCGGGCGACCTCGATACGGCATCGTTGGTGCCGGACCGGGAAACCCTGGAACTCCTGGCCGAACTGCTCCAGAAGATGGCCCTGGACCGTGCCTTTGAAGGCCTCGCGGGGCGCCCCAGGTTTCTACCCGGCCTCAAGTCCTCCGGCGACGTCCAGCCGTACCAGTGGCTCGCATTCGCGCGGGCGATGGGGCGGAATCGGCTGCTTGCCAGCCATCCGCTCAACCCCAGGCTGTTCGCCGCGGAGATGCTGGCGGCGTTACCTGGGAAGCCATCAAGAACGTAGAGTTGACATGAAATTGGCTTTCCAACTTATTGTTATATTGACATTTAGTCTGTTATCACGGGCTGCCATTGGGCAGTCCTACGAGGCTTTCCTCCGGGCCGTGGAGGCTGGCGATGCCCGGCAAGTCTCCGAGCTCCTCGCCAAGGGAATGGACCCCAACACGTCCGACCAGGGCGGCCATACGGCGCTCATGATCGCGTCCCGGCTGGGCCACGAGAGCCTGGTCGCGTTGCTGGTCGAGCGCAGGGCTGACATAGGCCGGCGCAGCCCGCAGGGGGATTCGGCCCTCATGATGGCCAGCCTCAAGGGGCATCTCGGCGTCGCGAGGATCCTGGTGGAACGGGGTGCCCCCGTGAAGCAGGACGGCTGGGCGCCGGTCCACTACGCCGCCTTCGAGGGCCGCGACCAGCTGGTCCGCTTCCTCCTGGACAAGGGGGCCGACAAGGACGCCCTGGCGCCCAACGGCTACACCGCCCTGATGCTCGCGGCGCGCAATGGTCACACCGATGCCGCGCGGGTCTTGCTCCAGGACGATGCGGACTTCAGGATCCAGTCGCCAGACGGTGCCACGGCGCTCCGGCTTGCGCAGGCACGGAACGACAAAACCTTGGTGGAGCTATTGAAGCGAGCTGGGGCCGTACAGTAATTGACATAATACTGATTGGCCGCATTCCAGAGCCATCAGTTCACCCGATCAGGCGGCGGGATCGGGATCCTCGCCACCGGAATGCCTTCGTCCACCAGGGCCTCGTGCTCCGCCTCCGTGGCTTGGCCACGAATCGCGCGCGCCGGCGCCTGGTTGTAGAAGATCCTGCGTGCTTCCTCCGGGAAGGCCTTGCCGACATCCTCGGACTTGGTGAACACCTCGTCCAGCATCCGCGAGTACAGCATCTGGGCGATGGCAAAGGGGTCCTTGCCCTCCATCTCCGGCGTCTTCGCCGCCGGGGCGGGCGCCGGCGCACCGACGTTGATCCGGGGGGCCGACAGCCCCCGGTCTATGCTGCCGTTGCCACAAACCGGGCAACCGAGCATGCCCCGCTTCCGCTGCGACGCGAAATCCCTGGCCGATCCGAACCAGCCCTCGAACCGGTGGCCCTCCGCGCATTGCAGGTCGAAGACGATCATGGGCCGGGAAGTGTAGCGCAGCGCGAGCCAGAGTCCCGCCGTCGGAGGCCCGCGTTTGTGCTTTCATTGGCTTTTTCGCCGTCCAGGGACCGACCCGGCGGCCAGGAGCAAGCGCCATGTTCGCCGACCGCATCGAAGCCAAGTGGATCGACCTGTTCGCGGAGGTCTTCGCGCGCTGCAAGGTCGCTCCCGGCGATGCCTGCGCCATCCTCTCCGAGACGCAATCCCGCGCCCTGAACGTGCAGCTGGCCGAACTGGCGCTCGCGCGCCTCGGCGCCCGCGCCTTCCATGTCGTGGTGCCCACGCCGCGACAGGCCGCGCCGGTGCCGATCCGCTCCACCGGCGCCTCGGTCGCCCTGAGGGACATGGACGCCGCGGTGGCGGCGCTGGCTGCCTGCCGCTTCGTCGCCGATTGCACGCTGGAAGGCCTGATGCACGCTGCCGAGCTGCCGCGGATCCTCCAGGGCGGGGCCCGCGTGCTGTACGTCTCCAACGAGCATCCCGAGGCGCTCGAGCGCCTCGCTCCTTCCCCCGACGACGAGCGCCGGGTGCGCGCCGGGATGAAGCTCCTGCGCGAGGCCCGCGCGATGACCGTGACCTCCCCCGCCGGCACCGACCTGAGCGTCCGGGTCGAAGGCGCGCGCGTCGGCGGCGTCTGGGGCTACACCGAGAAGCCAGGCACCCTGTCCCATTGGCCCGGCGGCCTGTGCCTGTGCTTCCCGAAAGCCGGCAGCGTGGCGGGAACCCTGGTGCTCGCCCCCGGGGACATGAACCTCACCTTCAAGCGCCACCTGGAATCCGCGGTGCGGCTGACGATCGAGGATGACTACGTGACCCGCGTCGAGGGCAACTCCCTGGATGCCGAGCTGATGCGCGACTATTTCGCCGCTTGGGGCGATCGCGAGGCCTACGCGGTGTCCCACGTCGGCTGGGGCATGAATCCACGCGCGCGCTGGGACGCGCTTGCCTTGTACGACAGGCGCGACGTCAACGGCACCGAGCAGCGCGCCTTCGCCGGCAATTTCCTCTATTCGACCGGGGCCAACGAGGTCGCCGGCCGCCATACCCTGGGCCATTTCGACCTGCCCCTGCGCCACTGCACGGTGGCGTTGGATGGCAAGGCAGTCGTGGAAGCCGGCAAGCTCGCCGGAGCCCTGGCATGACGGCGACCCGCAGCCCCCTCCTCTTCCTGCACGGCGTCGGCGGCGGGCACCACGCCTGGGAGCGGCAACTGCCCTACTTCGCCGCGCTCGGCTACCCCTCGCACGCCTGGGACCAGCCGGGATACGGCGAGAGCCCGCTCGTGGAACCCTACGACCTCGAGCAGGTGAGCGCCGCGCTCAGGCGCCTGGTCGAGGCGCTCGGCGGCGAGCCGGTGGTGCTGGTCGGGCACAGCATGGGCGGGCTGGTCGCGCAGGAGGCCTACGTCCGCCATCCCGAGATCGTCAAGGCGCTGGTGCTGAGCTTCACCAGTCCGGCCTTCGCCGGCGGCGACAGCGAGTTCACGAGGCAGTTCATCGCCGCCCGCATCGATCCGCTGGACCAGGGCCAGGGCATGCCGGACATCGCCCGCCGCCTGATGCCCACCATGAAGGGCTCGGTTTCCGACCCGGAGGGCCTCGCGCTCGCCGAGAAGATCATGGCGGGCGTGCCGCCCGGGACGTACCGCAAGGCGGTGAGGCTGCTCACCACCTTCGATCGCCGCAAGGAACTGGCCGCCATCCGCGTGCCGACGCTGCTCATCGCCGGCAGCGACGACCGCACCGCGCCGCCCAAGGTCATGGAGAAGATGGCGCAGAGGATTCCCGGCGCCGAGTACGTCCTGCTCGAGGGCTGCGGACACCTCGGCCCGATGGACCAGCCCGACGCGTTCAACGCCGCCCTGCTCGCCTTCCTGAAACGCCACCGCCTATGACCGATCCCCGCTATGCCGTCGCCGGGTCCAGCCAGTCTCTGACGCCGAAGCAGCGCGACCTGGTCGCGCTGGCCGAGTCGCTCGGCCCGGCCTTCGCCGCGCGCGCCGCCCGCTACGACAGCGAAGCCAGCTTCCCGTTCGAGAACTACGCCGAGCTCAGGTCCGCCGGCCTGCTGGGGCTGTGCGTGCCCGAGGCCTACGGCGGCCACGGCGCCGATTTCAGGACCTACGCCCTGGTCTCGGCCACGCTGGGCAAGTACTGCGGCGCCACGGCGCTGACGCTCAACATGCACATGTGCTCCACGCTGTGGCCGGGCCTGCTGGCGGACGACCTCGACATGACGGCGGCCGAGCGGGAACAGCACGAGCGCTACCGCGCGATTCACTTCGGTCGCGTCGTGAAGGACGGCGCGATCTACGCGCAGCCATTCTCCGAAGGCAGCGCCGCCGCGGCCGGCAAGGCGCCCTTCGGCACCACCGCGGCCAAGGTGGACGGCGGCTGGCTGGTGAACGGGCGCAAGATTTTCGCCTCGCTCTCGGGCGCGGCCGACTACTACGGCGTGCTCTGCACCGAGGACAAGCCCGAGCGCTCGATGCGGGACACGCTCTACATTGCAGTGCCCGGGACTTCGCCCGGGCTCGCGGTGACCGGAGAATGGGACCCCCTGGGCATGCGCGGCACCGTCTCGCGCAACCTGGTGTTCAAGGACGTGTTCGTGCCGGACGAGGCGCAGATGATGCCGCGCGGGGTGTACTTCCAGGCCGCGAGCCGCTGGCCGCACATGTTCACCACGCTCTCGCCCACCTACATGGGCATCGCCATCGCGGCGGTCGAGTTCACGGTGAAGTACCTGCGCGGCGAGGTCGAGGGCATGCCGCCGGTGAAGCGGCGCATGTACCCGACCAAGCAGATCGCGGTGGCCGAGATGTGGGTCAAGCTGGAGCAGACCCGGGCGCTGTTCCTGCGCATGCTCGAGGACGCGCGCATCGACCCGCCCAAGGACGCGCGCCTGCGCGCCTACGCCGCCCAGTTCACCATCATGGAGAACGCCAACGCCCTGTGCGCGCTCGCGATCCGCACCTGCGGCGGCCAGTCCATGCTGAAGAGCCTGCCGCTGGAGCGCCTGTACCGCGATTCGCGCTGCGGCGCGCTGATGCTGCCCTGGACCGCGGAACTGTGCCTGGATCGCATCGGGCGCGAGGCGCTGTACGAAGCCGGGGAGGCGGACGATTAACCTGTCGCGGATCGTCGAGCGCTGGGCGGCCCATTTCCCGGAGAAGGTCGCGCTGCACTGCCACGGCGAGGACCTCAGCTACCGCGAGTTCTGGCGCCGGATCGACGCGGCCTCGGCGACGCTGGGCGTGGCCCGTGGCGACCGCGTGGCGTACCTCGGCTACAACGAGCCGCGCATGCTGGTGCTGCTGTTCGCCCTTGCCCGGGCCGGCGCGATCCTGGTCCCGCTCAACTGGCGCCTCACGGCCGCCGAGCACCGCGTCATCCTCGAGGACTGCAAGCCACGCTACCTGGTCGCGGAGAAGGAGTTCGCGGCCCACGCGGCCACGCTCGGCCTGCCGCTTCAGGCGCCTGCCGCCGCGGCGCCCGGCGTCCTCGACGGAGGCGATGCCGATGACGTCCTCATCGTCTACACCTCCGGGACCACCGGCCGCCCGAAGGGTGCGGTGCTCACCCAGTCGGCGCTGCTGTGGAACGCCTTGAACGGCATCCATGCCCACGACCTCGGGCAGGCGGACCATGTGCTCACTGCTCTGCCGATGTTCCACGTCGGCGGCCTGAACAACCAGACGCTCCCGGCGCTCCTTGCGGGCGCCACGGTCACGCTGCACCGGCGCTTCGATCCGGGCCTCTGGCTGGCCGACGTCGCGGCGCGTCGGCCGTCGCTGTCCCTGCTCGTCCCGGCCGCGATCCAGGCGGTGATCAACCATGCGGCCTGGGCCGCGACGGACCTTTCCTCGCTGAAGATGCTGAACGCCGGGTCCATGGTGGTCCCGGATTCGCAGATCCGGGCCTTCCACGCGCGCGGCGTGCCGGTAGGCCAGATCTACGGCTGCACCGAGACCGCGCCCATCGCGACGGTGCTGCTCAAGGAAGATGCGGCGCGCAAGCTCGGCAGCGCCGGCAAGGCCGCGCCGCACTGCGAAGTGCGGCTGGTGGAGGGCGAAGTGCAGGTGCGCGGGCCGAACGTGATGCGCGGCTACTGGAACGACCCCAAGGCGACCGAGGCCGCGTTCGCCCCGGGCGGCTGGTTCCGTACCGGCGACCTCGGCCGCCTCGACGAGGACGGTTTCCTGTGGATCATGGGCCGCTCCAAGGACGTGATCATCTCCGGCGGCGAGAACGTCTACCCGGCCGAGCTGGAGAACGTGCTCGCCGATTGCCCGGCGATCGCCGAGGCGGCGGTGGTGGGTGTCGCGGACCCGAGATGGGGCGAGGCGGCCTGCGCGTGCATCGTGCGCCGCGATGCACTCGACGAGGCGGCGGTGCTCGCCCTGTTCCGCGACCGCCTGGCGAAGTTCAAGCACCCGCGACGGGTGGTGTTCCTCGAGGCCCTGCCGCGCAACGCGATGGGCAAGGTGCAGAAGTTCGAGCTGAAGCGCCTGCTCGAGGCCCGCTAGCCGTCAGTCCACCGCCAGCTCGACGCTGCCCAGTGCGCCCGCCTCGAAGCGGATGCGGTCGCCCGCCCTGGGGAACTTGCTGGTCACCAGGCTGCCGGTGATGACGACGTCGCTGCGCCAGAGGCCGAGCCCGCGCGCCGCGAGGTTGTTCGCCACCCAGGCGAGCGCCTCGAACGGATGGCCCATCACGTCCCGGCCGTGGCCCTCCCCGACCGTGGCGCCGTTGACCGTCGCCACGCCGCGCAGCGCGCCCAGGTCCAGGCCGCGCCAGTCACGCAGCGGCTCGCCCAGGACCGCGCCCTCGTTCCACGCGTTGTCGGCGATCAGCATCAGCGCGTGCGACGAGAGTTGCCTGTAGTCGGCATTGCGGTCGTCCGCCAGCTCCAGCGCCGGCATCACCGCGGCCACGGCCGCGGCGACGGATTCCCTGGTGTAAGGGGCGCCGACGGCCGGCAGGTCCTCGCCCAGCTCGACGGCGATCTCGAACTCCACCAGCAGGCGCGCATAGTCCGCCGCGCGCACCCGCGCCGGGCTGCGCAGCAGGGATTTCTCCAGCATGTCGCCGGCGATGGAATCCTGCACCCCGACCATCTGCCGCATCTGCGGCGTGGTGAGGGCGATCTTGTAGCCGACCACGGGACCGAGCTCGTGGCCGCGCATGCCGACGAACTCGCCCTGGATGGCGTAGGCTTCCTCGATGGTGCGCGGGGCCAGGTCCGCCGGCATGGGGCCGAACGGCTCGCGGCGGCGGTGGGCCTCGAGCAGCCATTGCCCGGCGCGCTCCAACCGGGGTTCCGACCTGGCCGTCCGCCTGATCCGCATCATCTCGTCGCTCGTCCCTGTGGTGCCCGGGGCCGGACTTGAACCAGCACGGCCTCGCGGCCGGGGGATTTTAAGTCCCCTGCGTCTACCAGTTTCGCCACCCGGGCAGGCCTGACGTGGGGGGCTGGAGGCGGGGGTCGGAATCGAACCGGCGTACACGGCTTTGCAGGCCGCTGCATGACCACTCTGCCACCCCGCCGGGTTGCAAAAAGCAAAGGGAAGGCCTCGCGACCTTCCCTAACGTAATCTGGAGCGGGAGACCGGTCTCGAACCGGCGACCTTAACGTTGGCAACGTTACGCTCTACCAACTGAGCTACTCCCGCATTGAAACCCTGATTGAACGGACCGGGATTATAGCTCAACCCGAGGCATGGGGGATGGCCTTGCGCAGGTAGTACAGCATGGAGATCACCGTCAGGACCGCGGCGACGTTGATCAGGATGGTCCCCAGCCACTGGCAGTCCACCAGCCCGAACAGCTCCTCGCCGTAGAGCAGCAGCGGGATGGCGACCATCTGGCTGGCGGTCTTCAGCTTGCCGATGGTGGCGACGGCCACGCTCTTGGCCTGCCCCACCTTCGCCATCCATTCCCTCAGGGCCGACACCGCGATCTCCCGGCCGATGATGATGAGCGCCACCACCGGGTCGACGCGCGCCAGCTGCAGCAGCACGATCAGGGCGCCGGCGACCATCAGCTTGTCGGCCACCGGGTCGAGGAAGGCGCCGAACGCGGACATCTGGTTCAGCCGGCGCGCCAGCCAGCCATCCAGCCAGTCCGTGAGCGAGGCGAACACGAAGATGGAGGTCGCCGCCACGTTGCGTCCCCACTCGGACAGCCAGTGGTCCGGCAGGTAGAAGATGCCCACGATCAGCGGGATCAGCAGGATCCGCAGCCACGTGATCAGGTTGGGCAGGCTCGTCAGGCTGGATCGGGCGGCAGGCATGCGTCTCGCAGGTTCGTGGAGTCAGGCGTGCAGGTGGCGGTAGATCTTCTCGGCCAGCGTCCGGCTCACGCCTGGCACCTTGGTCAGGTCGTCCACGCCAGCCGACTGGACGCCCTGCAAGCCGCCGAAATGCGCCAGCAGCTTGAGGCGCCGCTTGGCGCCGATGCCGGGAATCTCGGACAGGGTGGATGTTACCCGGGCCTTGCCCCTGCGCGCGCGATGGCCTGCGATCGCGAACCGGTGCGCCTCGTCGCGGATGCTCTGGATCAGGTGCAGCCCGGCGTGGTCGGCCGGCAACGACAGCGTCTGGCCGTCGGCCTCCAGCACCAGCTCCTCCAGCCCGGGACGCCGCTCCGGGCCCTTGGCGACGCCCAGCACGTTGACGTCGCTCAGGCCGAGTTCCGCGAGCGCGGCCCGCGCCGCATTGAGCTGCCCCCGGCCGCCGTCGATCAGCACCAGGTCCGGCATGCGGCCCTCCTCCGCCGAGACGCGGCTGTAGCGCCGCTCCAGCGCCTGGCGCATGGCGCCGTAGTCGTCGCCCGGGGCGACGTCCCGGATGTTGAAGCGCCGGTACTCCCCGCGCTGCATGGCGTGGCGGTCGTAGACCACGCAGGAAGCCACCGTCGCCTCGCCCATGGTGTGGCTGATGTCGAAGCATTCGATGCGCTGGGCGGTCTCCGGCAGGCCGAGCGCCTCGCGCAGCGCGACGATGCGCGCCTCCTGGGTGCTTTTCTCCCTCGCCCGCTGCGCCAGCGCGAGCTGCGCGTTCTTCGCCGCCATCTCGACCCAGACGCGGCGCTCCCCCTGCAGCGCGGCCTGCACCTGGGAGCCGGCGAGCTCGAACTCCACCTCGGCCCCCACCAGCACCAGCGGCGGCGGCGGCTGCTCCAGGTAGTGCTGGCCGAGGAACGCCGCGAGGACCTCGCCCGCGCTGGCGCGCTCGGCGTTCTGCGGGAAGAAGCTGCGGTCGCCGACGTGGCGCCCGCCCCGGATCATCACCAGGTTGACGCAGGCCATGCCCCGGTCCAGCTCGCAGGCGACCACATCGGCGTCCACGCCGCGGTCGGATTCGACGTACTGCCGGGCCTGCACCCGCGACAGCGCGCGCGCCTGGTCGCGGAACAGGGCCGCCTCCTCGTAGCGCATGGCCGCCGCCGCCGCGTGCATCTTCTCGTTCAGCATCCCGATGACGTCGTCCTCCCGCCCCTGGAGGAACAGCTCCGCGCCCTTGACGTCCTGCGCGTAGCGCTCGGCGCTGATCTGCCCGGTGCAGGGCGCGGTGCAGCGCCGGATCTGGTGCAGCAGGCAGGGACGCGAGCGGTTGGCGTACACCGAGTCCTCGCAGGTGCGCAGGCGGAACACCCTTTGCAGCAGCTGGATGCTCTCGCGCACCGCGTGCGAATGCGGGAACGGGCCGAAGTAGCGGTTGGCGCGGTCGCGCGAACCGCGATGGAAGCCCAGGCGCGGGAAGGCGTGCCCGGTGATCATCAGGTAGGGGTAGGACTTGTCGTCGCGGAACAGGATGTTGTAGCGCGGCGCCAGGCTCTTGATGTAGTTGTTCTCCAGCAGCAGCGCCTCGCCCTCGGAGCGCGTCACCGT
The DNA here is from genome assembly GCA_964564865.1 of uncultured Bordetella sp. Taxonomy (GTDB): domain Bacteria; phylum Pseudomonadota; class Gammaproteobacteria; order Burkholderiales; family SG8-39; genus RBG-16-66-20. The sequence goes on along the minus strand of CAZMDA010000004.1, from coordinate 25,104 downwards.
GGTCTCGATGCCTGCGACCTGCGCCAGCATCATGCGGATGCGCGGGCTCTGGTCCTGCTTGCTGAAGTACGAGCCGACGCGCTTCTTCAGGTCGCCCGCCTTGCCGACGTACAGCGGCTCGCCCTGGGCGCCCAGCATCCGGTAGACGCCGGGAAGGTTCGGCAGGCCGGCGACGAAGGCTTTCGGATCGAACATGGGATTGGATTATAATTCGGCCCCTTTTCAAGGACTTGGGCAATGGCAAAGGTATCCGCAGTCGAGCTCCGCGTCGGCAACCTCCTGGAGTGGGACAAGCGCGTCTGGCGCGTCCTCAAGTGCTACCACGTGCACGTCGGCGGCCGCGGCGGCGCCTTCATGCAGGTCGAGATGAAGGACATCGAGGCCGGCACCAAGACCAACCAGCGCTTCCGCACCGAGGACAAGATCGAGCGCGCCTTCGTCGATCCGCGCGAGATGGAGTACCTGTACCAGGACGGCGACAGCTACGTCTTCATGGACAAGGAGAACTACGAGCAGATGCCGCTCTCGGCGGAGTTCCTCGAGGGCCAGACCGGCTTCCTGCTGCCCAACATGTCGGTGCAGGTGAATTTCTACAACAGCCGCCCCATCGGCCTGGAGCTGCCGCCCTCGGTGGTCCTGACCGTGACCGAGACCGAGCCCGGCATCAAGAACGCCACCGCCACCAACACCTTCAAGGCGGCGACCACGGAGACCGGCCTCATCGTGCAGGTGCCGCCGTTCATCAACCAGGGCGAGAAGATCAAGGTCTCGACCAACGACGGTAGCTACATGGAAAGAGCCTAGGGAATCATCTCCATGGCCTGCAGCGCTTCCCGGTAGGCCACGCTTTTCCTGAGGTCCCGGCCGCCCTTGTGGCGCATGCGCTCGGCGCGCTCCGGCACGGCCATGGGTGCCTCCCCCAGCGCCTGCAGCAAGGCGTCCTGCCCTTCCGGGTTCTGGCATAGCAGCACCATGTCGCAGCCCGCCGCCAGCGCAGCCTGTGCGCGCTCCGGGATTCCGCCCGCCGTGCTCGCGCCCTCCATGGCGAGGTCGTCGCTGAAGATCAGCCCGTCGAAGCCGAGGCGCCTGCGCAGCACCTCCTGCAGCCAGTAGCGCGAGTAGCCCGCCGGCTCCGGGTCGGCGTCCGGGTAGATGACGTGCGCCGGCATCACGGCCGCCAGGCCGGCCGCGATCACCGTCGCATAGGGGGCGACGTCCTTGCGCAGGATGTCGGCGCCCTTGCGTTCGTCGCGGGGCACGCCGACGTGGGAATCCACCGCCGCGTAGCCGTGCCCCGGAAAATGCTTCGCCACCGCGGCGGAGCCGGCATCGGCCAGGCCTTTGACCAGGGCCGCGGCCAGCGCGCCGACCGCGTTCGGATCGTAGTGGAAGGCGCGGTGGCCGATCACCTCGCTGCTGCCGTAGTCCAGGTCCAGCACCGGCGTGAAGCTGAAATCCACCCCGTGGGCCGCCAGCTCGGCCGCGATCACGTAGCCCACCGCGTGCGCGCTCGCGAGCGCGCCGTCGCGGTCGCGGTCCCAGAGCCGGCCCAGGCGCTGCATCGGCGGGATCGTCGTGAAGCCGTCCCTGAAGCGCTGCACCCGGCCGCCCTCATGGTCCACGCAGATGAACAGCTCCGGATCGCGCAGGCTCGCGATCTCGTCGGTGAGCGCGGCGAGCTGCGCCGGATCGCGGTAGTTGTGGGCGAACAGGATGACGCCGCCCACCGCCGGGTGCGTCATGCGCCGGCGGTCGTCGTCCGTCAGCTCCGGTCCGGCGGGATCCAGCACCGCCACGCCCAGCGGCAGGCGCGTCCTTACCCGTCGCATTCCAGGATCACGGTGGCGCTGGCGATCTCGCGCTCGTCGGTGATGGTGAGGTGCGCTCGGCGGATGCCGCGCGCGGCCACCAGCGCCGCGAGCGCCGGCGTGTACTCCAGCACCGGCTTGCCCGACTTGAGGTTCTGCACCCAGACCCCGTGCCAGTTGGCCGGGGCGTGGATCCCGGTGCCCAGCGCCTTGGTGAAGGCTTCCTTGGCGGCAAAGCGCTTGGCGAGGTAGGCCACCGGCTGCCGGTGGGCGCGGAAGCGCCGCAGCTCCGGCTCGCACAGGATGCGCTGCGCGAAGCGCTCGCCGAAGCGCTCCAGCGCCCGCTGCACGCGCGGGATCTCGATCAGGTCGGTGCCGATGCCGTAGATCACCGCGCCGCCTGGGTGATGAGCTGCTTCATCTCGCGCACCGCCTCGCGCATGCCGGTGAACACCGCCCGCGACACGATCGCGTGGCCGATGTGCAGCTCGCGCACGCCGGCGAGGCGCGCCACCGGCTCGACGTTGAAGTAGTTGAGCGCATGGCCCGCATTGAAGCGCATGCCCAGCGCCCGGATGCGCTCGCCCGCGGCGCGCACCTTCTCCAGCTCCGCCACCACCGCGGCGCTCTCGGCGTCGCGGCCCTTGGCGTGGAAGGCGTGCGCATACGGCCCGGTATGGACCTCGCAGACGGCCGCGCCGACGCGCTTGGCCGCCTCGACCTGCCGCGCCTCGGCGTCGATGAACACCGAGACGACGATGCCGGCGTCGGCAAGCCTCGCCACGTGGCCCTTGAGCCGGGCCTCCTGGGAGGCGATGTCGAGGCCCCCTTCGGTGGTCACCTCGTGCCGTCCCTCGGGCACCAGCATCGCCATCTCCGGCTTGATGCGGCAGGCGATCGCGACCATCTCGTCCGTGGCGGCCATCTCCAGGTTGAGCTTGATGTGCGTCAGCTCGCGCAGCCGCCGCACGTCCTCGTCCTGGATGTGGCGCCGGTCCTCGCGCAGGTGCACCGTGATGCCGTCGGCGCCGCCAAGGTGCGCCTCCACCGCCGCCCAGACCGGGTCGGGCTCGTAGGTGCGCCGCGCCTGCCGCACGGTCGCCACATGATCCACGTTCACGCCAAGTTCAATCATAGGACCTTCAGTTCCGCGAGCACCGCCCGCGTGTGCAGCGCCTGGCCTCCGAGCCGCTCGGCGATCAGGGCGCGCATCAGCCGCAGGGCTTCCTCGCGCGTTTCCGGCGCGCGGTAGTCGTCGCGCGCGATGTCCAGCAGCGTGCTGCCGCGCACGTACAGGTCGCCGCCGCCGCCGCTCGCCTCGACCGGACCGCGGTCCGGCTGGTAGGCGTAGCGCTTGCCCGGCTCCACCGCCGCGCCCGCCGCCTCGCGCTCGAGGAGCGGAGCATAGCCCAGTTCGGCGAGCAGGCGCCGCTCGAAGGCCCGCAGCACCGGGGCCTGCGGCTCGCCCGCCGCCAGCCTGGCCAGCGCCCCGGCGTAGGCGTCGAACAAGGCCTCGTGCGGGTCCTCGCGGGGCAGCAGCCGCAGCAGCAGCTCGTTCAGGTAGAAGCCGCACATCAGGCCGGTGCCGGCAAGCGCGGCCTCGCCGCCGATCCACTCTGCCGAGGTGAGCGTGCCCAGCTCCGACGACCCGCTCCAGCTCAGCCGCAACGGCTGAAAGGCGAGCAGCAGGCCGCGCAGCGCCGAGCGCGGCCGGCGCGCGCCGCGCGCGAGGATGCCCAGGCGGCCGCGGCTGCGCGCGAACACCTCCACGATCAGGCTGGTCTCCTTGTAGGGCCAGCTGTGCAGCACGAAACCGTGCTCGTTGTCCGCGCGCCGCCTCATGCCGCGCGCTCAGCCATACCCCAGCTGCCTCAGGAAGCGCGAGTCGCCGCTCCAGTCGTCCCGCACCTTGACCCAGGTGCCGAGGTAGACCTTGCCGCCGAACAGCTTCTCCATGTCCAGCCGCGCGGCGGTGGAGATGCGCTTGAGCTTCTCCCCGCCCTTGCCCACCAGGATCGGCTTCTGGCTCTCGCGCTCGACCCAGATGGAAGCCTCGATCCGCCGCAGGCGGCCTTCTTCCTTGAAGCTGTCGATCACCACCTCGCAGCGGTACGGCAGTTCCTCGCCCAGCAGGCGGAACAGCTTCTCGCGCAGGATCTCGGCGGCGAAGAAGCGCTCGTCCTGGTCGGTGAGCTGCTCGGGCGGGTAGATCGCCGGCTGCTCCGGCAGCAGTTCCCGCAGCACGCGCACCAGCTCGGGGATGTTCCTGCCGGTCTGCGCCGAGACCGGGACGATGGCCGCAAAGCGCTGCTCCTTGTCCAGCCTGGCCACCAGTTGCAGCAGCGCGCCGCGGTCCTTCGCCAGGTCCACCTTGTTCACCACTGCCACGATGCGCGCGCCTTTCGGCAGGCGCGCGAGCACGGCCTGGTCGGCGGCACCGTAGCGCGTGGCCTCGACCACGAACAGCACCGCGTCGGTGTCGCGCGCGGCCTCGCCCGCGCGCCGGTTGAGGGCGCGGTTGAGCGGGTTCACGTGCCGGGTCTGGTAGCCGGGCGAATCGGTGAAGATGACCTGGCAGTCCGGCGTGGTGAGGATGCCGCGCACCAGGTGCCGCGTGGTCTGCGGCTTGGGCGAGACGATCGCGACCTTCTGTCCCACCAGGCGGTTGAGCAGGCTGGACTTGCCGGTATTCGGCCGTCCCACCAGCGCCACGGTGCCGCAGCGGAATGCGCTCACTTGCTCACTTGCTCACGTGCTCATGTGCTCAGGTGCTCACGAGCCGGCGCCCGGCTTGAGCAGTTCGAGCATGTGCTCGGCCGCCTGCTGCTCGGCGATGCGGCGGGAGCTGCCCGAGCCCCTCGCGAGCTTCGGCTCGCCGCCGCCCGGCACGTCCACGCTGCACTCGACCTCGAAGGTCTGCTTGTGGGCGGCACCCCGGGTCGCCACCACGCGGTATTGCGGCAGCTTCTGGCGCTTGCCCTGCAGCAGTTCCTGCAGCCGGGTCTTGGCGTCCTTCGACGGTTCGCCGGGGTCGAGGCGGCCGAGCGCCTCCTCGTAGACCTTGAGCACCGAGGCCCGCGCCGCCTGGTAGCCGCCATCCAGGAACAGCGCACCGAATACCGCTTCGAGGGCGTCGGCCAGGATCGAGGCGCGATCCGCGCCGCCGCTGGCCAGCTCGCCCTCTCCCAGCCGCAGGAACGCGGACAGCCCCAGCGCGCGCGCGACCCCGGCGAGCGCGGCCTCGCGCACCAGGTTGGCGCGCAGGCGCGACAGCTCGCCCTCGGTGCGCTCCGGGAAGCGTGCATACAGTTCCTCGGTGATCACGCAGCCCAGCACGCCGTCGCCGAGGAACTCCAGGCGCTCGTTGTGCGGCGAGCCGAAGCTGCGGTGCGTGAGCGCCTGCTCGAGCAGGCCGGTGCTGCGGAAGCGGTGCCCCAGGGCCCGCTCCAGGGCCGGGCGGCCGGCGCCGGGGTCGCGCCTGCTGCCGGCGGCGCTATTCCTTGGAGCTTGCCGCAAAATCGATGTGCAGCCCGATGTTGCGGAACAGCGGGATCTCCTTGCGGTAGGCGGCGTTGATCACGATCTCGTTGCCTTCCTTGGTGATCTCCAGGTCGGAACCCTTGATGGTGGTGATGTCGTCGACCTGGGCGCGCTGGTCGAACGCCTTGCGGATGTCGTTCGGCGTCGCGCCGCGCTTCTCGGTCGACATGGCGCTCAGCGCGCTCTTGATGGTGTAGAACTCCATGTACGAGGGCGCGACCTTCATGCCCAGCAGCGCGAGGATGATGAACACGAAGGCCCCGGCCATCAGGGCCCCGAGGCTGAATCCGAGCTGCTTTCTGACCATGTTCGCTCTCCCGGTGGGGCTGCCCGAAGAACCGCTCATTTGAACGGGCCGAAGCGGCCCAGCTCGTTCAGGTTCAGCCAGATGAAAAACGCCTTGCCGACGACGTTGCCGTCCGGGACGAAGCCCCAGACCCGGCTGTCGCTCGAATTGTCGCGGTTGTCGCCCATGACGAAGTAGTGTCCGGCCGGCACCGTGCAGGCCAGCCCGGCGCTATTGTAAGTGCAATTCCCGGCGAACGGGAACGAGCGCTGCGACGGCAGGTAGCCCTGCGCCTCGTCCTCGAGCAGGATCTCGTGGCTGGCGCCGCCGAGGGTCTCCACGTAGCGGCGCGCGAACTGCATCCGCTCCCGGTGCAGGTAGTCCTCCACCTGCCGCAGCGGCACCTGGGCGCCGTTGATCGTGAGGCGCTTGTCCCGGTACTCGATGCGGTCGCCCGGCAGCCCGACCACGCGCTTGATGTAGTCGAGCGTCGGGTCGTCCGGATACCGGAACACCATGACGTCGCCGCGCTGCGGCAGGTTGACCTCGACCAGCTTGTTGTTGAGCACCGGCACCCGGATGCCGTAGGTGTACTTGTTGACCAGGATGAAGTCGCCCACCAGCAGGGTCGGGATCATGGAGCCCGAGGGGATCTTGAACGGCTCGACCAGGAACGAGCGCAGCAGGAACACCACCAGGATCACCGGGAAGAAGCTGACCGAGTACTCCACCCACCAGGGCTGCTTCGCCCCGGCGGCGCGGCGCCGGCGCAGCCAGCCGGCCTCCAGCGCCCAGACCACGCCGGTGACCACCAGCAGGGCGAGCAGGAACAGCGCAAAGGTCATGTCACTTGTCGCCCATCTGCAGCACGGCGAGGAAGGCCTCCTGCGGGATCTCCACCGAGCCCACCTGCTTCATGCGCTTCTTGCCTTCCTTCTGCCGGTCGAGCAGCTTGCGCTTGCGGCTGACGTCGCCGCCGTAGCACTTGGCGATCACGTTCTTGCGCAGCGCCTTCACGTTTTCGCGCGCCACGATGTTGGCCCCGATCGCGGCCTGGATGGCGACGTCGAACATCTGGCGCGGGATCAGGCCGCGCAGGCGAATCACCAGCTCGCGGCCGCGATGCTGCGCCGACTCGCGGTGCACCATGCTGGAGAGCGCGTCCACCTTGTCGCCGTTCACCAGCACGTCGAGGCGCACCACGTCCGCGGCGCGGTACTCCTTGAAGTCGTAGTCGAGCGAGCCGTAGCCGCGCGTGAGCGACTTCAGGCGGTCGAAGAAGTCCAGCACCACCTCCGACAGCGGCAGGTCGTAGGACAGCACCACGTGCCGCGACGAGTAATGCAGGTTGGTCTGCGTGCCGCGCTTCTGCAGGCACAGCGTCATCACCGGGCCGACGTACTCCTGCGGCACGAAGATCGTGGTCGCGATCATCGGCTCGCGGATCTCCTCGATCTTCGAGGGGTCCGGCAGCCGCGCCGGGTTGGAGATGACCTCCACGGTGCCGTCGCGCAACTGCACCTCGTAGACCACCGAGGGGGCGGTGGTGATCAGCTCGACGCCGTACTCGCGCTCCAGGCGCTCCTGCACGATGTCCATGTGCAGCAGCCCGAGGAAGCCGCAGCGGAAGCCGAAGCCGAGCGCCTGGGAGGTTTCCGGCTCGTACAGGAACGAGGCGTCGTTCAGGTGCAGCTTCTCCAGCGCGTCGCGCATCGCCTCGTACTGGTTGGACTCGACCGGGTACAGGCCGGCGAACACCTGCGGCTTGACCTCCTTGAAGCCGGGCAGCGGCCTGTCCGCGGGCTTGTCGGCCCGGGTCAGGGTGTCGCCCACCTTGGCCTCGCGCAGTTCCTTGATGCCGGCGACCACGAACCCGACCTCGCCGGCCGACAGGCTGGCCCGCTGCGAGGCCTTGGGCGTGAACACGCCCAGCTGCTCGCAGGCGTGCTGGGCGCCGTTGCTCATCAGCAGGATCCGGTCCTTGGGCCGGAGCACGCCGTCCACCACCCGCACCAGCATCACCACGCCGACGTAGTTGTCGAACCAGGAATCGATGATCAGCGCCTTGAGGCGCGCCTCGGGGTCGCCCCTGGGCGCCGGGACGCGCCGGATCACCTCCTCCAGGATCTCGGGCACGCCCAGGCCGGTCTTCGCGCTCACCCGCAGCGCGTCCTTGGCATCGATGCCGATCACGTCCTCGATCTCGGCGATGGCGTTCTCCGGGTCGGCCGAAGGCAGGTCGATCTTGTTCAGCACCGGGATCACCTCGACGCCCTGCTCCGTCGCGGTGTAGCAGTTGGCCACCGTCTGCGCCTCGACGCCCTGCGAGGCGTCCACCACCAGCAGCGCGCCCTCGCAGGCGGCGAGCGACCGGCTCACCTCGTAGGAGAAGTCGACGTGGCCCGGGGTGTCGATCAGGTTCAGCAGGTAGGTCTGCCCGTCCTTCGCCTTGTAGGACAGCGCCACGGTCTGCGCCTTGATCGTGATGCCGCGCTCGCGCTCCAGCTCCATGGAGTCGAGCACCTGGTCGGCCATCTCCCGGTCCGCAAGCCCGCCGCACAGCTGGATGAACCGGTCCGCCAGCGTGGACTTGCCGTGGTCGATGTGGGCGATGATGGAGAAGTTGCGGATGCGGTTCTGCACGCGGCTCTGGGCTACAAGCAAAGAGGGTGCCCCAGGCACCCTCCGTAAAGCCGCGATTTTACAGCAAAAAGGGGCTCAGCCCTTGTCGGTGAGCCCGTTCACCGTGACGAACGCCACGGATTCGCCGCGCCGCACCTGCAGCGTGATGACCGCGTTCTTGTCCAGGCCGCCCAGCAGCTTGTTCAGCTGCTCCACCGACTTGAGGTCGGTGTGCTGGCCCTTGTGCACCAGCGTGAGCAGCACGTCGCCGCGGCGGACCTCGGCGCGCGCCTCCGCCTTCACTTCGGTCACCACCAGTCCGTGCTGCAGCTTGAGGTCCTCCTTCTGCTTGGCCGAGAGCTCGGCGACCACCAGCCCGAGCCGGTTGGCCGCCACGGCCTCCGGCTTCTGGGCGCGCGGCTTGTCGCGCGCCGCAACCCGTTCCTCCTGCAGCTCGCCCACGGTCAGCGACAGGGTGCGCGTGGCGCCCTTGCGCCAGACCTCGACCTCCGCCTTCGACCCGGGACGCGTCCCGCCCACGATGCGCGGCAGGTCGCCGGAGGCTTCCACCGCCTTGCCGTCGAACTTGACGATGATGTCGGTCGCCTGCACGCCGGCCTTGTCCGCCGGGCTGCCCTTCTCCACCGAGTTGACCAGCGCGCCGCGCGGCCGGTCCAGGCCGAAGGAGGTGGCGAGGTCCCGGGAGACCTCCTGGATGACCACGCCGATGCGCCCGCGCGACACGCGCCCGGACTCGCGCAGCTGCTTCTGGATGTCCATGGCGACGTCGATCGGGATGGCGAACGACAGGCCCATGAAGCCGCCGGTGCGGCTGTAGATCTGGGAGTTGATCCCCACCACCTCGCCGCGCATGTTGAACAGCGGCCCGCCCGAGTTGCCCGGGTTGATGGCGACGTCGGTCTGGATGAACGGCACGAAGTTCTCCTGCGGCAGCGAGCGGCCCTTGGCCGAGACGATGCCCGCGGTCACCGTGTTCTCGAAGCCGAACGGCGAGCCGATGGCCAGCACCCATTCGCCGACCTTGAGGCGGTTCGGGTCGCCGAACTTGACCGTCGGCAGCGCGCCGGCGGGCTCGATCTTGATCAGCGCCACGTCGGTGCGCCGGTCGGTGCCGACGACGCGGGCCTTGAACTCGCGCTTGTCGGTGAACTTGACCGTGATCTCCTCGGCGCCGTCCACCACGTGCGCGTTGGTGAGGATGTAGCCGTCGCCGCTGATGATGAAGCCCGAGCCCAGGGAACGGCTCTCCGGCCGCGGGCCCTGCTGCGGCCCGGGCTGCTGGCGCGGGATGAAGCGGCGGAAGAACTCCTGCACCTCGTCATCATCCATGTTCGGGATCTGCGGCAGCGCCGGCCGGCGCACCGCCTGGGTGGTGCTGATGTTGACCACCGCGGCGCCCTGGTCCTCGACCAGGCGGGTGAAGTCCGGCAGGTCCCGGCCCTGCGCGGCGGCGCCGGAGGCGAACGCCAGCAACAGCACTGCGGTCCAGTTCTTGAGCACGCTCATCTCGATCCTCGGTGATTCAGGCGGTGCGGGAGGGGGGTTACCGCGGCTGGCGGTACTCGACGGTGTTGCCGATGCGCTGCAGGCTCGCCGCCGGCGCCTCGCCGACGACGGTCACGAGGTGGTTGGCCACCTCGCGGGTGTACAGGTTCGCCGCGCCCAGGTTGGACAGGCCCGGGCGGACCGCCTCGGCGCGGCCCGCGAGCGGCTCGATGAACACAGACACCGCCGCCAGACCGTCCGAGTACACCACCTGGTTCACCGGCCTGGACTCGCCCAGCCGCCGCGTCAGCTCGAACACCTTGCGGAACCCCGGCAGCTCCGCGCCCAGGGTCCAGCCCGCGCCGGCGAGGTTGGCCGGCGCCAGCGACGCGTGCTCGACGCGCCAGTTGCGCGCTGCGCGCAGGGGCTTGAGCCGCTCGCGCGGCACGTTGCCGATCGAGAGCTGCGTGAAGCTGAACTGCTCCACGGTCTCGCCCCGGGCGTTGAAGGTGCGCGCGCGCAGCAGCATTCCGGTCGCGGTGTCGGCCCACAGCTTGTAGCCGTAGCGCAGGTCATCCTTCGGCGTCAGCACCACGGATTCGCAGTCGTAGCCGGCGATGCGGGCCGGTTCGCCGCGCGACACGGTGTAGTGCTGGGCCAGCTCGGCGAACTTCTCCGGCAGCATCGCGGGGAAGGCGCGCTGGTCGACGCGCCGCTCCACCTTGATGGTCTGGGTGTCCGGCAGGAAGCACTTGATGGTGTCGCGCGTGCGCAGGATCTCGCGCCGCGGCCCGTCCAGCACCTCGATCTTCTCCAGTTCCCCGCCCGGGCCGCTGGCGCGGCTGATGCGCGAGGTCTCGACCCGGTCGCCCTGCTGGTAGACGAAGGTGCCGCTGTAGGACAGCTTCTCGGTGGCCTGGTAGATGCGGCCCAGCAGGCTCACGCCGTCCGCGGCCGGCGCCTGCGCCTGGGCGGCGCCGGCGAAGGCGGCGGCCGCGACGAGTGCACCGATGGCGCGCCTCATGGCTGCCGGGGGGCCCTTCCCGAAACGGTCTGCACCTGGCGGGTGTCGACGTAGCCCTGCAGCGCATTGCGCGGCGAGTAGCCCTGGTGCGCCTGCATGTAATCCTTCGCGGAATCCGAAGCGGGCACGACGGCCGGGGCGGATTCCGCCACAGCTGCAGCCGGCTTGGGTTGCTGCGCCAGCGGCGCTGGTCCGGATCCCTGGTCAAGCATGGAATTGGCGACCAGGCCGACGAAGCCGACCGCCGCGATCCCGGCGGCGACCCGGGTCGCGTACCAGGGCAGGCCGCGGCGCGCCGGCGCGGCCAGGGCCTTGGGCGCGAGCACCGTGGGTTCCGAGGCCAGCCGGGCGGCCACCCGGTCGGCGAACCCGGCCGAGAGCAGCCCGGTGTCGCGCATCGCGTCGCTGATGAGGTGGTACCGGCGCCAGGCCTCGAGGGCCTCGCCGCCCGACTTCAGGGCCGCGTAGGCGCCGGCGGCCTCATGGCCGTCGAGCTCGCCGTCGGCCAGCTCGGAGATTCTCTGCATCGTCATCGTTTCACCCGCTTCACCATCGCTTGTCCTTCGCCGTGTCGAGCAGGGGCTTGAGCTTGTCCGAGATCGCCTCGCGCGCCCTGAAGATCCGCGACCGCACGGTACCGATCGGGCAATCCATGATGCGCGCAATGTCCTCGTAGCTCATGCCCTCGAGCTCGCGCAGCTGGATCGCCGTGCGCAGCTCCTCGGGCAGCCCGTCGATCGCGGCGTTCACGGTCGCCCCGATCTCGCGCGACAGCGCCAGGCTCTCCGGCGTGTTGATGTCGCGCAACTGCTCGCCTTCCTCGTACCCTTCCGCCTCCTCCGCCTCCACTTCCGTGGAGGTCGGCGCCCGGCGGCCCATCGCCATCAGGTAGTTCTTGGCGGTGTTGATCCCGATCCGATAGAGCCAGGTGTAGAAGGCGCTATCGCCGCGGAAGCTGGGCAGGGCGCGGTAGGCCTTGATGAACGCCTCCTGCGCGACATCCTCGACTTCAGCGGGGTCGCGGATCAGGCGCGACAGCAGCCTGGCCAGCTTCCTCTGGTACTTCACCACCAGCAACTCGAAGGCGCGCTTGTCGCCCTGCTGCGCCCTCACGACCAGCGCCTGGTCGATGTCCCGGTCAGTCTGGGCCATCGTCACTCCCGACGCCAGCGATGCCTATGTGCCACAGACACGCCGGTTTGCAAATAGTTCGGGACATGGCCGTGGCCCGCTCAGGCCGGCAGTTGCCGGGACGCCACGGCGCCCGGTCCGGGAACCCGGCCCCAGAGGGCCCAGAGCCTGAGGAGCCGGAACGATTCCGGTTCCAGCATGGCGGGGGTGACGAGCAGGCTGCGGCGCCCGGGGGCCCGCAACGGCAAGGTCACGCACAGGCGGCTGACCAGCCGCCCGGCCCCCACCGCTGCCGGCACCCGCCGGCCGTCGCGCAGGTACAGCGTCGCCGCATCCCCGGCGGCCAGGTCCAGGCGGCGCACGGAGGACCCTGCCGCGAGCAGCGCCCGGTCCCGAGCGACGGCCACGCCGAGCGCCAAGACCAGCAGGGCGAGCGCCGCGCCCGGCATTCCAGGCAGCAGCAGGTACAGGCAGGCCGCCGCCGCGGCGTGGGCCGCCACGATGCACAAGGCGAGGCCCGGCGAGGGCGACAGGGTGAGCGTGACGGGAAGCGCGCCGTTCAAGCGCGGGTCAGGCTCGGGCGAAGACCAGGGATCCGTTGGTGCCGCCGAAGCCGAAGGAATTGGACAGCGCGGTGCGGATGGTCATCTTCCGGGCCGTGTTCGGCACGTAGTCCAGGTCGCAGGCCGGATCCGGGTTCTGCAGGTTGATGGTCGGCGGCGAAACCTGGTGGTGAAGCGCGAGGATGGTGAACACCGCCTCCACGCCGCCGGCCGCGCCGAGCAGGTGCCCGGTCATGGACTTGGTGGAATTGACCGCGACCTGCTTCGCCCGGTCCCCGAGCACCCGTTTCACCGCAACCGTCTCGGCGATGTCCCCCAGCGGGGTGGAGGTGCCGTGGGCGTTGATGTAGTCGACGGTATCCAGGCCGAGGCCCGAATCCTTCAGCGCGTTGCGCATGCAGCGGAAGGCGCCGTCGCCGTCCTCGGCGGGCGCGGTCATGTGGAAGGCGTCCGCGGACACCCCGTAGCCGGCGACCTCGCAATAGATGCGCGCGCCGCGCTTCCTGGCGTGCTCGTACTCCTCGAGCACCACCGCCCCGGCGCCCTCGCCCAGCACGAAGCCGTCCCGGTCCTTGTCCCAGGGGCGGCTCGCGCCGGCCGGATCGTCGTTGCGCGTGGACAGGGCCCGCGCCGAGGCGAAGCCGCCCATGGCGAGCTCGGTCACGGTGGATTCCGCGCCGCCGGCGATCATGACGTCGGCCTCGCCGTAGCGGATCGCCTTGGCCGCCTCGCCGATGCAGTGCGTGGAGGTGGTGCAGGCGGTGACGATGGCGAGGTTGGGGCCCTTGGTGCCGAGCATGATCGACAGGTTGCCGGCGATCATGTTGATGATGGTGCCCGGGATGAAGAACGGCGAGATGCGGCGCGGGCCGTTCTTGTTCAGCTCGTCGTGCGTGGCCTCGATCATCGGCAGGCCGCCGATGCCGGAGCCGAAGTTGATGCCGAAGCGCTCCGCGGTCTCCGGCGTCACCGTGTTGCCCGAATCCTTCCAGGCCTGCAGCCCGGCCGCCATGCCGTAATGGATGAAGATGTCCATCCGGCGCGCTTCCTTGGCGGAGATGTACTGGGTGACGTCGAAGCCCTTGACCTCGCCCGCGATCTGGCAGGAGAGGCGCGCGGCGTCGAAGCGCGTGACGCGCGTGATGCCGGAACGGCCGGCGAGGACGTTGTCCCAGGCCTCCGGCACGCTGTTCCCGACCGGGCTGACGATGCCCAGCCCGGTGACGACGACTCTGCGGCGCTGCACGTGTCCTAGGACTTGGAGTGCGACTTCACGTAGTCGATCGCCTGCTGGACGGTGGTGATCTTCTCCGCGTCCTCGTCGGGGATCTCGGTCTCGAACTCCTCCTCCAGCGCCATCACCAGCTCGACGGTGTCGAGCGAGTCGGCGCCCAGGTCGTCGACGAAGGACGACTCGGTCTTGATCTCGGCCTCGTTGACGCCGAGCTGCTCGGCAATGATCTTCTTGACGCGTTGTTCGATGTTTTCCATGCCTTGCTCCTTCCCTGTTCGCAGGCGATATTTTACCGGAATCGGCCCCTGCCTCAGGCCATGTACATGCCGCCGTTGACGTGCAGCACCGTGCCCGTCACGTAGCCCGCGGCCGGCGAGGCGAGGTAGGCCACCGCGGCGGCGATGTCCTCGGCCGCGCCCAGCCGACCGAGCGGGATCTGGCCCAGCAGGGCTTCCCGCTGCGCCTCGGGCAGCGCGCGCGTCATGTCGGTGTCGATGAACCCCGGCGCGACGCAGTTGACCGTGATGTTGCGGCTGCCCAGTTCGCGCGCCAGCGACTTGGTCATGCCGACCACGCCCGCCTTGGCGGCGGCGTAGTTGGCCTGCCCCGCGTTCCCCGAGGCGCCCACCACCGAGGTAATGTTGATGATCCGGCCCCAGCGCGCCTTCATCATGCCGCGCATCACCGCGCGCGACAGGCGGAACACCGCCTTCAGGTTGGTGTCCATCACCTCGTCCCACTCCGCATCCTTCATGCGCAGCGCGAGGTTGTCGCGCGTGATGCCGGCATTGTTGACCAGGACATGGACCTCGCCCAGCTCCTTCAGCAGTGCCTCGCACTGCTCGGCGCTGGTGACGTTGAGCGCCCTTCCGGTGAGGCCGTCCCCGGTGATCTTCCCGGCGCCCTCTGCGGTGGTAGCGGTGCCGATCACCCGGGCACCCTGCTTCGCCAGTTCCACGGCGATGGCGCGGCCGATACCGCGCGAGGCGCCGGTGACCAGCGCGACCCTGCCCTCGAGCATGCTCATCCCCCCTTCACCGCCGCCAGCGCGGCCTCGAGCGAGGCGCGGTCCGCCGCGGCGATGCCCTGCACCCGCGCGTCGATTCTCTTCACCAGGCCCGCCAGCACCTTGCCCGGACCGCATTCCACGACGTGCGTGACGCCCTGGTCGGCCATCGCCCGGATGACCTCGACCCAGCGCACCGGCGCGGAGGCCTGCCGCACCAGCGCGTCGCGGATCCGGTGCGGGTCGGACTCGACCTTCACGTCCACGTTGTTGACCAGCGGTACCGCGGGCACGCCCAGCGCGACATCCTTCAGGTAGCCCTGCAGCTTCTCGCCCGCGGGCCTGAGCAGCGAAGAATGGAACGGCGCGCTCACCGGCAGCGGCATGGCGCGCTTGGCGCCCTTCGCCTTGCAGGCCTCGATGGCGCGCGCCACCGCCGCCTTGTGCCCGGCGATCACCACCTGGCCCGGGGCGTTGAAGTTGACCGCCTCGACCACCTCGCCCTGCGCCGCTTCGGCGCAGGCGGCGCGCGCCGCGTCGTCCTCCAGGCCGAGGATCGCGGCCATCGCGCCCTGGCCTTCCGGCACCGCCTGCTGCATGGATTGCGCGCGGAAGCGGACCAGCGGCAGTGCGTCGGCGAAGCGCAACGCGCCGGCAGCCACGAGCGCGGAGTACTCGCCCAGGCTGTGGCCCGCGACCATGGCGGGCTCGGCGCCGCCCAGCGCGCGCCAGGCCCGGTAGGCCGCGATCGCGGCCGTCACCATGGCCGGCTGCGTGTTGACGGTCAGGTTGAGCTGCTCCGCCGGACCTTCATCCAGCAGCTTGAGGAAATCCGCGCCCAGCGCCGCGCCGGCTTCGGCGCGCACCTCGTCCACGCCGGGCAAGCCGTCATAGGCCTTGAGCATCCCGACCGCCTGGGAACCCTGCCCCGGAAACACCATCGCCAGCTTCATCGCGCTCCCCTACATCGTGACCAGTGTCGCGCCCCAGGTGAAGCCGCCGCCCACGCCCTGCAGCATCACCCGGTGGCCGGGACGGATCCTGCCCGCCCGCACGTACTCGTCCAGCGCCAGCGGCACCGAGGCCGCCGACGTGTTGCCATGGTGATCCACCGTCACCACCAGCTTCTCGCGCGGCAGGCCCAGCTTCTTCGCCGTCGCTTCCAGGATGCGCACGTTGGCCTGGTGCGGAATCAGCCAGTCCACGTCCGCCACCTGCATGCCCGCAGCCGCCAGCACCTCGTGCGCCACCTCGTCCAGCACCTTGACCGCGAACTTGAACACCTGGTTGCCCTGCATCTGCAGGAAGGGCGAACCGACGATCCTGCCGCCGCAGACGTTGCCCGGCACCGACAGGATGCCGGCATGGCGGCCGTCGGCGCGCAGGACCGAGGCGTGGATGCCCGGCTGGTCCGCGGCCGAGAGCACCACCGCGCCGGCGCCGTCGCCGAACAGCACGCAGGTCCCGCGGTCGTTCCAGTCCAGGATGCGGGAGAACACTTCGGCGCCGACCACGAGAGCGTGCTTCGCCGAGCCGGCGCGGATGAAGTTATCGGCGGTCGCGAGGCCGTAGACGAACCCACTGCACACCGCCTGCACGTCGAAGGCCGGGCAGTTGGAGACGCCCAGCTTCGCCTGCAGCAGGCAGGCGGTGCTGGGGAAGACGTAGTCCGGCGTGGAGGTGGCGACGATGATGAGGTCGATGGCCGAGGCCGGCAGCCCGGCGGCCTCGATGGCGCGGCGGCTCGCCTCCAGCGCCAGGTCGCTCGATGCCTGGGATTCGTCGGCGATGTGCCGCTGCCGGATGCCGGTGCGTTCCTGGATCCACTCGTCGCTGGTCTCCAGGCGCTGCGCGAACTCGGCGTTGGTCATGACGCGCGGCGGCAGGTAGCTGCCGGTGCCGGCGATGCGGGAATGGATCCGGCTCATGCGGCCCCCGGTTGCGCCAGGCGATGGGTGATGCGCGCGACGACGTCGTTGCGCACCTCGTCCGCGGCCCGCGCCAGCGCCTGGCCGAAGGCATAGGCGTCGGCCGAGCCGTGGCTCTTGATGACGATGCCGCGCAGGCCGAGCAGGCTGGCGCCGTTGTAGCGGCCCGGGTCCATGCGCGCCTTCATGGCGTTGAGCACCGGCATCGCCGCCAGCGCCGAGAGCTTGCGCAGCGCGTTGCGCGAGAACTCCTGCTTCAGGAACGCCACGATCATCTTCGCCACGCCCTCCGAGGCCTTGAGCACCGAGTTGCCGACGAAGCCGTCGCAGACCACCACGTCGGTGGTGCCCTTGAAGATGTCGTCGCCCTCGACGTTGCCGTAGAAGTTGAGGCCGCTCGCGCGCAGCAGCTCGGCGGCGCGCTTCACGGTCTCGTTGCCCTTGATGTCCTCGATGCCGATGTTGAGCAGGCCGACGCTGGGCCGCTCGTTGTGCTCGGTGGCGGCCACCAGCATCGCGCCCATGAGGCCGAACTGCGTCAGCTGCTCCGGGGTGCAGTCCACGTTCGCGCCGAGGTCCAGCACCGTGGTGAAGCCGCCGCGCATGTTGGGCAGCACGGTGGCGATCGCCGGGCGGTCGATCCCGGGCAGGGTCTTCAGCACGAAGCGCGAGATGGCCATCAGGGCGCCGGTGTTGCCGGCGCTGACGCAGGCATGCGCCTCGCCGCTCTTCACCAGGTTGATCGCGACCCGCATCGAGGAGTGCTTCTTGAAGCGCAGCGCCTGCACCGGGGGCTCGTCCATCGCCACCACCTCGGCCGCATGCTGCACCCGCAGCCGGGCGTCGGGCTGCGCCCCGCGCGCCGAGAGTTCGCGTTCGATGGCGACGCCCTGGCCCACCAGGATGACCGAGACGCCGGCCTGCGCGCGCGCGAACTGCAGCGCGGCGGGCACCGTCACATGGGGGCCGTGGTCGCCCCCCATGCAATCCACGGCAACGGTGATGTTCACACCGGCTGCGCGGCCGGACAGGCGGCCGGGAAAGGCTACTCGCCCTTGCCCTTGGTGACTTTCTTGCCGCGGTAGTAGCCGGTCGGGCTGATGTGGTGGCGCAGGTGCGCCTCGCCGGTGGTGGGCTCCACCGCCAGCGCCGGCGGGGTGAGGAAATCATGCGAGCGGTGCATGTTCCGCTTCGAGGGCGACTTCTTGTTCTGCTGGACTGCCATGTTGACTCCTAATGAATGATCGTCGTTCAGTGCCTGCCGCCGTGCATCAGGTCCTTCAGACCCGCGAAGGGCGACGGCTTCGTTGCCGCCGCGCCGGGCTTGTCCCCGTCGCAGCGCTCGTGCCTGGGCGCGATCGGCAGCGCCAGCACCAGTTCATCCTCGACCAGCTCGTGCACCTGCATCTCGCGCCCGGCCAGGATCCGCTCCGGCGCGTCCGGGTTCACCGGCTCGGCGTCGATCTCCGCCTGCGTTTCC
Organism: uncultured Bordetella sp.; assembly: GCA_964564865.1. Classification (GTDB taxonomy): domain Bacteria; phylum Pseudomonadota; class Gammaproteobacteria; order Burkholderiales; family SG8-39; genus RBG-16-66-20. The sequence continues at coordinate 6,976 of CAZMDA010000004.1, read as the reverse complement.
GCCAGCAGCAGCACCTCGTCCACCTTCACCGCCTGCGCCAGCGCGCCCAGGCAACGCTGGCAGGTCAGCTGCAGGGTTCCGGACAGGCGCAACCGCAGCCCGCGCCGGCCCAGCTTTTCCTGGATGCCCTCCAGCTCGCAGTCGATCGTCCCGGTGTCGGCATGCAGGCTGTCGCGCAGCCTGGGGAAATCCGACACCGGCCAATTCACCTGCAATCTGGAGCCGGTCCTCGCGAATTCGAGGCCATCGATGACCGGCCGGCGCGGCATAAGGGGGCGGATGGTATCATGCGGCGAAAATCGCTGTCAAAACAAAGTCATGCCCTCAAGTAACCCGGCTCCCCGGCGGCTCGTGCTCGCCTCCACCTCCCGCTACCGCCGGGAACTGCTGGCGCGGCTCGGGCTGCGCTTCGAGACCGCGAGCCCGGGGAGCGACGAGGCGCCCCTGCCCGGGGAGTCGCCTTCGGCCACGGCGACGCGGCTGGCGATCCTCAAGGCACGGGCCGTGGCCGGACGGTTTCCGGATGCGCTCATCATTGGTTCCGACCAGGTCGCCTCCTGCGAAGGGGTCATCCTGGACAAGCCGGGTTCGCACGAGAACGCGCGCAAGCAATTGACTCATATGAGCGGGAAGACGGCCCGCTTCGACACTGCGGTTGCTTTATTGGATGCCGCCTCCGGCTTCGTCGCCAGCCGGGTGGTGCCCTGCGACGTGGCCATCCGACGGCTCACGCCTGAACAGATCGAGAACTACCTCCTGCGCGAGCAGCCCTACGACTGCGCCGGGTCGGCCAAGTCCGAAGGCCTCGGCATCGCGCTCATGGAAAGCCTGCGCACCGACGATCCCACGGCGCTCGTCGGCCTGCCGTTGATTGCCTTGACCGAGTTGCTGGAACAGGCCGGAATGCCGGTGCTCGGCTGATGGCCGGCGTCCTTTACGCGATCCCCACGCCGCTGGGCGCGGCTCCCGAGGAATCGCTGCCGGTGTCTGCACTGCTCACCGTGCGCTCGCTGCGCGACTTCGCGGTGGAGAACGCGAAGAGCGCCCGCGCCTTCCTCTCCGCCGCCGGCTGCGATCCGAAGCTGGCCTCCATCCTTGAGATCGGCGAGGACATCGCTCCCCTGCTCCAACCGTTGCGCGAAGGCCGGCCTTTGGGCCTGCTCTCCGAGGCGGGCTGCCCGGCGATCGCCGATCCGGGCGCGAAGCTGGTCGAGGCGGCACACCGTGAGGGCTTCCGCGTCGTGCCGCTGGTGGGACCCTCCTCCATCGTGTTAGCGCTGATGGCCTCCGGCCTGGAGGGCCAGCGCTTCGCGTTCTGCGGCTATCTGCCGCGGGAGAAGGCGGAGCGGGAGAAGCGGATCCGGGAACTGGAGCAGCGCTCGCGGCGCGAGCACGAGACGCAGATCTTCATCGAGACACCGTACCGGAACGATGTCTTGATGGCGGCGCTGCTGGAGTGCTGCTCGCCGGAGACGAGGCTGTGCGTGGCGGTCGACCTGACGCTGGCGGAGGAATCGGTCTCGACGAAGCGCATTTCCGCCTGGCGCCGCAGCCGGCCGGCAATCGGCAAGCGCCCGGCGGTATTCCTGCTCCAGGCCTGAGGCCCAATGTAACCGATCGGTTACATCTACCCCGCTATCGCACCGTCAACCCGCTCCTTGCCAGAATCTCCGCCAACCCCGACGCCATCCCCACCCCGAAGCGCCGCGCGAACTTCTCCGCGATGTTCTCCTTCTGGGTGAAGTCCACGATGTCCTCGGCCTTGATGACGTCGCGCGCCACCGAGTCCAGGCTCCCCAGCGCGTCGGTCAATCCCAGCTCGATGCTCTTCGCCCCGGTCCAGATGATCCCGGAGAACATGTCCGGCGTCTCCTTCAGCCGCTTGCCGCGGCCGTCGCGCACTGCGGCGACGAACTGGTCGTGGATCTCGCCGATCAGGCCGATGGCGATCTGCTTGTGCGATTCCTCCAGCGGCGAGAACGGATCGAGCATGGCCTTGTTGGAGCCGGCGGTGAGCAGGCGCCGCTCGACACCCAGCTTCTCCATCAGCCCGGTGACGCCGAAGCCGTCCATGCGCACGCCGATGGAGCCGATCAGGCTGGACTTGGCGACGTAGATCTTGTCCGCCGCGGCGGCGACGTAGTAGCCGCCGGAAGCGCACAGGTCCTCGACCACTGCATAGAGCGGAATGCTCGGGTACTTGGCACGCAGGCGCTTCATCTCGTCGAACAGGATCTGCGACTGCACCGGGCTGCCGCCGGGGGAGTTGATGCGCAGCACGACGCCGGCGGTGTTCTTGTCCTTGAACGCCGCCTGCAGCGCGATGGACACCTTCTCGGCGCTGGCGTCGGTGCCCGGCCCGATGATGCCGTTCACCTCGACGAGCGCGGTGTGGCGCGTCGCCTTGGCCTCGGACGTACCCTTGTAGTCCATCGCCAGCACCAGGATCACCGTCAGGTAGGCGAAGGTGAGCAGCTTCCAGAAGATGCCCCAGCGCCGAGCGCGCCGCTGCTCCTTGAGCGCCTCGGTGGCGAGCTTCTCGATGAGCCCGCGTTCCCACTTGCCGTCGTTTTCAGTCATCTTCGGATCCCAGGTAGTAGACGGAGCCGCCGCGCTCCTCGACCCGCAGCTTCACCAGGGGGGTTTTGCCGCAGGGGCCGCCGATGCAGGCGCCGCTGTCCGCGGCATAGGAGGCACCGTGCGTCGAGCATATCAAATCGCGCCGCTCGAGGCCGAAGAATTCCCCCTCGCGCCAGTCGAGTTCCATGGGCACGTGCGCGCAGCGGTTGAGGTAGGCGTGAACTTTGCCCTGGAAGCGCAGGACGAAGGCCGGCGCCGTCTCGCCGAAGTACTCCACCTCGAAGCGCACGCCCTTGCCGGCCTCCTCGAGGTCGGCGGCGGCGCAGATCAGCCGAGCGTCTTCAGCCACGAGGGCAACTCCGCGACGGTGGGCAGGCAGGCGCGCGGCGCGAATGTGCGCAGCGATTCGGCGCTGTGGGCGCCGCTGGCGACCGCCACCGCGTCCACGCCGGCGTTGGTCGCCATGAGCAGGTCGTGCGAGGTGTCGCCGATCATCAGCGCCGAGCCGGCATCCGATTCCAGTTCGCGCAGCAGTTCCAGCAGCATCGCCGGGTGCGGCTTGGGCCGGGTTTCATCGCCGCAACGCGTGGCGACGAACAGGGGCCCCAGGCCGGTCGCCGCGAGCGCCCGGTCCAGGCCCTTGCGGCTTTTGCCGGTGGCGACGGCAAGGCGGTGGCCTCGCGCGCGCAGGTCGTTCAGCAATTCGGGTACGCCGGGAAATAGCGTCATCGCCTCCTCGCGCGCGAGGAAATGCCGGCGGTAATGCTCGATGAACTCACCGTAGCCCGACTCCGGCAGCGCCGGCACGGCATGGCGCAGCGAGTCGTGCAAGCCGAGGCCGATGACGTGGCTCGCGGTCTCGCGGTCCGGCACCGGCAGGGACATGTCGGCGGCGGCGAGCTGGATGCACTCGGCGATGCCGGAGGCCGAGTCGAGCAGGGTGCCATCCCAGTCGAAGACGATGAGGCGGTATCTCAAGCGGCCTTCCCCATGCTGGATTCGACGAACGGCTTCATGTCGGCGGGGAGCGGCGCCTCCAGCTGCAGCCGGTCACCGCCCACCGGGTGCGCGAAGGCGATGCGCCGCGCGTGCAGCATCAGGCGCTTCGCGCCCTGCTTCGCCAGGCGCTTGTTGAGCTCGAAATCGCCGTACTTGTCATCCCCCACAACCGGATGGCCGGCATGGGCGAGGTGGACGCGGATCTGGTGGGTTCTCCCGGTCATGAGGCGCAGCTCGAGCAGGCTGAGGTCATCCTGCACCCGGATCGGTTTCACCTTCGTGACCGCGGCCTTGCCCTGCGCTTGCTCGACGCGCACCCTGCGCTCGCCGGCCGCGGTGACGTACTTGTGCAGGGCATCGCTCAACTCGCGCGCGCCGCCCTCCCAGCGCCCCTTCACCAGCGCGACGTAGAGCTTCTCCACCTCGCCCTCGCGCAGCTTGCGGTGCATCTCGGTCAGGGCGCTGCGCTTCTTGGCCACCAGCAGCACGCCCGAGGTGTCGCGGTCGAGCCGGTGGACCAGTTCCAGGAACTTCGCCTGCGGGCGCGCCGCGCGCAGGCCCTCGATGACCCCGAAGCTGACCCCGCTGCCGCCGTGGACCGCCATCCCGGAGGGCTTGTCGATGCCGATCAGCGCGGGGTCTTCATGCAGGATCTTCAGGTCCAGCGGACGGGCGGCCGGCTTCGACGCGGGGTCGGGCACCCGCACCGGGGGCAGGCGGACCCGGTCGCCCTCCTTCAGCCGGTACTCGGGCTTGACCCGGCCGCTGTTGACCCGGACCTCGCCGCTGCGCAGCACCCGGTAGACGTGGCTCTTGGGGACCCCCTTGAGCTGGCGCAGCAGGAAATTGTCGACGCGCTGGTCGGCGTTTTCCTCGCCGACCTCAAGCCAAGTCGCCCGTGGCTTGCTTAAGTCATTCATTTTTATTATTATCCTCGCTCTTGCTTCGAGTTGCGAGGCACAGGCACCACAAGACGCTGCGGACCACTACTAGCTCGGTTCGGCGCCGGTACCTGCCACCCGCCTCCTGTCCGGCCGCGAGCCGGACCCTAAGCCAGCGGTTAATCTCGCTCACCGCAAGTAGCGATCGAAGTGGAACGTGCGCAGGTGGTTATTTCCCCGCAGGTGGTTTGAAACCCCCCTTTTAGGAGATACCTGACCGACTGAACGCCGGCGCGCCTGCGCGCGCAGGAGAACACGCAGTGAAAAGAATGTTGTTCAACGCGACCCAGCAGGAAGAACTGCGGGTCGCCATAGTGGATGGACAGCGGCTGGTCGACCTCGACATCGAATCGGCGGCCCGGGAGCAGCGCAAGAGCAATATCTACAAGGCGGTCATCACCCGCATCGAGCCCAGCCTCGAGGCGGCGTTCGTCGACTACGGCGAGGAGCGCCACGGCTTCCTGCCCTTCAAGGAAGTGGCGCGCAGCTACTTCCGCGAGGGCGTGGATCCCGGCCGCGCCCGCATCCAGGACGCGCTGCGCGAGGGCCAGGAGCTGATCGTGCAGGTCGAGAAGGACGAGCGCGGCAACAAGGGCGCCGCCCTCACCACCTTCATCAGCCTGGCCGGCCGCTACCTGGTGCTGATGCCCAACAACCCGCGCGGCGGCGGCGTCTCGCGCCGCGTCGAGGGCGAGGACCGCGACGAGCTGCGCGACACCCTGGACAAGCTGGTGGTGCCCGAGGGCATGAGCGTCATCGCCCGCACCGCCGCGATCGGCCGCACGGTCGAGGAACTGCAGTGGGACCTGGGCTACCTGAAGCAGCTGTGGGAGGCGGTGGACGGCGCCGCCAAGGAAGCCGGCTCCAAGCCCTTCCTGATCTACTTGGAGTCGAGCCTCGTCATCCGCGCGATCCGCGACTACTTCCAGCCGGACATCGGCGAGATCCTGATCGACACCCAGGAGATCTACGACCAGGCGGTGGCCTTCATGCAGACCGTGATGCCGGCCAACGTCGGCAAGGTCAAGCTCTACCGGGACGACGTGCCCCTGTTCTCGCGCTTCCAGATCGAGCACCAGATCGAGAGCGCCTACCAGCGCCACGTCAACCTGCCCTCCGGCGGCGCCGTGGTCATCGACCACACCGAGGCGCTGGTGGCGGTGGACGTCAACTCCGCCCGCGCCACCAAGGGCCACGACATCGAGGAGACCGCCTTCCGCACCAACCTGGAGGCCGCCGACGAGGTGGCGCGCCAGCTGCGGCTGCGCGACCTGGGCGGCCTGATCGTGGTGGACTTCATCGACATGGAGTCCTCCAAGAACCAGCGCGAAGTGGAGAACCGCTTCCGCGACGCGCTGCGCTACGACCGCGCCCGCGTCCAGGTGGGCAAGATCTCGCGCTTCGGCCTGCTGGAGCTGTCGCGCCAGCGCCTGCAGCCCTCGCTGGAGGAGACCGCGCACGCCAGCTGCCCGCGCTGCGGCGGCACCGGCTTCATCCGCGGCACCGAGTCCACCGCGCTGCACGTGCTGCGCATCATCCAGGAAGAGGCCATGAAGGAGAACACCGGCGCGGTGCACGCGCAGGTGCCGGTGGACGTCGCCTCGTTCCTGCTCAACGAGAAGCGCGCCGAGATCCAGAAGCTCGAGGCCCGCCTCAAGGTCAACATCGTGCTGGTGCCGAACCCGCACCTGCAGACGCCGCACTACAAGGTGCAGCGCCTCAAGCACGACGAGCTGAACCAGATGGAGCATGTGCCGGTGAGCTACGAGCTCGCCGAGCAGCCGGAGGAATCGGCGCAGGCCGACGGCCAGGGCGCGGAGAAGAAGGAACGCCAGGAAGCCGCGGTCAAGGGCATCGTCCCGTCGCAGCCGGCGCCCGTGGTGCCGGACCCGGTGCCGGGCCAGCCCGCGCCGGCCGCCGTCGCCCCGGCGCCTGCCGCCCCCTCCCCCGCGGTGCAGCCGCAGGGCGGGTTCCTCAGCCGCATCTTCGGGCTGTTCAAGTCGGACAAGCCTGCCGAGCAGCCGGCGGCGGCCAATGAACCCGCGATGCGGCCGGCGCAGCAGCCGCGCGGCGACCGCCCGCGCGACGAGCACCGTGGCGAGCGCCACGGCCGCGGCGACGGTCGTGGCGGACGGGATGGCCGCGGCGGCCGCGATGGCCGGGGCGGGCGTGATGGCCGCGACGGTCGCGATGGTCGTGGAGGCCGTGACGGCCGTGACGGACGCGGCGGACGCGACCGCCATGAGCAGCGCGGCGAGCGCCGCGACGGCCGCGACCCGAACCGGGACCCGCAGCGCCAGCCGCGTCCGGGGGGCGAGCAACGCCCCGGCGGCGAGCAACGCCAGCGCCATGAGCAGCGCCCGCCACGCCCGCATCAGGAGCAGCAGCCGGTCCCGTCCGCCGAACAGGCGATCGAGGGCCAGGCCCAGCTACCCGTGGCCGAGCAGGTCCTGGGC
>CAZMDA010000003.1:25794-96279 GCA_964564865.1 uncultured Bordetella sp. | reverse complement strand
TCGTAGAGCGTGCGCGCCGACATGGACAGCGTGATGTCCAGCAGCGACAGGATCGAGCCGCCGTGCGCCGTGCCCCAGCTGGTCATGAACTCCGGCTTGATCACCATGGACAGGCGCGCCACGCCCTTCTCCAGCGAATCCACCCTGATTCCCAGGTGCTCCGAGAACGGGATCCTCTTCGTGAATTCGTAGGTCTCCCGGGGAATTGCGGTCATATGATCATCGCCCCGCCGTCCACCGGGATGGCGTGCCCGGTGATGTGCCGGCCGGCTTCCGATGCGAGCAGCACCGCCACGCCCTTCAGGTCCTCGTCGTTGCCCAGGCGCCGCGTCGGCGTCGTCCGGCGCACGATCTCCCCGGTGGTATCCAGGGTCGCGCGCGTCATCTTGGAGGGAAAGAAGCCGGGGCAGATGGCGTTGACCGTGATGCCGTGCTCGCCCCATTCCGCGGCGAGCTGCTTGGTCATCCCCACCACCGCGTGCTTGGTGGCGTTGTAGGACACCGTCTTCACCACCGCGGGGTCGCTCGCGAACAGGCCGGCGATCGAGGCGACGTTGACGATGCGACCCCACTTCGCCGGGATCATGCACTTCTTCGCCGCCTGCTGCGCCATGACGAAGCCGCCCACCAGGTTGAGCGCAATCAGCTTGTCCCAGGCCTCCAGCGGATGGTCCTCCGCCGGGGCGCCCCAGACGGCGCCGGCGTTGTTCACTAGGATGTCGACGCGGCCCAGCTTCGCCTGCATCCGGTCGAAGGCGGCCGGGATGGTTTCGCGCTTGCCCATGTCGCAGACGAAGGCGTGGGCGGTGACGCCCTGCCTGGCGAGGCGCGCGACCGCCTCGTCCAGCTCGTCCTGCTTGCGCGCGGTGAGCGCCACGGTGGCGCCCATCTCGCCCAGCGCCTCGGCGATCTGCAGCCCGAGGCCGCGCGAGCCGCCGGTGACGATGGCGCCGCGCCCGGAGAGATCAAAAAGCTTCTTGACACTCATTCACGCTCCCCTAGTATTCAGGCCTCCATGTTAACGCCAACGGTACGTCCGCCCTACACGCGCGCGCAGCTCGCGCGCCTGATCGCGCCGCGCTCCATCGCCATCATCGGCGCCTCGCCACGGCCGGCGTCCTTTGGCATGCGCACGTTGGAGAACCTTGCGCACTTCAAGGGCGCCATCTATCCGGTCAACGCGAAGTACGAGCGCATCGGGGACCTCGCCTGCTTTCCGTCGCTGAAGGACCTGCCCCAGGCGCCGGACTGCGCGCTGCTGGTGGTGCCTCGGGAGGGCGTCGAGGCCGCGCTGCACGAGGCGGTGGCCGTCGGCGCCGGCGGCGCGATCGTTTATGCCTCGGGCTACGGCGAGATGGCGGGGGAGGATGCCGGCGCCGCGCAGCGCCGCCTGGCGGGAATCGGGCAGGCGGCGGGCATGCCGATACTCGGACCCAACTGCATGGGCCTGGTTAACCACGAGCTGGGCGCCGGCATGAGCTTCATCCCGGAGTACTCGGCGATGCCGCGCCAGGTCGGGCCGATCGCGTTCGTCAGCCAGTCGGGCGCGCTGGGCTACTGCCTCGCCCAGGCCGCCGAGCGCGGCCTGGGCTTCCGCTATTTCTTCTCCGCCGGCAATTCCTCGGACGTGGACGTCGCCGATCTCATCTCCGCCATGGCGGAGGACGACGGCGTGCGCGCCATCGCCTGCCTGTTCGAGGGCGTGCCGAGCGCGGCGCGCCTGCTGCAGGCGGGCGAACGGGCGCGCGCCGCCGGCAAGCCGGTGATCGTCTACAAGATGGGCGTGAGCGACGACGGCGCGGCCGCGGCGCGCTCGCACACCGGTTCGCTGGCCGGCTCGGCAGTGGCGTTTCGCGCCCTGTTCGAGCGCGCCGGCTTCGTCATGGTGGAGAACTACGAGGCGCTGGTGGAACACGCCAAGTTCTTCGCCGCCGCCGGCAAGCCGCGCGCGAGGGGCGTCGCCGTCGTCTCCGGTTCTGGCGGCGCCGGCATCATCGCCGCCGACATGGCCGCGCGCCACGGCGTGCCGATGCCGCAGCCCCAGGCGGCTACCGTGGCGGAGCTGCGCACCGTGGTGCCGGAATTCGGCGCGGCACGCAATCCCTGCGATCCCACCGGGCAGGTGCTCAGCGTCCCCGAGTCCTACGGCAAGTGCTGCCGAGCGCTGCTCGCGGACCCGCAGTACGGCGTGCTGGTGTGCGCCATGAGCGTGGCCACGAAGGAAACAGGCAATTCACGCGCGACCACCATCGCGCAGATGGCGCGCGAGCAGGACAAGCCGCTGTCGGTGGCCTGGGTGTCCGAGTGGCTCGAGGGGCCGGGCTCGCATGCCTACGAGGCGGACGAGAAGGTGACGCTGTTCCGGTCGCTCGATCGCTGCTTCGCCACGATCGCGGCCTGGCAGGCGTTCCATGCGCCGGAGGCGGTGGAACAGGCGCCGGCGCGCCTCGCGGGCAAGGACGCGGCCGCGCGCGCACGCGCCCTGCTGGCCGCGGCCGGCGACACGCTGGTGGAGCGCGAGGCGAAGAAGGTGCTGGCAGCCTATGGCGTGCCGGTGGTCGAGGAGCGCCTGGCGCGCAGCGCGGACGAAGCTGTGGCGGCGGCGCAGGCGCTGGGCTATCCGGTGGTGCTCAAGGCCGAGTCGCCGACGATCCTGCACAAGACCGAGCTGGGCGTGGTGCGGCTGAACGTGGCCGACGAAGCCGGCGTGCGCCGGCACTACGCTGAGATCGTCGCCGCGGCGCGCGGCCACGAGCTGGCCGGCATCCTGGTGCAGCCGATGGCGGGCGGGGTGGAGATCATCGTTGGCGCGCGGCTGGATCCCGCGGTCGGGCCGGTGGTGGTGGTGGGCTCCGGCGGGGTGCTGGTCGAGCTGATGCAGGACAGCGTGGCGGCGCTGGCCCCGGTCACGGTGTCCCAGGCGCGGCGGATGCTGGAGCGCCTGAAAGGCTACCGGCTGCTGACCGGGTTCCGGGGCGGGAAGGCGGTGGACGTCGCCGCCCTGGCCGAAGCGGTGGCGCGGATCTCGGAGTTCGCGGCCGACTTCGCGGGCGAGATTGCGGAGATGGACGTGAATCCGTTGCGCTGTTCCGGCGAGCGCATCGTCGCGGTGGATGCGCTGATCACGAAGCGCCGGGACTGAGCTACTCCGCCTTCACGCCCGCCGTCTTCACGATCTTCGCGTACTTCGGCACGCCGTCCCGGACCATCGCCGCCAGCTCGGCGGGCGTGCCGGTGAGCGGCTCGGCGCCGGCCTTGTCCAGCGCCGCCCGCGTATCGGCCGCGGAGACGACCGCCGACAGGTCACGGTTCAGGCGCTCGACTACCGCCTGCGGCATCCCGGCCGGGCCCATGAGCGCGAGCCACAGCGAGGCGTCGAAGCCCGGGTAGCCCGACTCGGCGACCGTCGGCACCTCCGGCAGCGAGGGCGAGCGCTTGAGCGTGCCCACCGCGATCGGGCGCACGCGGCCGCCCTTGGCGTGGCCCAGGAGGGCCGGCAGGCTTCCGAACAGGGCCTCGACCTGTCCGCCCACGGTGGCGGCGCCGGCCGGGCCGTTGCCGTTGTACGGGATGTGCAGCATGAAGGTGCCGGACACCGACTTCAGCATCTCCATCGACAGGTGCGTGGTGGAGCCGACGCCGGCCGAGGCGTAGTTGAGCTTGCCGGGCTGCGCCTTCGCAAGCGCGATGAACTCCTGCAGGTTCTTCGCCGGCACGGAGGGGTGGATGACCAGCAGGTAGGAGGTCACCGCCATCAGCCCCACTGGCGTGAAGTCCTTCACCGGGTCGTAGTCGAGCCTCGCGTAGACGCTGGGCGCCACCACGTGCGTGCTGGTGGTGGCGACCGTGAGGCTGTAGCCGTCGGGCGCCGCCTTCGCCACCTGCGCGGTGCCGAGCGTGCCGCCGGCGCCGCCGCGGTTCTCGATCACCATCGGCTGGCCGAGGCGCTCGCCCATCTTCTGCGCCACGATGCGCGCCACGATGTCGGTCGAGCCCCCCGGCGGGAACGGCACCATCAGGCGGATCGGCTTGGACGGCCAGGACTGCGCCGCGGCGAGCGGGGCAGCAAGCAGGCAGGCGATGGCGACGGCGGTTCTCATGGTCCCCTCCCGGGATCGGCCTGGCGGCTCAACCCTTCAACTGCAGCGACTTGTACTCCAGGAACTCCTCCAGCCCGTAGACCCCGGCCTCGCGGCCGTGCCCGGACTGCTTGAAGCCGCCGAAGGGCGCGTTCATGTTGAAGGCGCCGCCGTTCACGTCCACCTGGCCGGCGCGGATGCGGCGCGCCACCTTCTGCGCGCGGGCGTCGTCCTTGGACCACACCGCGCCGGCAAGGCCGTAGGGGGAGTCGTTGGCGATGCGGATCGCGTCCTCGTCATCCTTGTACGGGATGATGGACAGCACCGGTCCGAAGATCTCCTCCTGCGCGATGGTCATCGAGTTCCTGACCTTGCCGAACACCGTCGGCTTGACGAAATAGCCGCCCGCAGCGACGCCCTCCGGTTGCTCCGGCCCGCCCGCGACCAGCTCCGCGCCTTCGGCGATTCCCTTCTTGATGTAGTCGCGCACGCGGTCCATCTGCATCTTCGACGACAGCGGTCCGAGGCGGGTCGACTCGGACAGCGGATCCCCGAGGGTGAAGCCCTTGGCCGCCTCGGCGGCGAGCTTGGTCGCCTCCTCGTACTTCGACTCCGGCACCAGCATGCGCGTGAGCGCGGTGCAGGTCTGGCCGGAGTTCAGGTAGCAGCCGTTGACCGTGCCCTTCACCGCGACGGCGAGGTCGGCGTCGTCGAGGATCACCGAGGCGGACTTGCCGCCCAGTTCCAGCGCGACGCGCTTCACCGTCTGCGCCGCGACCTCCGAGATGCGCTTGCCGGCGCGCGTCGAGCCGGTGAAGGAGATCATGTCCACCTGGGGGTGCTTCACCAGCGCCTCGCCCACGCTCGGGCCGAAGCCGGTCACCAGGTTGAACACGCCCCCGGGCAGGCCGGCGGCCTCCACCACTTCGGCGAGGATGAAGGCGTTGAACGGCGCCACCTCGGAGGGCTTGAGTACCACGGTGCAGCCGGCGGCGAGCGCCGGCGCCACCTTGAGCGCGATCTGGTGCAGCGGATAGTTCCAGGGCGTGATCGCGCCCACCACGCCCACCGGCTCGCGGCAGACGACGGAGTTGCCGACCCGGTCCTCGAACTTGAACTCCTTGGCGATCCGCGCGTAGTTCGCGAAGTTGGCGATCGGCAGCCCGGCCTGGATGCGCGCGGCCATCTTCACCGGCATGCCCACCTCCTGGGCGATGGTCTTCGCCAGCTCGTCGGCGCGGGCCTTGAGGCCGTCGGAGATCTTCTGCAGGTACTCGGCGCGCTTGTCCGCCGGCGTCGCGCTCCAGCCCTCGAAGGCGGCGCGCGCCGCGGCCACCGCGGCCTCGATGTCCTTCTCGGTGCCCGCCGGCACCTTGCCCATGACCTCGCCGGTGCCGGCGTTGTGGACGTCGATGGTGTCTTTCGCGGACGGGGATACCCACTGCCCGCCGATGAACAGCTTGTCGCGCGCGATCATGGAAAGGTCCTTGGAAATCAAAGCGGAGCGTTACTCTACCGGGGTGCCCCGGATGGGGCAATGCCGCGCTGCCGCACAACGTCGGCTTGACGGGTATGAGGTTATATGTTTAATATCGTAGACATATGAACAAGAACTACATGCGCTCGATCCCCAAGGAATGGCGTGCCATGGCGGAAGTGCTGGTTGCGCTTGGAGATGAGCATCGGCAGCGAATCATGCTGACCTTCGAGCGGGGCGAAAGGCTCACGGTCGGCCAGATCTCGGAAGTGTCGACCCTTTCGAGGCCGGCAGTCTCGCATCACCTCAAGATTCTGCGCGCCGCCGGTGTGCTGGATGCGGAGAAGGTCGGCAAGGAGGTATTCCTGAGCGTCAACCGGAAGCTTCTGGAGGAAACCCTGGCGAGTGTTCTGGATTACGTGCGGGAGAACGCCTGAGTCCTCGTTTTTTTGATCGACATGTTCAACTTTTTAATCATGAAAGGGAGGATGTCATGACAATCCGGAGACTGTTGATCGCGATGGCCCTGCTGGCGGCTGCCGCCATGCCGGCTGCGGCGAGAGATAGCGTGGAGGACGGCTCGTCCGCCTCCGTCGCGATTTCCGTCATGGGGGTTGCCGTTCCGGTGTGGGCCGCGCACCAGGGATCGGAGTTCGTGGTGCGCGCGGTGAATGCAACCGCGAAAGGCGTCGAACTGTCCCTGCAGGGCGTCAGCGGAGCGCTCGAGACTTCGGCGACGATTGCTGCCGAGGTCGCCGAGGCTGCCGGCGTCGGCGTGGGCACCAGCGTCCGGGTCGTGGCCGAATCGACAGGACATGCGCTTGTCGCTTCCGGTGCCCTCCTCGCGTTCGTCCCGAACGAGATTGGCCGCGCCCTGCTGCACCATTCGAGGCACTGAGGAGAGCGACATGCGGATCTGCAAACTGACGGGACTGCTCGCGGCGCTGTTGTTCGCGGGCTCCGCCCAGGCGGGGCAATCCTGTGAACCACGCCCGCCCAAGCCCGCGCAGATTCGCTCGGGCCTTGAACTTGCGCACAAGGTTCACAAGCACCTGGAGGCCAGCGGCGCGACGGCGGCCATCGTAGCTCGTATCGGACGCGACTTGAGCGAGTATGGGCTGCGCTACTCGCACATCGGCCTTGCCCTGCGCGATGGAGCAAGCTCGAGATGGAAAGTGCTGCACCTGCTCAACCACTGCGGCAGATCCGATTCCGAGCTCTACGAACAAGGCCTCGGCAACTTCTTCCTGGACGACTTGTTCCAGCACGAGGCGTTGGTGTTCCTGCCGTCGGCCGCGCTTCAGGTCCGCCTCGCCCACGCGGCCAGTGCCGGGTTGGCCCGCAGGTTGCACCAGCCGAGCTACAGCCTGATTGCACATCCGTACTCGGTGAAGTACCAGAACTCCAACCAGTGGTTGCTCGAGCTCTCCGCGATCGCGCAGGCCGGGACGGGATCGGACCGGCCCGCCGCCCACGTCCATCTGGCAAAGGCGGGCTACGAGCCGAACGTGATACCGATCCCTCCGTTGAAGCGGCTCGGCGCTAGGCTGTTCAGCGTCAACACCCAGTTTGACGACCACTCCTGGGAGGAATGGAGCAGTTCGCGATACAAGATCGTGAGCGCAGAGTCCGTGCTGGCCTTTCTCGGCAGGACGGACCAGCCAGTGGGACAATCCGTGATCGTACTGCGCTAACAGGGCCAGGGAGGCCGACGTGAGCGAAAGAAGCCAGTTCGCCCTGCTGACCGAGCGGCGCTTCCTGCCGTTCTTCCTGGTCCAGTTCTTCGGCGCCGCGAACGACAACCTGTTCAAGTTCGCCTTCACCGTGCTGGCGACCTACAGCGCCGCGGAGTGGGGCAACATGGACCCGAAGTCGGCCGGCGCCGTGATCGGCGGCGTCTTCATCCTGCCCTTCGTGGTGTTCTCGGCCACCGCCGGCCAGCTGGCCGACAAGTTCGAGAAGGCGGCCCTGATCCGGTTCGTCAAGAACCTCGAGATCGCGATCATGGCGGGCATCGCCGTCGGATTCCTGTGGAAGGTGGTCAGCCTGCTGATGGCGGGCGTGTTCCTCATGGGACTGCATTCCGCCCTGTTCGGGCCGGTGAAGTACGCTTACCTGCCGCAGCACCTGCGCGACGACGAGCTGGTGGGCGGCAACGGCATGGTGGAGATGGGCACGTTCGTCGCCATCCTGCTGGGCACGATCGCCGGCGGCGTGCTGGTGGGCATGCCGGTGACCGGCCCGGCCTGGGTGGCGGCGGCGTCGATCGCCGTCGCGCTGATCGGCCGGGTCGCGGCCGGCTACGTGCCGTCCTCCCCCGCGCCGGACCCGTCGCTGCGCATCAACTGGAACCCGGTCACCGAGACGCTCGCCAACCTGGGCCATGCGCGCACCAACCGCAGCGTGTTCCTGTCGCTGCTGGGCATTTCCTGGCTCTGGTTCTTCGGCTCGATCTTCCTCACCACCTTCACCGGCTTCGCCAGGGAGACGCTGGGCGGCGACCAGTCTGTGGTGACGCTGCTGCTGGCGATCTTCTCCATCGGCATCGGCGCCGGCGCGCTGCTGTGCGAGCGGCTCTCGGGCCACAAGGTGGAACTGGGCCTGGTGCCCTTCGGGTCCATCGGCATGACGGTGTTCGCGGTGGACCTGTGGCTCGCGAGCCGCGCGATGACGCCGCACGGGCTGGTCGGCCTCGGGCCGTTCCTCGCCGACCCGGCGCACTGGCGGGTGATGGCGGACCTGTTCCTGCTGGCGATGTTCGCCGGCTTCTACAGCGTGCCGCTGTACGCGCTGATCCAGAGCCGCTGCGAGCCCTCGCACCGCGCCCGCATCATCGCCGCCAACAACATCCTCAACGCGTTGTTCATGGTCGTGGCCTCGCTGATGGCGGCGGCGCTGCTGCACGCCGGCCTGACCCTGCCGCAGCTGTACCTGGTGGTCGGCCTCCTCAACGCCGCAGTGGCCGTCTACATCTACACCCTGGTGCCCGAGTTCCTGATGCGCTTCATCGTGTGGATGCTGATCCACTCTGTGTACCGGCTGGAGAAATCCGGCCTGGAGAACGTCCCCGAGGAAGGGCCCGCGGTGATCGTGTGCAACCACGTCAGCTTCGTCGACGCGCTGGTGATCGCTGCCGCCTGCCGGCGCCCGATCCGGTTCGTCATGGACCACCGCATCTTCCGCCTGCCGGTGCTGTCGTTCGTGTTCCGCACCGGGCGCGCGATCCCGATCGCGCCGGCGAAGGAGGACCCCGGGATGATGGAGCGCGCCTTCGCCGAGGTGGCGCAGGCGCTGCGCGAGGGCGACCTGGTCGCGATCTTCCCGGAGGGCCGGATCACCGACACCGGCGAGCTTTACCCGTTCCGGCCGGGCATCACGCGGATCCTGCAGGCGACGCCGGTGCCGGTGGTGCCGCTCGCGCTGCGCGGCCTGTGGGGCTCGTTCTTCTCGCGCAAGGATGGCGCGGCGATGAGCAAGCCCTGGCGCTTCGTGCCCTTCCGGCGCATCGCGCTCGCGGCCGGGTCGCCGGTGCCGGCGGGCGCGGCGACGCCGGAAGCGTTGCAGGCCCGCGTGGCGGCGCTGCGCGGGGACTGGAAATAAGGGAGGGACTGTCCATGGCGAACGCACGCGACGAGATCCTCGACTGGTCGGAGCAGGGGCGCATCGCGCCGGGCAGGCTGCGCGATGCGCTGGAGGCGGGCGGCGCGCTGCCGACCGCGGACCAGTGGCGCGGCTTCCTCGACCGGGTGCTGCTCTACATGGGCACGGTGCTGCTGGGCGCAGGGGTGATCTTCTTCTTTGCCTTCAACTGGCAGGAACTCGGCCGCGCCGCCAAGTTCGCGCTGGTGCAGGCGCCCATCCTGGTCGCGCTGGCCTTTGCCTGGAAGCTCGGGCTGGAACGCGCGGCGGGCAAGGCCGCGCTGCTGGCCGCGGCGCTCGCCATGGGCGCGCTGCTCGCGCTGGTCGGCCAGACCTACCAGACCGGCGCCGATACCTGGGAGCTGTTCGCGGCTTGGGCGGCGGCGATCCTGCCCTGGGTGCTGCTGGCGCGCTTCCCGGCGCTCTGGATCTTCTGGCTCCTGCTGGCGAACGTCGCGCTCACGCTCTACTTCACCACCTTCGGCTTCTGGGGCGCGCTGTTCGCCCCGGAGAAGCTGCTCTGGCTGCTGTTCGGCCTGAACACCGCGGCGCTCGCGGCCTGGGAAGGGCTCGCGGCGGCCGGGATCGCCTGGCTGCGCGAGCGCTGGTCCGTGCGGGTTCTTGCCTTCGCCAGCGGCGGTATGGCCACGGCGCTGGCGGTGTTCCATGTCGTCGACTGGGGCCGCGCCATGACATGGGGCGTGCCGGCCTGGCTGGCGTGGATGGCGGTTGCCTATGGCGCCTACCGTCACTGGACGAAGGACCTGTTCGTGCTGGCCGGCGGCGTGCTCTCGCTCGTCGTGGTCACGGCGACCTTCCTCGGCAAGCACATGAAGTTCGATCACGCGGGCTCGCTGCTGTTCATCGGCCTGGTCGTGATCGGCATCTCCGCGGCCGGCGGCTGGTGGCTGAGGCGGGTGGCGAACGAGGAGGCGCAATGAACACCGTGATGGGCAACAGGGCGCGCGAGTCGATCTGGGATCAACTGCGGGCGCGCGGCTTCGTGGAGGGCGAACTCCCGGCCCCGGGCGAGGCGCGTTCACCCTGGTTCGTGCGCGTGATGCTGGGCTTCGCCGGCTGGATCGGCGCCTGGTTCCTCCTCGGCTTCGTCGCCCTGGGGCTGGTGGCGGTGGTGAAGAGCCCGACCGCGTCCTGGCTGGTTGGCGCCGGCGCCTGCGCGGCGGTGGCGATGCTGTTCCGCGCCGACCGCAACGGCGACTTCACCTCCCAGTTCGGCCTGGCGGTGAGCCTCGCCGGGCAGGTGCTGATGGTCTACGGCCTCACGGAGTGGGTGGGGCGCTCCTTCACCGCCGTGGCGCTCGGCGTGGCCGCGCAGCAGGCGCTGCTGTTCCTCCTGCTGCCCAACTTCGTGCATCGCGTCTGGACCGCGTGGACCGGCGCCTATGCGATGGGCTTCGCCATGGCGGACATGGGCTTGCAGGCGTTCGCGCCGGCCGCCGTGACCGCCGGCTTCATCGTCGTATGGCTGCGGGAATTCGACTACCCGGAGCGAGGCGAGCTGATCCGAGCCGGCGGCTATGGGCTGGCGCTGGCCGCGGTGCAGACCGCGGTGATGCACGGCAGCCTGTGGTACGGCTGGATCGCGACCATGGGTGGGCGCGCGCCTTCCGGCAGCGTGGCGCTGGCGTGGGCCGGCGCCGTGGTCGCGGGCGTCGTGCTGGTCGGGGCCGTGCTGCTGCTCCTGCGCCGCGAGCAGGTCGCGCTGGATTCCGGGCCGGGAAGAGTGGCGCTGGCGGCGGCGACGGTGCTGGCGCTGGCCTCGCTCAAGGCGCCCGGCGTCGGCCCGGCGGTGGCGATCCTGGCGGTGGGCTACGCCAATGGCAACCGGGTGCTGGCCGGCCTGGGGATCGCGGCGCTCATCGGCTACCTGTCGCACTACTACTACGCGCTGCACGCCACGCTGCTGGAGAAGTCGGTGCTGATGGCCTGCGCCGGCATCGGCCTGCTGGTGGCGCGGCTCGCGCTGCACCGCTGGTGGCCTGAGCAGAAGGAGGTGACCCATGCGTAGGACGATCGCGGTGCTGGCCGGTCTGGCGGCGCTGGCTGCCGTCAACTGGACCATCTACGAAAGGGAGAAGCTCATCGCGGAGGGCGCGGTGGCGCGCCTGGAGCTGGCGCCGGTCGATCCGCGCTCGCTGATGCAGGGCGACTACATGGCGCTGCGCTTCCAGCTCGCCAGCCAGGCCTACCGCCTCGGCACCGACCGCAAGGCGGACGACGGGCGCATCGTGGTGAAGCCGGACGACAAGGGCGTCGCGCGCTACGTGCGGCACGACGCCGGCGAGCCGCTGGCGCCCGGGGAGCTGCGGCTGCGCTACCGCGTGCGGGAGGGGCGCGTGAAGTTCGCCACCAACGCCTGGTTCTTCCAGGAAGGGCACGCGAAGTACTACGAGCGCGCGCGCTACGGCGAGTTCCGCGTCGCGCCCTCGGGCGACATGCTGCTGGTGAACATGCTGGGCGAGAAGCTGGAGCGGCTGGGGCCGCCGGGCTGAATCGGGAGGGTTGAACTGCGGGCGCTATACTGCGTTCGAACCAACCGGGGAGAACGCAGAGCATGGCGCGCACGGGCAAGGCGGCAGTCTGCCGCGAACTGAACAAGCCGGTGGTGGTCGAGACCATCACCGTGGACGGACCCAAGCGCGGCGAGGTGACGGTGAAGATCGCCGCCTGCGGCGTGTGCCATTCCGACCTTTCCGCCACCAACGGCACCATCGCGCTGCCGCCGCCGCTGGTGCTGGGGCATGAGGCCGCCGGCGAGGTGGTGGAAGTCGGCGAGGGCGTGGTAGGAGGACCCGGCGGGCTCGCCGTCGGCGACCACGTGGTCTCCTCCTTCATCTACATGTGCGGCAAGTGCCGCTTCTGCTCCGCCGGCCGCCCGGTGCTGTGCATCGAGCAGGGCAAGGCGCTGCTGACCCCGCCCGAGGGCACGCCGCGGGTGAAGGACCGCGACGGCAAGCCGCTCAACATCTTCTCCGGCTGCGGCGTCATGGCCGAATACGCCACGCTGTCGGTGGACAACGTGGTCAAGATCGACCCGAAGATGCCCCTGGACCGCGCCGCGCTGGTCGGCTGCGCGGTGACCACCGGGGTGGGCGCGGTGTTCAACACCGCGCGCGTGGAGCCCGGCTCGACCGTGGCGGTGTTCGGCTGCGGCGGCGTCGGCTTGAACGCCATCCAGGGCGCCGCCATCGCCGGCGCCGAGCGCATCCTCGCCATCGACACCGTGCCGGCGAAGCTGGAGATGGCGAAGAAGTTCGGCGCCACCGACACCCTGCTCGCGGTGCCGGGACAGGACCCGACCAAGGACATCAAGAAGCTCACCGGCGGCGGCCCGGACTACGCCTTCGAGTGCGTGGGCTCCGGCGCGCTGGCGGAGCTGGCCTACAAGGCGATCCGGCGCGGCGGCAAGGCGGTGGTCGTCGGCGTGGCCCGCGCCACCGAGGCCACGTCCTTCAAGCCGATGACCATGGTGTTCGAGGAGAAGACCCTGCAGGGCAGCTACTTCGGCTCCTGCGTGCCGCGCATCGACTTCCCGCGCATGCTGCAGCTGTACCTGGCGGGCAAGCTGAAGCTGGACGAGCTGATCACGAAGCGCTATTCCATCGACGAGGCGCCGCAGGCCTTCGCCGACATGGAGTCCGGCAAGAACGCCCGGGGCGTGATCGTCTTCTAGGCCTTCGCCAGGCGGCTTTCCACCAGCTTGGCGAAGAAGCTCGCGCCCAGGGGCAGGGCGCGGTCGTTGAAGTCGTACGAAGGGTTGTGCACCTCGCAGGCCCCTTCGCCGTCGCCGTTGCCGATGTTGATGTAGCAGCCGGGGACTTCGTTCAGCATGAAGGCGAAGTCCTCGGAAGCCATGATGAGCGGCGGGTTGCGGTTGACGTTCTCCGCGCCCACCAGCTGCGCGCAGATGCCGGCCGCGAACTCGGCCTCGGCCGGATTGTTGATCGTGGGCGGGAAGATGACGCGGAAATCGGTCTTCGCCTTGGCGCCGAATCCGGCGGCCACGCCCTCGGCGACGCGCGCCATGTTGCGGCCGACCAGGTCCATGACCTCGTTGGAGAACGCCCGCACCGTGCCCGACAGGCGCACCTTCTGAGGGATTACGTTGTAGGCGTCGCCGCCGTGCACCTGCGTCACCGACAGCACCGCGGTGTCCACCGGGCGCACGTTGCGCGCCACGATGCTCTGCAGCGCAGCGATGACGTGCGAAGCCGCCAGCACCGGGTCGACGCCCGATTCCGGGCGCGCGCCGTGGGCGCCGCGGCCCTCGATGTCGATGTCGAAGAAGGCGCCGCCGGCCATCATCGGGCCCGCCTTGACCGCGAAGCGGCCCAGCGGCATCCCGGGCCGGTTGTGCATGCCGAACACCGCCTCGCAGGGAAAGCGCTTGAACAGGCCGTCGTCGATCATCGCCTTGGCGCCGCCTAGGCCCTCCTCGGCGGGCTGGAAGATGAAGTTCACCGTGCCGTCGAAATTGCGCGTCGCGGCGAGGTACTTGGCGGCGCCCAGCAGCATCGTGGTATGGCCGTCGTGGCCGCAGGCGTGCATGCGGCCCTCGTTCCGCGAGCGATGGTCGAAGGTGTTCGCCTCCTGGATCGGCAGTGCGTCCATGTCGGCGCGCAGGCCGAGCGTGCGCCTGCCGCTGCCGGCGCGCAGCACGCCGACCACGCCGGTCCGGCCGATGCCGCGGTGCACCTCGATGCCGAAGGCCGCCAGCTGCGTGGCGACCAGGTCGGCGGTGCGCTGCTCCTGGAAACCCAGCTCCGGGTGGGCATGGATGTCGCGGCGCCAGCCGGTCATCTCCGGCGCGAACTTCTCGATGGTGGGTATGGCGCCCATGGCTATCTGCACCCCAGTTTGCGTTCCTTGGCCTGCACCAGCGCGGTCACGGTCTGGTTCACCGGCGCCGCGACGCCCAGCTCGCGCGCGACGCGCGGGATGGAGCCGTTGATGACGCTGATCTCGCTGAGACGCTTCTCCATCAGGTCGAGCAGCACCGAGGGCCGCGACTTCGGGATCTTGGAGCCGAAGTCGCGCACGTAGGCGACCGGGTCATCGAAGCCCAGCTTCACGCCCTTGCGGCGGGCGACGTCGAAGGCCTCGGTGGCGCAGGCGCCCGAAACGCGCGCGAGGTCCGGGTCGGCCATGACCTCCTCGATGGTGGCGTCGCCGAGCGCGCAGGGCCCGGAATAGGCGCAATTGCAGATGAGCTTCTCCCACACCAGCTGGTCGATGTCGTCGAACAGCTTGACGCGGAACCCGGCGCCGCTCCAGACCCGCTCCACCGCCTGCAGGCGCGGCGTGATCGGGCCACCGAACTCCCCCAGCCGCACCAGTTCCATGCCGTTATGGTGCGCGTGCCCCGGGCCCTTCATCGAGGCGCCGAAGCCGCCCACCACGCCAACCATCACGCGCTCGCGGCCGAGGACCGCGGCCGCGGTGTCCGGGCCGCCCAGGCCGTTCTGGATCGACAGCACCGGCGTGTCCGGCCCGAGCAGCGCCTTGACCGACTCCGCCGCCGGCTTAACGTGCATCGCCTTGGTGGCGAGGATCACGAGGTCGCAGGGACCGGCTTCCTTCGCGTCCGTGGTGGCCTGCGGCTTCACGGTGCGGTCGCCCGACTTGCCTTCCAGGCGCAGGCCCTTCGCCTTGATGGCGTCGATGTGCGCCTGCCAGCGGTCGATCGCCCAGACTTCGTGCCCGGCCGAGGCGAGGAGGCCGGCATAGACCGAGCCCATCGCGCCGGTGCCGACGATCGCGATCTTCAACGCGCGGCCCTCAGGCGACTTCGAACAGGCCGGCCGCGCCCATGCCGCCGCCGATGCACATGGTGACCACGACGTGCTTGACGCCGCGGCGCTTGCCCTCGATGAGCGCGTGGCCCACGAGGCGCGAGCCGGTGACGCCGTAGGGGTGGCCCACCGCGATCGAACCGCCGTCCACGTTCAGCCGCTCGTCCGGGATGCCCAGCTTGTCGCGGCAGTAGATCACCTGCACCGCGAAGGCCTCGTTCAGTTCCCACAGGCCGATGTCGGCGATCTTGAGGCCGGTGCGCTCGAGCAGCTTCGGGATCGCGAACACCGGGCCGATGCCCATCTCATTGGGTTCGCAACCTGCGACCGCGAAGCCCCGGAAGATGCCCAGAGGCTTGAGGCCGCGCTTCGCCGCCTCCTTGTCGCTCATGATCACCTGCGCCGCGGCGCCGTCGGAGAACTGGCTGGCGTTGCCGGCTGCGATCACCCCGCCCTCGATCGCCGGCTTGATCTGCGACACGCCCTCGTAGGTGGTGTCGGCGCGGATGCCTTCGTCGTGCTCGACGGTCACCTCCTTCATCGTCTCCTGGCCGGTGGCCTTGTCCACCACCTTCATCTTCGTGGTGATGGGGACGATCTCGTCCTTGAACTTGCCCTCGGCGCGGCTCTTGGCGGCGCGCTGCTGGCTGAGGACGCCATAGCGGTCCTGCGCCTCGCGCGGGATGCCGTACTTCTTCGACACGTACTCGGCGGTCTGCAGCATGTTCCAGTAGATCTCGGGCTTGTGCTGCACCAGCCAGTCGTCCTTGCCGTGGTGCTTGTTGGCCTCGTTCTGCACCAGCGAGATGGACTCCACGCCGCCGGCGACGTAGATGCCGGCTTCGCCCGCGAGGATGCGCTGCGCCGCGAGCGCGACCGTCTGCAGGCCGGAGGAGCAGAACCGGTTCACCGTCATGCCCGACACCGTCACCGGCAGCCCGGCGCGCAGCGCGATCTGGCGCGCGATGTTGCCGCCGGTGGCGCCCTCGGGCGTGGCGCAGCCCATGATCACGTCCTCGACCTCCTGGGGCGCGACCTTGGCGCGCTCCAGCGCGGCCTTCACCACGTGGCCGCCCATGGTGGCGCCGTGGGTCATGTTGAGGGCGCCGCGCCAGCTCTTGCACAGCGGCGTGCGGGCGGTGGAAACGATCACTGCGTCGGTCATGTCCCTTCCTCCTATCCGTTGAACTTCTTGCCTTCCTTCGCCAGCTTCACCAGCAGCGGCGCGGGCTTCCACACCTCGCCCATGTAACCCTTGCCGAACTGCTCGATCGAGGCCAGCACCTTCGGCAGCCCGACGGTGTCGGCGTAGAACATCGGCCCGCCGCGGTACGGCGGGAAGCCGTAGCCGGTGAGGTAGACCATGTCGATGTCCGAGGCGCGCAGCGCGATGCCTTCCTCCAGGATGTAGGCCGCCTCGTTCACCAGCGCATAGATCAGGCGCTCGACGATCTCCTCGTCGGAGATCCGGCGCACCTTGATGTTGTTGTCCTTGCGGTACTGCTCGATGATCGCGTCGACTTCCGGGTCCGGGATCGGCTTCCGGTCGGGCAGGTTGTACTTGTACCAGCCCTTGCCGGTCTTCTGGCCGAAGCGGCCCAGCTCGGCGACCTTGTCGCCGATCCGGGAGTAGACGAAGTTCGGCCGCTCGACGTAGCGGCGCTTGCGGATCTCCCAGCCGATGTCCAGGCCCGCCATGTCGCCCATCGCGAGCGGCCCCATCGCCATGCCCCACTTGTACGCCGCGGCGTCCACCTGCTGCGGGCTGCAGCCCTCGTCCAGCAGGAACAGCGATTGCTGGCCGTACTTCTCGACCATGCGGTTGCCGATGAACCCGTCGCACACGCCCGAGACCACCGGCACCTTCCTGAGCGTCTTGCCCAGCTTCATGGTGGTGGCGAGCACGTCCTTGGCGGTCGCCTTGCCGCGCACCACTTCCAGCAGCCGCATCACGTTGGCGGGCGAGAAGAAGTGCGTGCCGATCACGTCCTGCGGGCGCTTCGTGACCGCGGCGATGGCGTCCACGTCCAGCGTCGAGGTGTTGGTGGCGAGGATGGCGCCGGGCTTCATGACGGCATCGAGCCTGCGGAACATGTCCTGCTTCACGTCCATGCGCTCGAACACCGCCTCAATGACGATGTCGGCGTCCTTGCCGGCGGCGAGGTCGGTGACCGGCGTGATGAGCGCCATGCGCTTGTCCATCTCCTCCTGCTTCAGCCGGCCCTTGGAGACGGTGGAGGCGTAGTTGGCCTTGATCTTGGCCATGCCCTTGTCGACCGCCTCCTGCGTCACGTCCATGATGGTCACCGGGATGCCGGCATTGGCGAAGTTCATCGCGATGCCGCCGCCCATGGTGCCGGCCCCGATCACCGACGCCTTGCGGATTTCGCGGGTCGGCGTGTCCTCCGGCACGTCGGGGATCTTCGCCGTCTGGCGCTCGGCGAAGAACATGTGGCGCATCGCTTTCGATTCGACGCCCTCCACCAGATGCATGAAGCGCGCGCGCTCGAACTTGCGCCCCTCGTCGAAAGGCAGCGTCGCCGCCGCCTCGCAGCAGGCCACGATCTCCAGCGGCGCCGGGTAGCCGCGCGAGGCCTTGGCCACCTCGGCGCGCGCCGCGGCGAAGAACGCCTTCGGGTCGCCGTCGAGCTTGGCGGGCAGGTCGCGGATGCGCTTCGGGCCCTTGCCCTCCGCCACGAGCTTCTTCGCGAACGCGATCGCGCCCTCCAGCAGGTTGCCCTGGACCACTTCGTCCACCAGCCCGAGGCCCTTCGCCTTCTCCCCGGTCACCGTGCTGCCGGTGGTCATCATGCGCAGCGCCTCGGCCATCGGCACCACGCGCGGCAGGCGCTGCGTGCCGCCGGAGCCGGGCAGCAGGCCCAGCTTCACCTCCGGAAGCCCAAGTTGCGCCTTGGGCATCGCGACGCGGTAGTGGCAGCCCAGCGCCAGCTCCAGGCCGCCGCCCAGCGCGAAGCCGCCGATGGCGCCCACCAGCGGCTTCTTCAGCGCGTCCTGCATGTCGTTCAACTCGGGCAGCACCGGCGACTGGCGCGACTTCTCGGTATTGAACTCGCGGATCTCGGCGCCGCCGGAGAAGGCCTTCTCCGAGCCGATCAGCACGATCGCCTTGACCGCAGGGTCGGCCTCGGCTTTCTTCAACCCTTCGCCGACGACGGCGCGGTTGGCCGCCGACATGCTGTTCACCGGCGGATTGTTCATGGTGATGACGGCGATGCCGTCGCGGACGGAATAGGAAGCCGCGTCGCTCATTGCGGGGAATCTCCTCCTGCAGGGAGCGGGGATTCTAGCCTAGACTTTCAGCCTTGGAACTCACCCCGGCCGTCACCCTCGCGGTCCTTGGCGCGGCGCTGCTGCACGCGGCCTGGAACGCCCTCATCAAGTCCGGCCGAGAGCCCCTGCTGGACACGGCGCTGATCGCGCTTGCCGGGACGGTGGTCGCGCTGCCGCTGCTCGCGCTGGTCACGCCGCCGGACCCGGCGGCCTGGCCCTATCTGGCCGCCTCGGTGGCGGTGCACCTTGCCTACTACACCGCGCTGGCCGGCGCCTACCAGGCGGGGGACCTCTCCCACGGCTACCCGATCATGCGCGGCGTCGCGCCCCTGCTGGTGGCGGCCGCAAGCGTGGCCTGGTTCGGCGAGGCGCTCGCGCCCGCCGCGTGGGCGGGCGTGCTGCTGATCTGCGGCGGGGTGCTGTCGCTCGGCATGGCCGGCGGCGGCGCGAGCCGGCGCGCCACCGGCTGGGCGCTCCTCAACGCGCTGGTGATCGCCGCCTACACCCTGGCCGACGGCGCCGGCGTGCGGCTGGCGGGCGGCGCCGAAGGCTACGTGGCGTGGCTGTTCCTGTTCATGGGGCTGCCCTTCGGCCTCGCGGTGCTGGCGGTCAAGCGCGGCGAGTTCCTGCGCCACGCGGCGCGGCACTGGGGACGCGGGCTCGCCGGCGCAATCCTGTCGGGCCTGTCCTATGGCATCGCGCTGTGGGCGATGACGCGCGCGCCGGTCGCCGTGGTGGCGGCGCTGCGCGAGACCTCGGTGATCTTCGCCGCGCTGATCGGCGCCTGGTTCCTCGGCGAGGGCCACCTGAAGGCGCGCGTCGCGGGCGCCGTGGTCGTGTTCGCCGGGCTGGTCGCCCTGCGCTTGTGACCGCTTGCCGGGGCGCTCAGGCGGCCCGGCGCATGGTGGCCGCGGCGAAGCGCGTCAGCTCCAGGATGTCGCGCTGGGCATGGCTGCCGCCGATCCGGCCCGCCACCGGAGGCAGGCCCCGCAGGATGCGCTCCGCGGTCACGTAGTCGCCGTTGGCGAAGGCGTGGATCGCACGGCAGGCGGGTTCGCCCACCACGCGCGACATCTCGCCCGCGGCGCCCGGCCGCGCCGCTGCGCGAGGCTGCGCGCCCAGCAGCCGCGCGGCGAGGTCGCCGCGGCGGGCGCCGGCGAACGCGAGCATCGCATGCAGGTCGTTGAACGCGCAGAACGCGTCGGTTGCGTGGGGCGCCCAGTGCTCCGCCAGCGCCTGCCAGCGGGCACCCGGGGCCGCGCCGCGCAACTCCAGCCGCCACAGCAACGCGGCGGCGTCGATGAGCTCCGAGATCGCGACCGGCCGGACGCCGATCCGGTGGTCGTAGAGTTCCAGCGCCTGGCGCGTTTCGTCGCGCTCCAGGTGGAACAGCGCGAGGTGCCACCACTGGTGCGTCGCGCCGGGGGCGGCGTCGTTCCAGTACCCGGCGCGCTCGGCCATCCAGTGAATGCCTTCCCCGGGACGGCCCAGCATCTCGAGCACGTGCGCCACGGCGTGGTGCGCCCGGATGTCGTGCGGCTCCAGCTCCAGCGCGCGCCGGGCGACGTCCTCCGCACGGTGGTAGTCGCCGGACTCCTCCAGCGCGAAGGCATGCATCGAAAGGACCGCGTGGTAGCCAGGCGCGCCAGGCGACCAGCGCGCCAGCGCCTGTGACGTCCGCCCGAGCTGCGCATCCGCGCGCCCGAGCATGTGGTCGAACGCATGGGCGACGGCCAGCGCGACCAGGTCGTGCGGATCCTCCCCCAGCGACCGGTCAAGCAGCCTGAGGGCGCCCCCGGTGTCGCCGTCGATCGCGGCGGCGATGGCCGCCGAGTGGCGGCGCTCCCGCCGACCCATCGGCAACGCCCGCAGGCTGGCGTAGGCCCGGCCAGCCGCCTCGGTCCCGGCTGGATCGCGGCTGCACAGCAGGGCCCAGGCTTCCAGTTGCCGGGCGGCGACGAAGGCGGGCGCCTCCCGAGCCGCGGCGCGCGCGGCCTCAAGCACGCCGCCGCGATGGCAAATGAAGCGCCAGAACGCCTGCCCGTAGAGCTCGCGCGAGCGCGCGGTCGCGCCGGTGAGCCGTGTGTTCGTGCCCATGCTGTCCTCTTGAAGCTCGTGCTGCGGATGGCCGATGCTGACCGGCGCCGGTATCGGCGGTATGTCCGCGGCCGGCGAGAATGTAATCGCCCTGTTTCATCGCCCCGCTTCGTGCCGGCCGGCGGCGCGCTTACACTGCCGCCATGAGCTGGGAGAAGGAAGTCGAGGAGCTGCGCCGCCGCGAGGAACTGGCCAGGCGCATGGGCGGGCCGGACAAGGTGAAGCGCCAGCACGACGGCGGCAAGCTGACGGTGCGCGAACGGGTGGACCGCCTGCTCGACGCGGGCTCCTTCCACGAGATCGGCGGCCTGGCCGGCGTGGCCCAATACGGCGCCGACGGCGAGCTGGCGGACTTCCGCCCGGCCAACCTGGTCATCGGCCGCGGCCGGATCGCGGGGCGGGCGGTGGCGGTCGCCGGCGACGACTTCACGGTGCGCGGCGGCGCCAACGACGGCGGCATCCGCAACAAGCTGCTCGCGGTGGAGCGCATGGCCGCGGACCTGCGCCTGCCGCTGCTGCGGCTGGTGGACGGCACCGGCGGCGGCGGCTCGGTGAAGAACCTGGAGATCGAGGGCCACTCGCCCATGCCCAAGGCCTTCCTCTGGGACTGGTGGACCGGGATCCTGTCCGAGGTCCCGGTGGTCTCGCTCGCGCTGGGCTCGGTGGCGGGCCTCGGCGCCGCGCGCGTGGTGGCGAGCCACTACTCGGTGATGGTGAAGGACACCTCGCAGATGTTCGTCGCCGGGCCGCCGGTGGTGGAGTGGACCCACGGCAGGTTCGAGAAGAACGAGCTCGGCGGCAGCCACATCCACACCCGCAACGGCGCGGTGGACGACGAGGCGGCGAGCGAGGACGAGGCCTTCGCGCGGGCGCGGACGTTCCTGTCGTACCTGCCGAACTCGGTGCATGAGCTGCCTGCGCGCACGACCTGCGACGACGATCCGGCGCGCGCCGACCCCTGGCTGCTGGAAGCGGTGCCGCGCGACCCGCGCAAGGTCTACCCGATGCGCCGCGTCGTCAACGCGGTGGTGGACCGCGATTCCTTCTTCGAAACGGGAAAGCTCTGGGGCCGCTCGGTGATCACCGGCTTCGCCCGGCTCAACGGCTGGCCGGTGGCGGTGATGGCGGGCGACCCGATGCATTACGGCGGCGCGTGGACCGCGCGCGCCTCGGAGAAGGTCATGCGCTTCGTGGACCTGGCGCAGACCTTCCACCTCCCCGTGGTGCACCTGGTGGACGTGCCCGGCTTCCTCATCGGGCCGCAGGCGGAAGCGGAGGGCACCATCCGCTACGGCATGCGCGCCGCGGCCGCGATCCTGCAGTCCACCGTGCCCTGGTGCTCGGTGATCGTGAGGAAGGTCTTTGGCGTCGCCGGCGCGCTGCACCAGAACTCCTCGCGCTACGGCATGCGCATGGCCTGGCCCTCGGCCGAATGGGGCTCGCTGCCCATCGCCGGAGGGCTGGAAGCAGCCTATAAGGCCGACATTGCCGCGGCGCCGGACCCGGCGGCGAAGCGCGCCGAGATCGAGGCCCGGATCCGGCAGTTCGCCTCGCCGATGCGCGGCGCGGAGCGCTTCGATATCGAGGAGATCATCGACCCGCGGCACACGCGCAGGCTGCTGTGCGAGTTCGCGGACCTGGCGGCGCCGCTGCGCGTACCCGGCCGGACCTCGTTCGGCCTGCGGCCCTAGGGGAGTTTTGCAGGACAACTGGATAAACTCCGGAAAACCGGGCAGGATCGCGGCAACATGCTGACCGGGCTGCGGATTTGACTGCCGAGAACGAAACCCTGCGGTGGCCGACCAATCTGGACCATGCCGCGATCGTGGCGCGGCTGGTCGAGGTGCGCACCGCCGCCCAGGCGGCCGGCCTGGCCGATCTTGCGGCGCGGTTCGGCGACATCGAGACCATGCCCGCGGGGCGAATCGCCTCGGCGGTGGTCGGCGCGCTGACCTCGATCCAGGAAGTGCCCGAGCATCGCGCCCTCGCGATGCAGCTGGAGATGGTCGCGATCAACCTCAAGAACCTGCGCTAGCAGCCTGCGGCGGCACCGCCCCCGGGGTCGCGGGCGGCGTTCGGCCCATGCGACAATCCTGCGTTCCGAACAGCGCGCACCGAGGCAGGCATGGCGACACGACAGGACGAACGCATGATGGAGCCGGAGATGAACCCGCAGGACCTCTGGCTGGAGGAGATCTTCACCGACCGGCGCGTGGGCACCATCCGCCGCATGACCCCGGTCAAGGGCGACGGCGCGCGCGACGCGGCCCGCGAAGTGACCTGGATCGGGGAGACGCAGGTGCTGACGCAGGTCGGCACGCTGCCGATCAACTTCGCGCTCGAGGCGAAGACGCTGGAGGAGGCGGCCCAGAAGTTCGGGCCCGCGGCCAAGGCCGCGATCGAGCGCGCGGTGAAGGAACTCCAGGAGTTGCGCCGCCAGCAGGCCTCGTCCATCGTGGTGCCGCAGGGCGGCCTGCCGCCGCTGGGGCCCGGCGGGCCGGGCGGGGGCGGGAAGATCCAGATGCCGTAACGGGGAATCGCGGCCGCGCGGCCGCGCGCAAGGGGGGAGCATGCAGGGCTTGATGATGGACATGCCGCTGCTGATCAGCGACCTGATCAGGCACGCGGACCGGCACCATGGTTCCACGGAGATCGTCTCCAAGACGGTCGAGGACGGTGCCATCCACCGCTACACCTACGCCGAGGCGCACCGGCGCTCGCGGCGCCTGGCCAAGGCGCTCAAGGGGCTGGGCGTGCAGATGCACGACCGCGTCGCCACGCTGGCCTGGAACGGCTACCGGCACTTCGAGATCTACTACGCCGTCGCCGGCACCGGCGCGGTGATCCACACCATCAACCCGCGCCTGTTCCCGGAGCAGATCGCCTACATCGCCAACCACGCCGAGGACAAGGTCCTGTGCTTCGACGTCAACCTGGCGCCGCTGGTGGAGAAACTCGCGCCGCAGCTGAAGACCGTGAAGGCGTTCGTGGCGATGACCGCGCGCGCCACCATGCCCAAGGTGCAGGTGCCGAACCTGCACTGCTACGAGGACCTGGTCGAGGCGCAGGACGACCGGCTGGAGTGGCCGAGCTTCGACGAGCGCAGCGCCGCGTGCCTGTGCTACACCTCGGGCACCACCGGCAATCCCAAGGGCGCGCTGTACTCGCATCGCTCCACCATGCTGCACGCCTACGCGGCGGCGCTGCCCGATGCGCTCAACCTCTCGGCGCGCGACGTCATCCTGCCCGTGGTGCCGATGTTCCACGTCAACGCCTGGGGCCTGCCCTATTCCTGCGCCGCCACCGGCGCGAAGCTCGTCTTCCCGGCGCACCACCTGGACGGCAAGAGCCTGCACGAGCTGTTCGAGGCCGAGGGCGTGACCATGTCCGCCGGCGTGCCCACGGTGTGGCTCGCGCTGCTCAACTACATGAAGGAGCAGAAGCTGAAGTTCTCCACGCTGCAGGGCGTGGTGATCGGCGGCTCGGCCTGCCCGCCGGCCATGATCCGCGCTTTCCAGGACGACTACGGCGTGAAGGTGCTGCACGCCTGGGGCATGACCGAGATGAGCCCGCTGGGGACGGTGAACACCTTCAAGGCGCGCCATGCGACCTGGAAGAAGGAAGACCGCGACGCGCTGCAGAACAAGCAGGGCCGGGTGCTGTTCGGCGTGGACATGCGCATCGTGGGAGAGGACGGCACGGAACTGCCGCACGACGGCAAGGCCTTCGGCGACCTGCAGGTGCGCGGGCCCTGGGTGGTGAACGGCTACTTCAAGGGCGAGGGCGGCAATCCGCTGAAGGACGGCTGGTTCCCCACGGGCGACGTCTGCACCATCGACCCGGACGGCTACATCCAGATCACCGACCGCTCCAAGGACGTGATCAAGTCCGGCGGCGAGTGGATCAGCTCCATCGACTTGGAGAACATCGCGGTGGCGCATCCGGCGATCCAGGAGGCGGCGGTGATCGGCATCCGGCACCCGAAATGGGACGAGCGCCCGATCGTGGTCGCGGTGAAGAAGGCCGGGCAGGAGGTCAGCAAGGAGGCCCTGCTCGAGTTCTACCGCGACAAGATCGCGAAGTGGTGGCTGCCCGACGACGTGGTGTTCGTGGCCGAGCTGCCGCATACCGCGACCGGGAAGCTCTCCAAGCTCACGCTGCGCCAGCAGTTCAAAGACTACAAGCTGCCGACGTGAGCGGGATGCCGCGCTCCGCGGGCGGGCGCATGCTGGAAGACGGCGGGAACCGGCAGCCGGCGCTCAAGGCAAGCGGCGACGAGTCGCGCGCGCTGCGGCGCCGGCTCGCCTGGGCCGCCGCCATCGCCGCGAGCTACGCGCTGGACACGCTGTTCCTCGGGCTGTTCGCGCTGGCCGGCGTGGTGCCGGGCGCGCTGGCGGCGTCGTACGCGGCGGCCGCGGCCGCGATCTGCGGCCTGACCGTCCTCGCCTACCGCAGGGGCTGGACGCTCGGCGCGGGCGGCGCGGAGCTGGCCGAGCCGCAGATCGTGGCCGCGCTCGCGCTGCAGCTGGCCGTGGTCTGGGCGGCGCCGCAACTCGCGTTCCCGTGGCTGTGCAACATCTTCACCGTGTTCGCCTTCGGCATGATCTCGCTGTCGGTGCGCGAATCGCTGGTGGTCTGGTCGCTGGTGGTCGCCGGCGGCGGCGCGGTGCTGTACGCCAGGGCGCCGCAGCTCGGGATCCCGCTCGCGACGCCGGCGCAGCTGGCCCTGGTCTGGCTGTTCTTCGCCGCCATCCTGGCGCGCTTCGTCATGCTGAGCGTCTACGCCGGCGCGCTGCGCGCCCGCCTGCGCGAGAGCCGCCGGCGCCTGGCGGCGACGCTGGACCAGGTGCAGCGCCTGATCAGCCATGACGAACTCACCAGGACGCTGAACCGGCGTTCGCTGGTCGCCCGCCTGGGGGAGGAGAAGAGCCGCTGCGAGCGCAGCGGCGAGTCCTTCAGCCTCGCGCTGATGGACCTGGACCATTTCAAGAGCGTCAACGACACCCACGGCCATGCCGCGGGCGACGAGGTGCTGCGCGGCTTCGCCGGCGCGGTGCACGAGGCGATGCGCCAGACCGACGTCTTCGGGCGCTACGGCGGCGAGGAATTCCTGCTGATCCTGACCGGCTCGTCCGCGCAAGCCGCGCGCGACGCGGCCGAGCGCATCCGCGCCGCGGTCGGATCGCGGGACTGGACCGCGGCCGCGCCGGGCCTGAGCGTCACGGTGTCGGTGGGCATCACCTCGTTCCGCAAGGGCGACAGCATCGAGCAGCTGCTCAAGCGCGCCGACAACGCGCTCTACCAGGCCAAGCGCACCGGCCGCAACCGCATCGTCACGCTGGACGATTGAGGCAACCATGAACCAGGTCCTGACCGAAACCCGCGACCGCGTGCTGCGCATCGAGATCTCGCGCCCGGAGAAAAAGAACTCCCTGACGCTGGACATGTACCGCGCCATGGCCGACGCCCTGGACGCCGCCGCGGCCGACGCCGGCGTGCGCGCGGTGCTGGTGCACGGCACGCGCGACTGCTTCACCGCCGGCAACGACCTCAAGGACTTCCTCGAACGGCCGCCGCACGCGGGCGAGGAGGGGCCCACCTTCCGCTTCATCCGCGGCCTTTCCGTGTTCCCCAAGCCGCTCATCGCCGCGGTGAACGGCCCGGCGGTGGGCATCGGCACCACCATGCTGTTGCATTGCGACCTGGTGTTCGCGGCGCCGGGCGCGCGCTTCCAGATGCCGTTCGTGCCGCTGGGGCTGGTGCCGGAGGCGGGCTCGAGCTTCCTCTTGCCGCGCATCGCCGGCTACCAGCGCGCCGCCGAACTGCTGCTGCTCGGCCAGCCTTTCACGGCGGACAAGGCCTTCGCCGCCGGCTTCGTCACCGAGATCGTGCCGGAGGCGGAACTGTTCGAGCGCGCGCGCGCGGCCGCGCTCGCGGTCGCGGCGCTGCCGCCCTCGGCGGTGCGCGCCACCAAGGCGCTGATGCGCCAGCGCGTCTCCGGCCAGGTCGCCGCCGCGATGGCGGAGGAGGGCGCGGAGTTCCGCGCCCGCCTGCAGTCACCGGAGGCG
This sequence comes from uncultured Bordetella sp., assembly GCA_964564865.1. Taxonomy (GTDB): domain Bacteria; phylum Pseudomonadota; class Gammaproteobacteria; order Burkholderiales; family SG8-39; genus RBG-16-66-20. The sequence goes on along the minus strand of CAZMDA010000003.1, from coordinate 69,815 downwards.
AAGGAGGCGATGACCGCGTTCTTCGAGAAGCGCAAGCCTGACTTCTCGCGATTCTAGGTTGCTGCGCACGCGACGGTTCGCGCTTTCGCTCCTGGTCGCGGTGGACGTCGGCCACTTCGCGGCCGAGCCGGGCGTGATCTCGGCAACCGGGCGCCCGGAGTTCGAGTACAACCGCGACCTTGCGGGCGAGGTCAAGTCCGCGCTCGAGCGCCGCGGGCTCGCGGCGCGCCTCATCGGCGAGCGCGGCGACTACGCGGTGCTGCACCAGCGCACGCGGGACGCCGCCGGCGCCGACCTGTTCCTGTCCATCCACCACGACTCGGTGAAGGAAAGCCTGCTGCCGCAGGCCGACCGCTTCGCCGGCTTCTCGCTGTTCGTGTCGCGCGGCAACCCGCGGGCGGCCGAGAGCCTGGCCTGCGCCTCTGCCATCGGCGCCGCGCTGCGCGCGGCGGGCTTCACGCCGTCGCGCTACCACGCCGACCCGGCCACCGGCGCGCCCCGGCCCTTCGCCGACGAGGCCAACGGCGTGCATTACTATGACAACCTTGCCGTGGCCCGGACCGCAACCATGCCCTCGGTGCTCATCGAAGCAGGCGTCATCGTGAACCGCGAGGAGGAGCGCCGCATGCGCGATCCCGCCGTGCGGCTGCGCCTCGCGGCCGCGGTGGCGCTGGGCGCGGACGCCTGCCTGGACCGGGGGGCGCGGCGGTGACCGGCGGCCTGCGCATCCTGTCGGCCGCCCTGCTCGGGTTCTCGGCGGGCGTCGTCCAGGCCGACCTCTACCTCTGGAAGGACCCGGTGACCGGGCAGGTGCGCATCTACAGCTATCCGCCGCCCTGGTATGGCAATCCGGAACTGGAAAAGCGCGCGCCGAAGGTGGAGCGCATCCCGGAGCGCCAGCCTGCGCCTGCCGTGGTGGAGCCCGCGTCGCGCGCAGTCCCGCCCCCCGTTGCCCCTGCCCCGCCAACCGCTGCGCCGGCCGCCCGGACCGCGAATGTCGCGCAGTTGGAAGCGCGCCGCAGGCAACTGTTGCGGCAGATCGAGGTTGCAGGGGCCAAGGGCGTCGAGCAGCCTGCGCCGGAGATGGACCGCGTGGTGGATGAGTACCTGAGGCTGCTCCTGGACATGGCGCAGATCGATCCTGACGGGACCGAGGCGCGCCGGGCCGAGACCCAGGCGGTGATCGACAAGATCAAGGTCAAGCCGTCGCGATGAGCATCGCCATCCGGCACGAATGGCGCGACTGCGGCGGCGTGCGGCTGCACTGCGCCGTGGCGGGAAGCGGCGACCGGCTGATGCTGTTCCTGCACGGCTTCCCGGAGTTCTGGGCGGCGTGGCGCGGGCCGATGGCCTACTTCGCCGAGCGCGGCTGGCTGTGCGTGGCGCCGGACCTGCGCGGCTACAACCTGTCGGACAAGCCCGAGGGGGTCGAGCCCTACAAGGCAAAGCACCTGGTCGCCGATGTCCTCGCCCTGGGCGAGCACTACAGTCCCGGGCGCAAGTTCGTGCTGGTGGCGCACGACTGGGGCGGCGCGGTGGCCTGGGCGGTGGCGATCGCGAATCCCGGGCGGCTCGAGCGCCTGGTGATGATCAACTCGCCGCATCCCTATACCTTCTGGCGCGAGCTGCGCGACAGCCCGGCGCAGCAGAAGGCGAGCGAGTACATGAACGTGTTCCGCCTGCCCAAGGCCGAGCGCGTGCTGTCGGAGAACGGCTACGCGCGCCTGCTCGCCGCCTTCGGCCACCTGCCGCAGGCGTGGCGCGCCGAGCTCCTCGAGGCCTGGTCGCGCCCGGGCGCGCTCACCGGCGGGCTCAACTACTACCGCGCCTCGCCGCTGCATCCGCCGGCCGCGGACGACCCCGGGCCGGCGAAGTTCCAGTTCGAGCCGAAGGACTTCATGGTCCGGGTGCCGACCCTGGTGCTCTGGGGCGAGCGCGACAGCGCGCTGCTCACCGGCTGCCTGGACGGGCTGGAGGACTGCGTGCCGGACCTGAAGCTGGTGCGAGTGCCGGACGCCTCGCACTGGATCGTGCACGAGAAGCCCGCGCTGGTGTGCAGCGAAATTGCCGCCTTCGCCGGCGACGCCCGCAGTTAGAATTCCCGCAGGGAGGAAACATGGCCAGGACCGCAGTCAGCCTGCGCGAGCTGGAATCGCGCGTCGGGCAGGAGGTGGGCGTCTCGCCCTGGGTGGAGATGCCGCAGGAGCGCATCGACCTGTTCGCCAAGGCGACCGAGGACTTCCAGTGGATCCATGTCGACCCGGCGCGCGCGAAGGATTCCCCCTTCGGCGGCACCATCGCGCACGGCTTCCTCACGCTGTCCATGCTGCCAAAACTGTCGGAATCCACCTTCGCGTTCTCGGACCGGAAGATGGGCGTGAACTACGGCCTGAACAAGGTCCGGTTCACCGCGCCGGTGCCGGCGGGCGCGCGGATCCGCGGCCGGTTCACCCTCGCGAAGTACGAGAAGCTCGAGGGCAACGGCGTGCAGACGACCTGGTCGGTGGTTTTCGAGCGCGAGGGCGGCGACAAGCCGGTCTGCGTCGCCGAGGCCATCTCGCGGCACTACTTCTAGCCATGGTGCAGCGCTGGAAGCAACGTCCGCCGGGCTCCAACTGGGGCGAGTTCGGCGCCGACGACCAGCGCGGCCGCATGAACTGGGTCACGAAGGAGAAGGTGCTGCAGGGCATCCGCGAGGTGAAGGAGGGCCTCACCTTCGTGCTCTCGCTGCCGCTCGACTACCCAGGCGGCAACGTGCTCAATCCGCGCCGGCACCCGCCGCGGCTCGCGGCCACGATGCGCAATGGCGCGCAGAACTTCGCCTACGAGGGGCGGCAGGACGAGCCGCTGCACACCGACGTCTTCTGCGACGACGTGGTGCTGCTCACGCTGCAGTACTCCACGCAATGGGATTCGTTCGCGCACGTGGGCGGCGTGTTCGACGCCGACGGCGACGGCCGGCCCGAGCCGGTGTTCTACAACGGCTTTCGCGCCGGCCGGGACATCGTCCCGGCGCCGGAGAACCCCGGCGCCGAATCCTGGAACCGGTTCGAAGGCACGCGCGCCGAGGCGCTTGGCATCCAGAACCTCGCCGAGCACGGCGCGCAGGGCCGCGGCGTGATGATCGACCTGCATGCGCATTTCGGCCGCAAGCGGCACGCGGTGGGCTACGACGACCTGATGCGGGTCATGGAGTCCGACAAGGTCGAAGTCGAGCGCGGCGACATCGTCTGCCTGCATACCGGCTTCGCCGAGCTGCTCCTGGAGCTGAAGAAGAATCCGGCGCCGGAGCTGCTGCACAACACCTGCACCGGCCTGGACGGCAAGGACGAGCGGCTGCTGCAGTGGGTATCGGACTCCGGACTCGCGGTGCTGGCCGCGGACAACTACGCGGTGGAGCTGTTCTCGATGACGCCCTGGAAGCCGACCCCGCACGCCGCGCTGCCGCTGCACGAGCACTGCCTGTTCAAGAACGGCATCCACCTGGGCGAGCTGTGGTATTTCACCCCGCTCGCCGCCTGGCTGCGCGCGCGCGGCCGTAACCGTTTCCTCCTCACCGCCCCGCCGCTGCGGCTGCCGGGCGCCGTAGGTTCACCCGCAACCCCGGTGGCTACCGTATGAGCAAAGTCGCGATCATCACAGGATCGGCCTCCGGCATCGGCGCCGCCACCGCGCTCGAGCTGTCGCGCCGCGGCTGGTCGGTGCTGGTCAACTACTCCAGGAGCGAGGCCGAGGCGAAGGCGGTGGCCGCCAGGTGCGCCGATGCCCTCGTGGTGCAGGCCGATGTCGGCGACGACGCGCAGTGCCGCCGGCTGGCGCAGGCGGCGCTCGACAAGTGGGGCCGCATCGACGCGCTGGTGAACAACGCCGGCACCACCAAGTTCGTCAAGCACGGCGACCTGGAGGGCCTGTCGGCGGAGGATTTCCTGCGCATCTACCGCCTCAACGTGGTGGGGCCGTTCCAGATGGCGCGCGCCTGCGCCGCCGCGCTCAAGGCGCAGAAGGGCGCGGTGGTGAACGTGTCGTCGGTGGCCGCCAAGCTGGGCACCGGTTCGTCCATCGCCTACGCCGCCTCCAAGGCGGCGCTCAACTCGATGACGTTCTCGCTCGCCCGCGTGCTCGGCCCCGAGGTGCGGGTCAACGCGGTCTGCCCCGGCTACGTGGACACGCCCTGGCAGCACAATGCGCTCGGCAGGGAGGGCGCGGGCAAGGCGGCGGCGCACTACGCCGCGATGGTGCCGCTGAAGGATTTCGCCACGCCGGAGGACGTCGCCGGCACCATCGTCTGGCTGGTCGAGGGCGCGCGCCAGGTCACCGGCGAGACCCTCTACGTCGACGGCGGCATGCACATCACGCCGCCCCGTTGAGCGCGGTCGTGGACGCGAGCTTCGACTACATCGTGGTCGGCGCCGGCTCGGCCGGCTGCGTGCTCGCCAACCGCCTCACCGCGGACGGGCGGACGAAGGTGCTGGTGCTGGAGGCAGGGCCGCGCGACACCGACCCGTGGATCCATGTGCCGCTCGGCTACGGCAAGCTGTTCAAGAAGCCTTCGGTCAACTGGAGCTACTGGTCCGAGCCCGAGCCGCACCTGAACGGCCGCAGGATCTTCACCCCGCGCGGCAAGGTGCTGGGCGGCTCCTCCTCGATCAACGGCCTGGTCTACACCCGCGGCCAGGCCGAGGACTTCGACGACTGGGAGACGCCGGGCTGGTCGCACGGCGAGCTGCTGCCCTACTTCCGGAAGTCCGAGGACCAGTCGGGCGCCGCGCTGCGCGCCGACCCGCTGCACGGCAGGGGCGGGCCGCTGTCGGTGTCGGACCAGAGCGAGCCGCACGAGCTGTGCGACGCCTTCATCGAGGCCGCGGTGCAGGCCGGTCATCCGCGCAACCCGGACTTCAACGGCGAGCGCCAGGAGGGCGCCGGCTACCAGCAGCTGACGACGCGCAACGGCCGGCGCTGCTCCACCGCGGTGGGCTACCTGCGCCCGGCGGAGGGCCGGTCGAACCTCGCGGTGGTGACCGACGCGCTCACCACCCGGGTCCTGTTCGAGGGACGCAGGGCGGTGGGCGTGGAGTACCTGGTGGGCGGCGAGCGGCGCACGGCGCGGGCCGCGCGCGAAGTCCTGCTCTCGGCCGGCGCCATCAACTCGCCGCAGCTGCTGCAGCTCTCCGGCGTCGGTCCGGCGGCACTGCTGGGCGGGCATGGCATCGCGGTGGTGCTCGACCAGCCGCACGTCGGCGAGCACCTGCAGGATCACTTCCAGGCCCGCATCGTGCTGAAGTGCACGCGGCCGATCACGGTCAACGACGACCTGCAGAGCCTCTGGCGCATGGCGCGGATGGGACTGCGCTACGCGCTGTTCCGCAAGGGACCGCTCAGCTTCAGCGCCGGCTACGCCGGCGGCTTCTGGCGCACCCGGCCGGAGCTGACGCGCCCGGACGTGCAGACCCACTTCCTCACCTTCAGCCTGGACCGCATGGGCGAGAAGCTGCACCCGTTCTCCGGCTTCACCGCCTCCATCTGCCAGCTGCGGCCGACCTCGCGCGGCCATGTGCGCATCCGCTCGGCGGACCCGCGCGAGGCGCCGGCGATCCGCTACAACTACCTGGACACCGAGCTCGACCGGCGCACCATGCTGGACGGCATGCGGCTGCTGCGCCGGATCCTGGAGCAGCCGGCGATGAGGCCCTACATCGCCGCCGAGCACATGCCGGGGCCGCAGGTGCAGACGGACGGCGAGTGGCTGGACTACTTCCGCGATACCGGGTCCACCATCTACCACCCGAGCTGCACCGCGAAGATGGGGACCGGGGCGGACGCGGTGGTGGACTCGCAGCTGCGGGTGAAGGGCCTGGGCGGCCTGCGGGTGGTGGACGCCTCGGTGATGCCGGCGGTGGTCTCGGGCAACACCAACGCCGCGGTGATCGCCATCGCCGAGAAGGCGGCCGACCTGGTCGTGGGACAATCCGCCGCATGATGCGGTCGATCCGGAGGCCGGGCGGCGGATGTGGGAAGCGGCAGCGCTTGCCGGCCTGGTAGCGGGCGCGCTGTTCTGGGCCGACAGCCTGCGCGTGCGCGAGCGGGCACTGGCGGCCGGGCGGCGGGCCTGCGAGCGCTACGGCGTGCAGCTGCTCGATGAAACCGTCGTCTTCGCCTCTTTGCGACTGGCGCGGGACGATGACGGGCGGGTGCGCTTGCGGCGCACCTACCGCTTCGAGTTCTCCGACACCGGCGACAACCGGCGCCATGGCGCCATCGTGATGCTGGGGCCGGAGCTGGCCGACCTGCAGCTGGAACCGTACCGGATCCAATGAGCCGCTGGCTGGCAGCGAAGGTGATCGAGAACCGGCCCTGGACCGGGATGCTGTTCTCGCTGCGCGTGGCCCAGGATCCGGCCGCGCCGCCGCTCGCGTTCCGGGCCGGGCAGTTCGTGCGCATCGCCCTCGACGTGGGCGGGGAGCGCGTCGCGCGCGCGTTCTCTTTCGTCAACCCGCCGCAGGACCCGGTGCTGGAGTTCTACGGCATCGTGGTGCCCGAGGGCCCGTTGTCGCCGCGCCTGGCGAAGCTGCAGGCCGGCGACACCCTGTTCGTCGCCGACAATCCCTCCGGGTTCCTGGTGCTGGACGAGGTGCCGCCGGCCGAGGACCTGTGGCTGGTTGCGACCGGCACCGGCATCGCGCCATTCCTCTCCATCCTGCGCACGGACGAATGCTGGACGCGCCACCGCAACGTCATCCTGGTCCATGGCGTGCGCCAGGCCCCGGAGCTCGCCTACCGGGACCTGGTCGAAGGCATCCGGCGCGAGAAGGGCGCGCGCTTCCGCTACGTCCCCATGGTCAGCCGGGAGCGCGCCCCCGGCGCGCTCGAGGGGCGCATCCCGGCCGCGATCGGCGACGGACGCCTGGAGGCGGCCGCGGTCCCGATCCGCGCCGGTTCGCAGTTCATGCTCTGCGGCAACCCGGACATGCTGAAGGACGTGCAGGCGGTCCTCGCCGCGCGCGGCTTGCGCAAGCACCGGCGCCGCGCGCCCGGGCAGATCACGGTAGAGAGCTTCTGGTGAGCCGCGCCCTGCTGCTGGCCATGGCGGCCGTGCTCGCGCTGCTGCAGGGCTGCAGCGCCGTCCGCGTCGCCTACAGCAACGCCGACACGCTGCTGCGCTGGCAGGCGAACAGCTACTTCGATTTCCACGACGGCTCGGCCGAGGAACTGGACCGGCGCATCGCGGCCTTGCTCGGCTGGCATCGCGCCGTGGCGCTGCCGCAGTACGCGAAGATCGCCACCGAGGCCGCCGCGCGCGTGGAACGCCGCCTGGCGCCCGCCGACCTGGACTGGTTCTACGCCGCGGTGGAGGCCCAGGCCCGCGAAGGGTTGCGCGCGGCGGCGACGGAGGCCGCGCCGCTGCTCGATCGCCTGGAGCCGGGCCAGCTGGAGCATTTCGAGCAGCGCCTGCGCGAGGAGAACCGCAAGTTCGCGCGCGAGAACCTGCGGGGCAGCGCCGCCGAGCGGCGCGAGCGGCGGCTGAAGCGCACCCTCGAGCGGCTGGAGGACTGGTTCGGCGCGCTGGGCGAGGAGCAGGTGGCGCTGGTCCGGCGCTACAATGAGACGGCACCCATGTCCATCGAACTGCGCGATCGGGACCGCAAGCGGCGGCAGGCCGAACTGGTCGCGATGCTGCGCGCGCGCGAGGCGCGCAAGCGCCTGCCCGACTGGGCGGCGGACTGGGACCGGGACCGCGAGCCGGCGTATGCGGCCGCGTTCCGCGAATCGCGCGCCGCCTATGCCGGGATGATCGTCGCGCTCGATCGCACACTGAGCGCCGAGCAGCGGCGCGCCGCGGCCGCCCGCCTGCGCAGCTTCGCCGCCGACTTCGAGCAGCTGCAGCGGCGATGAACGACCGCACTGTCCCGGCGGAGGCGGCGGCCGCGGCAGGCCAGGCCGAGCCCAGCTACGCCGGGCTGCCGCGCGATGCCCAGAGCGAGTACAAGGCGATCCTCGCCAACGCCTCCATCGGCATCGCCTTCACGCGCGACCGCAAGTTCTTCCTCTGCAACACCCGGTTCGCGGAGATGCTGGGCTGGGCGCCCGAGGAACTGATCGGGCAGGGCGGCGAAGTGGTCTACCCCTCGCGCGAGAGCTACGAGGCGCTGGGCTCTCTGGCGGTGCCGGTGCTGGGCGCCGGCCGGCAGCTGGACATCGAGTGGGAGATCCGGCGCAAGGACGGCTCGACCTTTCCCTGCCGGCTGATCGCCAAGGCGATCAACCCGGCCAATACCCAGCAGGGCACGATCTGGATCGCCGAGGACATCACCGAGCGCAAGCGCCGGGCGGACGAGGTGGCGCGCCTGCTGCGCGAGCAGGAGGCGATCCTCAACACCGCCTCCATCGGCATCTGCTTCGTGCGCGAGCGGCGCATCGTGCGCTGCAACCGGCGCTTCGAGGAACTGCACGGCTACGCGCCGGGCGAGCTGATCGACCTGCCCACCGAGGTGCTGTACGCCCACGAGGCGGACTATCGCGGCGTGGGCGAGGCCTACGCCACCCTCGGCGCCGGGCGCAGCTATGTCGCCACCGCGCTGATGCGGCGCAAGGACGGCGGAACCTACTGGGCGCGCGTCACCGGCAACGCCATCGACGCCGCGAGCCCGGAGCGCGGCTCGGTCTGGCTGGCCGAGGACGTTACCGACCGCAAGCGCGCCGAGGAGGAACTGCAGCGCGTGCTCGCCGAGCAGCAGGCGCTGTCGAACAACGTGGTGGTCGGCATCGCCTTCGTCCGGGACCGGAAGGTGGCGCGCTGCAACCGGCGCTTCGAGGAGCTGTTCGGCTTCGGCCCCGGCGAGGCCGACGGGCTGCAGACGCGCCAGCTCTACTTCACCGAGGAACAGTACGAGGCCGGCGCGCGCGACTATCTCGACCTCGACCAGGGCAACTACGTCTCGCGCGAGTGGTGGATGCGGCGGCGCGACGGCTCGGGGTTCTGGTGCCGGGTATCCGGGCGCGCGGTGCAGCCCGGCGACCCGGCGCGCGGCGCCGTCTGGCTGTTCGAGGACGTGACCGACCGCAAGCGCGCCGACGAGGACATCCGGCGCATGGTGCGCGAGCAGGACCTGATCCTGGACAACGCCTCGGTGGGCATCGCGTTCGCGCGCCAGCGCAAGCTGCAGCGCTGCAATCCTCGGCTGGCGGAGATGTTCGGCTACGCGCGCGAGGAGATGATCGGCCATGACGCGGCCTTGCTGTTCGGGTCCCGCGCCGACTACGAGGCGGCGGCGGAGCGGATGTACGCCCAGCTCGCCGCCGGCAGCACCTACGCGGTCGAGCACCGGCTGCGGCGCAAGGACGGCGGCGAGTTCTGGTGCAAGGTGGTGGTGAAGGCGCTGGACCCGGCGCACCCGGAGGAGGGCACCATCGGCATGTTCGACGACGTCAGCGCCGAGCACGCGGCGCGCGAGGCGCTCGAGCGCGCGGTGGCCGACCGCACCCAGGAACTGGTGTCGGCCAACCGCCGGCTGGAGGCCGAGATCGCCGACCGCAAGCAGGCCGAAACGCGCGCCCAGCACCTCGCCGACCACGACCCGCTCACCGGATTGCCGAACCGGCGCCTGCTGGAGGACCGGCTGGCGCAGGCGATCGCGCGCGGCGACCGCAGCCAGAAGCCGACCGCGGTGATGTTCGTCGACCTGGACCGCTTCAAGGCGATCAACGACACCCTCGGGCACGCGGTGGGTGACGTGCTGCTGAAGGAAGTGTCCGAGCGCCTGGTGCGGCAGCTGCGCGTGGGCGACACCGTCTGCCGCATCGGCGGCGACGAGTTCGTGGTGGTGCTGCCGGAGGTGGCGCGGTCCTCGGACGCCGCCGGCGTCGCCGCCAAGATCATCGAGACGGTGTCGCTGCCCTACACCGTGGAGGACCGCGAGCTGCAGGTGTCGGTGTCCATCGGCATCAGCGTGTTCCCGGACGACGGGCGCGACGCCGAGACCCTGATCCGCAATGCCGACGCGGCCATGTACCACGCCAAGGAGACCGGCCGCGCCGGCTACCAGTTCTTCACCGAGCAGATGAACGTCGCCGCCTCCCGGCGCGTCGCCGTCGAGGTCGACCTGCGCCGCGCGCTGCAGGAGAACGCCATGCGCCTGCACTACCAGCCGGTGGTGGCCGCCGCCGGGGGCGAGGTGGTCGGCTACGAGGCGCTGGTGCGCTGGCAGCATCCGTCGCGGGGCATCGTCGCCGCGGCGGAGTTCCTGCCGCTGGCCGAGGACACCGGCCTCATCCTGCGCCTGGGCGAGTGGGTGCTGCGCGAGGCCTGCCGCTGGATCGGCTACGTGGGCGTCGAGCGCGCGCTGCCGGTGAGCGTGAACCTGTCCGCGCGCCAGTTCGCCGACCCGCGGCTCGCCGAGCTGGTGGCCGGGGTCCTGAAGGACTCCGGGGTGCCGCCCGCGCTGCTGCAGCTGGAGCTGAGCGAGGCCACCGCGATGCAGAACGCCGACCACGCCGAAGCGATGCTGCGCAGGCTGAAGGACCTGGGCATCACGCTGTCGCTGGACCATTTCGGCAGCGCCTTCTCCAGCACCATGCGGCTGCGGCGCTTCGCGCTCGACCGCCTGAAGCTGGACCGGACGCTGGTCGCGGAGCTCGCCCCGGGCGCGGGCGGCGCGGACCTCGTCGGCGCCATGGTCGGCCTCGCCCATGCCCTGGGGCTGAAGGTGGTGGCCGAGGGCGTCGAAACCGAGGCGCAGCGCGAGTGGCTCAGGGCCTGCGGCTGCGACTACCTGCAGGGCTACCTCATCGGACGGCCCGCGGAGCCGGCGACCTAGATCGGTCGGCCGCGCCTTTGCCGGAGCCGCTCCTCGGTCATCCGGATGTTGATTTCCACCCCGACCATGTTCGGGTTGACCGCGAGCGCGCGCTTCCACCACTGCAGCGCCTGCTCGAAGTCCTCCAGCTGGAACCAGATCTGGCCGTAGCCGGACAGCGCGCCGAAGTGCTGGGGGTTGCGCTTGAGCACCTCGTCGCAGTCGGCCATCGACTGCCGGAAGTCGCCCGCGAGGTAGTGCGCGGTGGCGCGCTTGTTCCAGCCTTCCGCGAAGTCGGGGCGCCGCCGGATCACCTCGCTGAAGGCGGCGACCGCCCGCGCGTGCGCGCCCGCCTGCATGTGTTCCACGCCGGCGACCATCAGGCGGTCCACCTCGGGCTCGCCCGAGCGGCTCCACAGCAGCCACAGGCCCTGCTCGGCGAAGCCGCGCACGACGGCGCTTTCGTCGCGCAGGCGCTTGAGCAGCAGGGGCTGGTCGGCCTGGGTGCCGTGGTTGGCAATCCAGGCCACGGCCTCGGCACGGCGTTCCGTGACGGAATGCTCAAGGTCGGCCAGGGCCGCCTCGCGGCTGGCGGGCGCGGGGAATGCGGCGGGCGCGGCGCATGTTAACGTTGCCACCAGGACCAGCCGGAGGAACCAGCCATGAGAAGCGCGATGCACCATGCAGCCATCTTAGCCCTGTTCGCGGCGCTGTCGGTACAGGCGGCCGACACCCCGCCCAGCCCGCCGCCGGAGAAGGACAAGGACGGGAAGCTGGAGGCGGCGCGGGCCGCGATCGCGAAACAGGATTGGACGGGCGCGCAGGGCATCCTGCGCGATGCGCTGGCCGCGGACAAGCAGGCCCAGGCGAGCGCGGACTACCACAACCTGTACGCCTACGCGCTGCGCAAGGCCGGGACGAAGGAGATGGACCTGGTGTTCAAGCACTACAACGAGGCGCTCAGGCTGGATGCGAAGCACCGCGGCGCGCACGAGTACATCGGCGAGGCCTACCTGCTGGTGGGCAACCTGCCCAAGGCGAAGGACCACCTCAAGGCGCTGGACGGCCTGTGCCGGTTCGGCTGCCCCGAGTACAGCGACCTGAAGAAGGCCGTTTCGGCCTACGAGTCGAAGCAGGTCCGGAAGTAGGCTAGATTCGGCGGGATGGAATCCCGCCCGAGCTTCGTCTTCATCCTGGCCGACGACCTCGGCTACGCCGACCTGGGTTGCTATGGCGGCCGTCCGCGCGCCAGCGGCGCGCCCTTCGACACCTGCTCGCCCAACCTGGACCGCATGGCCCGCGAGGGACTGCGCTTCACGCAGGGCTACGCCAATTCCTGCGTCTGCTCGCCCACGCGCTTCGCGTTGATGACCGGGCGCTGGCAGCACCGGCTGCGCGGCGGCGCCGACGAGCCCATCCGCAGCGACGCGCGCGGCAACCCGGACCTGGGCCTGCCGCCGTCGCACCCGACGCTGCCGTCGCTGCTGCGCGACGCGGGCTATGCCACCGCGCTGGTGGGCAAGTGGCACCTGGGCTACCCGCCGCACTTCGGGCCGCTGAAGAGCGGCTACCAGGAGTTCTGGGGCGCGCTCTCGGGCGGCATGGACTACCACACCCACCGCGACACCGCGGGCAACCACGACCTGTGGGACGGCGAGCGGGAAACGCACGAGAAGGGCTACCTCACCGACCTCATCTCGGCGCGCGCGGTGGACTTCATCCGCCGCAAGGGCAAGTCCCCGTTCCTGCTCTCGGTGCACTACAACGCGCCGCACTGGCCGTGGGTGACGCGCGCGGATGCCGCCGAATCGCGGCGGCTGGGGAAGATCTACCACTTCGACGGCGGCTCGGTGGCCACCTACCTCACCATGATCCGGCAGATGGACGAGGGCATCGGCCGCATCCTCGCCGCGCTGAAGGCGGCGCAGGCCGAGCGCAACACCGTCGTCGTCTTCACCAGCGACAACGGCGGCGAGCGCTTCTCGGACACCTGGCCGCTGGTGGGAAAGAAGATGGACCTGCTGGAGGGCGGCATCCGCGTGCCCTACATCGTGCGCTGGCCTGCGGTGGTGAAGAAGGGCGGCGTCACCGCGCAGCAGGCGGTCACCATGGACTGGGTGGCCACGTTCCTCGAGGCGGCGGGCGTCAAGCCGCACCGCGACTATCCGCTCGATGGCCGCAGCCTCATGAAGGTGCTGCGCGACCCGAAGAAGACCTTCGCGCGCGAGCTGTACTGGAAGATGCTCTACCGCGAGCAGAAGGCGCTGCGCGCCGGGGACTGGAAGTACCTCTCGGTCGAGGACAACGAGTTCCTGTTCAACCTCGCCCGCGACGAGCGCGAGCGCGCGAACCTGGGCGCGCGGGATCCGAAGCGGCTGGCGGCGATGCGGGCGAAGGTCGCGGCCTGGGAGGCATCGCTGCCGGCGCACCCCGGCGCGCGCTTCTCGGTGCCGGCGACGAAGGCCGACCTGGTCACGCCCTCGAGCTAGCGGGCGCGGGGGCGGGCGCAATGTTACCGATCGGTAACATCTTGCCGAGGAACGGCAGCACGCGCGCGGCGTAGGCCTCGGCCGCATCCCGGAAGGCATAGGTGTGGTCGATGCCCGGAAGCACGCACATCTCCACGCGGGCGGCGTCGCCGAAGGCCTTCATGAGGCGTTCGCCGTGCGCCGGAGGCGTGAACCGGTCCTTGTCGCCGTAGACCAGCAGCACGCCGGGCCTGCCCAGGACGCGGGCGGCCTCGCGCTCCGGCCGCAGCTCGCGCTCGATCGAGGGCCAGACCACCTGCGAGGCCTTCAGGAAGGCGTGGGCGACCGGATAGTGGCGCCAGAATTCCGGCAGGCTCGGGAACGCGGCCTCCAGGACCGCTGCGCGATAGGGACTTCCCGCCCGCGCCATGGCGCACAGTCCCCATCCGGCGCCGAACGAGGCGCCGACCAGGCCGACCGGCAGCGCCGGCGCGCGGTCCCTGGCCCACTGTCCCGCGGCGAGGATGTCGGCCGGATAGTCGAAGGACATTGCGCGGCTCTCGCCGAAGCCGTTGGCGTCGAACAGCAGGACGTTGTAGCCGGCGTCGCGGAACAGGTCGGCGTGGCCGTGGCGGATCCAGAAGCCCTTGGCCGCCTTGCCCATCGGATGCGCGAGGACCAGGGTGCCGGCCGCCGCGCCCGGCGCTGGACGCCACAATCCCGCCAGTCGCGCGCCGTTGCCGCTCGCGATGGCGACGCGCTCCCAGGTCTCCGGCGCGGCGTTCGGCGGCCAGGTCCACGGCACCTCGAAGCGGCCGAAGAAGGGCTTGCGCAGCAGGCGATGCAGGCGGCTCATTGCCGCTGCCGCGCCAGTTCCGCGCGCAGGCGCGGCTCCAGGATCGCGCTGTAGTTCGAGGTGCCGTGCACCCGCAGCACCACCTTGCCGTCCACCACCAGCAGGAAGCGCGGCACCCCGCGCACGTCGCCGATGTCGCGGTGCAGCCACAGCTGCGAAGGCGCATAGTGGCGCGCGGTGATCGGCTGGTCCTGGGTGTCGCCCTTGATCTCGACCAAGCGGGCCTGGCGGCCGCGCAGCAGCGCGAGCAGTTCCGGCTTGCGCGCCGCCTGCCAGTGCTGGCAGTAGAAGCAGTCGTCGGTGCCGAGGTAGATGACTTCGATCACGGGGGCGGGCAAGGGCAAATGTAACCGATCGGTTACATTTGGGGCGGATTCCGCCGCAGCAGCCGCATCGGCAGCCCGCCGCGCGGCCTGAGCGTGATGCGCGGCTCGGTCTTCACCTCCCGTCCCGGGATGGATTCCAGCCGCCAGCGCCGGACGACGGTGGCGAGCACGATGGCGTGCTCCATCATGGCGAATGAGTTGCCGATGCAGATGCGCGGCCCGCCGCCGAAGGGCAGGTAGGCCATCTTCGGCCGATCGGTGCGCGCGCCCGGCGCGAAGCGCTCGGGCCAGAAGCCCTCGGGCTCCGGCCAGTAGTCGGGCCGGCGGTGCAGGGCGTAGGGGCTGATGACGATGTGGGCGCCGGCGGGCATGCGGTAGGGACCGAGCCGGTCCTCGCCCGCGGCGCGGCGGGAAAAGACATAGGCCGGCGGATACAGGCGCATGGCCTCCTCGGCGACCATGCGCGCGTAGGGCAGGCGCTCGAGGTCGTCGAAGGCCGGCGCGGCGCGGTCGCCCAGCACCTCGTCCACCTCGGCCTGCAGCACGCCCTCGACGCGCGGGTTCTGCGCCAGCAGGTGGAAGGTCCAGGTGAGCGCGATGGCGGTGGTCTCGTGCCCGGCGAGGAACAGCGTCACCAGTTCGTCGCGCAGCTGCCTGTCGGTCATGCCCTGGCCGGATTCCTCGTCGCGCGCCTCCAGAAGCATGGTGAGCAGGTCGTCGCGGGGCGCGCCGCCCTTCTCCATGTCGGCGCGGCGCTCCGAGACGATGCGGTTCACGATCGAGTCCAGCGTCGCCACGGCCTGCGCGAACGCCCGCCCGCGCGGGCGGGTGACGAATTCCGGCAGCTCGAAGAACGCCGTGGGGCGGATGCGCCCGGTTTCCTCGCCCAGCACGGTCATGGCGTCGTACACCGCCTTGATGTCGCCGCTGACGTCGGCGCCGAACAGGGTCCGCGCCACGATGTCCATGGTCACCGCGTTCATCGCCGACAGGGCGTCGATGACGCGGCCGTGTTCCCAGGCCGCGGTCATGCGGGTCGAGCAGTCCGCCATCGCCCCGGCGAGCACCTTCAGGCGCCGCAGGTGGAACGCGGGCTGCGCCAGGCGCCGCTGGCGCTTCCAGAACTCGCCTTCCGATATCAGCAGGCCGTCGCCGAGGAAGGGGCGCAGGTTGTTGCGGTAGGTGACCGACTTCGGGTAGTTGGCGACGTTGTCCAGCAGGATACGCTTGACGTACTCGGCGTCGTTGACGAAGTAGATGCGCTTGCCCAGCAGCCGGGTGTAGCAGATCGGGCCCTTCTCCAGGGTCGCCATGACATCGAAGCGGGGCGCGAGGCCCAGCCAGCGCGCGAGCGCCGGCGCGCCCTCCATCGGCGGGAAGTCGATGCGCGGGGCCTCCATGCCCTCAGCGCGGTCCATAGCCGCCGCCGCCGGGCATTTCCGCGATCAAGCAGTCCCCCGCGGGCACCACGTAGGTTTCCTTGCCGGGCAGCACCTTGCCGCTGGCGAGCAGGACGCGGCCCACCGCGCCGTCGCCGCCGCCGGCGCGGCCGCGCGCCGGGTGGTGGCGGCGGTCGAAAGTGGCGCAGGCGATGCTGAAGGGCGCGGGCTCGGTGTTCTCGATCTCAATGCGCACGCCCATCCCGCCGTCTTGCCTTCCGGTTCCGCCCGAGCCCTCGGCCAGCTCGCGGCGCCGGAACAGCAGCGGCGACTGCGCTTCGGTGATCTCCACCGGGATGGCGCCGACGCCGCTGGGGAAGGCAGTGGTGGACAGGCCCGGCTTGGCGGGCCGCGCGCCCATGCCGCCGATGCCGATGGAAATGACGTTGAAGCGCGTCGCGTCCGGTTTCGCGCCCTCGAGCTGCGGGCCGCCGGCCATGCCCAGGATCCACATGCTGCCGGCGCCCTCGGCGGGCACCTTGCCGCCCAGCGGCGCGTCGAAGCAGTCGAACACCAGCTCCGGCAGCATCTGGCCGATGACGTGGCGCGCGGTCACCGCGCGCGGCCGCAGCGGGTTGACGATGGAGTCCTCGGGCGCGGAGATGGTGACCGGCTCCAGCGACCCGGCGTTGTTCGGAATGCCCGGGGCGACGATGCACTTCACGCCGAACGAGGTGTAGGCCTCGGTGTAGCAGCGCGGCGAGTTGATGCCGAAGCGCGAGGCGGGCGAGGTGCCGGCGAAATCGACGTGGATGCCGGCCTCCGACACCCGCAGCGTCGCCTGCAGCACGATCGGCGCCTCGTAGCCGTCCAGTGCCATGGACGCGGTCCATTCGCCGCGCGGCAGCCTGCGGATCGCCGCCAGCATCGAGGCGCGCGAGGTGGCGATGATGTGCTCGCCCAGCGTGTCCAGTTCCGCGAGGCCGAACTCCTCCAGCATCGCCGCCAGGCGCTGCGCCGCGACCTCGTTGCACGACACCAGCCCGAGCAGGTCGCCGCGCACCTGCAGCGGCTCGCGCGAGTTGGCCATCAGGATGGCGAAGAAGGTCTCGTTCGGTTTCCCGCCCGCCATCATCTTCATGTGGGGGATGAGCACGCCTTCCTCGTACACCGAGCTCGCCTCGGCGACGAAGCCGCGGCCGCCGACGTCGATGACGTGGCAGGTGGAGGCGAAGAAGCCGATCAGGCGGTCCTTCAGGAACGCCGGCGTCACGGTGACGAAGTCGAACAGGTGCCCGGTGCCCATCCACGGATCGTTGGTGACCAGCACGTCGCCCGGCTTCAGCGTGTGCGCGGGGAAGCGCTCCAGGAAGTGCGCCACCGCGGTGGCCATGGTGTTGACGTGGCCGGGGGTGCCGGTGACCGCCTGCGCGAGCATCCGCCCCCTGGTGTCGTAGACGCCCGCCGAGAGGTCGCCCGCCTCGCGCGTGATGGCGCCGAACGCGGTCTTCAGCAGCACGTTGGCCTGCTCCTCCACCACGGCGATGAGGCGGTTCCACAGCACCTGCCGCACCAGTTCTTCGCGCATCGCGCCGTTGTCCATGTCCATCAGGTCCTCGTCAGCATCAGGTGCCCGGCGGCGCCGACGGCGGCGCGCCAGCCCGCGGGCACCAGGGTCGTCGTCTGAGGTTCCACCACCAGCGCGGGCCCCTCGAGGTTCGCGCCCGCGCCGAGGTCGGCGCGCCGGTACGCGGGCAGATTCTCCAGCTTTCCGCTGGCCGGGTCGAACACTTCCTGCCGCCGGTCCGTCGCCGCCGGCGCATGCTTCACCGCTGCGGCGGGCGCGGGCGCCGCCGCTTCCGGCGTGGACACGGTCACCGTCCAGGTGAGGAACTCCACCGGCACGTCCGCGATGCGCAGGCCGTACCGCGCCTGGTAGCGCGTTTCATAGGCCTCGCGCAGCCGGGCCGCGTCGCCGGCGGCGAGATCGCGGTCCGGCAGCGGGATGGCGAGCTCGTGGCCCTGCCCGAGGTAGCGCATTTCGACCGCGCGCTGGGTGACGAGCCGGGCGCCGCCGGCGCCGGCGGCGACGATGGCGGCGGCTTCCTCCGCCATCCGCGCCAGCATCCGGTTCACGGCCGCCGCGTCGAAAGCGTCGTCGCGCTGCGCGAGGCTGCGCGCCACCTCGAAGGCCACCGGCGCGCGCAGGAAGCCCACCGCCGAGCCGACGCTGGCGTCCACCGGCACGAGGACCTTCGCGATGCCCAGCTTGGCCGCCAGCCGCGCCGCGTGCAGCGGCGCCGCGCCGCCGAAGGCGATCATGGTGCAGCGCTCGGGCGCGCGCCCGCGCTCGATGGCGTGCACCCGCGCCGCGCTCGCCATGTTCTCCTCGACGATCTCGCCCACGCCGGCCGCCGCCCAGCTCGCGTCCAGCTTCAGCGGCGCGCCGATCACCGTGGCGATCGCCTTCTGCGCCGCGGTGCGGTCCAGGCGCAGCGTTCCGGCGGCGAAGGCCTCCGGGTCGATGCGCCCGAGGACGACGTTGGCGTCGGTGACCGTGGGCGCCGTGCCGCCGCGCCGGTAGCAGGCAGGACCGGGCTCGGCGCCGGCGCTGTGCGGCCCGACCAGGATGCGGCCCAGCTCGTCCAGGCGCGCGATCGACCCGCCGCCGGCGCCGATCTCCACCATCTCGGTGACCGGGATGCGCACCGGCAGGCCGCTGCCCTTCAGGTTGCGCCAGACGCGCGCCACCTCGAACTTGCGCGAGCGCTCGGGCCGGCCCTCGCCGATGAAGCAGATCTTGGCCGTGGTGCCGCCCATGTCGAAGGACAGCACGTCCGGCAATCCCGCTTCGCGGGCGATGCCGGCCGACAGGATGGCGCCGCCCGCCGGGCCGGATTCCACCAGGCGCACCGGGAAGCGGCGCGCGGTCTCCAGCGTGGTGAGCCCGCCGCCGGAGGTCATCAGGTACAGCGGGCAGGCGAAGCCGCGGCGCTTCAATTCCGCCGCAAGCCGCTCCAGGTAGCTCGACATGAGCGGCTGCACGTACGCGTTGGCGCAGGCGGTGGAGAAGCGCTCGTATTCGCGGATCTCGGGGCAGACCGCGGAGGACAGCGTGATCGAGACCTCCGGCAGCGCCGCGGCGAGCAGCGCCTCCGCGCGCCGCTCGTGCGCGTCGTTGGCGTAGGCGTGCAGGAAGCCGATGGCGACCGCCTCCACCTGCGCCTGCCGCAGGCGGGCGGCGATGCCGGCGAGCGCGGCCTCGTCCAGCGGCACGCGGACCTCGCCGCGCGCGGTGACCCGCTCCGCGACCGGGAAGCGCAGCTCGCGCGGCACCAGCGGCGCGGGCAGCTCCAGCTCCAGGTCGTAGTGCTCGTAGCGCTTCTCGTAGCCCATCTCGAGCACGTCGCGGAAGCCCGCGGTGGTGAGGAGCGCGGTGCGCGCGCCCTTCCTCTCGATGAGCGCATTGGTGGCGAGCGTGGTGCCGTGGATCAGCACGCCGACCTGCGCCGGCGACAGCGCGGCCGCCGCGAGCACCTGCGCGATGCCCGCGAGCATGCCTTCCTCGGGCGCGCGCGGCGTGGTGAGGACCTTGGCGGTGTGCGTGCGGTCCCCGTGCTCCAGCACCACGTCGGTGAAGGTGCCGCCGATGTCGGCGGCCAGGCGGGCGCCTGCCATCAAGTCCCGATCCGCAGCGGGCTGGCCATCTTGCGCAGCGCCGCGATGATGCTGAGCGCGGTGATCCTGCCGGTCTTCGGGTTCTCGCTCGGGACGTTGGCGATGGAGAAGCTGAACTCCGCGCTGTCGGCGACCACGGTGATGGTGTGCAGGTTGCGCGTCACCGAAGGATCGGCCCAGATCTGGATCGTCGTCAGGTCCGGCCCGATGCCGGCGAGGCTGAGCGCGGCGGCCACGTTGACGTTGGCCGGGAAGCCCTTCACCGCCTCGCGCGCGCTGCCTTCGAACACCTTGAGCGGCGCCTTCAGGTCCCGCACGCTGATGTTGTTCTTCACCAGGTGCGGCGCGCCCTCCAGTCCGTTGGGCGGCTTGCGCGTCACCATGGTCACGGACTGGATCACGCCTTCGGCCGCGGCCTGCACCGCGTCCAGCCCGAGCAGGGCGCCGCTCGGGACCACGATGTGCGCGCCATGCTTCGCGGCCAGGTCCCTCACCTCCGGGTGGGCGAGCAGGGCGCCGACGCTGATCACCACCAGCGTGCGGCCCTGTTTCAGCGCCGGTTCCGCGATCTGCAGGAACACCTCCGCGGGCGCGCATTCGACGACGATGTCGGCATGGTCAGCGAGCTCGGCCAGCGGGACGACCGGCACCGGGCGGCGGTAGGCGCCGACCGTGGCCTTCGCCTTCGCCGCGTCGCGCGCGGACACCGCCGCGAGGCGCAGGCCGGGAATGCCGTCGTCCAGTTTCGCCGCGACCTTGCGCCCGATGGCGCCCAGGCTGCCGATGGCGACCGTGAGTTCCGCTGCTGCAGGATTTTTCATCGAAACGGAGGATACCAGCCGGGAGGAAGGCCGCCGCGCTGGGCTATGCTTCGCCCCCTATGAGCAGACGCGCGTACCGCATCCTTCCGACCGACTCCACCACCTTCCACCCGCGCCTGATGGGGCGGCGCGGCGCGGTCGCCTCCAACTCGCACCTGTCGGCCAACGCCGGCGCCGACGTGCTCAAGGCGGGCGGCAATGCCATCGACGCCGCGGTGGCGATGGCCTTCGTCGAGGGCCTGGTCAACCCGCAGATGCACACCATTGGCGGCGAGTGCCCGATCCTGTTGCGCGTCGCCGGCGAGAACCGCGTCATCGCGTTGAACGGCAACATGGCCGCGCCGATGAGGGCGACGCCGGAGGCCTACCGCGCGCGCGGCCTCAAGGACGTGCCGGATTCCGGCATCCTCGCCGCCGGCGTGCCCGCCGCCTTCGGCGCGCTCCTCACCGCGCTCACGCGCTGGGGCACGATGCCGTTCCGCGACGTGGTGGCGCCGGCGATGGAACTCGCCAAGGGCGGCTTCCCGGTGTCCGCGGGCCTGCGCAACCAGCACAAGTACGGCATCGCGCCGATGCAGGCGCGCTTCCTGAAGGAATGGCCGGGGAGCGCCGGGCTGTACCTGCCGGGCGGCAAGGTGCCTGAAGTAGGCGCGCTGTTCCGCAACCCGGCGCTCGCGCGCAGCTTCGAGTACCTCGCCGGCCAGAAGGACCCGCTGGCGGCGTTCTACAAGGGCGACATCGCCGCCGAGATCGTGAAGTACGCGAAGGCGCAGGATGGCCTGCTCGAGATGGCGGACTTCGCCGCGTTCGAGACCCGGGTCGAGGAACCGGCCTCGATGAAGCTGGGCGACACGGAGCTGTTCAAGACCGGGTTCTGGAGCCAGGGCCCGGCCGAGCTGCAGACGCTGGCGATCATGTGGCAGTTCGACCTGGCGAAGATCGGCTTCGGCACCCCGGATTACTGCCACCTGCTGATCGAAGCCATGAAGCTCGCCTTCGCCGACCGCGAGCAGTACTACGGCGACCCGGCGCAGATCAAGGTGCCGGAGAAGGTGCTGCTCTCCCACGAGTACGCGAAGCAGCGCGCGGCGCTGATCGACATGAAGCGCGCCAGCCGCGAATTGCGTCCGGGTGATGCCTGGCGCAAGGCGGCGCTGCTGCCGGAAGGCGAGAAGTTCGTGCCAAAGGACTGGGGCGCCGGCACGGTGCACGTGGACGCAGTGGACGCCAAGGGCAACATGGCGTCCTTCACCCCCAGCGGCGCGTGGATCTCGTCGGCCGAGGTGATCCCGGCGCTCGGCTTCCCGCTCTCCACGCGCATGATGACGTTCTACCTCGAGCCGGCGAACCATCCGAACGTCATGGCGCCGGGCAAGCGCCCGCGCACCACGCTCACGCCGGCGATGGCGTTCAGGAACGGCAAGCCCTGGATGGCCTTCGGCACCATGGGCGGGGACAACCAGGGCCAGTGGCTGCTGCAGTTCTACCTGTGCCGCGCCGCCTTCGGCATGTCCATCCCGCAGGCCATCGAGGCGCCGCGCCTGTCGAGCGAACATACGCCCGGGTTCTTCGCGCCGCATGCTTCCGAGCCCAACCGCACCCGCATCGAGCCGAGGTTCGGCGCCAGGGTGCTGGAGGAACTGAAGGCCCGCGGCCACGACCTGGACATCGCGCCGGACTGGACCGAGGGTTTCGTCTCGGTCGCCGAATACGACGGCGACACCGGCATGCTGGAAGCCGGCTGCGACCCGCGCGGGTCGAAGTCGGAATGCTTCCCGGCCACCGCGCTGGCCTGGTAGCGGCGGACAAGGAGAACCCGATGGCGACGATCCTGGGCAGCGGCGAGCACCGCTATCGCGTGGTGGAGGACTGGGCGAAGCTGCCCGAGGGCTGGGAGTTCAAGGACGTGGCCGCGGTCGCGGTGGACAGCAAGGACAGGGTCTACTGCTTCAACCGCGGCGAGCACCCGATGATGGTGTTCGACCGCGAGGGCAACTTCCTCAAGTCCTGGGGCGAGGGCCAGTACCCGCGCGCCCACGGCCTGCACATCGATGCCAACGACAACCTGTACCTGACCGACGACGGCGGCCACGTGGTGCGCAAGTGCACCACCGAGGGCAAGGTGCTGCTGGAGCTGGGCGTGCCGGGCAAGCCCGCGCCCTACATGAGCGGCCTGCCCTTCCACCGCTGCACCCACACCGCGCTCTCGCCCAAGGGCGAGATCTACGTCAGCGACGGCTACGGCAACGCCCGCGTGCACAAGTATTCGCCCGACGGCAAGCTGCTCCTGTCCTGGGGCGAGCCGGGCACCGATCCGGGCCAGTTCAACATTGCGCACAACATCGTCACCGACGCCGAGGGCTGGGTCTACGTCGCCGACCGCGAGAACCACCGCGTGCAGGTTTTCGACGGCAACGGCCGCTACGAAACGCAGTGGGTCAACATGCACCGGCCCTGCGGGCTGTTCTGCTGCGGCGGGCCGAAGCCCCGGTTCATCATCGGCGAGCTGGGGCCCGGCATGCCGGTGAACCGCAGCATGCCCAACATCGGGCCGCGCCTGTCCATCGTCGACGGCAAGGGCAAGACGCTGGCGCGCCTGGGCGGCGAGGCGGGTCCGGGCCTGGAGACCGGCAAGTTCATCGCGCCGCACGGCCTGGCGGTGGATTCGCGCGGCGACATCTACGTCGGCGAGGTGAGCTACACCGAGTTCCCGAAGGCGTTCCCGGACGTGAAGATTCCGTGGCGCATGCGCTCGCTGCAGAAGCTCGAGAAGGTCAACTGAGGAGGAGAACGAGAATGGTCCACGTCATCGCCGTCATCACCGCCAAGCCCGGCATGCGGGAGAACATCCTGCAGCTGTTCCGCGCCAACGTGCCTGCGGTGCGGGCCGAGCAGGGCTGCATCGAGTACGGCGCCGCCGTGGACGCGGACCCGGCGCTGCCGTTCCAGACCAAGTGGGGCCCGGACACCTTCCTCGTGGTGGAGAAGTGGGAAAGCATGGAGGCCCTGAAGGCCCATGCCGCCGCCCCTCACATGGCGGCCTACGGCGCAAAGGCCAAGGAGTTCATCGCCAGCCGTGTGATACATATCCTGTCTCCGGCCTGAAGGAGGTACCTGCCATGTCCGTCCATCCGCTGCGCGCCACCGATCCCGTCCACCAGGCGAAGGTCCACCTCGCCGCCGCCCACCGCCTCGCGGTGCTGGACGAGCTGGAGGAGGGCATCGACAACCACTTCACGGTGACCGTGCCCGGGCACCAGGACCGCTGGCTGATCCTGCCCTTCGGCCTGCACTGGTCGGAGGCGAAGGCGAGCGACATGATCGTGTTCGACGAGAGCGGCCGCACGCTGGAGGGCAAGGGCGATGTCGAGCTCTCGGCGCAGTGCATCCATGCGCCGATCCACCGCATCACCGGCGCGAAGGTGGTGCTGCATACCCACCAGACCTGGGCGGTGGCGCTCAACATGCTGGAGAACAACCGCCTGCTGCCGGCCAGCCAGACCGCGGCCTTCTTCCACGGCCGCATCGCCTACGACGACACCTACAGCGGCACCGCCGATGTCCTGGAGGAAGGCGAGCGCCTGGCGCGCCTGATGGGCGACAAGCACGTCATGTTCATGAAGAACCACGGCGTGCTGGCGGTGGGCGACACCGTGGCGCAGGCCTACCGGCGGCTCTACAAGCTGGAGCGCGTCTGCCGGGCGCAGGTGCTGGCCATGGGCACCGGCCAGCCGCTCAAGGTCCTGGCCGAGGACATCATCGCCCAGGTGCAGGCGCCGGCGGCCAACGACAAGCATTCGCGCGTGGAGCGCGAGCGCCTGTACTTCGAGGCCATGATGCGGGTGCTGGACCGGGTGAATCCGGGATACGCGGACTAGCGCCGGGCGATCTCGGATCGAGATGAATTGAATCGCGCGCGGCTGCGGCGTAGTGTTGCCGCATGGCGGCCTATCGCATCCTGTCCCTCGATGGCGGCGGCATCCGCGGCCTGCTCACCACGGTCCTGCTGCAGCGGATCGGCGAGGCGCTCGGGTCCGACAGCTGGTTGATGAAGTCCGACCTGCTCGCCGGCACCTCCACCGGCGGCCTGATCGCGCTCGGCCTCGCCAAGGGCCTCCCGCTGCCGCAACTGCGGGCGCTCTACGAGGAGCAGGGCGACGAGATATTCGACGACTCCTGGTTCGACGACATCACCGACATCGGGAAGATCGCCGGCGCGGACTACGACAACGACAACCTGGAGCGCATCGTCAAGGCCACGCTGGGCGACAACACCCGGCTGAGCGACCTTGGCAAGCGCGTGCTCATCCCGAGCTTCGACCTGGACAACGAGGATGCCGATCCCGCCAGGCGCCGCTGGAAGCCGAAGATCTTCCACAACTATCCGGGCAGGGGCAGCGACGGCGCGGAACTGGCCTGGCGGGTAGGCATGTACACCTCGGCCGCACCCACCTACTTTCCCTCGTTCGACGGCTACATCGATGGCGGCGTGTTCGCCAACAATCCGTCCATGTGCGCCCTGGCGCAGGTGCAGAACCGCGCCTGGCCGGAGCGGCCGGCCCTGGACGAGGTCGTGATGCTCTCCATCGGCACCGGCAGCTCGCTGGTGTGCATCAGGCAGAAGTTGCTCGACTGGGGCTACGCGCAGTGGGCGAAGCCGCTGGTCGAGCTCATGTTCGAGGGCGTGTCGGACATCGCGCGCTACCAGTGCGAGCAGCTCATGGGGCCCGCGTTCCACCGCCTTGCGCCCGACTTCCCGCCCGGCAAGTCCTACCCGCTGGACGACGTGGAGAAGCTCGGCGACCTGGTCCTGTTCGCCAGCGAAGTGAAGCTGGATGAGACGGTGGACTGGGTCCGGCAGTACTGGCTCTGATCCGGCGCCCCGGAACCGCTAGCGGTACTTCCTGCGCGCCAGGGCCGCGCCCGCAGCGAGCGCCTTGAGCTTGGCCAGCGCGATCTCGCGCTTCATCGGCGCCATGCCGCAGTTGGTGCAGGGGAACAACCGGTTCTTCGGCACGTACTTCAGCGCCTGGCCGATGGTGCGCGCCACTTCCTGCGGCGTTTCGACGCGGTCCGAGGCGACGTCGATCACGCCCACCAGCACGTCCTTGCCCTTCAGCAGCTTCATCAGCTGGGGCGGCACCTTCGAGTGGATGCACTCCAGCGACACCTGGTCGATGCTGCTCGCGGCGAGCGCCGGGAAGATCTCCTCGTACTGGCGCCACTCGCCGCCCAGGGTTTCCTTCCAGTCCAGGTTGGCCTTGATGCCGTAGCCGTAGCAGATGTGGACCGCGGTGGTGCACTTGAGGCCCTTCGCGGCGCGCTCCAGCGCCTTGATCCCCCAGCGCTTCACGTCCGACATGTAGACGTTGAAGGCCGGTTCATCGAACTGGATCACGTCCACGCCGTCCTTCACCAGCGCCTTCGCCTCCTGGTTGAGGAGCTCGGCGAAGGCCATCGCCAGCTTCACCTTGTCGCCGTAGTGCCGGTCGGCGATGGTGTCGACGATGGTCATCGGCCCGGGCATGGTGATCTTGAGCTTCTTCTTCGTGTGCGCCCGCGCGATGCGGGCCTCGAACTGGTGCACCCGGCCCTTCAGCTTCAGCGGCCCGACCACCACCGGCACCATGGCGTCGTAGCGGTTGTTGCGGATGCCCATCTTCACCTTGTGCTCGAAGTCGATGCCCTCCACCGCCTCGAGGTAGCCGTGCACGAAGTGCTGCCGCGCCTGCTCGCCGTCGGTGACGATGTCCAGGCCCGCGTCCTCCTGTTCCTTCAGCCACAGCAGCGTGGCGTCGCGCTTTGCCTTCTGCAGGTCCTCGCCCTGGGCGCGCCACTGCGGCCAGAGCTTGTCGGTTTCGGCGAGCCAGCCGGGCTTGGGCAGGCTGCCCGCGATGGTGGTGCTGAACATGGTGTTCCTCCTGATTTGCGGCAACTCTACAGCTTCGGCGGGTGGGCGCGCAGCGCTTTTTCGTTGGGATCCATCCCCCATCCGGGGGCGTCCGGCATCACCAGTTCCCCGTTCTCGATCCGCGGCGCGCCGCCGAACAGTTCGTCGTCCCACGCCAGGCGATCCATGTCCACCTCCATGATGCGCAGGTTGGGCACCACGGCGGCGAAATGGGCGTTCATCATGGTCGAGAGGTGGCCGTAGAAATTGTGCGGCGCCACGTTCACCTCGTGCGCCTCGGCCGCGGCAGCGATCTTCAGCGACTGCCAGACCCCGTTCCAGGGCGTGTCCACGATGGCGACGTCCATCGCCTGCTCGCGGAAGTAGGGCAGGAACTCGCGCAGGCCGAGCAGAGTTTCGCAGGAACTGATCGGGTGCGGGCTCTGGCGGCGGATGTAACCGAGCGCCTCGGCGCTGAAGCTGTCGATCTCGACCCAGAACAGCGGAAAATCGGCCAGGGACCGCAGGATCTTCAGGTAGCCCTCGGTCTTGGCGTTGAAGTTCAGGTCCAGCAGGATCTCCACGCCGGGACCGGCGCCCTCGCGCAGTGCCTCCAGGTGCAGGCGCAGGTCCGAGAGCAGCTTCGGGGTCACGTTCAGGTCGGGGGAGAAGGGCCGCGCAAAGCCCGGCGCCCAGCCGCGCGGCCGACCCTGCTCGTCGTACAGGAACAGGTTGGTCTTCATGGCCCTGAAGCCGGCCGCCCTGACGTCGCGGCCCATCTGGCGCACGCCTTCCAGGTCGGTGATCGCCGGCTTGTACCACTCGCCGTGGGCGATGCGCCAGGTGGCCGCGTGCGACCAGTAGAGGGGCACCCGGTCGCGCACCCTGCCGCCCAGCAGCTCCGAGCAGGGCACGCCCAGTTCCTTGGCGCGCGCATCCAGCAGCGCGTTCTCGATCGCGCCCAGCGCCTGGCCGATGACGCCGCCGGTGGCGGGGCGGGTGGCGCTGAACAGTTCCTGGAAGACGGCCTCGTGCCGCGCGGGTTCCTTGCCCACCACGCGCGGGGCGAGCCGGCGGATGATTTCGCCCACGCCGGGCGAGCCGAAACCCTCGTCGAACTGGCTCCAGCCGGTGATCCCCTTGTCGGTGGTGACCTTCGCGAAGTAGTAGTTGCGCCAGCCGGCGTCGCAGGAAAGGGTGTCGAGGGATGTAATCTTCATGCCGTGACTTTAGCCGAACACTGGTGGAAGGAGGAACGATGATCCGGGCGAGCTGCCTGTGCGGCGGCGTGCGATTCGAGATCCGTGGAGAGTTGTTTCGCGCCAGCCATTGCCATTGCACGATGTGCCGCAAGGCGCACGGTGCCGCCTTCGGCACCTACGCCCAGGTCAGGAAGCCGGACCTGCGGCTGGTCCAGGGGGAGGCGTTGATTGCGGCCTACGAGTCCTCGCCCGGCATCCGCCGGACGTTCTGCGCGCGCTGCGGCTCGACGCTGCAATGGATCAACACCGCGCGCCCGGACACCGAGGACATCGCGCTGGGCATCCTCGACGACGACCCGGGAATCCGGCCGGCCTGCCACATCTTCGTCGCCTCCAGGGCGCCGTGGTACGACATCGGCGACGGGCTGCCGCGGCATCCGGAAGGCCAGCCGTGACGCGCGCGCGCCGCGCGCCGCGCAAGCTGGTGTGCCTGGAAACCTACTGGTCGGATCGCTACCCGCACGCCTTCCGCGAGCGCTCGGTGCGCCCGTTCTTCGAGGGCCTCGCCGCGCAGCTGGATCCTCCGCTTGCGATCGCCCATCGCTTCATGGACTCGCCGGCGCAGCTGGCGGCCTACACCAAGCGCCGCGAGGGCCTGCTCTGGCGCGACCCGGAGGCCTTCGATACCCCGGTCTACTACCTTTCCTTCCACGGCTCGCCGGGGAAGATCCATACCGCGCTGGCGAAGATCGGGCCGGCGGCGCTGTGCCGCGCCTTCGCCGGCTGGGGCAAGGGCTACGACAACCTGGTGTACTTCGGCGCGTGCAGCGTGCTGGCGGGCAAGCGCGGCGAGGCCTTTGCGCGCCGGTTCCTGAAGGAATCGGGCTGCCGCGCCGTGCTGGGCTACACCACGGACGTGAACTGGATGGACAGCATGCTGACCGACCTCCTGTTCCTCCGGCGCTTCTATGCCGACGCGGCGCCCTGGACGAACCTGCGCGCCATCCACGAGTCCGTGCTTTCCGATTTCGCGCCCGCGCGGGCGCTGGGGCATACGCTTTACCTGCGCTAGCGCTGCGGTTCCTTCATCGGCAGCAGCCACAGCAGCACCGCGAGCTGCATGGCGCCCACGATGCCGAAGGCGACCGCATAGCCCTCGGCCGGGTAGCGCCCGTCCACCGCGGGCCACAGGCGCAGCAGCGCGCCCACGCCCCACTGCACGCCGAAGGAGGCGAGGAACATGAAGATGTTCGAGGCCGTGATGACGCGGCCGGTGAGCTCGCGCGGGAAATGCTGGGTCAGGATGGCGTAGGGCAGGGCCGCGGCGCAGGCGCCGAAGCCGTAGACCATCAGCACCACCGGCGCCCATTCGCGCACGCCCGCGGCGATGGCGAAGAAGGCGAGCACCGCGAGCGCCATGCCGACCTTGAACGCGAGCAGGCGCCGCGCCATGCGGTCGGCCAGGGTGCCGAAGATCACCGAGCCCACGCCGTAGGCGATGGAACTGGCGAGCAGGGTGTTGGCCACCTGCGACCGCGACAGGCCGCCGACGTCGATCAGCCAGGGCGCGAGCCACAGGCCCTGCAGCGCCTGGTAGGCGCCGTGCACCACGATCAGCGCCAGCGCCACGCGCCAGAAGAACACGCTGCGCAGGATGCCGCCGATCTCGGAGAACTGGCGTGCCCAGGTTTCGCCCGCCCCGGGCAGCGCGCGCTCGGGCACGACGAAGAAGATGAGCGCCGAGATGGCGGCGGCGCACCCTGCAAGTACGTAGAACACCATGCGCCAGCCCGAGGCGCCGGCGATGGCCTCCACCGGTGCGGTGGCCGCCATCGCCCCCAGCGCGCCGATGGCGAGGATCCAGCCGTTCAGCGTTGCCAGGCGCGACAGCGGGAACCAGAGCGTGAAGGCCTTGATGGAGCCCATCAGGCAGCCGGACACGCCCAGGCCCAGCAGGGCGCGGCCGAGCGCGAGTTCGGTCACGTCGCGCGCCAGGCCGAAGGCAAGGCCGCCCGCGGCGGCGAACAGGAGCAGCGTCGCCAGCACGCGCCGCGGCCCGAAGCGGTCCAGCAGCACCCCGAGCGGGATCTGGAACGCGGCGAACACCAGGAAGTACACGCTGGTGAGCAGGCCCAGGTCCGAGGGCGAGAGCGAGAAGTCCGCCGCGATGTCGCGCGCGATCACCGCGTTGACGTAGCGCAGCAGGATGGAGAGGAAGAAGCCGCTCGCGAACGGGATGAAGACGACGGCGATGAGCTTCACCGGCAGAGCGGCGTCGTCCTGGGCGGGAGTGACCGGATTCACGCCCGGATTCTAATGGGGTAGGCTTTGGCGCATGAGCCTGGAACATTTCTCCGAGACCTACGAGGACGCGCGCGCGAAGTTCCTCGGCGCGGCGCGCGCGGCCGGCGCCGAGGTGACGAGCTACCCTCATCCGCTGGGCGAGGGGCTGCACCTCGACGTCGCCGTCCAGGGACCCAAGGGCGCAGCCAACGTCCTCGTCATCGGCAGCGGCACCCACGGCATCGAGGGCTTCCCGGGCTCCGCGGCGCAGACGGCGTGGCTGGCTTCGCCGCCGAGGCTGCCGGCGGATACCGCCATCGCCTTCTTCCACGCGCACAACCCCTGGGGCTTCCGCCACCGCACCCGGGTGACCGAGGACAACGTCGACCTCAACCGCAATTTCGTGGACTTCGCCGCGCCGCCGGCCAATCCCGGCTATGCGGAGATCCATCCGAACATCACGCCCGAAACCTGGGACGACGCCAGCATCGCGGCCGCGTTCCGCTGGCTGGACGGCTACCGCGAGCGCGTCGGCGAGAAGGCCTTCTCCACCGCCTACAACGGCGGCCAGTACAGCCATGCCGACGGCATCTTCTACGGCGGCGCGCGCCGGCAGTGGTCGCACGGGGCGTTCCTCGCCGCGGTACGGGCGCACGTGGGGCACGCGAAGCGCGCCGCGCTGGTGGACTTCCACACCGGCATCGGGCCCTGGCTGGAGCATGTCTATGTCGGCTTCGCGGTTCCCGGTTCTCCCTTGTGGGAGCGCTGCCGCGCCTGGTGGGGCGAGCGCGCGGTGAACGGGCAGGGCATCACGCACAAGGCGCTCGCCGACTACAAGGGCATCCTGACCGACGCCTTCATCGCCGAGCTGCCGAGGGCGGAAGTGACGACGACGGTGGTGGAGTTCGGCACCCGGCCGCGGGTGGAGATGCAGCGCGCCGGCATGGCGCAGCGCTGGATGCGCTTCCACGGCGCGAAGCACCCGGAGCGCCTGGCGCAGGTGCAGGCGGAGTACGTCGAGGCGTTCTATCCGTCGGACCCGAAGTGGCGCGCGGCGGTGCTGGAGCAGTCGCGCGAGGTCATCGCGCGGGGAGTGGCGGGAATCAGCGCGCGCTGAGGAACTCCCGCAGCGCCCGCGTGAAGCCCTCGGGCTGCTCCAGGTTCGCCAGGTGCGCCGCCTGCGGCAGCACCACCAGCTTCGAGCCCGGCGCGTTGTCGTGGATCTCCCGCGCCATGGATACCGGCGTGCCCGGATCGTCCGCGCCGACGATCACCAGGATCGGGCAGCGGATCTCCTTCAGCCGCGCCGTGAGGTTGATCTTAGGCAGCGCGTGGCTGCAGCCGACGTAGCCCGCCACCGGCGTGGCGAGGATCAGCTTGCGGATGCCGTCCACGACGGCCGGATTCTTCTCGCGGAACGGCGCGGTGAACCAGCGCTCCAGGGTGGGCTGCGCGAGCGGTCCCATGCCCTGGGCCTCCGCGGTCCGGATCCGCTCTTCCCAGACCTTGGCCGCCTCCGCCGGATAGCGGCAGGTGGTGTCGGCGAGCGCGAGCTTCGCGAACACGCCCGGATGCTTCAGGGCGAAGGTCTGGCCGATCATGCCGCCCATGGACAGGCCGCAGTAGTTCGCCTTCTCGATCCCGAGGTGGTCGAGCAGCGCCTTGAGGTCATCGGCCAGCATCTCCAGCGTGTAGGCGCCCTTGGGCGCTTCGGAGGCGCCGTGGCCGCGGGTGTCGTAGGCGAGGATGCGGTACTCGCCCTTCAGGGCCTCGATCTGCGGGTCCCACATGCGCGTGCTGCAGGCAAGCGAATGGCTGAGCACCAGCCAGGGCGCGCCTTCCCTGCCGTGGAGCTCGTAGTAGGTCTCGATGCCGTTGGTCTTCGCCTTCATCCGTCCTCCTATGCGGTGGCGACGACCAGCGGGATGAGCATCTCCGCCCGCGTCGCGCCGCCGTGGTTGCCGATGTGCAGGTGGCGGGGCTCGCCCGCCACCCAGTCCTTGAGCGTCCAGTCGTCCTTCATCAGGATCGCGGCGTCGCCGATGCGCTCGGCGAAGCGCGGATGCGGCGCCCCGGCGCCGAACCAGCCTTCGTCCTGCAGGTCGCGGCTGGCGCGCACCTCGGCGCGGTCGCCCAGCCAGTCCCGCGCCTTCGCCATGAACTCCCGCGGCGCATGCGCGTGGGCGAAGACGATGCGCCGCTCGCCGCACAGCGGGAAGCGCAGCATCGCCGCCAGCTCCGCCGGCAGGGTGAGGGAACGCTCCGCGGGGCTGTCCATGAAGCCGTGGTCCGCGGTGACCACGACCAGCGTGTCCGTGCCGGCGAGCTGCTCCAGCAGCGAGGCGAAGGCCTGGTCCACTTCGGCAT
The DNA here is from genome assembly GCA_964564865.1 of uncultured Bordetella sp. Classification (GTDB taxonomy): domain Bacteria; phylum Pseudomonadota; class Gammaproteobacteria; order Burkholderiales; family SG8-39; genus RBG-16-66-20. Next base: position 37,755 of record CAZMDA010000003.1, on the reverse strand, counting down.
AGTGGCGGCGCACCGGGTCGCTCGCCACGCCGTGCTCGTGCGCCAGCTTGTCGAACAGCGGCCAATAGGAGTAGACGAACTTGCGCTCGGGGCCGGACTTCGCCGCCGCGGCGATCTCCTTCACCAGCTCGTCCAGCCGGTCGTAGGGGCGGCGCTCGGCGCGGCCGCAGTGGTGGAGGTTGTAGATGGAATCGATGATCGTGCGCTCGGTGACCACGACCGGGCGCGAGGCGAGGGCGTCGAACAGCGGCGCCTCGCGGAACAGGCGCCGGCTGTGCGCGGGAATCGGGCGCGCCTCGCCGCGGCGGCGGAAGGGCAGGGGCGCACCGACGCAGCCCGCCTCGCCGAAGTAGGTGAACCAGCCGGTCAGCCCGTGCTCGATCGGCGCGGCGCCGGTGTAGGACGTGGTGATCGCGGTGGCGGTGGTGGAGGGAAACACCGCGCTGATGGGCTCGCGCCGGCGGCTGTCCAGCGCGCCGCCGGGACCGTAGGCGCGCACGTACTCGTCGCCCAGGCCGTCCACGATCAGCAGCACGAGGTTGGTGGCGGCGCGCAGTTCGGACTGGGCGAGGGAGCCGAGCGGCGCGTGGCGCGGCCGGCCGCCCGAGGCTTCCACCAGCGAAGCGATCAGGTTGACGAAGCCGTTGCCGGAATAATCGGGGACGAACCAGGAGCCGCGCATCGACCCCGATGCTAGCGGAATTCGCTAGTGCAGCGAGACCGGATTCATCAACAGCGCGTCGTAGTGGGCGAGGAACGCGTCCACCGATTCGGTGCTGGGCTCCGGGTCGGCGCTCGCCAGGGTCGCCATGCGGGCGCGGAACCGGGCCTCGACGGCGCCCTCCAGGAACCCGCCGCGGCCGGTGGTCTTGTCCACCAGTTCGATGCCCGCGAGGCCCGGGAACTCGACCACGTAGTAGTTCTCGCTGCTGTACATGACGTTCATGGCTACCTCCATCTGAGGTGCGCTGCGCCAGCAAGTTCATTCTGGCTGCATCCCCATGAACGCGCCGTGCCGCAGGTCCGTTGACGGGCGCCGGCGGTCGGCGGGCGGCGGTCCCGCGGGGTACCCCCGTGATAAAATGCACGCCCATCTCCCCCCGGACCAGCCGCCATGCGCATGGAAGTGCACCTGCATGCCGATATCCCGATCCTCGAAGGCGTGTCCCGGAAGCGGATCGAGGAGGCGCTCGCCCCGCTGCTGGAGTACCTGGACGCCGAGGGCCTCGCCGACGTCAAGAGCCTGGAGCAGGACGAGCCGGGCCTGCGCTTCGACGACAAGGACCTGATGCTGGTCCTGTGCTGGACCGGCGAGATCGGCCGCAGCTTCCACGCCGCGCTGGACAGCGCGCTGGAGAACCTGGGGCCGCTGTGCTACGAGGCGGTGGAGGTCGAGCTGACGCTGTACCTGCAGAACGGCGAGCAGGACTCGCGGCTGCTGTTCGTCGGTCCCACCGCGCAGGCGATCCACGAGGCGCAGCGCCGCTGCATGGTCGAGGATGTGTCCGTGCTGCTCGCGCGCCAGTTCGACAAGGCGCGCGTGGGCGAGGTGACCGCGCTGGTGAACCGGTTCTTCGACGAGGACTGGAAGAACCGCGGCGCGCAGCCGGCCAAGCCCGAACGCGCCTTCGAGACCGCGACGCGGCCTTCCAGGAAGCACCTGCACTGAGTTCCTGAGCCTTGACCGGCCCCAAGTACCCGGGATTCGACACGCTGGCCTTGCACGCCGGGCAGTCGCCCGACCCGGCGACCGGCTCGCGCGCGGTCCCGATCTACCAGACCACCTCCTACGTCTTCCGCGACAGCGAGCACGCGGCATCGCTGTTCAACATGGAGCGCGCGGGGCACGTCTACTCGCGCATCTCCAACCCGACCGTGGCGGTGCTGGAGGAGCGCATGGCCGCGCTGGAGGGCGGCACCGGCGCCATCGCGATCGCGAGCGGGCAGGCGGCGCTGCACCTGGCGGTGGCCACGCTCATGGACGCGGGCTCGCACATCGTCGCCTCCGCGTCGCTCTACGGCGGCTCGCACAACCTGCTTGGCTACACGCTGAAGCGCTTCGGCATCGAGACCACGTTCGTCGTGCCGCGCGACCTGGACGCCTGGCGCAAGGCGATCCGCCCGGAAACCCGGCTGCTGTTCGGCGAGACGCTGGGCAACCCCGGGCTGGACGTGCTCGACATCCCGGCGGTGTCCGCGATCGCGCACGAGGCGGGGCTGCCGCTGCTGGTGGACGCGACCTTCACCACGCCGTACCTGATGAAGCCCTTCGAGCTGGGCGCCGACCTGCTGTACCACTCGGCCACCAAGTTCCTCGGCGGCCACGGCATCGCCATCGGCGGCGTCATCGTGGACTCGGGCCGCTTCGACTGGGAGAAAAGCGGGAAATTCCCGCAACTCACCGCGCCCTATGCCGGGTTCCACAACATGGACTTCGAGGAGGAATCGGGCACGCGGGCGTTCCTGCTGCGCGCGCGGCGCGAGGGCCTGCGCGACTTCGGCGCCTGCATGGCGCCGATGACCGCGTTCCAGATCCTGCAGGGCATCGAGACGCTGCACCTGCGCATGCCGCGGCACGTCGAGAGCACGCGCAGGGTGGTGGACTTCCTGGCGGGCCACGCCGCGGTGGGCAATGTGCTCTACCCGGAGCGGCCCGATCATCCGGACCATGCGCTGGCGAAAAAGCTGCTGCCGCGCGGCTGCGGCGCGGTGTTCTCCTTCGACATCAAGGGCGGCCGGGAGGCCGGCCGCCGGTTCATCGAGTCGCTGCGCGTATTCTCGCACCTCGCCAACGTCGGCGACGCCAAGTCCCTGGTCATCCACCCGGCGACGACGACGCACTACCGCATGTCCGACGAGGACCTGGTGCGCGCCGGCATCGGGCCGGGCACGGTGCGCCTGTCCATCGGCCTGGAGGACGCGCAGGACTTGATCGACGACCTGGACCGCGGCCTGAACACGGCCATGCGGGCCGCGGCGCGAGGCTGATGGAAGCGCTCGTCGCCGGACGCAAGGCCTTCGCCTACACCGCGGCGCACGCCATCGACCCGGCGAAGCCGACGATCGTGTTCGTGCATGGCGCGGGGCTGGATCACAGCTGGTGGGGCCTGCAGAGCCGGTACTTCGGCTACCACGGCCGCAACGTGCTCGCGGTGGACCTGCCGGGACACGGCCGCTCCGACGGGCCGCCGCTCGCGAGCATCGAAGCGATGGCTGACTGGGTCATGGCGCTCATGGACATGGCCGGCGTGGCAAAGGCCGCGGTGGTCGGGCATTCCATGGGCGCGCTGATTGCCCTGGAGTGCGCCGCGCGGCACCCGGGCCGGGTGACCGGCATCGCCCTCATCGGCGTCGCCTACCCGATGAAGGTGTCGGACGCTTTCCTCGAAGCGGCAAGGACGAACGACCAGGCGGCCTACGACATGGAAACGATCTGGGGCCACGCGGCGCAGGTACCGCTCGCGGGCAACCCGAGTCCCGGCATGTGGATGTACGGCGACACGCTCGCGCGCCTGTCGCGACTCGCGCCCGGGGTCCTGCACACCGACCTCTCCGCCTGCAATGCCTACGCGGGCGGGCTGGAGAGCGCGGCAAAGGTGAAGTGCCCGGTGCAGTTCGTCCTCGGCGCGCGCGACGTCATGACCCCGCCCCGGGCCGCGCAGGCGCTCGCCGCCGCGATCGCCGGGGCGCGCACCGCGCTCATTCCGCCCTCGGGCCACTCGCTCATGGCCGAGGCGCCGGACGCGACGCTCGATGCGCTGATCGCGTGGGCCAACGCGCTTTCCTGACCGGCGCCACCGGCTTCGTCGGCACCGTGCTGGCGAGGCAGCTGGCCGCACAGGGCTGGCAGCTCACCGCGATCCACCGCCCCGGATCGAACCGCGGCTACCTGAAGGGCGTCCCGGTCGACTGGCGCGCGGGCGACGTCACCGACCCGGCCTCGCTTCTGGCGGCTTTGCCCGAGGGTGTCGACGCGGTGTTCCACCTCGCCGGCGACACCAGCCTGTGGTCGCGCCACGACGCGCGCCAGACCCGGATCAACGTCGAGGGCACGCGCCACATGGTGGAGGCGGCGCTCGCTCGCGGCGCGAAGCGCTTCGTGCACACCTCCAGCATCTCGGTCTACGGCCTGCAGACGGGCGTGATCGACGAGCGCGCCGAGCAGCTGGGCCGCGTCTCGCCGGTGAACTACCAGCGCAGCAAGTTCCTTGCCGAGGAGGAGGTGAGAAAGGGCATCGCGCGCGGGCTGGACGCGGTGATCCTCAACCCGGCCGCGATCATGGGTCCCTACGACGCGGTGAACTGGGTGCGCATGATCCGGCTGGTGTGCGAGGGCCGGCTGCCCGGCGTGCCGCCGGGCCGGATGAGCTTCTGCCACGTGGACGAGGTGGCGCGGGCGCACATCGCCGCCGTCGCGCGGGGACGCAGGGGCGAGAACTACCTGCTGGGCGGCACCGATGCGCCGCTCGCGGAACTGGTGCGCGTCATCGGCGAGGTGGCCGGGGTGGCGCCGCCGACGCGCGTCACGCCGGCGTGGCTGCTGCGCGCGGTGGGGCAGGCCGGGGAGTGGGTGTCGCTCGTCACCGGCAGGGAACCGCGCTTCACCCCGGAGAGCGCGCGCATGGCCACGCGCCACCTGCATTGCGATTGCAGCAAGGCCGAGCGTGAACTGGGCTTCCGGCCGGTGCCGCTGCGCCGGCTGGTGGAGGACAGCTACGCCTGGCTGAAGGCCGAGCGGCTAATATAGGCGCCAAGGAGATCGCGCATGGACGCCAACTCGAAGATCAACCAACCCGAATCCGGCGGCGGCCTGTCCGGGCTGCTGCGCGCCTCGGCCGCGCTCGCCGTGGTGGTGCTGGCCCTGATCGGGGTGCTGGCGGTGCTGGAGGTGATCCCGGCCGAGGTTCTGAAGGAGTGGGCGACGAAGATCGGCCTCGTCATCCTGATCCTCGCCGCCGCCGCGGTGGCCATCGCCGCGCTGGTGCGCGGCGGCAAGTCCTGACGGCCCTCTAGACCGGCGCCACCTGCGCCAGCGCCGGCGAGCGCGCCTCGGGCAGGTTGTCGTAGAGGTCCGCCACCAGGTCGCGCCTGAGTCCGGCGCGCGCCGGATCGCTCCACAGGTTCTCCCATTGCCGCGGATCGTTGGCGAGGTCGTAGAGCTCGCCCTCGGTTCCGTCGTGCGTGTTGCTCGGCTCGCACACCGTGCACAGGAAGCCGTCGCGGTAGATGGAGCGCAACCGGATCTCGCGCCCGCCGAAGCCGCCGTCCCACTCCGTGAGCACGCGCTCGCGCCCGCCGCTGCCGGACGCCGGCAACGGCGCGCCCTGCATGCGTTCATCCGGCGCGATGCCGGCGATGGCGCAGAAGGTGCGCGCGAGGTCCACGTGCCCGACCGGGGCGTCCACCACTGCCGGCGCCACTCCCGCCGAGGGCGCCGGCCGCCACACCAGCGGCACGCGCATCAGCGCATCAACGTGGTAGGGGCCCTTGAACAGCATGCCGAAGTCGCCCTGGAACTCGCCGTGGTCGGTGGTGTAGAGGACGTCGGTGTCGGCGCCCCAGCCGCGCCGGTCGACGTGGGCGAGCACCCGCGCCAGCGCCTCGTCGATCAGCTCGTTCTCGATGTGCACCATGGCGTTCACCTCGCGGATCTGGTCCGCGGTGAGCTGGCAGGGCACGAACTCCGGCGGGATCTCGTAGTTGAACTGCGCGCGGCCGAGGTACCAGTCGAGCCAGTGGCGCGGCTTCCTGGCCAGGATGCGTTCCGCCTGGTCGCGGCCCCCGGGGTACCCCGCGGGCAGCGGCAGGTCGCGCCAGTCCACCCGCTTCAGTTCGGAGGCCGGCGGGTCCCACGGGTGGTGCGGGTCAGGGAAGCTCATCCAGACGAACCAGTCCTCGTCCGCGGCGAGCGTGTCCAGGAACGCGATGACGCGGTCGGCGACCCAGTCGGTGTGGTACAGCTCCCGCGGAATGGCGTTGTGCCAGACCTGGATCGCACCGGTGTCGCCGCCGCGGCGGCAGCTGATGGTCTTCTCCGGCGTGACGTACTCGTGGAAGCCCTCCGCGGCGCCTGGATGGTTCTCCGCGAGCCACTTGGGGTAGTGGTACAGGCTGCGGCCGGCGCGCCCGGTGTGAGCGCACAGCTCCATGCGCTCGAAGCCGCGGTGCGGGCCGCTCAAGCCCCGGCTGGCGGCGAAGTTCTCGTAATAGGGGCCGCCCGGGGCCGAGGAAGGCTCGAAGTGCGCCTTGCCGATGAGCGCGGTGCGGTAGCCCGCCTCGCGCAGCTGCCGCGCCACGTCCGGCCCGTCCTCGGGCAGCGGGATCCCGTTCATGGTCACGCCGTGGCTGCGCACGTGCTGGCCGGTGAGCATGGTGGAGCGCGCCGGCATGCACACCACGTTCTGGTTGTGCGCGCGCCGGTAGTTGAGGCCGGCGGCGGCGAGCGCGTCCACCGCCGGCGTGCGCGCGACGCGGCCGCCGTTGGCGCCGATCGCGTCCCAGCGCTGCTGGTCGGTGGTGACGAACAGGATCTTGCGGCCCATGCGACCCGCGCCCCTATTTCGCCTCGATGCCGGCGGCCTTGGTGAACTTCGCCCAGCGCGCCGAATCGTCCGCGATCATCTTGTCGGTCTGCGCCACGCTCCAGCCGGCGGCGACGGCGCCGCCGATCTTCTCCACGCGCGCCACCGTCGCGGGGTCGGCCAGCACCTCGTTGATCGCCTTGTTCAGGCGCTCGAGCACTGCGGCCGGAGTCTTCTTCGGCGCGAGGAACGCGTACCAGGAGTTCACCTGCGAGTCGGCGAAGCCCTGCTCGGCCATGGTGGGGATCTCGGGGAACTGCTTGTCCCGCGCCGGCGCCGCCATGGCGATGCCCACCGCCTTGCCGGCCTTCAGCTGCGCGGCGATGGTGGAGTAGGGGTAGAAGCCGAAGTGGACCGCGCCCGAGAGCAGGTCCGGCACCGAGGGCGGCACGCCCTTGTAGTTGATCGACACCATCTTCGTGCCGGTGTTCTGCAGCAGCAGCTCGGTGCTGACGTGGGGCGAGGAGCCGTTGCCCGGATTCATGTAGTTGAGCTGGCCGGGCTTCGCTTTCGCGAGCTCGATCAGGCCCTTCATGTCCTTCACGCCCAGCGTGGGCGCCACGACGGCGATGTTGGCGACCACGCCCATGTGCGCCACGCCGGCGAAGTCCGCGGGCGCGTTCCAGCGCACCTTGGTCAGGTGCGGCGTCACGGTGGTGGCCAGCGTGCCCATGAGCAGCACATGCCCGTCGGGATCGGCGCGCATCACCTCCTCGGTGCCGATGGCGGTGTTGGCGCCGGGCTTGGCCTCCACGATCACCGGCTGGCCCAGCTTGCCCGGCAGGGCGTCGGTCACCGAGCGCGCCATCAGGTCCACGATGCCGCCCGCCGGGTAGGGGACGATGACGCGGATCGGCTTGGTGGGGAAGGCCTGCGCTCCGGCCTGCGGGGCCCAGGCGGCCAGTCCGGCACACGCGGATGCGATTGCGACAACAAGGGTTCTGCGCTTCATGACTCCTCCTTTGAATGGTGCACTGCAAGCTTCCCGAGCGCGTCGCGGGTCTCCCGCGCGAGCCGCCCGATGATTTCGTCCACCGTGGTGAGCGTGTTGAACCAGGCGATGGATTGTCCCGCCGCCTCGTAGACCAGTTCCGGCACCTGGTGTTCCTCGATTGCCGCCAGCAGTTCGCCGGTGAGCGCGTGCTGGTACGGCATGGGCAGGGGCGCGGGCGCCCCGGGCGCGTCCCACTCGTCCGACCAGGCGCTCTTCACCACCCGGCAGGGCTTGCCGCTGTGGGCGCGGGTGATCAGCGTGTCCTCGCTGCGGGCCGCCAGCAGCTTCGCCAGCAGCGCCGGCGGGGTGGCGTACTCGCGCGTGGCGAGCCAGGCCGTGCCCAGCCAGACGCCCTGCGCGCCCATGGCAAGCGCGGCGGCCACCTGGCGGCCGCAGCCGACCCCGCCCGCGGCGAGCACCGGCACCGTGGCGCCTTCGCGTTCCACCGCCTCGATCACCTGCGGCACCAGGCAGAAGGTGCCGATCGGCCCGGTGTGGCCGCCGGCGTCGTAGCCCTGCGCCACCAGCACGTCGATGCCCGCCTCCAGCGCAGGGCGGACATGGCGCGGGCTGCCGATGAGGGCGAAGGTCGTCTTGCCGGCGGCTTTCGCCCGCCCCACCACCGCCCTGGGCAGGCCGACTGCGGTGGCCACCGCGTCGACGTCCGAACCGAGCACCGCATCGGTCTGGGCGCGGAAGAAGGCCTCGTTGCGCACGGTGGTGGCGAAGAAGTTCGGCTTCGTCGGCGCCGGCACCCCGTATTTCGCCTTCAGCTTCTCGATGAACGCCACGTGCGCCGCGGGCAGCTTGGCGCGCGCCGCGGCCACGCTGGGTTCGTCCCCGGCCAGCGCCGGATACATCAGGTCCACGCCGTAGGGCCGCTTGCCCAGGCGCGCGCGGATCGCGGCCAGTTCCGGGCCGATGCGTTCCGGCGCCTCGCGCGCCGCGCCGAAGACCGGGAAACCGCCGGCCTGCGCGATCGCGACGGTCACCTCCACCGAGTGCGAAAAGCCGAAGACCGGCAGCTCGATGCCGAGCCGTTCGCACAACGCGTTCTTCAGCCGGTTCACGTCAGATCACCCCGGCGGCGGCCAGCCGCGCCTGCTCGTCGGCCGACAGGCCCAGCGCGCCCCAGACCCTGGCGTTGTCGCAGCCGATCGCGCCGGCGGCATGGCGGATGCGGCCGGGATCGCGCGCGAAGCGCGGCACCACGTTCTGCATCGCGACCGTGCCGAAATCGGCGTCCGGCACGCGCGTGATCGCCTCGCGCGCGCGCAGCTGCGGGTCGGCGAACACCTGGTCGATGGAATAGATCGGGGCGATGGTGCCCTGCGCCGCCTCGAAGGCGGCCAGCACCTGCTCGAGCGTGCGGCCGGCGCACCAGGCCGAGAAGACGGCGTTCAGCTCCGCGGCGTGCTCGACGCGCAGGGCGTTCGAGGCGAAGCGGGGGTCCTCGATGAGGTCGGCGCGGCCGATGGCGCGGCAGTTGTTCGCCCACAGCGCGTTGGTGGAGCCCGCCAGCGTCACCCAGCGCGCGTCCCTGGTGCGGTAGACCGCCGCCGGGGCGGAGTACTGGTTGGCGTTGCCCGAGCGCTCGCGCACCGTGCCCAGCTGGTCGTGCTCGATGGCGAGGAAATCGAGCAGCTTCAGGGTCGCCTCGGTGAGCGACAGGTCGATCTCCTCGCCCGGCGCGCCGGGGTCCCGGGCGCGCTTCCAGCACGCGGCCAGGATGCCCAGGGCGCCGAACAGCCCGCCGATGGCGTCGCCGATCGGGTAGCCGGCGTGCATCGGTTCGCCGCCGGGCTCGCCGGTGATGTAGGCGAGGCCGCCCATCGCCTCGAAAATGCGCGCGAAGCCCGGCCGGTTGCGGTAGGGACCGTCCTGGCCGAAGCCGGTGGCGCGCAGGATCACCAGGCGCGGCTGCACCGACCACAGGGTCGCCTTGTCCAGCCCCCACTTGTCCAGCGTCCCGGGGCGGAAGTTCTCGACCAGCACGTCGAAGCCCGGCAGCAGGCGCTTCAGCAACGCGACGCCTTCGGGCTTGCGCAGGTCCAGGGTGGCGAAGGTCTTGCCGCGGTTGGTGACCTTCCACCACAGCGGCTTGCCGTCCTTGAACGGCGGGAAGCCGCGCGCGCCGTCGCCCGCGCCCGGCATCTCCAGCTTGAGCACCTCGGCGCCGTAGTCCGCCAGCAGCGCCGTGGCCGAGGGCGCGGCGACGATGGTGGCGATGTCCAGCACGCGCAGCCCGGCGAGCGGTCCGCTCATGGCCCCTCCCGCTCGAGCATCATGCGGATGGAGCGCGCCAGGCCCGCCATGCGCGGCGCCCAGTCCTCGCGCACCGCCTCGCGCGTGATGCGGAAGGCCGGGATGCCGCAGTTGATCGCGAGGCAGTCGCCTTCCGGCGTGCGCAGCAGCGGCGCGGCGACCGCGAAGATCTCCGGCCGCCACTCGCCCAGCGCGACGCAGACGCCGTCCTTGCGGCAGGCCTCGATGCCCGCCAGCGCGTTGCGGCGGCTGGCGCGCCAGGCCTGCGGCTGGGCGCGCTCGATGGCGGCGAAGGTCGCCTTCAGCTCGTCCTCCCGCATCAGCGACATCGCAGCGCGGCCGATGGCGGAGGTGACGAGCGGCACCGCGAAGCCCACTTCGGGCACGTGCGGGAAGCTCTGCGAGCTGCGCGCGGTCTCCATGTAGACCAGGTCGGCGCCCTCGGCGATGCCGATGGACACCGCGCCGCCCGCCAGCTCGGCGAACTCGCGCATCATCGGCCGCGCCAGCTGGCGCACCCGATAGCCGGCAAGCAGGGGGTAGGCCACGCCCAGCACGCGCACGCCGAGGCGGAAATGGCCGTCGGCGTTGCGCTTCAGGTAGCCCAGCGTAAGCAGCGTGTTCACCAGCCGTGACACCGTCGGCCGGGCGAGGCCGGTGCGCGCGGCCAGTTCCGCGTTCGACAGCGACGATTCGCCGCCGCGGAAGGCATCGAGCACCGCGAGGCCCCGCGCCAGGGTGGTGGCGAAGAACGGGTCGGGGTGGTCGCTGGCGCGCTGGCGGACGGAGGCGGTCACGGTTGGAACTTAATCAGCAAGCATCTCAATGTCAATATATTGAAATGCTGCGCCGCACATGTTCCGATATATGCAACTCGCTGTGCCATACTGCCGCAGGGATCCGCAGCCGAGGAGGCCAGGATGGACTTCGAACTTTCACCGCGCGCCCGGGACATCGCCGGCCGGGTCGGCGCGTTCATGGACCGCGAGGTGCTGCCGCGCCACCGCGAATGGACCCAGGCCGTGGTGCGCGAAGGCAAGGCCGGCGCCGCATTCATGCCCGAGCTGCAGGCAAGGGCGCGCGCCGAGGGCCTGTGGAACCTCGCGCTGCCGGACCTGGCCGCGGACGAGCCGGGCACCCGCCTGACGAACCTGGAATACGCCGGCTGCTGCGAGCTGATGGGGCGCCTTGCCTGGGCGCCGGAGGCCTTCAACTGCCAGGCGCCCGACGTGCCCAACATGATCACGCTGCACCAGTGCGCCAACCCGGAGCAGAAGCGCGCGTGGCTCGCGCCGCTGCTGGAGGCGAAGACGCGCTCGGCCTTCGGCATGACCGAGCCGGCGGTGGCCTCGTCGGACGCAACCAACATCGCCTGCCGCATCGAGCGCCAGGGCGGCGACTACGTGATCAACGGCCGCAAGTGGTTCTCCACCGGCGCGGCGCATCCGCGCTGCAGCCAGCTGATGGTGATGGGCGTGACCGAGGACAAGGGCGAGCGCACGCGCCGCCACAGCGTGGTCATGGTGCCGATGGACGCGCCCGGCCTGCGCCTGGTGCGCGAGCTGGAGTGGATGGGCCTGCGCGACCACGTGGCGCCGATCGGCGAGCTGGAACTGGTGGACGTGCGCGTGCCGGTGGAGAACCGGCTCGGCGCCGAGGGCGACGGCTTCAAGGTGGCGCAGATCCGCCTGGGGCCGGCGCGCGTGCACCACTGCATGCGCCAGGTCGGCCTCGCCGGCCTGATGATCGACCTGATGCTCGCGCGCGCCGCCGAGCGCAGCACCTTCGGCCGGCGCGTGATCGAGTACGACACTGTGCAGCGCTGGATCGCGGAGTCCCGCGTGGAACTGGAGCAGGCGAAGCTGCTGACGCTCAAGTGCGCCTGGCTGCTGGACCGCCACGGCCACCACGGCGCCTGGCGCGAGGTGTCGCTGGTCAAGCTCGCGGTGCCGGCGATGCTGCAGCGGGTGGCGGACCGCGCCATCCAGGTGTTCGGCGCGATGGGCGGCACTGACGACGTGCCTATCCACCATGCGCTGGCGTACGCGCGCCTGATGCGCATCGGCGACGGCCCGGACGAAGTGCACCTGCGGCAGGTGTTCCGGCAGGAATCGCCGCCCA
>CAZMDA010000003.1:21264-25694 GCA_964564865.1 uncultured Bordetella sp. | reverse complement strand
GACGGCCCGGACGAAGTGCACCTGCGGCAGGTGTTCCGGCAGGAATCGCCGCCCAAGTGGACGGTGGCGGAATCGCCCTACGTGGTGCCGGCAGCCAGATAAGATTGCGCGTCCGGCCGTGGAATCGGCGGTCGGGCGTGACGACCGGGAGGGGACGAACGTTCGATGCGCGGCAGCGGGTCCACGGTATCCACTGAACTCAACCTGACGGACCGGATCGCCTGCCTGTGGGCGGCGTTCTCCTGTTGGAGCCTGTCGGTGACGTTCTACATCGGCTGGTGGTGGACGAGTCGCATCGACGGCGGCGCTTGGGTCGGCGTGCCTGTCGGCGCATTCATCGTCGAACTGGGCCTCCTGCTCTCGACCTTCTTTCTCATCGTATCTGCGCAAACCTCCTCGTCCTGGCTGGGCGCTGCTGCAGGCTCACTTCTGGTGTTCATCAGCTACGCGGTGGGCATCGGCGCCCTGGCGTTCTTCTACAAGAGCTGGTGGGTGCTGAGCTACGGGCTGTGGGAACTGGCCGGCAGGGCGATCGGGCTGGTGCGCAGAAGCGAATTCGACATTGCCACGGCAACGACCCGGATGAAATCCGGGTTCTTGATCTTCCTTGCCCTGTGCGTCCTGATGTTTGTCCTGGCACCCCGCTTGCCTGCCGGCGGCGTCTCGACGGAACTGATCGCCGAGTTCTGCCCGGGGACACGGGCTTGCGGCATGTCCGGACCGCTTCAGAACGCCCACGCCTTCATGGTGGCGTACTTCTTCCTGCTCGGCGTGGTCGAGATCCTGCCACTGGTGGCGCGCCCGCGCGTGAAGCGCTAACCCGACCGCCCCCAGTCGCTGGCGCGCACCGCCCAGATCGTGGCCGAGCCCCAGATCACGATGCCGACCGCGATCACCCAGTAGAGCGCCGCGAGTGGCGCCGCGAGCGCCAGCGCGACCAGTCCGCCGCCGATCACGATCACCAGCCGCGCGGTGCCCGCGAGCACCGGCCAGATGACGCGCGCGGCGCCCTGCGAGGCGAAGTACAGCGCGATGCCGGCGCCCATGAACGGATAGAACGGCGCCACGATGCGCAGGTAGGCGGCGCCGGAATCCAGCACTGCCGGGTCCGCGGAGAACAGGCCGACCCACAGCCGGGGGAACAAGGCCACCGTGGCGCCGATGGCGAGGCAGATGCCGGCGGCGATCGCGGCGCCGGTGAAGGCGATGCGCTTGGCGCGCGCCGGGTTTCCCGCGCCGATGTTGGTGCCCACCAGCACCACCAGCGCCTGGCCGATGGCGAAGGCAAGCGGCACCTGCAGCAGTTCCAGTCGCACGCCGACGCCGTAGCCGGCGAGCGCGGCGGTGCCGAAGCGGCCGACCAGTCCGGTGAGCACCACCGCCGTGAACACGGTCTGCAGCGCGGACAGCGACGACACCAGGCCGACGCGCAGGATCTCGCGGAACTGGCGGCCGACCAGCTTCCAGTCCTCGCGCCGCGGCCACAGCGGCGAGCGCCAGATGTACAGGCCGGTGGCCACGGAGGCGAAGCCGAAGCCGACGACATAGGCAAGGCCGGCGCCGGCGATGCCCAGCTGCGGGAACGGCCCCCAGCCCAGGATGAGCGCCGCGGACAGCGGGATGTGGACCAGCGAGGCGGCGACCAGCGCGAGCGCGGGCACCAGCGTGTTGCCGCTGCCGCGCAGGACGCTGGCGAAGGTGTTCGCGATCCACACCAGCACCGCGCCGCCGAACAGCACGTTGGAGTAGGCGAGCGCCGCGGCGAGCGCCGCGCCGTCGCCGCCCAGCAGCCGGTAGATGCCGCGGCCGAAGGCGAGCACGAACAGCGTGAACACCAGGCCCGCGACCACGGCGATCACGACGCCGTGGACCACCAGCGCCCGCGCGCGCGCGGCGTCGCCGGCGCCGAGGGCGCGCGCGATGGCCGACGAGATCCCGCCGCCCATGGCGCCGGCCGAGGTCATCTGCAGCAGCATCACCAGGGGAAACACGAGTGCCAGGCCGGCGAGGGGCTCGGTGCCGAGGCGGCCGACGAAGTGCGTGTCCGAGATGGAGATCGCGGACTGGAACACGACCAGCAGCAGCCCGGGCGCCGCCAGCCGCAGCAGCGTCGGCAGGATGGGCGCCTCCAGCAGCGCTTTCGCCTTGGCGCCGGTCATGGCGGGAGCCTAACGTAAGATTCCCGCCCATGCTCGGCGCGTTCACCCTGCTGCTCGTCTACCAGCTCGCCGGGGAGGCCATCGTGCATGTCGCCGGGCTGCCGGTGCCCGGCCCGGTTGTGGGGATGCTGCTCCTGTTCGTGACGCTGCTCGCGCGCGGGTCCGCGCCCGGCTGGCTGCGCGACACCTGCCAGGCCCTGCTCGCCCACCTGTCGCTGCTGTTCGTGCCCGCCGGGGTGGGGGTGATGCTGCACTTCCAGCGCCTGGGCGCGGAGTGGCTGCCGGTGGCGGTCGCCCTGGTGGCCAGCACCGTGATCACCATCGGCGTGACCGCGCTGGCGATGAAGTGGCTGCAACGATGAGCGATCGCCTGGCGGAGTTCTGGGTCTACCTCTCGGCAACGCCCCTGCTCGGCCTGACCGCGACCCTGCTCGCCTACCAGGCCGCCTACTGGCTGTACGCGAAGGCGAACATGAACCCGCTCGCCAATCCGGTGGCGCTCTCGGTGGCGATGCTGGTGGCGCTGCTGTGGTTCACCGATACCGCCTACCCGGTGTACTTCGAAGGGGCGCAGTTCGTGCACTTCCTGCTGGGTCCGGCGACCGTGGCGCTGGCGGTGCCGCTCTACGCCAACCTGGACACGCTGAGGAGGAACCTGCTGCCGCTGGGCGGGGCGCTGCTCGCAGGTTCCATGACCGCGGCCGTGTCCGCGGTCGGCATCGGCTGGATGCTGGGCGCGAGCCGCGAGACGCTGCTATCCATGGCGCCCAAGTCGGTGACCACGCCCATCGCCATGGGCATTGCGGAAAAGCTGGGCGGGCTGCCCTCGCTCACCGCGGTGCTGGTGGTCGCCACCGGCGTCATCGGGGCGGTGCTGGCGCGTGGCACGCTCAACCTGCTGCGCATCGAGGACCACGCGGTGCGCGGCTTCGCGGTCGGGGTCGCGGCGCACGGCATCGGCACCGCGCGCGCCTTCCAGGTCTCCGAGACCATGGGCGCCTTTGCCGGGCTGGCGATGGGACTCAACGGCCTTGCCACCGCCTTCCTGTTCCCGCTCCTGCTGAAGCTCTGGGGCTAGCCGAACAGGGTCATCTGCGCGCGGCTGCCCGGCGGCCGGAACAGGCTGCAGTCCAGCCCGCCGCGCGAGGCCATGTGGTTGTCCTCGCTGTTGAGCCCGAAGCGCCGGCAGGCGAGGTCGAAGCGCTTGTCGATCAGTTCCGAGAAATTGCCCGAGCCGCTCATGCGCGAGCCGAAGTTGGGGTCGTTCTCGCGCCCGCCGCGCACCTGCTTGACGATGCTGATGACGTGGTCGGCGCGCTGCGGGGCGTGCGCGGCGAGCCACTCCTTGAACAGCGGCCGCACTTCGTTCGGCAGCCGCAGCATGATCCAGCCGGCCATGATGGCGCCGGCGCCGGCGGCGGCCTCGAGGATCGCTTCCAGCGACTTGTCAGTGAGCGCGGGAATCACCGGCGCGACCATGACGCCGGTCGGGATGCCCGCGGCTGCGAGCGCGCGGATGGCGGCAATCCGCCTGGAGGGGCTCGCCGCCCTCGGTTCCAGCTTCCGGGCGAGCTTGTGGTCCATGGTGGTCACCGAGACGAAGGCCTTGACCAGGTTCTTGCCCGCCATCGGCGCCAGCAGGTCGATGTCGCGCTCGATGAGCGCGGACTTGGTGACCACGGTGAGCGGGTGGTCGCATTCGGCCAGCACTTCCAGCAGGCCGCGCATGACCTTGTAGCGCCGCTCGATGGGCTGGTAGGCGTCGGTGTTGGTGCCGAAGGCGATCGGCTTGGCTACATAGCTCTTCTTCGACAGTTCCTCGCGCAGCAGCTGGACCGCGTTGGTCTTGGCGAACAGTTTGGTCTCGAAATCGAGCCCGGGTGACAGCTCGAGGTAGGCGTGGCTCGGCCGCGCATAGCAGTAGATGCAGCCGTGCTCGCAGCCCCGGTAGGGGTTGATGGATTGCTCGAAGGGAATGTCCGGCGAGTCGTTGCGCGCGATGATGGAGCGCGCGCGCTCCTCCGCGACCCGGGTCGCAATCTCCGGAAGCGATTCGTCCTCCGGAATTGCTCCATCCGTCCAGCCGTCATCGACGGCTTCGCGCGCGAAGGTTTCGAAACGCCCCGCAATGAACGACCCGGCCCCGCGCAGCTTCATTTAGAATGGACCTTCCCTCCCGATACTGTATATATGAACAGCCCAGCCGGCAACACCCTTGGCGACGTGCGCCTGAACGTCGGCCTGCTGGTCGCCTGCCAGGCGATGCTGTTC
>CAZMDA010000003.1:0-21164 GCA_964564865.1 uncultured Bordetella sp. | reverse complement strand
TGGCGACGTGCGCCTGAACGTCGGCCTGCTGGTCGCCTGCCAGGCGATGCTGTTCACGGTCAATTCCACGCTGATCGCCATCAACGGCCTGTCCGGGGTGGCGCTCGCGCCCTTCGCCTCGCTCGCCACGCTGCCGGTGACCTGCTGGATCATCGGCGCGGCGCTTACCACCATGCCGGCCTCGCTCTACATGAAGCGGGTGGGCCGGCGCACGGGCCTGATGCAGGGCGCGGCGATCGGCATCCTGGGCGCGCTCATCTGCGCCGCGGCGCTGTGGACGAAGAGCTTCTGGCTGCTGTGCTTCGGCACGCTCGTCTACGGCGCGAGCAACGCCTTCGGCCAGTACTACCGCTTCGCGGCGGCGGACGTGTCGCCGGTGGACTTCCGCGCCACCGCGGTGTCGCTGGTGCTGGCCGGCGGCCTGGTGGGCGGCGTGCTCGGGCCCACCACCAGCCGCTTCACCGTGGACCTGGTCGGCCCGCGCTTCGTCGGCGCCTACCTCGCGCTGATCCTGTTCGCGCTGGTGACGATCGCGCTGCTCAGCCGGATCCGCATCCCCGATCCCACCGCCGCCGAGCAGGCCGCCTCCGGCCGGCCGCTGCGCGAGATCGCGCGGCAGCCCAAGTTCGTGGTCGCGGTGATGTGCGGCGCCATCGGCTACGGGGTGATGAACTTCCTGATGGTGTCGACGCCGATCGCGATGGGCGTGTGCGGCCATCCCTACGGCGACGCCGCGTTCGTCATCTCCTCCCACGTTGTGGCGATGTTCGCGCCGTCGTTCTTCACCGGCGGGCTGATCAAGCGCCTGGGCGTGGTGCCGGTGCTGTTCGCCGGCGCGGCGCTGAACGTGGTCGCGGTCGCGGTGGCGCTCGCCGGCATCGCGGTGGCCAACTTCTGGTGGTCGCTGGTGCTGCTGGGCGTGGGCTGGAACTTCCTCTACATCGGCGGCACCACGCTGCTGCTGGAGACCTACCGCCCCGAGGAGCGCGCCCGCGCGCAGGGCACCAACGAGCAGGCCATCTTCTGCATGATGGCGGTGTCCTCCTTCACCTCCGGCCTCATCGTCACCAACGCCGGCTGGGAGAAGGTGAACCTCGCGGCGCTGCCGCTGATCGGCGTGGTGCTGGCCGCGATCACCTGGCTCTGGGTGACGCAGCGCGCCGCGCGCCCCCTGGGAGCCTGAGGATGCAGCAGCCGCCGGCCGTCGTGGGCATGCGCCTGGAGGACGTGGACACCCCGGCGCTGGTCGTGGACCTCGATGCCTTCGAGTCCAATATCCGGCGCCTGAACGAGGCCATCGCGGGCCGCGTTCGGGTGCGCGCCCACGCCAAGACGCACAAGTGCCCGGAGATCGCCCTGCGCCAGGTCGCCGCCGGCGCGGTGGGCGTGTGCTGCCAGAAGGTCGGCGAGGCCGAGGCCATGGTCGAGGGCGGCGTGCGCGACGTCCTGGTCACCAACGAGATCATCGGCGCGCGCAAGCTCGCGCGCCTGGCGGCGCTGGCGAAGCGCGCGCGCATCGGCGTCTGCGTGGACCAGGCCGCCAACGTGCGCGAGCTCGAGGCCGCCGCGGCCGCCGCCGGCGCGACGCTGGAGGTCTACTTGGAGCTGGAAGTCGGCATGCGCCGCTGCGGCGTCGCCCCGGGGGAGCCGGCGGTGATGCTGGCGCGGGCGATCGCCGCCTCGCCGCACCTGCGCTTCGCCGGCATGCATGCCTACCACGGCCGCGCCCAGCACATCCGCTCGCATGAGGAGCGGCGCGCGGTCATCGCCAGCGCGGCGGCGGCGGTGCGCACCACGCGCGCCATGCTCGCGGAGGCGGGCATCGCCTGCCCGATCGTCACCGGCGCGGGCAGCGGCACCTTCATGTTCGAGGTCGAGCTGGGCGCCTGGGACGAGATCCAGCCCGGGTCCTACGTCTTCATGGACTGGGACTACGCGCGCAACGAGTGGGCGCCGCCGCTGCCGCGCTTCGACCATTCGCTGTTCGTGCTGGCCTCGGTGCAGAGCCGGGCCGACGACCGGGTCGCCGTGCTCGACGCCGGCCTGAAGGCCTCCAGCGTGGATTCCGGGATGCCGGGCGTCTGGGAGCGCCCGGGCCTCGCCTACACCCACGCCTCGGACGAGCACGGCTGGCTGGAGGCCGGGCCGGGCTCGAAGGTGCCGGCGGTGGGCGAGAAGGTGCTGCTCGTGCCCGGCCACTGCGACCCGACGGTGAACCTGTACGACTGGTATGTTTGCGTCCGGGGCGGCGTGGTGGAGGCGTTGTGGCCGATCACCGCGCGCGGCGCGCTCGCCTATGGCGACTGGAAAAAGGGGGAGGCACATGCGCAAGCAATACCTGAATCCGAAGGAACTGTTCGATCCGCGCTTCTTCACGCACAGCGTGACGGTCACCGGGCCGGTGAAGCTGGTCTACGTCTCCGGCCAGGTGAGCTACGACCGCGACGGCCAGGTCATCGGCGAAGGCGACATGAAGGCCCAGGCCGAGCAGGTGTTCAAGAGCCTGACGCACAACCTGGCCGCGGCGGGCGCCACCTGGGCGGACGTGGTCAAGCTGAACGGCTACATGGTGAACATGAACCCGGACGACGTGAACCTGTACCGCGAGGTGCGCTCGCGCTACATCCGCTTCCCGAAGATGCCGGCCAGCACGCTGGTCGGCGTGCAGGCGCTGGTGCACGAGGACCTGCTGCTGGAAGTCGAGGTGATCGCCGCGATCGCCGACGCGCCGGACAAGCGGCCCGCGAAGGCCGCCGCCAGGAAAAGGGCGAAGAAGAAGCGTTGAACCGCGCGAACTACGGCTGGGTGGTGGTCGCCGCGGCCTTCACCCTGATGTTCGTCGGCTTCGGCGCCGCGTATTCCTTCGCCGCGTTCTTCAAGGCCTTCCAGGCCGAATTCTCCGCCTCGCGCGCGCATGTCTCGCTGGTGTTCTCGCTGTGCGCGTTCCTGTACTTCCTGCTGGGCGCCCCAGGGGGGATGCTCGCCGACCGCTACGGCACGCGCAACGTCGCCCTCGCGGGCGTCGCCTTCCTTGCCGCGGGACTTGCCGCGGCAAGCCAGGCGCCCTCGGTCCTGGTGCTGTACCTCACCTACTCGATCGGCCTGGGCGTCGGCATCGGCCTCACCTACGTGCCCTCGGTGGGCGCGGTGCAGCCCTGGTTCGAGAAGCACCGCGTGCTCGCCTCCGGCATCGCGGTGTCCGGCATCGGCGCCGGCAACCTGCTCGGGCCGCCGCTGGCGGCGTGGTGGATCGACCTGTTCGGCTGGCGCGGCGCCTACCTCGCGCTCGCCGCGGCGACGCTGGTGCTGGGCGGCATCGCGGCGGCGGCGATCCGCAACCGTCCCGCGGGCCAGGCGCAGGCCACCAGCGGCGTGCCGCTGCGCTCGGCGCTGCGCGCGCGCAATTTCTGGGTCCTCTACGCCACCCTCGCGCTGTCCGGGTTCGGCTGCTTCGTGCCGCTGGTCCACCTCGCGCCCTACGCGAGCGACGCCGGCCACCCCGAGGCCTTCGGCGTGCTGCTGGTGAGCCTGATCGGGCTGGGGAGCCTGCTCGGGCGCTTCGCGGTCGGCGCCTTCGCCGACCGCGTCGGCCGCATGCGCTCGCTCGCGCTCATGTACCTGGGCATGGCGCTCATGCTGGCGACGTGGTGGGCGAGCACGGGCCAGGTCGCCCTTGCGCTCATGGCGGTGGGCTTCGGCGTCTGCTACGGCGGCTTCGTCGCCACCTTCCCCTCGGTGGTGATGGACCTGTTCGGCGCGCGGTCGGTATCGGGGATCATCGGCTGCCTGTACACCGCGGCGGGGCTGGGCACGCTGTTCGGGCCGCCGCTCGCCGGCGCGGCCTTCGACGCCACCGGCAGCTACGCCATGCCCATCCTCGGCGCGGCGCTGCTGGCACTGCTCGCCGCCATCGGCATCGTGTCCCTGCAGCGCCCGCAGCGCGCCCTCGCGGCATGACCAAGAGCCGGCCGGCGCTGACGGTGAGCGAATCGCGCGGCGTGCGCGAGCTGCACGTGGGCGGCGAGGCGATCCAGAGCGCGATGCGCCTGGACGACCCCTTCGCGCTGGAGCTCGACTACACCCGCTGCATGATGGCGTTCCTGCTGTTCCATCCCGAGCCGCGGCGCGCGCTCATGATCGGGCTGGGCGGGGGCTCGCTCGCCAAGTTCTTCCACCGCCGCCTGCCGCGCCTGCGCACGCGCGTGCTGGAGCTGGACGAGCGCGTCATCGCCACGGCGCGGGCCCTGTTCCACCTGCCGCCGGACGACGCGCGGCTGAAGGTGGAGCACGGCGACGGCATCGACGCCCTCGCCCCGGAGTGCTGCGACCTCCTGGTGGTGGACGGCTTCGAGGACGAGACCACGCCGGCGGCGCTGGTGTCGCAGGCCTTCTTCGACGCCGCCTGGTGCGCGCTGGAGGACCGCGGCGTGCTGGTGATGAACTTCATGGACGACGACCGGGACTTCGACCGCAACCTGCGGCGGCTGGAGAATGCCTTCGCCGGCAGCGTGCTGTGCCTGCCGGCGCTGCGCGACCCGAACATCATCGTGCTGGCGCTGAAGGGTGCGCCGCCGGCCGTGCCCTGGCGCGACCTGCGCGAGGACGCCGAGCGCCTGGAAGTGCGCTACGGGCTGCCGTTCCCGCGCTACGTCGAGCGCCTGCGCCGCATGAACGGCTGGAACGCCGCGGAACTGCGCCTGCAGCCGGAGCTCGCGCCGTGATCGTCGATCCGGTCGAACTCGCGCTGCTGGCCGCGCTCGCCTTTGCCGGCTCGGTGGTGTTCGGCATCACCGGCTTCGGCGCGGCGCTGATCACCATGCCCCTCGCGCTGCACCTGGTGCCGCTGTCCTTCGCGCTGGCGGTGTTCGTGCTCATGGACCTCGCCAATTCCTTCCGCATCGGCTTCGAGAACCCGAAACACGCGGTGCGCGCGGAATGGACGCGCCTCGTGCCCACCATCCTGCTGGGCACGCTGGCCGGCATCACGCTGCTGGTGAACCTGCCGCGCCAGGCGGCGACGCTGGCCCTCGGCGTGTTCGTGTTCCTGTTCGCGCTCTACAGCCTGGCCAGCCGGCCGGACGCGCGCCGGGTCCTGGGCACCGGCTGGGCCTACGTCGCGGGATTCGCCGGCGGCATCACCAGCACGCTGTTCGGCGCCGGCGGGCCGCCGTACGCCATGTACCTGTCGCACCGGGGCCTGAGCAAGGAGCAGTACCGGGCCACGCTGGGGCTGGCGACGCTCACCAGCATTTCGCTGCGCACCATCGCGTTCTTCGCCACCGGCATCCTGCTCGACCTCAAGGTGTGGGCCTATGCCGCCGTGATCGTACCGGCCGGGCTGGTCGGCCTGTGGGCCGCGGGTCACCTGTTCCGGCGCATCACGCGCGAGACCCTGCTGCGCGCGGTGGCGCTGATGCTGCTCGCGAGCGGGGTGTCGCTGGTGCTGCGGGCGCTCGCCTAGCGGTACATGTAGTCCCGCGTCCACGGCAGCGGGTTGCGCGCCGGGTCGGCGGACTTCACCGCGAGCACCTGGTGGATGGTGACCCAGTTCTGCGCGAAGGCGTGGGCGCACCCTGCGAGGTACAGTCGCCAGATCCGGGTGCGCTTCTCCCCGGCATGCGCGCGCGCCGCCCCCAGGTTCGCCTCCAGGCGCCGCGACCACTCCGCCAGCGTGCGGGCGTAGTGCAGGCGCAGGGTCTCCACGTCCATCGCCTCCAGGCCGGCCGCGGACAGCTCGCGCAGGACCAGGGACAGGTGCGGCAGCTCGCCATGCGGGAACACATACTGCTCGACGAATTCCCCGGCGCCCAGACCCACCTCCCGGCTGTCGGGGTCCACCGCGGTGATGCCGTGGTTGAGCGCGATCCCGCCGTCCGCCAGCAGCCGGCGCATCGTGGCGAAGTACAGCGGCAGGTTCTTCAGCCCGACGTGCTCGAACATGCCGACCGACGCGATCTTGTCGAACACGCCGTCGCCGGCGAGGTCGCGGTAGTCCTGCAGCCGCACGCGGCAGCGGTCCTGCAGCCCGGCGGCGCGGATGCGTTCGTTCGCCAGCGCGTGCTGGTTCTCCGACAGCGTGATGCCGGTCGCGTCCACGCCGTAGCGCCCGGCGGCGTGCATCGCGAGGGCGCCCCAGCCGCAGCCGATGTCGAGGAAGCGCTCGCCGGGCGCGAGGCGCAGCTTGCGGCAGATGTGGTCGAGCTTCGCTTCCTGCGCCGCTTCCAGCGTCTCGTCGCCTTCGCGGTAATAGGCGCAGGAGTAGACCATGCGCTCGTCCAGCCAGAGGCGGTAGAAGTCGTTGGAGACGTCGTAGTGGAAGCGGATCGCGTCCGCGTCGCGCCTGCGGTCGTGGCGTGCGAGGCGGGGCAGGCGGCCAAGCGCGGACTTGCCCCAGCGACGGGCCAGCACCTCGGCGGCGCGCAGCGCCTCGTCGATCGGGCCCTCCAGGTCCACCTCGCCCTCGACGTAGGCCTTGCCCAGGGTGGCGAGATCCGGGTTGGCGAGGCGCTTGAGCGCAGGCGCGCGCGGCACGCGCAGGGTGACGGTCGGGCGCTCGCCCAGCTCGATGCGGCGGCCATCCCAGAGCTCGACTGCCAGGGGCAGCCCGCCCTGGGCGCCGAACTCGGCCAGCTTGCGTTCCAGGTTCGCCTGGAAAAACATGCCGACAATCCTTTACCTGCGCCCGCGCCGCAGGTTGCGCTAGGTCAAACCCGGCTCGATCAGCCGGATTTTTCCGGCCCGGTCAGCCGGATTTTTCGCGCATCGTAACGAATTCCTCGGCGGCCGTGGGATGGATGCCGATGGTGGCGTCGAACTGGGCCTTGGTGGCGCCCATCTTCACGGCGATCGCGATGCCCTGGATGATCTCGCCCGCTTCCGGGCCCATCATGTGGGCGCCCAGCACACGTTGCGTTGCAGCATCGACCACCAGCTTCATGAACACCTTCTCCTCGCTCGCGCCCATGGTGTGCTTGAGCGACCGGAAAGCGGTCTTGTAGACGTCCACCGTGCCGAAGCGCTCGCGCGCCTGCGCCTCCGACAGGCCGACGGTGGCGACGTTCGGGTGCGAGAACACCGCGGTGGCCACGTTCTCGTGGTCCACTGGCGTCGGCTCGTCGCGGAACAGCGTCCTTGCCAGCCACATCGCCTCGGCGGTGGCGACCGGGGTCAGGTTGATGCGGTTGGTGACGTCGCCGATGGCGTGGATGGAATCCACGGAAGTCTTCGAGTACCGGTCGACCGCGATGGCGCCGTCGGCGGCGAGCTTCACGCCCGCGGCCTCCAGCCCGATCCCGGCGCTGTTGGGCTTGCGGCCGGTGGCGAACAGCACCAGGTCGTAGCTGTCGGTGCCGCCGTCCTCGAACGTGACCTTGATGCCGGGCTCCAGCTTCGCCGGGTTGGCCTTGAGACGGACGTTCACGCCCTTCTTCGCCATCTCCTCGGCCAATCGCGTGCCGAGGTCGGAATCGAAGCCGCGCAGCAGCTGCGCGCCGCGGTAGGCGAGCGTCGTCTCCACGCCCAGGCCGTTGAAGATCGAGGCGAACTCCACCGCGATGTAGCCGCCGCCCACCACCAGCGCGCGCGAGGGCAGCTCCGCCAGGTGGAAGGCCTCGTTGGAGGTGATGCCCAGTTCCGCGCCGGGGATCGCCGGCTTCTCCGGCCAGGAGCCGGTGCAGACGAGGATATGCCTCGCCGTATGGCGCCGGCCGTTCACTTCCACGGTGTGCGGGTCGACCACGGTGGCGCGGCCGCGGTGGATGTCCACCTTGTTGTTGGCGAGGATGCGCTCGTAGACGCCGTTCAGGCGCGCGATCTCGCGGTCCTTGTTCGCGAGCAGCGTGGCCCAGTCGAACTCGGGCGCCTGCGTGGTCCAGCCGAAATCGGCCGCGTCCTTCACCTCCTCGTGGAAGTGGGCGGCGTAGGAGAACAGTTTCTTCGGGATGCAGCCGACGTTGACGCAGGTGCCGCCGAAGCGGCCGGACTCCGCGATGCCGACGCGGGCGCCGTAGGACGCGGACACGCGGCTGGCGCGAACCCCGCCGGAGCCGCCGCCGATGGTGAAGAGATCGTAGTCCTGCGTCAGGGGGTGCTACTTGAGATTCTTGAGGTTCATTTCCACCAGGTCGAGCAGCGCGGCGATGTCGCCGTGCTCGGTCTTGCCGGCGAGCCACTTCTGCGCGTTGTGCACCCGCTGCTCGATCGCCGCCTTGGGCATGCCCTCGACGCCGGAGAAGAGCTGCGCCAGGTCCGCGAGGCCCTTGCCCTTGGCCGCGGCGTTCAGCTGGGCGAGCTTCGCCTCGATCGCGGGGCGGTCGAGGTTGGTGACCAGCTTCATCGTCTTGTCGTCGCTCATGGCGCGTTCCTCCTGTTGCGGACCATCTTAGCCAGCGGACGGGGATTTTACCAGCGCGTAGCGCCCCGCCGCGGCGTGCACCGCGCCTTCGGCCGTGAGTTTCTCGAGGTGCGCGGTCAGGGAGCGCGCCGCGACCGGGTGGATGCGGGGATGCACGTCGTCGTAGACCGCGGGCACCAGTTCCTCCAGCGTCGCCGCGCCCAGGCGTGCAAGCGCGGCGGTCACCTTGGCCTCGCGCGCCAGGCGGTGCGCGATCAGGCGCCGGATCTCCTTCTCCGGCGCGCCGACGAGGTAGCCGTGCCCGGGGGCGAGGATCGCGGCGTCCTCCCGGGCGAGCGCCTCCAGCGCCGCCAGGTAGGCGAGCATGTTGCCGTCGGGCGGATTGATCACCACGGTGGAGCCCTGCATCACCTGGTCGCCGGTGAAGAGCATCTTCGTCTCCTCCAGCATGTAGCACAGGTGGTTGGAGGCGTGGCCCGGGGTGTGGATGGCGCGCAGCGTCGCGCCGGGAATGGCGAGGCGCTCGCCGTGCTCCAGCACCCGGTCCGGCGCGAAGCTCGCGTCCTGGTTGCCGTGCGCCGGGCGCGGGCGGCCGAGCACCTGCGCGCCGGTGAGCCGCTTCAGCAGCGCCGCCGCCGGCGAGTGGTCCACGTGCGTGTGCGTGACCAGGATCCAGCGGATGCGCCCGGCCCCCAGCTCCGCGATGCGCTTCACATGCTCGTCGATCGGCGGGCCCGGGTCGATCACCGCCAGCGCGTCGCCGTCGCCGACCAGGTAGCAGTTGGTGCCGGGGCCGGTCATGACCCCGGGATTGGGCGCGGTGAGGCGCGTGACGCGCGCATCCAGCCGTTTGGGCACGCCGGGCTGGATGACGAAGCAGGTCTTGCCGGTTTCCTCCGGGTCGCTCCAGTGGATCTCGTGGTACGGCGGGTCGGCGCGGCGGAACAGGCGCGCCGAGCCCTCGTGGTCGAGCGCCCAGACCGCCGCGTCCACCTCGATGTCGCCCAGGCTCCGGGCATGGTCCACCGCCGCCGCCGAGGTGGTGAAGCGCGCCAGGTCCGACAGCGACACGCGCGTCGGGAAGATGATCTCGATCTCGCCGCGCTCCTGGCGCGCGAGTGCCTCGCGCGGGCTGATCCAGAAGCTGTGCACGGTCTCGCTGTCGTCGTGCGCACCGGCCTGGTCGCGCGGCGCGCGCGCGACGAAGAAGCGGGTGTTGAAGCGCCGCGGCCGCCCTGCCGCCGTGATCCAGTGGCTGAAGTACACGATCTCCTGCGCCGGGATGTAGAGGTCCTCGGCCTCGAGCAGGTCGGCGAACTTCGCCGTGCCCGCGTTCATCGGCTCGCGCAGGTGCTCCAGCGCGGCCACCCGCGCCGGGTCGACCGGCGCGCCGGCCGCGTCCACCGCGAGCAGGATGCCGGCTTCCTCGAAGCATTCGCGCGCGGCGGCGATCCAGTAGGCGAGGCCGCCCGAGGCGAGGCCCAGCTTCGCGCTCGCCTCGGCGTCAGTGAGGCCGCGCACGCGCCGCGCGGCGCGCTCGTCGCCGTCGGAGGCATCCAGCGCGCCGCCGGGGAACACATAGGCCCCCGGCAGGAAGGCCGAGCCCTTGTTGCGCTGGAGCATGAACACTTCCGGCCCGTGCTGGTCGTCGCGCAGCAGCAGGATTGTCGCCGCCGGGCGCGGCTCCATCTTCTTCGGCGCGGTCGTCGTCACGCGGTGCGTCCGGCGCGGTCCTTGTCGTTCTGCGCCTTGATCATGGCGCGCATGTTGTCCCAGTCCGCGTCCGAGAGCTTGTCCAGGCCGGTGAACCCGGCGCCGTTGGCGAGGTAGCCCGCGCCGTCGATGGCGATGGTTTCCCCTGTCAGCCACTCGCAGCCATCGGCCATCAGGAAGGTGGCGAGGTTCTGCAGTTCGGGCATCTGGCCCACGCGGCGCATCGGATTGAGGTCGTTCGCCTCCTCGAAGCTGCCGCCGGGACGCAGGCGCTTGGAGGCGCCTTCCGTGGGGAAGGGGCCGGGGGCGATGGCATTGAGCCGGATGCCGTAGCGGCCCCATTCCACGGCGAGGGACTTGGTCATGACGTGCAAGCCGGCCTTGGACATGGCCGAGGGCACGACGTACGGCGAGCCGGTGTGCACCCAGGTGACCAGGATCGAGATCACCGAGCCCTTGTGGCCGCCGGCGATCCAGCGCCTGCCCACGGCATGCGTGACGTAGAACGAGCCGTGGAACACGATGTTGGCGATGGCATTGAAGCCGTTCGGCGTCAGGTCCTTGGTCGGGCTGATGAAGTTGCCGGCGGCGTTGTTGACCAGGCCCGTCAGCGGGCCTGACTCGTCCCAGATCCGCTGCACCATCGCGTCCACCGCCTGCGCGTCGCGGATGTCCACCGGATGGGTGCCCACCTTGCCGCCGTGCGCGGCCATCAGCTCCTTCGCGGTGGCATCGAGCACCGCGCCGCGGCGGCCGGCCAGCCAGACTTCGGCGCCCAGCTTCAGGTACTGCGTCGCGATTTCCTTGCCGAGGCCGGTGCCGCCGCCGGTGATGAGGATGCGTTTGCCCTTGAGCAGGCCGTCCTGGAACATGGCGAAATCCGGATAGGGGAAGCGGGGCCCCTATTCTAAGAGGTACAACCTGCGGACGGGCGGAGCCGTTGGAGGAGGAGGGTGTCGCCCCGGCTCGGTAGGAGCAAAAGCGACGCGACTCCGCCCGTTCGCAGTCTTCAGTTCAGTTCAAGACCACCGCGCTATCGGAGAACGCCTGCACCACGGTCAGCCCGGGCGTCTCGACGCGGTAGCAGCCGCCGGGTTGCAGGATCACGTCCTGGCGGCCGTTCTCCTCGGTGATCCAGACCGCGCCTTCGCTGGCGCAGATGGTATGGCCGGCGCTGTCGCGCAGCTTGAGCGTCTGGCCGCGGACGAGCCGCAGGGCCGCGTTGGCGAGTTCGAGGGTCATGGCGCGTCCCTCCTCAGCCCATGCGGGCGGTGAGGTTGCCCAGGCCCGGCTTGGCCGCGAAGCGCTGACGCAGGCCCTCGATCAGGGATACGATCAGGTTGCCCATCGCCTCGGCGCGGGCGCGGCGGGCGCGGGCCTGCAGCACGCCCAGCACTTCGGGGTTGACGCGGATGTCTTCCAGGGTCGGTGTCATCATGGTCATCTCCTTGCAGTTGACATGCGCATGTTGCATCCTTGCTGCGCCGCACTCAAACGGTATATTCTCAGGACATGCATGAGAATCGGTAATGCGAGAGCCTAGGGAGAACCCCCCCGGCGCCCCCCTCCAGCGCCTGCCGTCGCTGGACCTGCTGAAGGCCTTCGAGGCGGCGGCCCGGCTGCTGTCCTTCACCAAGGCGGGGGAGGAACTGCACCTCACCCAGTCCGCGGTCAGCCGGCAGATGAAGGAGCTGGAGGAGCAGCTGGGCGTGGCGCTGTTCCAGCGCCGCCATCGCGCGCTCGCGCTGACCGACGCGGGCCAGGCGTTCTACCCGTCGGTGACGCAGGTGCTGGCGACCATGCGCGCGGCGACCGACCGCCTGCGCGCGCTGTCGGGCCGGCGCATGCTGTCGGTGACGACGACGCAGTCGCTGGCCTCGCTCTGGCTGATCCCGCGCTTGGGCAGCTTCACGCGCACCCACCCGGAGGTGGACGTTCGCATCAGCGCCGACACGCGGGTGCTGGACCTGGAGCGCGACGGCCTGGACATCGCCATCCGCCACGGGCCGCCGGCGATGGCGGGCACCGGCGCGGTGAGGCTGTTCGGCGAGCGCGTGTTCCCGGTGTGCAGCCCGAGGCTGCTGAAGGATCCGAAGCGGCCCTTGCGCGAGCCCGCGGACCTGCGCCACCACGTGCTGCTGCAGTACGACGATCCCGACGGCCGCCATCCGTGGGTGCACTGGCGCACCTGGCTGGAAGTCGAGCGCCTGACGGAACTGAAGCCCGCGGGCAGCCTGCTCTTCTCGGGCTACGACCAGATCATCCCGGCGGCGATCGCGGGGCACGGCGTCGCGCTCGGGCGCACGCCGCTGGTGCAGGGCGCGATCGAATCCGGCGAGCTGGTGGAGCCTTTCGAGCGCCGCGCCGACCCGGCGCGCGCCTATTTCGCGATCGTGTCCTCGCACGCCGCGGGGCGGCGGGAGGTGGACGAGTTCCTCGCCTGGCTGAAGGGCGAGGCGGCGCAGGAGCCGGACCTGGACCGGCCGCGCCGCGCTAGACGGTGAGGACGATCTTGCCGATGTGCTGCGAGGTTTCCATCAGTTTGTGCGCCTCGCGCGCCTCGGCCAGCGCGAAGGTCCGGTAGATCACCGGCTTGATCCGGCCGGCCTCGATCAGGGGCCAGACCTTCTCGCGCAGGCTTTTCGCGATCGCACCCTTGAACGCGACCGGCCGCGGCCGCAGCGTCGAGCCGGTCATGGTCAGGCGGCGGCGCATCAGTTCGTTGATGTCGAGCTCGGTCTTCGGCCCGCGCAGGAAGGCGATGAACACCAGCCGGCCGTCGTCGGCCAGGCACTTCAGCTCCTTCGGCACGTAGTCGCCGCCCACCATGTCCAGGATGACGTTGACGCCCTTGCCGCCGGTGGCGGCCTTCACCTCGGCCAGGAAGTCCTGGGTGCGGTAGTTGAAGGCCTTCTCCGCGCCCAGCCTCACGCAGGCGGCGCACTTCTCGTCCGAGCCCGCGGTGGCGAAGACGCGGTTGCCCATGGCCGCGGCCAGCTGGATCGCGGTGGTGCCGATGCCCGAGCTGCCGCCCTGCACCAGCAGGGTCTCGCCGGGCGCCAGATGTGCACGATCGTACACATTGGACCAGACCGTGAAGAAGGTCTCCGGCAGCGCCGCGGCCTCCACCATGGACAATCCCTTCGGCAGCGGCAGCGCCTGTACTTCGGGCGCGACGCAGTATTCGGCGTAGCCCCCGCCGTGCACCAGGGCGCAGACCAGGTCGCCGGGCTTCCACATCGTCACCGACGCCCCGCAGGCCGCGACCTCGCCGGCGATCTCCAGGCCGGGCAGGTCGGAGGCGTCCGGCGGCACCGGGTACAGGCCCATGCGCTGCAGGATGTCCGGGCGGTTCACGCCCGCGGCGGCGACCTTGACTAGGATCTCGTTCGGCTTCGGGACCGGGACCGGGCGCTCGCCCGGGACCAGCGCTTCGGGACCGCCGGGCTTGGGAACCTCGACGGCGCGCATCTTCGTTGGCATGTTCATGGGTCGCGGATTCTAGCCCGACCTGAGCTGCGATGCGGCCCACGCGAGGTCGACGTTGCCGCCTGATATCACCACGCCGACGCGCTTGCCGCGGAGATCCACCCTCTTCTGCAGCAGCGCGGCGGCGCCGAGCACCCCGGTGGGCTCGCAGATGAACTTCATCCGTTCCCACAGGAAGAACAGGGTCTTCAGCAGATCCTCGTCGGAGACCGTCATCATGTCGTCGACATGGCGCAGCATCAGCGGGAAGGTGACGTCGCCCATGGACTCGGTGCGCGCGCCGTCGGCGATGGTCTGCGGCGCCTTCACCGACTGCAGGGTCCTCGACCGGAACGAGCGCGTGGCGTCGTCGCCGGCCTCGGGCTCGACGCCGATGACCTTGATCCCGGGCGACAGGTGCTTGGCCGCGACCGCGCAGCCGGTGAGCAGCCCGCCGCCGCCGCAGGGCACCAGCAGCGCGTCCAGCGGCCCGGTCTCCTCCAGCAGCTCCTTCGCCGCGGTGCCCTGTCCGGCGGCGATGTGCGGGTGGTTGAAGGGCGGGATGAGCGTCATGCCCTTCTCCTCGGCGAGGCGCCGCGCGATGGCTTCGCGCGAGTCACCGGGTCCGTAGGTCACCACCTGCGCGCCGTAGCCGCGCGTCGCCTCCAGCTTCACGCGCGGCGCGTCCTGCGGCATCACGATGACGCGCGGGATGCCGAGCATGCGCCCGGCGAGCGCCACCGCCTGCGCATGGTTGCCCGAGGAGAAGGCCACCACGCCGCGTTCCTGCGCCGCGGGCGCGAGGCGCGACAGCGCGTTGTAGGCGCCGCGGAACTTGAACGCGCCCATCCTCTGGAAGTTCTCGCACTTGAAGAACACCTGCGCGCCGGTGAGCGCGTTCACCGTCGCCGAGTCCAGCACCGGCGTGCGCCGCGCGTGCGCCTTGATGCGCTCGTGCGCGTCCGCCACGTCGTTCCAGGAAACCTTCAGGCTCATGTCCATCGCTGCAATGCCTCCCGTGCCACGTCCTCGCCCCATTCCTGCAGGAAATGCCCGCCCTCGGCATGCAGCCAGGGCTCGGGGCAGTTGCGGATGATCTTCTGCAGCGCGCCCATCACGGGCGGGCCGAGCACCGGGTCCTTCGCGCCTACCGCCATGAAGGTCTCGCCCTTCCAATCCTTCTTCCACCACTCGCGCGCTCGCCGCGATATCGCGGCCCCGGGCGCTTCCGGGCTGTCCGGGACGAGGTTCGGGAAACGGCGCACGCCGGCTTTCGACGCCGTATCCGGGAACGGCGCCTCGTAGGCGGCGGCTTCGGCGGGCGTCAGATGCGGACAGGCGCGCCTGAGCAGCTTGCCGCAGTCCATGCCCGGGTTCTTGTTCACATAGGCGCGCCAGGCGAGGAAGCCCTCGGTGAGCGGGGCGTCGCCGGTGCCGAGCGCGGTGTTCATGATGAGCAGGCGCGAATAGCGTTCGGGCGCCTCCATCGGCACGGTGAGGCCCAGCAGCCCGCCCCAGTCCTGCACCGCGAGCGCGACGTTCCCGAGGTCGAGCGTCTCCACGAAGTCGAGCAGGAACTGCCGGTGCATGTCGAAGGAGTAGAAGGCGTCCTCGACCGGCTTGTCCGAGCGCCCGAAGCCGATGAAGTCCGGCGCCACCACGCGCCAGCCGGCGGCCAGGAACGGCGGGATCATCCGGCGGTACAGGTAGCTCCAGGTCGGCTCGCCGTGCAGCGCCAGCAGCACCGGCGCGTCGCGCGCGCCCTCGTCCAGGTAGTGCGCCCGCAGGCCGCGCCACTCCAGGTAGTGCGGTTGCCACGGATAGCCGGGCAGGCCGGCGAAGCGCGCCTCAGGTGTTCGCATGCCCGAATTGTAGAATGCGCGGCATGGACTACTCCAAGTACAGTGAGCTGAAAATCCGGCGCCTGGAGCCGGGCATCCTCGAGATCGCCATGGGCACCGACCCGGCGAAGCTCCCCACGGCGAACGCGCGCATGCACTGGGAACTGGCCGAGGTCTGGCTCGACGTGGACCGCGACCCGGAGACGCGCGTGGCGATCCTCAAGGGCTCGGCGAAGGGCTTCTCCGGCGGCGGCGACTTCGCCATGATCGAGCAAATCGTCCAGGACTTCGAAGTGCGCGCGCGCACCTGGCGCGAGGCGCGCGACATCGTCTACAACATCATCAACTGCTCGAAGATGGTCGTCTCGGCGATGAACGGCCCGGCGGTGGGCGCGGGCCTGGTGGCCGGGCTGCTGGCGGACGTGTCCATCGCGGCGAAGAACGCGCGCATCATCGACGGCCACACGCGGCTGGGCGTGGCGGCGGGCGACCACGCGGCCATCGTCTGGCCTCTCCTGTGCGGCATGGCGAAGGCGAAGTACTACCTGCTGCTGTGCGAGACGGTGTCAGGGGAGGAGGCGGAGCGGATCGGCCTGGTGTCGCTCGCCTGCGAGGAGGCGGAACTGGAGGCGAAGGCGCTGGAGGTGGCGCGCAAGCTCGCCGCCGGGGCGCAGACCGCGCTGCGCTGGACCAAGTACAGCCTGAACAACTGGCTGCGCATGGCGGGGCCGACCCTGGACGCCTCGATGGCGCTGGAGATGCTCGGCTTCACCGGTCCCGAGGCGAAGGAAGGCGTCGCCTCGCACCGCGAGAAGCGCAAGCCCGCGTTCCCGCCGCCGCCGAAGGATTTCTGATCAGCCCGGCTTGCTGAAATCGAGCGCGTCGCCGCCCGCCGGGGAGGACGCGGCGGCGGCTTCCTCCTTGGTGGCGCGCGTCGCCGCGGTGCCGTTGATCAGGCGCTCGAGGTCGCGCGCGATCACCGCCGGGTCCGGCGGGATGCGGCCCATGCTGGCGAGCAGCACGCGCACCGGAAGGTCCACCAGGGTGGGATCGGGATGGTCGCGCAGGTGCGCGGCGCTTTGCACCGCCGGGACGACGCGGCCGCTGCGGATCCCGGCCAGCTCGTTCTCCAGGCCATTGACCACGGCGGCCTGGGCGCGGGCGATCCCGGCGAGCAATTCGGCGAGCTGGATGGCGGAAATCTGCAGCATGGCGCGTCTCCTCCGGGTAAGTGAGCCGGTGCGGCGATGTTAGCATTCCAGCCATGTTCTCCTGGAAGCGCCCCGGCAACCTCGGCGTGACCGACGGGCGCCTCGCGCCCTGCCGGCGCACGCCGAACTGCGTCTCCAGCCAGGCTGATCCGTCCGATGCGGTGCATTACATCGCGCCGATCCCGTTCACGGGTGATGCCGCTGCCGCCATGGCCGCCGCGCGCAAGGCGGTCCAGGAGATGCAGCGCACCACGGTGATCCGCGAGGCCCCGGGCTACCTCTACGCCGAGTTCCGCTCCAAGCTGATCGGGTTCGTCGACGACGTGGAGTTCGCCTTCGACGAAAAGGCCGGCCTGCTGCACGTGCGGTCCTCGTCGCGCATCGGCCGGCGCGACTACGGCGTCAACCGCGCGCGCGTCGAGTCGCTGCGGCGGCGGATCGCGAGGCTGTCATGATCGTTCGCTTGTTCGCGCTGCTCGCCTGCCTCGCCCTGCCGGCCCAGGCGCAGGACAAGGGCGTCGGCGCGGAGCGCGAGGCTGCCGACGTCCTCTCCGCGGTGGTGCGGGTCCGGGCGAAGGTCCTGCCCAACGCGCGCAGCGCGGAATCGCTCGGCCTGCAGCGCGAGGGCTCGGGCGTGCTGGTGCGCGAGGGCTATGTCGCCACCATCGGCTACCTCGTCATCGAATCCGAGACCGTCGAAGTCACCGGCGCCGACGGCAAATCGGTGCCCGCGACCCTCGCCGGCTACGACCACGCCAGCGGCTTCGGCCTGGTCCGGCTGCTCGCGCCGCTGGCCGGCAAGCCGCTGGACATCGGCGATGCCGCCGCGCTCGCCGAGCGCGACCTGGCGCTGGTCGCGGGCCATGGCGGGCGCGACGCCGTGAGCGTGGTCCAGGTGGTCTCGCGCCGCCCCTTCTCCGGCAGCTGGGAGTACCAGCTCGATTCCGCGATCTGGACCTACCCGGCGGTGCCGAACTGGTCGGGCGCCCCCCTGATCGGGCCCAAGGGCGATTTGCTCGGCGTCGGCTCGCTCATCGTCGGCGATGCCGCCGGGCCCGGGGTGCCTTCCCCCGGGAACATGTTCGTGCCCGCGGACCTGCTGCGATCCATCCTGGACGACCTGATCGCGACGGGGCGTTCCCGCGCGCCGGCCCGGCCCTGGCTGGGCATGAGCACCGAGGAGATCCGCGGCCACCTGCTGGTGTCGAGGGTTTCGGCGGAAGGCCCGGCGGACGTCGCGGGCGTGAAGGAGGGCGACATCCTGATCGGCGTCGGCGACGAGCCGGTCTCGACGCTGGCGGAGTTCTACCGCAAGGTCTGGGCCCGCGGCGCGGCCGGGGTCGAGGTTCCGCTGCGCTTCCTGCAGGGCGCGCAGGTGAAGGACCTCAAGCTGCGCTCGATCGATCGCACCGAGCATTTCAGGCAGAAGCGCAGCTTCTGACCAGTCAGCGGATGAACATTTCCTTCGGATAGGGCTCGACGCCCGCGTTGAGCGTCGAGGGCGGCGTCCGGCGCAGCATGTCCGTGTCCGGCGCGTGCGCCACGGTCTGGGCGTAGCGCACGTTCTTCTGCATTTCCTCGACATACAGGTTCTGGCCGGCGAAGTGCCGCTCGGCGTATTCGTAGGCGCGCGCCAGCTGCAGGTCGAGGCGCTTGGCCGCGTTCATGTAGAACGCCGGCGTCTTGCGCACCAGGTCGTCGCCCGAGCTGAACATCACCTGCTTGCGGCCGCCGGGCAGCGTCTTCTCCGCCAGGCCGCCCAGCACGAACTCCGGGTACAGGCGGTCGCGGCATTTCTCCAGGTAGCAGCGGTCCGACATCTGCGCGATGATGTCCGCGGTGCCGAGCATGTGCCCGACGCGGCGCAGCAGGGTGTCGTTGATCGGGATGGTCTCTGCCGGGCGCTCGTAGCCGGTGTAGTGCACCAGCGTGGCCGCGGTGTTCGCCAGGCGCCTGAGGCCGAGCTTCGGCAGGTACGCGGCAAGGTGCTTCGAGCCGCGGGTGACGTGGCTCATCGTGTATTCGGCGCCGTAGCGGTGGCGCCGGTCGGAGCGTTTCTTCAGGTAGCCGAAGTCGTGGTACAGCGCGGTGATCACCCCGAGTGCGAAGACCTCCGCCGGCAGGGGCGGGGAGTCGCCGACGCGCGAGCGCGTGGTTTCCCGGCTGCGCTCGTAGCCGTCCATCAGGCGCGCCATGGCGAGGGTCACGTCCAGCACGTGCTGGATGTCGTGGTACTCGGTGTCGCAGGCCTGGTAGTCGTCGTCTTCGCCGCGGTAGGCGCACAGGAGGTCGTCGAAGGCGCGCTCGATCGCAGCCGGCGTGGCGCGCGGGGGCTTGCCGTCGTACAGGCCGCGGAACACGCGCATGACTTCGCCGCGGACCTGCTCGGCGTCCGTGGTCCGGATGCTGTCGGTTACATCGTGGTCGTTGCGGCGCATCGGCGCTGAACCCAGCGCTGCCCGCCGCCGGTGTTGCTCCCCCCAAAAGGCATTCTACGGCGCGCGACGCGCGCCCGGAGCCCTTTTCCCCGGGTTCCGGACCGGATAGGATGCGCAAAGGCTGGTCGCGGGGCGGTGACGTAGTTCACGCGCGCCGCCGCGCGAAGGCGGTTCTGTCCATTTCTTACAATCGGGAGGGTGGCGTTGGGAATCCTCACGCTCACCGACGAGGAGCGGGCGCAGATCGAGGCGCGGATCCTGGCGCTGGAGGTCGAGCACCAGGACCTGGACGACGTCATCCTGCGCATCTCCGAGCATCCCACCCAGGACCAGCTTCAGCTGCGGCGCCTGAAGAAGCGCAAGCTCCTGCTGAAGGACACCATCAACCGCCTGCGCGCGCGCCTGGTGCCCGATATCCCCGCCTGAGCTTGCGCGCGGGCGCCACGGCCTCCGCGGTGCGGAAGTCCGCCGGGGCGACCACCTCGATCATCTCCAGGTCCTGCGAATGGCGGATTTCCCGGTGCCGGATGCCGGGCGGCTGGTAGAAGCAGGTCCCGGCCTTCATCCGCACTTCGCCCACGCCCTCGTACTCGAACACCGCCCAGCCCTTCAATACGTAGACGAACTGCACTTCGCAGTCATGCCGGTGCCATTGCCCGTGGGGCGCCTTGCCCTTGCGGGCGCGGATGACGTGCGCCACCACCTTGCCGCGCGTGGCGCGGCGGATGCCGAGGTCGCGGTACTCGAAGTAGGTGCGCAGGCCGCGGCGGACGAACTTCGCCCCGGCGCGATGGCTGACGGCGAATGCAGGTTGCTTCCCCGCGGATGTCTTTTTCATCGGGTGGTCCTCAGGTGGCGAGCATCGGCGCGTCGCGGAAGATGCGCGCGTCCATCTGCTTCAGGTCGGGCGCGACCGGCACCGGGGCGCCCAGCTGCGCGAGCACGTCGCGCTGCAAATCCACGCCGGGGGCGATTTCCGCCAGCGTGAGGTGCCCGTCGCGCAGGTCGAACACGGCGCGCTCGGTGACGTAGAGCACCTTGGTGCCGCGGCCCGCGGTGTAGGGGCCGTTGAAGGACAGGTGCTCGACGCGCGGCAGCACCTTCTTTACCGCGCCTTCGCGCACGATAGCGAGGCGCCCGTCCGCCGCGCGCACCTCCAGCCCCTTCGCGGTGAGCGAGCCCATGAACACCACCTCCTTCGCGGTCTGGGTGATGTTGACGAAGCCGCCGACGCCGGCGACGCGGTCGCCGAACTTCGACACGTTGACGTTGCCTTCCGGGTCCAGTTGCGCAAGGCCGAGGAACGTGAGGTCCAGGCCGCCGCCGTCGTAGAAGTCGAACTGCTCGGCGTGGCTGACGATGGCGTCGGGGTTGGCCGAGGCGCCGAAGGAGGGGAAGGAGGCCGGGATGCCGCCGATCGGGCCGGATTCCACGGTCATGACGAAATCGTCCAGCCCTTCCTCGCGCGCCACTTCGCCCACGCCCGAGGGCATGCCCACGCCCAGGTTCACGATCGGCTTCTTCCACTTCAGCAGCTCGAGCACGGCGCGGCGCTGGATGATCTTTCTGAGATCGAGCGGAAGCGGTTTCGCCGCGGCGCGCTCAAGGCGCGCGTCCCCGCAATAGGTTGGATTGAACGCCTCGCCGTAGGTCTGCCAGTGGTCCTCGGCGTTCTCCGCCACCACGACGTAGTCCACGAGGATCCCCGGCACTTTCACCTGCATCGGGTGGATGGCGCCCTTCGCCTTGAGGCGCTTCACCTGCGCGATGACGATGCCGCCGGAGTTGTGCGCCGCCTGCGCCAGCGGCAGGACGTCGTTGAAATGCGGCTCCTCCTCCATGCTGAGGTTGCCGTCGGCGTCCGCGGAGGTGGCGCGCAGGATCGCGCAGTGGATCGGCATCGAGGGATAGAACAGGTACTCCTGGCCGCGCAGCGTGACCAGCTCGACCAGGTCCTCGGTGGTGACGCGGTTCAGCTTGCTGCCGTCGTGGCGCGGGTCGATGAAGGTGTGGAGGCCGATCTGCGACACCACCCCGGGCTTGCCGCCGGCGATGGCGCGGTACAGCTGCGCGATCACGCCCTGCGGCCAGTTGTAGGCCTCGACCTTGTTCGCCACCGCGAGCGCGCCCAGGCGCGGCG
>CAZMDA010000002.1:0-104390 GCA_964564865.1 uncultured Bordetella sp. | reverse complement strand
TCCTTCAGCAGCTCCGCCTCGCGGGCGCGCGTGGCCACCAGCTCCGCCTCGCGCTGCTTGGCCTCGTCCAGCAGCCGCGTCAGCTCGGCGACGCGCTCGGCGAGCGGATCGGGCGGCTTGAGCAGGGTCCACACCCCGTAGCCGGCCACCGCCACCGCGAGGCCCGCCAGCACCGGCACCAGCGGCGAGCGCCTGGGCACCTTGAGCTCGCGCTCGATCAGCTCGGCCTCGCGCTTCTCCAGCACCGCCTGGCGCTCGGCCTCGCGCGCCTGCAGCTCGGCCTCGCGCCGCGCCAGGCGCGCTTCCAGCTCGGCCTTCTCCTCGGCCAGCTTCGCCTTCGCCTCGGCCTCCCGCGCCGCGGCCTCCTCGATCTCGCGCCTTTCCTGCTGCCGGTCCTGTTCATGCGAGCCGGCGCGCGCGGCGCTGTCCTCGGCCAGGCCGCGCAGCTTGGCGCTGCGCCGGCGCGCGAGCGCGGCGTAGATGCCGCTCGGGAACTGCTGCACGTAGAGGTCGAAGTCGTCCGCGTCGTTGCGGTCCTTGATGGAGCGCCAGAACTCCAGCTCGAATTCCTTGGAGCGCGGCGCCGCGGCGATCGGCGGCGCGGCGGCGTTGGGCATGGTGCGCAGCACGGTGTCGTCGCCATCGCCTTCCGCCGCGGCGGGCGCCGGCGCGGCGGCCAGGCCCGGCGGCGGGTTCAGGATCACCGTGCGCTCGGCCTCCTCGGCTTCGGCGAGGCCATCGAGCGCGCGCTTGAGCGCGAGCCCGAGGTCGCTCGCGTCCTGGTAGCGCTGGTCGGCGTCCTTGGCGAGCGCCTTGGCCACCACCGCGTCGAACAGCGGCGACACCTTGGTGTTGCTGGCCGAGGGCGGCGGCGGGGTGAGCTGCAGGATGTTCTTGGCGATGGTCCAGGCGCCGGGGCCCGGGAACGGGCGCTCGCCGGTGAGGAACTCGTAGAGGATGACGCCGGCGGAGAAGATGTCGGTGCGCCGGTCCAGGGGCTGGCCCTGCACCTGCTCCGGGGACATGTAGGCCGGGGTGCCGAGGATGGTGCCGGCCTGGGTGCGCTCGGAGACGGTGCGCTCCAGGTCCGTGATCCGCGCCACGCCGAAGTCGGTCAGCTTGACCCGCCCCTGCGAGTCGATCATGACGTTGGCCGGCTTGATGTCGCGGTGGATGATGCCGGCCGCGTGCGCGAAGTGCAGCGCGTCGCACAGCTCGCCCATGATGTGGACCACTTCCTTCAGCTCGAAGCGCTCCTTGGCCTGGAAGAAGTGCTTGAGCTCGCGGCCCTTGACGAACTCCATCACGATGTAGGCGACGTCGCCCTCTTCGGCGTAGTCGAACACCTGCACGATGTTGGGGTGGTTCAGGCGCGCCACCGCCTGCGCCTCGCGCCGGAAGCGCGTCGAGTACTCCTTGGCGGAATCCGAGTCGAGCGCGCTCTTCAGGATGGTCTTGATCGCGACCTTGCGGTGCAGGCGCGTGTCCTGGCCCTCGTAGACGACGCCCATCGCGCCCTCGCCGAGGACGCTCACGATGTCATAGCGCCCGATGCGCTTGGGTTCGGCCGACTCCGCCATGGCGAAGGATTATGTCAGGCTATTTCGTGCTGCGCTGCGACGAGAGCGCGGCGCGGATGGCCTCGATGTCGAATATGCCCGGTTGCAGCGCATTCAGGTAGGCGAAGCTCTCGGCCACGCCGTGGTCGCGGGTGTAGGAGATCATCTGCTTGGTCGCGGCGACGGCCACCGGCGCGCGGGACGCGATGCGCGCGGCGACCTCGAGCGCGCCCGCGACCAGCGCGTCGTGGTTCTCGTAGAGGCCGTTGACGAAGCCCAGGCGCTCGGCGCGCTCGGCGCCCAGCCGGTCGCCGGTGTAGCCCAGTTCCCGCACCACCGCCTCGGGCAGCTGCTTGGGCATGCGGTTGAAGGTGCCGACGTCGGCCATCATGCCGAGGTTGATCTCCTGGATCACGAACCAGGCGTCCTTCGTGGCGTAGCGCAGGCAGCAGGCGGTGGCCAGGTCCACGCCGCCGCCGATGCAGCCGCCCTGGATCGCCGCGATCACCGGGAAGCGCGCCTGCGCCAGCGCATGCAGGCTCCCCTGCAGCTCCTCCAGCTTGGCCCGGAAGCGCAGCCGCGCCTGGACGCTGCCGGTGTCGAGCGCCTGCGTGCCCTGGAACATGGCGAGGTCCAGCCCGGCGCTGAAATGCGGGCCGGTGGAGGACAGCACCAGCACGCGCACCGCCGGATCGGCCTCCAGTTCCTTCACCGCCGCCGGCAGTTCGCGCCAGAAAGCCTCGGTCATGGCGTTGCGCCGCTCGGGGCGGCTCAGGCGCAGGTGCGCGACGCCGCCGGCGGTTGAAATGGCGAAACAATCCCAGTCCATCGCTCCTCCCATGACCTTGAACGGAAAAGAAAAATCGGCGAAAAGGCGCCGGAACGGACCCTGGCCGTGTATAATGCGCCTGCGGAAACTTTCGGCAGCCGGCAGCATACCAGCCGCCAACCGCGCGCCGCTCAACAGCCCCAGGGGGTTTACGTGGACAAGCGAAAGACGTGGCGCGAGCAGGAGCAGTCATTGGTGGCGCGCTGGAACGACGCCGCGGAGCGCCAGCGCCGGCTGCACGAGGAACTGTCGCGGCAGCCCGACGCAGCCGCCGGCGAACTGAAGCAGAAGGAGCTGGCGGTGCGAAGCGAGATCGAAGGACTGCGGCGCGAAGTCGCCCGCCTGAAGGTCCAGTTCAACTCCGGAAAGCGGTACTGACCGTGGGCAATGCCAGGCCGGGCACCGCAGCCGATTGGACCAGGGACCGCATCGAATCCCTCACCACCGCGGAGGTGAAGCAGTTGCGGGTCAACGCGGAACGGCTCCAGGAGCCGGAAATCACCACGCTGTGCGACCAGATCCTGACCGCACGGCGCAAGAAAACCAGGACCAAAGCGAGAACCACATGAGCATCCCAGTCATCGAGCGCACCCGTTTCGTCGTCGGCAAGTACGAAGTGATCGCCAAGCCCATCCCGCATTCGGCGCACATGCTGCTGTACTCCGTGTTCCTCAAGGGCACGCGCATCGGGGCGATGGCCAGCTTCCCGACCGAGTCGGACTGCCGCTTCCTGGAGAAGCCGCCGGTGGTGCCGCCGCTCAAGATCTACCAGCTCACCAACCGCCCGGGGCGCCCGAAGAAGGGCTCCAAGCCGCCGGCGCAGGCGGTCGAGCGTTCGCTGGCGCCCTCGCGCAGCGAGATCCCGTCGGACGTGTCGCTCGACGGCATGCCGCGGATCGAAGACCGCTAGCCCTCCCGGCTTCCCGCAGTCCCGCCCGAGATGACGCCGGAGCTCCCGGCCGCGGCATGGCTGTGGATTCCGGTCACCATCTGGGCGGCCTTTGCCCAGACGGTGCGCAACGCCGCCCAGCGCAGCCTCACCGCGGAGCTGGGCACCATGGGCGCGACCCTGGTGCGCTTCCTCTACGGCCTGCCCTTCGCCGCGGCCTGGCTGTGGGTGGTGCATCTCTGGACGCGCGAGGCGATTCCGCAAGCGCTGGTTTCCGCCTCCTTCACTTTCGCCGCCTTCTGGGCGTGGGTGGTTCTCGGCGCGGTGAGCCAGATCGCCGCCACCGCCCTCCTGCTGCGCACCATGCAGGAGCGCAACTTCACCCTCGGCGTCGCCTACTCCAAGACCGAGATCCTGCAGGTGGCGGTGATCGCGCTGGTGTTCCTCGGCGACCCGATCACGCTCGCCACCGGCATCGCCGTGGTCGCGGGGACGCTGGGCGTGCTGCTGCTCTCGCCGGCGGACAAGGAGCGCCCGTTCCGCGCCCTGCTCTCGGGCTGGACGACGCGCGCGAGCCTGCTGGGCATCGCCTCCGGCACCGGCTTCGCGCTCGCCTCGGTCGGCTACCGCGGCGCGACGCTGGCCCTGCCGGGCGCCGGCTTCCTCATCGCGGCGGCGGCGACGCTGTTCGCCGCGCAACTGGTGCAGACCGTGCTGCTGGGCGGCTGGCTCGCCGCGCGCGAGCCGGCGGTGATCGGCAGGGTCGCGCGCGCCTGGCGCCGGTCGCTGCTCGCGGGCTTCATGGGCGCCGCCGCCTCGGCGGGCTGGTTCACCGGCTTCTCGCTGGAGCCCGCGGCGCACGTGCGCACGCTGGGCCTGCTGGAGCTGGTGTTCTCCTACGTCATCTCGCTCAAGCTGTTCCGCGAGAAGCTGACGCGCCTGGAACTGGCCGGCATGGCGCTGCTGGTGGTGGGCGTGGCGACGGTGACGCTAGGGCGCTGACTTCGCCCGCCGCGCCTCGCTGCCCACCAGCATCGTGCTCGCCGCCACCACCACGGCGGCGCCGACGAAGGTCCACGCATCCGCGGTCCTGCCGAAGATGGCGATGTCGGCGAGCGAGGCCCAGACGATGCCCAGGAACACGAGCGGCTGCACCGCCGAGATGTCCAGCAGGCGGTAGGACCAGGTGAGGAAGAAGTAGGCCACGGTGCCGAACAGCCCGGCGAGGACCGCGAGGCCCAGTTGCGCCGCGCTCACCGGCGCCCAGAACCAGATCCCGAACGGCGCGAACAGCGCGGTGGCGAACGCGCTCTGCCAGAACACCACCTGCGCCGGGGTGTCGCGCCCCGCCACCACCTTCGCCACCAGGTTGGAGCCGGCGATGAGCGGCACCGAGGCGAGCATGAGCAGGGTGCCGGCGCCGATCTCGGCGATGCCCGGGCGCAGGATCACCAGCACGCCGAGGAAGCCGACGCCCACCGCGACCCAGCGCGCGCGGCGCACCTTCTCGCCCAGGAGCAGCACCGCGCCCAGGGTGACGAACAGCGGCCCGGTGAAGGACAGCGCCGCGGTGGTGGCGAGGGTCACCGAGCCGATCGCGAGGTACCACAGCCCGTAGCCGGAGGCGTGGAACACCGAGCGCAGCGCGTGCAGCCTCAGGTCCTGCGTGCGCAGGCCGCCCGCGCCCTGCGCCAGGGCGAACGGCGCGATCCAGAGGATGCCGGAGATCCAGCGCAGCCACGCCACCTGCATCGGCGGCAGCTCCTCCACCAGGACCTTCAGGCTCGCGTTCAGGCCCTGGAACACCAGGCCCGCGAGGACGGCGAACAGGAAGCCGCTCGAGGCGCGCGCGGCGATCGGTTTGGTCATGGTGTGCGATTCTGCACAGGATTCCGCGCCGCGGGCTGCTATGGTCGCGCCATGAACAGACGCCGGATGATCCAGGTCGCCGCCGCGCTCGGCCTGTCCGCGGCCCTTCCCGTCCTGTCGCAGGACAAGGCAAAGCCCGCCGAGGACGACACCTTCGACAAGGACACGGTGCTCAAGGACGCCGAGGCGTTCTTCGGCAAGGGCGCCGAGGGCCTCGCCAGGGTGATCGAGAAGGCGTTCGCCGACCTGGGCCGGCCGAACGCGTACATCAAGGGCCAGGAAGCGGCGGGCGCCATCACCGTGGGGCTGCTCTACGGCGACGGCACGCTGGTGATGAGGAAGGGCAAGGGGCGCAAGGTCTGGTGGCAGGGCCCCTCGATCGGCTTCGACCTGGGCGGCAACCTGTCCAAGGTGTTCACGCTGGTCTACGGCCTGCGTTCCCCCGGCGCGCTGTTCCAGCGCTACCCCGCGGTGGACGGCAGCTTCTACTACGTCGGCGGCGCGGGCATCAACTACCAGCGGCGCGACGCCATCACCCTGGCGCCGATCCGGCTTGGCGTGGGCCTGCGGGCCGGCGCCAGCATCGGCTACCTGCACTACACGCCGAAGAAGACCTACAACCCGTTCTAGCCGCCGGCGGCCATTCGCGCCGGGTTATGATTCGGGCCTTCCCGAGTCGCCCCGATGCCGAAGATCACCGCTTCCCCCGCCCTCTCGAACCTGCGCATCCTCGACCTCACCCGGGTGCGCGCCGGCCCCACCTGCGTGCGGCACTTCGCCGACTTCGGCGCCGACGTCGTCAAGATCGAGACCACCGAGGCCGAGGACCTGGGCGGGGCGCGCGAAGGCCCCGACTTCCAGAACCTGCACCGCAACAAGCGCGCCATCACGCTCAACCTGAAGGCGCCCGAGGGCAAGGAAATCTTCGCGCGGCTGGTGAAGACCGCCGACGTGGTGGTGGAGAACTACCGCCCGGACGTGAAGTTCCGCCTCGGCATCGACTACGAGTCGCTGAAGAAGATCAACAAGCGCGTGATCCTCGCCAGCATCTCCGGCTTCGGCCAGGACGGCCCCTACCAGTCGCGCCCGGGCTTCGACCAGATCGCGCAGGGCCTGTCGGGGATCATGTCGGTCACCGGCGCCGCGGGCGCCGGGCCGATGCGCGTGGGCTGCGCGGTGGCCGACGTCGGCGCCGGCCTCTTGGCGGCGCTGGGCGTGATGACCGCCCTCTACGAGCGCGAGCGCTCGGGCGAGGGCCAGTGGGTGCAGTCCAACCTGCTGCAGGCCGGGATCCAGCTGCTCGACTTCCAGGCCGCGCGCTTCACCATGGCGGGCGAAGTGCCGCAGCAGGTGGGCAACGACCATCCCACCAGCATGCCCACCTCCGCGTACAAGACCGCCGACGGCTACATCAACGTCGCCGCCGCCGGCTCGGCCATGTGGCAGCGCGTGTGCGAGGCCACCGGGCGCCTCGACCTGCTCGAGCACCCGGACTTCAGGCGCGCCGAGGACCGGGCGCGGAACCGCGTCGCGCTCAACGCCGAGATCAACCAGGCCCTGGCGGCGAAGAAGAGCGCCGAATGGGTGGAGATCCTCAACAAGGCCGGGGTCCCCTGCGGCCCGATCTACGCCATGGACGAGGTGTTCGCCGACCCGCAGGTGAAGCACGTGCAGGCCTCGGCGCCTGTGCGGCACCCGAAGCTGGGCACGCTCAACCTCATCAACAACCCGATCAAGCTCTCGCGCACGCCGCCCGCGCTCGCCACCGCCACGCCGGAGCGCGGCGAGCACACCGCCGAGGTGCTGCGGGAAGCCGGCTACAGCGCCGCCGAGATCGAAGCCTTCCGGAAACAAGGAGTGGTCTGATGCCCGAGCTGATTACCCGCGTCGAGGGCGCCGTCGGCGTCGTCGTGTTCTCCAACCCGGCGAAGATGAACGCCATGTCCATCGACATGTGGAACGGCCTGCCGAAGGCGGTGGCGGAGCTGGACGCCAACCCCGCGGTGCGCGT
This sequence comes from uncultured Bordetella sp., assembly GCA_964564865.1. Classification (GTDB taxonomy): domain Bacteria; phylum Pseudomonadota; class Gammaproteobacteria; order Burkholderiales; family SG8-39; genus RBG-16-66-20. The sequence continues at coordinate 97,233 of CAZMDA010000002.1, read as the reverse complement.
CATCGTGTTCAAGGGCGAAGGCGAGAAGGCCTTCATCTCCGGCGCGGACATCTCGCAGTTCGAGAAGCTGCGCGGCACGGTGGAGGCGCAGGTCGAGTACAACCGCGCGGTCGAGAACGCCTACACCGCGCCGATGCGGGCGCAGAAGCCGGTGATCGCCAGCATCCGCGGCATCTGCATCGGCGGCGGCCTCGGCCTCGCCGCGGCCTGCGACCTGCGCATCTGCGCCGAGGACGCGGTGTTCCGCATGCCGGCGGCGCGCCTGGGGCTGGGCTACAGCCCCTCGGGCGTGCGCCGCTTCATGAACGTGATCGGCGCCGCCAACACCCTGGAGATCTTCGCCACGGCGAAGAAGTTCGGCGCCGCCGAGGCGCTGCGCATGGGCTTCGTCTCGCGCGTGGTGCCGGTGGCCGAGCTCGAGGGCGCCACCGCCGAGACCTGCAGGCTGATCGCCGAGAACGCCCCGCTCACCGTCGCCGCGGCCAAGTTCGCCGTGCAGCAGGGCCTGAAGGACCCGGAGGAGCGCGACATGAAGAAGGCGATGCAGATGGTGGAAGCCTGCTTCGCCAGCGAGGACCACAAGGAGGGCCGCAAGGCCTTCATGGAGAAGAGGACGCCGCAATTTCACGGGAGGTGACGACATGAAGGGCATCATCGGCATCACGCTGCTGGCCGCCTCGACGGCCCTGTTCGCGCAGGCGGACTACCCGGTCAAGCCGATCCGCATCGTGGTCGGCTACCCCCCGGGCGGCTCGGGGGACTTCACCACCCGCCTCATCGCCGACGAGCTGGGCAAGGAACTGAAGGCGAACGTGATCGTCGAGAACAAGCCCGGCGCCGGCGGCTCGATCGCCTCGGAGTTCGTCGCCAAGTCGGTGCCCGACGGCTACACCATCCTCAACCAGGGCAACCACGCCATCAACAAGAACCTGTACAAGAACCTGGCGTACGACTTCAAGGACTTCATCCCGGTGTCGCGGGTGGCCAACGGCGCCACGGTGCTGGTGGTGAACAACGACACCCCGTTCAAGACCCTGCGCGAGCTGGTGGCCTTCGCCAGGGCGAACCCGGGCAAGCTGTTCAACGCCTCGGCCGGCTTCGGCTCGGCGCCGCACCTGGCGGCCTGCGCCTTCGAGGCGGCGGCGGGCGTGAAGATCACCTCGGTGCAGTTCAAGGGCGGCGGCCCGGCCTCGCAGTCGCTGCTGGCGGGCGACACGCAGATGATGTTCGCCACCTCGCCCACCGTGACCGGCTTCATCAAGGCGAACCGCATGCGGCCGCTGGTGGTGAGCCTGAACAAGGCCTCGCCTTCCATCCCCGGCATCCCGGGGGCGGAGGAAGCCGGGCTGCCGGGCTTCGAGTCCACGTTCTGGTTCGGCCTGCACGTGCCCGCCGGCACGCCGATGGAGATCGTGCGCAAGCTCCACGCCGCCGCGGTGCGCGGCCTGTCCAAGCCCGAGGTGAAGGAGAAGATCGCCTCGCAGGGCATGGACGCGCTGCCCTCGGCCTCGCCCGAGGCCTTCGCCGCCGAGATCCTGGCCGAGGCGCCCCGCATCGAGCGGGCGATCAAGGGCTGCGGCGCCAAGGTGGAGTAGCCGCGCGGCGAGGGAACGGCGTCGCCCCCGGGCGACGGCCGTAACAAGTGGTTGCAATTTGAGCGGGTGCGCATGAACTGAAGGAGGTCCAATCGTCGTCAGCCCTAAGGAGGCGCTCATGACGATGCTCCGGACGTTCGTTGCCGCCCTGCTCTCGGCGCTGCTCCTCGCCCCGGCCCCCGCGCCGGCGCAGGATCGCTTCTCGCAGCCCGAGCTGGATCGCCTGCTGGCGCCGGTCGCGCTGTATCCCGATTCCCTGCTGTCGCAGGTGCTGATGGCGGCGACCTACCCGGCCGACGTGGTCGAGGCGGCCCGCTGGTCGCGTGCCAACCCGCACCTCGCCGGCGACGAGGCCGTGCGCGCCGCGGACGGCCAGGACTGGGATCCGAGCGTGAAATCCCTGCTCGCCTTCCCGCACCTGCTGCAGCGCATGGACGAGAAGCTGGACTGGACGCGCGCGCTGGGCGAAGCCTTCCTCGCCCGGGAACCGCAGGTCATGGACACGGTGCAGCAGTTGCGCCGCCGCGCCCATGCCGCCGGCCACCTGCGCTCGGACGAGCGCATCCTGGTGCAGCCGCAGGGCCAGGCGATCGCCATCGCCCCGGTCCAGCCGCACCTGGTCTACGTGCCCTACTACGATCCGCTGGTGGTGTACGGGCCGTGGTGGTGGCCGGCCTACCGGCCGGTCTACTGGGCGCCATGGCCGGGCTACGTGCGGGTGCATCACCCGGGCGTCTCGGTGGCGTTCTGGTGGGGCGCGCCGGCGCGGCTGTCGTTCGGCTTCTTCTTCGGCGGCGTGGACTGGCATCACCGGCAGGTGCGCGTGGTGCACGTGCACAACCACTACGTCCATGCGCACCGGCACCTGCACCTCGCGCCGGGCCACTGGCGCCACGAGCCCCGCCGCGATCGCTTCCCGGAGCGGCGGGTGATCGAGCACCGCGTGGTCGAGCGGCCGGTGGCGGAACGCCGGGTCGTGGAAATGCGCCCCGCGGCGCCGCCGCCCGCGCGCGCCATCGAATCGCCTCGGCCGCGCCGCGAGGCGCACGGCTGGCCAGAGCATCGGCCAGAACGTCGGTCTGAACACCGGCCTGAGCACCTGCTCGAGCACCGGCGCGAGCCGGCGCGGGTGCAGGTGCCGCAGGTTCAGGTGCAGCCGATCCAGGCGCCCAGGCCGGAGGTCCGGCGCCAGGAAGTCCTGCGTCCAGACGCGCCCCGGGCAAGGCCCCATGCGGAGCCTCGGCGCGAGCACGCCCCGGCGCCGCGGGGCCAGCCCCGCAGCGAGGCGCGAAACGACCGCCCGCAGCGGCGGGGCGAGCGCTCCTGAACCGCTTCCGGCCGTCGGGCCTGCGTTACCATTCGCGCCTGTCCACGCGAGGGAACCGCACATGGCAAGGATCGCAATCGTCACCGGCGCCGGCAGCGGCGTCGGCAAGGCCGCGGCGCTGGCGCTGCTGAAGGATGGCTGGAACGTCGCCCTCGCCGGGCGGCGCAAGGACGTGCTGGAGCAGGCGGCGCGGGAATCCGGCGCCGGCGAGCGCGCGCTATGCGTGCCGACCGACGTCTCGAAGCAGGAGTCGGTGAAGGCGCTCTTCGCGGCAGTGAAGCAGAAATGGGGCCGCGTCGACTGCCTGTTCAACAACGCCGGCGTCAATGCGCCGGGCAGCTCCTTCGAGGAACTGACGCTGGAGAAGTGGCAGTACGTCGTGGACATCAACCTCACCGGCATGTTCCTGTGCATGCAGGAGGCGTTCCGGGTGATGAAGGACCAGTCGCCACGCGGCGGCCGCATCATCAACAACGGCTCGATTTCGGCGCACGCGCCGCGCCCGGGCTCGGCGCCCTACACCGCCACCAAGCACGCGGTGACGGGGTTGACGAAGAGCGGCGCCCTGGACGGCCGCAAGTACGACATCGCGGTGGGCCAGATCGACATCGGCAACGCGCGCACCGAGATGGCCGAGCGCATGGCCAAGGGCGTACCCCAGGCCGACGGCGAGATCAAGGTCGAGCCGCTGATGGACGTGGCCCACGTCGGGCAGGCGGTGGCGCACATGGCCGGTTTCCCCATCGAGACCAACGTGCTGTTCATGACCATCAAGGCCACGAAGATGCCATTTGAAGGGCGTGGGTGAAGCCGACCAAGTCCTACCGCGACCCGCAGTTCATCAACAGCAGGGAGGCGCGCGCGCTGCGCATCCTGGCGGAGTACCTCGAGCCCAAGGCGCGGCTGGAGCGGGAGGGCGTCGAGGACACGATCGTGTTCTTCGGCTCGGCGCGCGTGCGCGAGGGCTCGCCCTGGTACGAGGCGGCGCGCGCGCTGGCCTCGCGCCTGACCACCTGGTCCAAGGCGCTGGACCCCGCGCACCAGCGCCGCTTCGTGGTCTGCACCGGCGGCGGCCCGGGCATCATGGAGGCGGCCAACCGCGGCGCCTCGGAGGCGCGGGGCCGCAACGTCGGGCTGACGATCTCGCTGCCGCGCGAGGAGGCGGTCAATCCGCACGTGACGCGGGAGCTGTCGTTCCACTTCCATTACTTCTTCATGCGCAAGTTCTGGCTCGCCTACATGGCGAAGGCGATGGTGGTGTTCCCCGGCGGCTACGGCACGCTGGACGAGCTGTTCGAGGTGCTGACGCTGGTGCAGACCCGGCGCATGACCAAGCCGATGCCGATCGTGCTCTTCGGCACCGAGTACTGGAAGGAAGTGATCAACTTCGACGCCCTGGTGCGCCACGGCATGATCGAGGCGCGCGACCTCGGCCTGGTGCACCGCACCGATTCGGTGGACGACGCCTACGAATGGATCGTGCGCCGGCTGGCCGAGGATGCGCTCGGCCGCCCCGGCGCGACCATGCAATGAACCACGACCAGGAGGCCGCTTGAACACCGACAATGCCGCGCTCGCCGCGCAGACCGCCCTTCTTGCCGACGCCGGCCGCTACCTCGCCGGCGGCGGCCTGGGCCTGTTCCAGCTCCCCGCGGACCTGAACCTGGTGGTCGCGCGCGGCGAAGGCAGCCGCGTCTGGGACGTCGCCGGGCGGGAGTACATCGACTATCACCTCTCCTCCGGCCCGGCGCTGCTCGGCCACGCGCACCCGGAGGTGATCGCGGCGGTGCAGGCGCAGCTGCCCAAGGGCACCACCTACTTCTTCCTCAACGAACCGGAAATCCGGCTGGCGCGGAAGATCGTGGACGCGGTGCCCTGCGCCGACGAGGTGCTCTACACCGGCTCGGGCACCGAGGCCACGTTCTACGCGCTGCGCATCGCGCGCGCGCGCACCGGGCGCGACAAGGTGATGAAGTTCGAGGGCGCCTGGCACGGCATGCACGACTACGGCCTGTGGGGCACGGTGCCCTCGACGCCCTCCGACTACCCGCGCTCCAGGCCCGACTCCGTGGGCGTGCCGGCGATGGCGGGCGAGCTGGTGCTGGTGAGCCCGTTCAATGATGCGGCGAAGGCCGTCGAGATGATCGAGCGCCACGCCAAGGAACTGGCGGCGGTGATCGTCGAGCCGCTGCAGCGCGTCCTTCTGCCCGAGCCCGGGTTCCTGCAGGCGGTGCGCGAGGTGACAAAGAAGCACGGCATCGTGCTCATCTTCGACGAGATCGTGACCGGCTTCCGCATCGCCTGGGGCGGGGCGCAGGAGAAGTACGGCGTGGTGCCGGACATGGCCTGCTACGGCAAGGCGGTGAGCGGCGGCTTTGCGCTGGCGGCGATCGCCGGCGGCGCGGATGTGATGCAGGTGCTGGATGCGCGCAAGCGCAATCGCGCCGAGGTGGTGTGGGCCACCAACACCCTGAACGGCAACCCAGTCTGCGCCGCGGCGGGCGTCGCGGCGCTGGAGGTGCTGGCGAAACCCGGGGTCTACGACCGCCTGCACGCCATCGGCTCGCGCCTGAGGAAGGGCATCGAGGAGGCGGGCGCGAAGCACGGCTTCGCCGTGCAGTGCCCGGGCGAGGACGCGGTGTTTGGCGTGCGCTTCACGGCGCGCAAGCCCCTGCGCAACTGGATGGACCTCACCACCGCGGACAAGGACCTCGGCTACCGCTGGGCCTGCGAGATGATCCGCCGCGGCATCCTGGTCAACCCGAACGAGAAGATCTACATCTCCATCGTTCACAGCGACGCCGAGGTGGACCGCACCCTCGGCGCCGTCGACGAAGCCTTCGCCGCCCTGAAGAAGGGGAAGCGCTAGCCGATCCGGTTCCGGAGCAGGCCGAGGCCCTTGATCTCGGTCTCGAGCAGGTCGCCTTTCTTCAGGAACTCCGGCGGGGTGCGGGCGTGGCCGACGCCCTCGGGCGTGCCGGTGGAGATGATGTCGCCGGGCTCGAGGGTCAGCCCGGCCGAGAGCGAGGCGATGATGCGCGGGAGCTTGAAGTACATGTGCCGCGTGTTGGAGCTCTGCTTGACGACGCCGTTGACGCGCGTCTGCACCTCCAGGTTGAACGGGTCCTTCAGCTCGTCGGCGGTGACGATCCAGGGCCCCATCGGGCAGTGCCCGTCCAGGCTCTTGCCCTTGAACCACTGGTTGCCGTGCTGGCGCTGGATCTCGCGCGCCGAGACGTCGTTGATGACGCAGTAGCCGAAGATGTGCTTCATGGCGCTGGCTTCGGAGATGTTGGTGCCGCCCTTGCCGATGATCACGCCCAGCTCCACCTCCCAGTCCACCTTCTGCGTCACGCCCGCGTGCAGGGGCACCCGGTCGTAGGGCCCGTTCACTGTGGTCGGCGCCTTGGTGAAGAAGGTCGGGTGCGCGGGCAGCTCCACGCCCGGCGCGCGCGACTTCGCCCCTTCCTGGAAGTGCTCCAGGTAGTTCCAGCCGACGCAGAACACGTTCTTGCGCGGGCGCGGGATCGGCGCCAGCAGCTTCACCGCCGACAGCGGCACCAGGCCCCGGGTGCCTGTCTTCGGCACCCTGATCGCCTTGCGCCCCGCCGCGATCACGGCCAGCATGTCCGGCGCCGCCAGCGGGGCGATGCGGTCGCCCTCGAGCAATACGCCGACGCGCGGCGCGCCGCCCTTTTTCAGGCGGTAGGTCAGCAGCTTCAAGTCCGGCTCCTGTTCGAAACGGGGTGGTCCTGCGCAGCCGCAAGTCTACCCTTCGATGCTAGATTCCTGCCTCGATGAACGCGCCCGCCACCGAGGAGTTTCTCACCCTGCAGGAGATCGTCGCTGCGGCGCGGCGCCGGCTCGCGCCAGGGCCCTGGGCCTACCTCGTCGGCGGCACCGAGACCGAGACCACGCTGAAGCGCAACCGCCAGGCGCTGGATTCGATCGCCTTCCGCCCGCGCGTGCTGCGCGACATGCGCCAGCTGGATGCGAGCGCCCCGTTCCTCGCGCCCCGCGTCGGCAAGCGCATGCGCCTCCCGGTGATGCTGGCACCCATCGGCGGGCTGGAATCGCTGGTCGAGGGCGGCGCCGCCACCGCGGCGCGCGGCGCGGCGCGCTTCGGCGTGCCGCAGGTGCTCTCGTCGGTCTGCCAGCCCGGCCTGGAAGCCACCGCCGCGGCCTCCGACGCCACGCGCGTGTTCCAGCTCTATGTCCGCGGCGACGAGGCCTGGGTGGAGGACCACATCCGGCGCGCCCGCGACCACGGCTACGTCGCGTTCTGCTACACGGTGGACTCCGCCCACTACAGCCGCCGCGAGCGCGACCTGCTGGGCCGCTTCGTCAAGCCCTGGCGCGCGAATGCCGCGCAGGGTGCCGCGTTCCAGGCTGCGCTCAGCTGGGACCACGTCCGGCGCTTCAAGGACCGCCACCCGGAGTTCCCCCTGATCCTCAAGGGCATCGCCACCGCCGAGGACGCGGCGCTCGCGGTGGAGCACGGCGTGGAGGTGGTCTACGTCTCCAACCATGGCGGCCGGCAGCTGGACCACGGCCTGGGCAGCACCACGGTGCTGCCGCAGGTGGTCGCGGCCGTGGACGGGAAAGCCGAGGTCTGGGTGGACGGCGGCTTCATGCGCGGCTCGGACGTGGTGAAGGCGATCGCGCTGGGGGCGAAGACCGTGGGTCTCGGGCGCCTGCCCTGCCTCGGACTGGCGGCCGCGGGCGAGCCGGGCCTGGTGCGCGCGCTGGAGCTGCTGGAAGAGGAAATCCGCGTCTGCCTCGCGCTGCTGGGCGTGAACTCGCTCGACGAGCTAGGCCCGCAGCACCTTGCCGCGGCGGCGCCGGTCGGCGAGCCCGGCGTCTTCAGCGCCTTCCCTCTCCTTACGCCTTCAGGGCCTTGAAGCGCAGGCGATGGGGGCGCGCGCCCTCCTCGCCCAGGCGCTTCTTCTTGTCGGCCTCGTACTCCTGGTAGTTGCCGGGGAAGAAGGTCACCACCGACTCGCCCTCGAAGGCGAGGATGTGGGTGGCGATGCGGTCGAGGAACCAGCGGTCGTGCGAGATCACCAGCACGCTGCCCGCGAACTCCAGCAGCGCCTCTTCGAGCGCGCGCAGGGTTTCCACGTCGAGGTCGTTCGAAGGTTCGTCCAGCAGCAGCACGTTGGCCCCTGAGACCAGCTGCTTGGCGAGCTGCAGGCGGCCGCGCTCGCCGCCCGAGAGCATGCCCACCTTCTTCTGCTGGTCGGCGCCGCGGAAGTTGAAGCGCGCGAGGTAGGACCGCGAGGGCATCTGGAACCTGCCCACGGTGATGGTATCCTGGCCGCCGCACACGTCCTCGAACACCGTCTTCTCGGACTGCAGCGCGTCGCGCGACTGGTCCACGTGCGCGATCTTCACCGTCTTGCCGATGGCGATCTGGCCCGAGGCCGGCTTCTCCTTGCCGAGGATCATGCGGAACAGCGTGGACTTGCCGGCGCCGTTGGGGCCGATGATGCCGACGATGGCGCCCGGGGGCACCATGAAGGACAGCTTGTCGATCAGGAGGCGATCGCCGAAGCCCTTGGACACGTCCTTGAACTCGATCACCTCGTTGCCCAGGCGCTCGGCGACCGGGATGAAGATCTCCTGGGTCTCGTTGCGCTGCTGGTGCTCGTACTGCGACAGCTCCTCGAAGCGCGCCAGGCGCGCCTTGGACTTCACCTGCCGGCCCTTGGCGTTCTGCCGCACCCACTCCAGCTCCGCCTTCATGGACTTGATGCGCGCCTCCTCCTGCTTCGCCTCCACTTCCAGGCGCTTCTCCTTCTGCTCCAGCCAGGAGGAATAGTTGCCCTCCCAGGGAATGCCCATGCCGCGGTCCAGCTCCAGGATCCAGCCGGCGGCGTTGTCCAGGAAGTAGCGGTCGTGGGTCACCGCCACCACGGTGCCCGGGAAGCGCTGCAGGAACTGCTCCAGCCAGTCCACGCTCTCGGCGTCCAGGTGGTTGGTGGGCTCGTCCAGCAGCAGCAGGTCCGGCTTCTGCAGCAGGAGCCGGCACAGCGCGACCCGGCGCTTCTCGCCGCCCGAGAGCACCTCGACCTTCTGCTCCCAGGGCGGCAGGCGCAGCGCGTCGGCGGCGATCTCCAGCTCCTGGCCGCCTTCGCCGGCGGCGTTCACGATCGCCTCCAGCCGCGCCTGCTCGGCGGCGAGCTTGTCGAAGTCCGCGCCCTCCTCGGAGTACGCGGCGTAGACCGCCTCCAGCTGCTTCTTCGCCTCGGCCAACTCGCCGCGCGCCTCCTCCACCGTCTCGCGCACCGTCTTCTTCGGGTCCAGCGCCGGCTCCTGCGGCAGGTAGCCGACCTGGATGCCGGGCATGCGCACCACCTCGCCCTCGTAGTTGTCGTCCTCGCCGGCCATGATCCGGAGCAGCGTGGACTTGCCCGAGCCGTTCAGGCCCAGCACGCCGATCTTGGCGCCGGGGAAGAAGTTCAGGTTGATGCTCTTCAGGATTGCGCGCTGCGGCGGCACGATCTTGCCGACCCGGCGCATGGTGTAGACGTATTTCGCCATGGCTCTTTCTGGTTGTCGTTATCCGACTAGTTTGCGGGTTCGATTCTCGCGACGATGCCGATCGGCTCGTCGGTCACCACGTACAGGAACCCGTCGGGTCCCGTCCTGACGTCCCGGATCCGCCCCATCACGCCGCGCAGCATCCGTTCCTCCTTCACCACCTTCTCGCCCTCCAGCTTCAGGCGCACCAGCATCTGGTCCTTGAGCGAGCCCACGAACAGGTCGCCCTTCCAGCGCGGGAACTTGTCCCCGGCATAGAACGCCATCCCCGAGGGCGCGATGGAGGGCACCCACTTGTGCACCGGCTGCGCCATGCCGGCCTTCGCCGTGCCCTCGCCGATCTTCGTCCCGATGCCGTAGTTGACGCCGTAGGTGATCACCGGCCAGCCGTAGTTGGTCCCGGCACGGATCACGTTCACCTCGTCGCCGCCCTGCGGGCCGTGCTCGTGCGTCCACAGCACGCCGGTCCCCGGGTGCAGCGCCGCACCCTGCTGGTTGCGGTTGCCCAGCGTGTACTTCTCCGGCTTCCAGCCCGCCTTGCCGACGAACGGGTTGTCCTTCGGCACCTTGCCGTCGTCGTGCAGCCGGATCACCGAGCCGGCATGGTCGTCCGGCTTCTGCGCGCGGTCCTGCTCGCCGCGGTCGCCCAGCGCGATGTAGAGGAACCCGGCGCGGTCGAACACCAACCGCGAACCGAAGTGCCGTCCGGCGCCGCCCTTCGGGCTCTGGCGGAAGATCACCTCCGCGCCCTCGACCTTGTTCCCCACCAGCTTGCCGCGCGCGACCTCGGTGCCGACCCCGTCGTTGCCGCGTGCCGAGTAGCTCCAGTAGACGAGCTGGTTCTGCGCGTAGTTGGGATGCAGCACCACGTCCATCAGCCCGCCCTGGCCGTGCGGGGTCACCTGCGGCAGGCCGGCGACCGGCTGCGGCTCCAGCTTGCCGTCCCTGGCGATCCGCAGGCGGCCTTCGCGCTCCGTGATCAGCATCCGGCCGTCAGGCAGGAAGGCGAGCGCCCAGGGGTGGCTCAGGCCGGAGACGACCCGGGTGACGGTGAAGCTGTGTTCCTCCGACCGGTAGGTCTGGGCGTGGGCGGTCGCGGTGGCGAGTGCGAGCAGCCCTGGAAGAAGCGAACGAGGGTTCATGGACGCATTATCTCGTGGGAAAGGTGTTCAGACCGCCTGCCGCAGGGCTTGGTTCTGAAGGTTCCGACATCCCTGCGCAGCCGCAAAATGTGCACGATCGTGCACATTTGCCCCAGCCCCGCAGTACCGCCCGGGGCACGGTCGCCGTTCGATCAGGGCTGCCGGCCGGCGGGCGACCACGGCGCGTCGATCTCCTCGACGTCGATCCGGGTGTAGTTGTCCGCCCCGCCGTGCAGCACCCAGGGCAGCCCGCCGGCGTCGATCTGCGCGCGTTGCCCCTGCTCGCGCGCCATCCGCTGCCGCGCCGTTTCCACGATGGACGCCGCGACCGCCTTCGGCACCACGATGACGCCGTCGCCGTCGGCCACCACGAGGTCGCCGGGCTCGACGCGCACGCCGGCGCAAACGATCGGCGCGTTGACCGTCCCATGGCCGGTCTTCTGCGGGCTGCTCGGCCCGATCCGCGTCGACCACACGGGCGACTGCATGGCCACGAGCTCGTCGATGTCGCGGATGAACCCGTCCACCACGATCCCCGCAAGGCCGAGCTTCCTGGCGTAGTAGGCCGCGATGTCGCCCCACTGGGCGCCGCCATCGGTCGCCTGCACGACCAGCACGTCCCCCGGCCGCGCGAGCGACAGGGCCCGGTGCATCATGAGGTTGTCGCCCGCGGAGCACCACGCCGTGACCGCGGGGCCGGCGATGCGCATGCCAGGCAGCAGCGGGCGCATGCCGGGTGCCATGGTGGCCTGCTTGCCCGCGGCGCCGCCCATCGCCTCATGCAGGTCGGACACGCTGGCCGCGCGCGCGGCGGCCACCACCCCGGCATCTACTCGATCGACGTGCAGGTAGACCGTGGACCTGGGCATCAGTCGACCTTGGCCCCCGATGCCTTGACCACCCTCGCCCAGCGCGCGACGTCCGCCTCGAGCATCTTCTGGAAGGCCTCCGGGCTGGAGAGCAGCACTTCCGCGCCGGTCTTGGCGAAGAACGCCTCCGCATCCGGGGTGCGCAGGATCTGCGCCACGTCGGCATTGATCTTGTCCACGATCGCCTTCGGCATGCCGGCGGGCCCGAGCAGGCCCCACCACGGATTGATGTTGAACTTCGGGTAGCCGCGCTCCGCGATGCTCGGGACATCCGGCATCGCGGCGACGCGCTTCGCGCTCGAGACCGCGATCGCCCGCAGCTTTCCGCCCCGGATCATCCCGATCGCCGAGGGCACGGAGGCGAAGGCGTTGTCCACCGTGCCGCCCATGACGTCGGCCAGGGCGCCGGCGATCCCCTTGTAGGGCACGTGCAGCATGTCGATGCCGGCCTCGGCCTTAAGCGACTCCGAGAGCAGGTGGTTGATGGACCCGCTGCCGGAGGTGGCGTAGGTGACGCCGCCCGGCTTCGCCTTCGCCCGCGCGATCAGGTCGGGGAAGTCCTTGATCGGCGACTGGCCGCCGACGACGAGGAAGAACGGCGTGGTCGCGGCGGTGGCGATGGTGGCGAAATCCTTGACGCCGTCGTACGGCACCCGGCTGTACAGGCTCTGGTTGATCGCCTGGGAGCCCTCATAGGTGAACAGCAGCGTGTAGCCGTCCGGCGCCGCCTTGGCCACCGCATCCGTGCCGACGATGCCGGCCGCGCCCGCGCGGTTCTCGATGACGACCGATTGCCCCCAGCGATCGCCCAGCTTCTGGCCCAGGTAGCGCGCGAACACGTCCGTGGCACCCCCTGGCGCCTGGGGCACGATGATCTTCACCACGTTCGCAGGATAGGTCTGCGCATATGCCGGCGAGGCGGCAATGCCGAGCGACGCTGCCATCGCCAGCAGCTTGACTAGCTTCATCATCGGGAATCTCCTCGGTTGGTCACGTCAGTCTAACCGCTGGCCGACGCCTCGCCCGCCGCCTCGCGCGAACCTGCATGGACGACCGCCACCCGATGTGCACGACCGTGCACATTTGCCCTAGCCCCGCGGTACCGCCGCCTTCTCGCCCAGGTCCCACCACACCCCCGCCATCAGCCGGAGCGCATCGCGCGCCACCGGCGCGAGCAGGTGCTCGTTCGGCGCATGCTGGCTGCACGACGCGTAGGAATGCGGCACCCACACCGTCGGCAGGCCAAGGAGGTCAGCGAAAATGTCATTCGGCAACGAGCCGCCGAGATTGGGCAGGATCGCCGCCTTCTTCCCGGACGTCTTCTCCAGCGAACCGGCGGCCCACCTCACCCAGGGATGGTCCGGGTCCAGCCGCGTCGGGTGCATCAACTCCGCCCGCGCCCGCGACACCTTGACCATCGGGAACCCGTGCCTGTCCAGGTGCCGCTGCAGCGCCGGCACCACGTCCGCCGAATCGATGCCCACCACCGTGCGCAGCTGGCAATGGCAGCTCGCCCGCGGCGGGATGGCGTTCACCGGCCGGTCCGGGTTGCCGCAGGTGAAGGCGAGCACCTCGAAGCTGGGCCAGCCGAACACGCGCTCGGAAGGCGTGAGGCCCGGTTCGCCCCAGCCGGTATCGATGGCGGGCGCATCCTCCCCGCCGTCCACCTCGATGTCCGCCAGCACTTCCTTGACTCGGGCCGTCAGGGTATCGGGCCGCCACTCGGGCACCCGGATCTCGCCTTTCGGGCCGGTGATGGTCGCGAGCGCCTGGGCGAGGATGATCCCGGGATTGGCGAGCAGCCCGCCCCAGTTGCCGGAGTGATGGCCGCCCTCGCGCAGGTCCACGACGAGGTCCATGTTGAGCGCGCCGCGGGAACCGAGGAACAGGGTCGGGCGGCCGGGCGAAACCCGGGGGCCGTCGGAGGCGATGAGCACGTCCGCCTTCAGCTCGTCCCGATGCTGGCTGCAGAACTCGCGCAGGCCGGGCGAGCCCATTTCCTCCCCGGTCTCGACCAGGAACTTGACGTTGAAGCCCAGTTTCCCGCGCTCGGCCAGCACAGCGGCCATGGCGCCGATGTTGATGGTGTGCTGGCCCTTGTTGTCGGCGGTGCCGCGGCCATAGATGCGCTCGCCCTCCACCACGGTCTTCCAGGGTTCGATGCCGGCGCGCCAGGACCCTTCCTGGCCGCGGATCACGTCGCCGTGGGCGTAGGTGAAAACCGTCGGCAGATCAGCCGCTTCGATCCGCTCGGCGATGAGGAAGGGGCCGTGCTTGCCGTCGGGATTGGGGTAGATGCGGCACTGGAAGCCGAGGCGCTCCAGCGACTCGGACATTTCCTCGGAGAGGTAGCGCCCGAGCTCCGCGCCGCGGTCCGGGTTCTGGCTCTCGGTGGGGATGGCGACGCGCCGGGCCAGGTCCTCGAGGAACCGGCCGTCGTCGAAGTAGCGCTCTGCGCGGGCGATCGCCCGGTCCCGGCTCATTTGCCGGGGATTTTATGCGCCTTGCGCTCCTTCAGGGGCTTGGGCAGGTCGACCCAGCCGGCGAACAGGACTTCCACCCCATAGCCCGCGCGCACGCGCGCCCAGCGGCGGCGCTCGAAGGGGCGGAACAGGCGGCGGATGAAGTCCATGGGTGTTTCCTCGTATCCTTCCCGCAGTTTCTTACACGGGGATGACATGGACAACGCGCGAGTCGCAAAAAGGTTTCAGATGCGCTGCGGCGTGGCGAAATGAACACAGCCGTCGTCGTCGGCGCGCAGGGCGTCATCGGCCGCTACATCGTCGAGCGGCTGGCCGGGCTGCCGGACTGGCAGGTGGTCGGGCTGTCGCGCCGGCGGGGCGTGGACGCGGGCAACGTGCGCCATATCGCGGTGGACCTGCTCGATCGTCCGGGAGCGGCGGCGAAACTCGCGGAACTGCGGGATGCGACCCACCTCTTCTACGCCGCGTTCCAGCCTTCGGCGGGCGCCGCCGCCGGGTACGCTGCCAACATCGACCCCAACCGGGACATGCTGGTGAACGCGGTCTCGGCCGTGGAGGCCGTCGCGCCCGGCCTGCAGCGGGTGGTGCTGGTGACCGGGACCAAGTACTACGGGACGCACCTCGGACCTTACCCCACCCCGGCGCGGGAAACCGACCCGCGCCATGCCGGCCCGAACTTCTACTTCGACCAGATCGACTGGCTGACCGCGTTCCAGCGCGGCAAGCGCTGGAGCTGGACCGAGCTGCGCCCGCAGACCCTGTGCGGCTTCGCCCCGGGGACCGCGATGAGCATCGTGCCCGTGATCGCGGTCTACGCCGCCCTGCGCAAGGCCCAGGGGCTGCCGTTCTCGTTCCCGGGCACCGCGTGGAACACGATCTACCAGGTGACCGATTCGGCGCATTTCGCCGAGTCCGCCTACTGGGCGGCGACCGAGCCGCGCTGCGCCAACCAGGCCTACAACATCACCAACGGCGACTACTTCCGCTGGAGCCGGCTGTGGCCGCGCCTGGCGGAGGTGTTCGACATGCCGGCGGGCGATCCCGAGCCGATGTCGCTGGTGAAGACCATGGGCGGCCAGGGCGCGCTGTGGGATGCGCTGGTGGCGAAGCACGGCCTGCAGCCGTTCCGCTTCGACGAGGTGGTGGCCTGGCCGTTCGGCGACTACGTGTTCGGCTGCAACTGGGACGTGATGTCCAGCGTCACCAAGTCGCGCCTGCACGGCTTCCACGCCGTGGTGGACTCGGAGGAGATGTTCGTGCGGCTGCTGAGCCGGTTCCGGGCCGAGAAGATCGTGCCCTAGGCGGGAACCTGCAGGCCGAGGAAGCGGGCGGCGTTGCCCGAGAGGAGCTTGCGCCGCGCGCCCTCGCCCAGGTCCGCCATGTCGCGGATCAGCTTGCCGACCCGCTGCTCGCCGAGCGGGAACGGGTAGTCCGAGCCCAGCATCACGCGGTCTTCGCCCATCACCTCGACCAGCAGGCGCAGCGCCCGGGGATCGAACACCGCGCTGTCCACGCTGAAGCGGTCCACGTAGTGGCTGGGCGGATGCGCCGACCTTCCGCGCGCGAGGTCCCGGTTGTGCCAGGCATTCTCGAGGCGCCCCAGCAGGAAGGCGAAGCTGCCGCCGCCGTGGGCGAAGCACAGGCGCAGGTTGCGCGGCAGCCGGTCGAAGGCGCCGCCCAGGATCATGGCCACGATGGACAGCTGCGTCTCGGCGGGCATGGACACCGTCCAGCCCATCATCCAGCGCGCGGTGCGCTCGCCGCCCATCATGTCCCAGGGATGCACCAGCACCGCGGCGCCCTCGGCGGCGCAGTGCTGCAGGAAGGTGACCAGGCCCTCGTCGTCGAGGTCGCGGTCGCCGACATGGTTGCCGATCTGGACGCCCAGGTGCCCCGCCTTCATGGCGCGCGACAGCTCCCGGCAGGCGGCGTCGGTGTCCTGCAGCGGCACCTGGCACAGGGTCCGGAGCCGCCCCTTGCCGGCCGCGGCCAGCTCCAGCGCGGCGTCGTTGAACAGCTGCGCGCAGTACTCCGCCTGCGCCGGCGGCCGCGCGTAGGCGAACAGCACCGGCGTGGAGCACATCACCTGCAGGTCGATGCCGTCGCGGTCCATCTCCTCCAGGCGCCTGCCGGCGTCCCAGCAGGCCGAGTAGACCGGGCGGAACTCGCGCTCGCCCACCATCACCATGGCCTTGCCGCCGCCCAGGTGCTTCATCCACGGCCAGTCCGGGGTGCCGAAGCGCTTGCCCAGGTCCTCCCACTCGCGCGGGAAGAAGTGGGAATGCATGTCGATCGTATTCGGCGTCATCCCCTGCCCGGGTGGACGTGCCCGCAGGACGGGCACTTGCGCTCGCCGTCGTAGAACCGCTGGAACAGCGGCGGCAGGTCGGCGACGATGTTCTTCACGTTGACCTCGATCCGGTGCACCCGCGTCCAGCACTTCGGGCAATACCACTCGAAGCCGTCGTCCACCCCAGCGGGCCGGATCTTCTCCACCACCAGCCCGACCGAACCGAGCTCGGGCCGCTGCGGCGAATGGCGCACATGGCCGGGCAGGAGCAGGATCTCGCCCTCGCGGATCGGCAGGTCGCGCGGCTTGCCGTCCTCGATGATGCGCAGGGTCATGTTGCCGCGCAGCTGGTAGAAGAACTCCTCGTAGGGATCGTCGTGGTAGTCGGTGCGCGCGTTGGGGCCGCCCACCACCATCACGATCAGGTCCTCGGCCTCGAGGAACACCTGCTGGTTGCCCACCGGCGGCCTGAGCAGGTGCGCGTGCTCGTCGATCCACTTGCCGAAATTGAACGCGGACAGCGCCATGGGACGATTCTAGCGGGGCCCGCGGCCTACTGCGCCGCGATCAGGCTGGCGAGGTAGTCGGGGTCGCGGCGCAGGCGCTCGGAGGCGCCGTCGTACACGATCCGGCCGCGGTCCATCACCACGGTGCGCTCGGAGAACTCCAGCGCCACGCGGCTGTTCTGCTCCACCAGGACGATGGCGAAGCCGCCCTCGCCGCGCAGCTTGAGCAGCACCTGCGTGAGCGCCTGCACGATCACCGGCGCCAGGCCCTCGGTGGGCTCGTCCATCAGCAGCACGGAGGGGTTGGTGAGCAGCGCGCGCGCCACCGCCAGCATCTGCTGCTCGCCGCCGGAGAGCTGGGTGCCGGCGTTGGCGAGGCGCTCCTTCAGGTTGGGGAACAGCTCGAACACCCGCGCCAGCGTCCAGGGCCCGGGGCGCGCGCCCAGTTCCAGGTTCTCCAGCACGGTGAGCGAGGGAAAGATCTCGCGTTCCTGCGGCACGTAGCCCAGGCCGGCGAGCGCGCGCCGGTGGGGCGGAAAGGCGGACACGTCGCCCCCGTTGAGGGCGATCGAACCCGCGTGCATCGTGGTGTGGCCCATGATCGTCTCCAGCAGCGTGGACTTGCCCACGCCGTTGCGCCCGATCACCGACAGGCTCTCGCCCTGCCCCAAGGCCAGGTTGATGTCCTCCAGCACGTGCGTCTCGCCGTAGCCGGCGCCGACGCCCTGCAACGCAAGCGCTTCAGGCATCCAGCGCGCTCCCCAGGTACACCGCGCGCACGTCGCGGTTGGCGGCGATCTCCTGCGGCGTGCCCTCGGCGAAGATCGCCCCGCTCACCAGCACCGTGATGCGCTCGGCGAAGCGGAACACCAGGTCCATGTCGTGCTCGATGATGAGCACGGCGATGTCGCGCGGCAGCGTCGCGATGGCATCCAGCAGGATGTGCGTCTCCGCGCTCGGGATGCCCGCGGCCGGCTCGTCGAGCAGCAGCACGCGCGGCTGCAGGCCCAGCGCGATGGCGATCTCCACCAGGCGCTGCCGGCCGTAGGGCAGCTCCACGATGCGCCGGCCGGCGTCCTCCTCCAGCTTCAGCATCCCGATCAGGCGCATGGCCTCGTCCAGCACTCCGGCGCGCCGCCCGGCGGCGCGCACCATGCCCCCGCCCTGGCCCATGCGCTCGGACACCGAGATGCACACGTTCTCGAGCACCGTCAGGCCGCGGAACAGCTGGTTGATCTGGAAGGTGCGCGCGATGCCGCGCTTGACGCGCGTCGCCTGCGCCAGGCCGGTGACGTCCTCGCCTTCCAGCAGCACGCTGCCGCGCGAGGGCGCCAGCGCCCCGGTGAGCAGGTTGATGAACGTGGTCTTGCCTGCGCCGTTGGGGCCGATGAGCGCGTGCCGCGCGCCGGCATCGAGCCGGAAGTTCACCTCGCGCGCCACCTCCAGCGCGCCGAAGTTCTTGCTCAGCCCCTTCGTCTCGAGCCGCGCCGTGCTCATGCCGCGCCTCCGCCGCGCAGGCGCCGCACCAGGGATTCGCCGATGCCGATGATGCCGTTGCGCGCGTACAGCGCGACCAGGATCAGGGTCACGCCGATGCCCAGCTGCCACGCCGTCGGGTAGGCCTTGGCGAGCATGTGCTCCAGGACCATGTAGGCCACCGCGCCGACGAAGGCGCCGTACAGGCGCCCGTAGCCGCCCAGGATCAGGATGATCATCACCCCGGCGGCCCGCTCCAGGCTCAGGGCCGAGAGGTTGACGTAGCCGGTGGCCTGCGTGAACAGGCCGCCCGCGATGCCGGCCAGCGCCGCCGAGATGGTGTAGGCGAGCACCAGGCGCGCGCGCACCGGCGCGCCGACCGCGTGCATGCGCAGCAGGTTCTCGCGCACCCCGGTCAGGCTCTGGCCGAAGGAGGAATACACCAGGGTGCGCACCACCACGAAGCAGATCAGCAGCACCGCGAGCACATAGAGGTACTGCGAGCGGAAGTAGAGCACGTCGAAGGAGAACAGGCCGAAGATCTTGCCGAAGCTCAGGCCCGGAATGCCGTCGAACCCCCCGGTCCAGTGCGCGCCCATGTTCGCCGCCTGCTCCAGCAGCGCCATGGTGCACAGCGTCAGCATCAGCAGCGTCAGGCCGTGCGTGCGCAGCAGCACCAGCCCGCTCACCAGGCCGATCAGCCCGGCCACCGCCGCCGCGGCGAGAAGGCCGGACAAGGGTTCGTTCCAGCCCAGTTGCGAGGCAAGCATGCCGACCGTATAGGCGCCCGCGCCGAAGAAGGCGGCATGGCCGAGGGTGACGATGCCGGCGTAGCCCAGCACCAGGTCCAGCGACAGCGCGAACAGGATGGTGATCAGGAGCTGCGTGCCGAAGGCGAGGTAGGTCGGGAAGGCGTAGAACGCGGCGATGGCGGCGATCCACGGCAGCAGCTCCCACCACTGGAAGCGGTGGCGGCGCGCGAGCTGCGCGGCGGCGGTCTGCGGCGCGGCCATCAGGCGCCCTTCCTGCCAAACAGGCCCTGCGGCCGGGCGAGCAGCAGGATCAGGGTCAGCGCATAGATGAAGACCGTGCCGCCCTTGGGGAAGTAGATCTTGAGCACGAAATCGAGCACGCCGATCAGGATCGCGGCGAAGAACACCCCGGTCACCCGGCCCAGGCCGCCCACCGCGACCACGATCAGGAAGTAGACGAGATACCGCAGCGGGTAGTTGGGGTCCAGGCCCAGCATCTCGGCGCCCAGGCCGCCGCCGACCGCGGCCAGGCCGCTGCCGAAGGCGAAGGTGACGGTGAACAGGCGCCCCACGTCCACGCCCATGGACTGCGCCATGCGCCGGTTGTCCACCGCGGCGCGGATGCGCGCGCCGAAGCGCGTGCGCTCGAATCCGAGCCACAGGCCGAGCATGATGAGCGTGCCCGCCACGATCAGGGCGAGGCTGTAGGTGCGGTACTTGAGGAACCCCAGGTCGGTCTGGCCGCGGAGCCACTCCGGGAGCGGAACCGTCACCGACGTCGGCCCGATGCCCAGCGTCACGGCCGCCGACAGCACGAACACCAGGCCGATCGTGAACAGCACCTGGTCGAGCTCCCCGGCCTTGTACAGGCGCGAGTAGAACAGGCGCTCCATCACCACCGAGAACGCGGCGATGGCGACGAAGCCCAGCAGCAGCGCGGCCGGAAACGGCACCCCCCAGTGCCGCATGCTGAGGGAGATGACGTAGCCGCCCAGCATGGCGAAGGCGCCGTGCGCCAGGTTGACGATGCCCATCAACCCCATGGTGACGGACAGCCCCACCGACACGATGAACAGCACCATGCCGGCGGCGACGCCGCCCAGGAGAGTGTTGACCAGGTCCATGAAAAAAAACCGCCGCCCGTCAGGCTACCGCGGGCGGCGGCGTTGTTTCGAAGTGGAAGCGGCCTGCGCTACTTGCACTTCCCTTCCTTGAGCTCCTTGCACATGTCCTTCACCGCGCGCAGCACGCCGATCTGCTTCTGCACCAGGCGGCCGCCCACCTTCACCAGCTCGCTGATGTACTCGTTCATGACGATGTCCCGGGTGGCCGGGTCGATCATGATCGGGCCGCGCGGGCTCTCGTCGAATTTCCAGCCCTTGAGCGAATCCATCACCTTGTCCGGGTCCATGCGGCCCTTCAGCGTGCGCACCGCGTGGGCGATGGCGGCCATGCCGTCGTAGCCCTGCACGCCCATGAAGTCCGGCGTCGAGTTGGCGCCGAACTCCTTCTTCCAGGTCTCCACGAAGCGCTTGTTGTGCGGGTTGTCCAGGTCGGCGTTGTAGTGGTGGGTGGTGATGAGGCCCACCGCGTCGTCGCCCATCGCCTGCAGCTTGATGTCCTGGGTGATGTCGCCCGGGCCGATCAGCTTGATGCCGGCCGCGCGCATGCCCAGGGCGCCGTAGGTCTTGATCGCCGCCAGGGTATGGTCGCCCGCGGGCACGAAGACGAAGAACACGTCGGGCTTGCGGTCCTTGGCGCGCTGGAAGAAGGGCGTGAAATCCGGCACCTGACCGGCGCCGCCCATCGGGATGGCGTCGATCACCTTGCCGCCGGCCCCCTCGAAGGCGCGCTTGAACGCGTCCAGGCTGTCCTTGCCCGGCGGGAAGTCGGTGTAGCCGACCACCGCGGTCTTGGCATTGAGCATCTTCACCGCGGCCTCGCCCATGGCGTAGCCCGCGTGCCACATCGAGAACGACACCCGCGAGATCATGGGCGACAGGTTGGTGATCCAGGCCGTGCCCGCGTTCATGATCACGGCGGGCTTCTTCGCCTCGGTGAGCAGCGACGCGGAAGCGATGGCGTCGGGCGAGTAGATGAAGCCGGTGAGGATGTCCACCTTCTCCTGCGTGATCAGCTCCTGCACCGCGGTCTTGGCCTCGGCGCCGCTCGGGTTCTTCGAGTCGCGCTTCACGATCTCGACCTTGATGCCCCCGAACGCGTTCGGGTTCATCTTCATGTAGGTCTGGATGCCCCGGTCCACCTGCTGCCCGAGTTCCGCGCCGATGCCGGTGTACGGCAGCACCACGCCGATCCTGACGGTCTGCGCCTGCGCCGTCGCGGCAACGGCAGTGAACGACGCCGCGACCAGGCCGAGCTTCAATGTCGTCGAAATTCTCACGATCCCCTCCCCCGTAAACGCTGCCGGCGAACGCCGGAGCCCGCGTAATATGGCCAAGTTGTCGCGCATTGGCAAGTCTTTACAGATGGTATTGCGTCGCACCAACGCTTCGAACCTTCGCGCTCCCCGGCGAAGTGAATGACGCAAACCCTCCGGCGCGCCGACGGCGTCATGGACGACCGCATTGCCCCCACCGGGGACTGAGCACGGCGCCTTGCGCCGTGCCCGCCCCGGCGCCACCGCCTCAGGACTGCGAGTCGGCCGGCTTCTCGCCCTGGTCGGCGGGCTTGTCCGACGCCGCGCTGGAGGCGTGGACCGCGTCCTCGCCGGCGGTCGCCGCGGTCACCGGCATCTCCGCCGGCTCCTCCAGCGTCACCGGCTGGGGATCGAACTCCGGCCACTCCGCCGCAAAGGCGGGAACCGTGGCGAACGCGCACGCCGCACCGAGGACGGCCAGTTTCTTCGCAAACATGTCTGCTCTCCTCTTTGTGGATACGGCCAGGCAGGATGCCCGGCATCGCTCGCTGCCATCGACCGGGGCCGCGCCGGGAAAGTTCCGCGCCGGCGGGCACTGGCGAAACCCCGCCGCGCGACGGGAAATCCGCCGATATGGTGGTCCGCGCGCCGGTTTCAAGTGGCCGTAGAATGGCGCCGGTGAAGCCTGAAGCACCCGGCGCCGCCGACGCGATCGTCATCCGCGGCGCCCGCCAGAACAACCTCAAGAATCTGACGCTCTCGATCCCGAACGGCGAGCTGGTGGTCGTCACCGGCGTCTCGGGCTCGGGCAAGTCGTCGCTGGTCTTCGACACCCTGTACGCCGAGGGCCAGCGCCGCTACGTCGAGACCTTCAGCCCCTACGCGCGCCAGTTCCTTGAGCGCATGGACAAGCCGCAGGTGGACGGCATCGAGGGCATTCCCCCCGCGATCGCCATCGACCAGACCAACCCGGTCCGCACCTCGCGCTCCACCGTGGGCACGATGACCGAGCTGAACGACCACCTG
This sequence comes from uncultured Bordetella sp., assembly GCA_964564865.1. Lineage (GTDB taxonomy): Bacteria > Pseudomonadota > Gammaproteobacteria > Burkholderiales > SG8-39 > RBG-16-66-20. The sequence goes on along the minus strand of CAZMDA010000002.1, from coordinate 74,847 downwards.
AAGCTGCTCTATGCGCGCGCCGCGAAGCTCTCCTGCCGCGGCTGCGGCAAGCCGGTGGCGAGGGACACGCCGGATTCCATCTACGCGGCGCTGGCGGCCCTGCCGGACCAGCGGCTGGTGGTCACCTTCCCGGTGGACATCCCGAAGAACTTCAAGGAAGCCGAGGTCGAGCAGCTGCTGGAGCGGCAGGGCTACACCCGGCTGCACTCGCGCTCGAAGGCGCGCATCGAGGTCATTCAGGACCGTTTCCGGCAGTCCGGCGCGGAGCGGGCGCGGGTCATCGAGGCACTGGAAACGGCGCTCAAGTTCGGCCAGGCCAGGGTCAACGTCTACGGCGAGAACGACCAGGTCTTCCGCTTTTCCTCCAACCTGCACTGCCCCGACTGCGACATCAGCTACTCGGAGCCCACCCCGGCCGCGTTCTCCTTCAACTCCCCGGTCGGCGCCTGCGAGGCCTGCCGCGGCTTCGGCCGCGTCATCGGCGTGGACTACGGCCTGGTGATCCCGGACGAGAAGAAGACGCTGCGCGAGGGCGCGGTGCGCCCCTGGCAGACCCCCAGCTTCAAGGAATGCCAGGACGACCTGGTCAAGTACGCCAAGAAGCGCGGCATCCCGCTGGACACGCCGTGGAACGAGATGAAGCCCGAGCATCGCGCCTGGACGCTCGAGGGCGAGAAGGAATGGGTGAGCTGGAGGAAGTCCTGGCCGGGCATCTGGTACGGCGTCGGCCGCTTCTTCAAGTGGCTGGAGAGCAAGGCCTACAAGATGCACATCCGGGTGCTGCTCTCCAAGTACCGGTCCTATACGTCGTGCGAGGCCTGCGGCGGCACGCGCCTCAAGCCCGACGCCACGCTGTGGAAGGTCGAGGGCAGGTCCATCCACGACCTGATGCTGATGCCCATCTCCACGGTCCGGGAGATGTTCGACAGCCTGCAGCTGCCGGCGCCACTGGACGAAGCCACCGACCTGCTGCTGGGCGAGATCCGCACGCGCCTGCGGTTCCTCTGCGACGTCGGCCTGGGCTACCTGGCGCTCGATCGCCAGTCGCGCACCCTGTCCGGCGGAGAGGTGCAACGCATCAACCTGACCACGGCGCTCGGTACCTCGCTCGTCAACACCCTGTTCGTGCTGGACGAGCCCTCCATCGGCCTGCACCCGCGGGACATGGGCCGCGTGATCGACGTCATGAAACGGCTGCGCGACGCCGGCAACTCGCTGGTGGTGGTCGAGCACGACCCGCAGATCATGTTCGCCGCGGACCGCCTCCTCGACATGGGCCCCGGCCCCGGCGAGCGCGGCGGCGAGGTGGTGTTCTTCGGCACCCCGGCCGAGTTGCGGACGAAGACGACGCTGACCGGCGACTACCTCTCAGGCCGCAGGACGGCGGGCGAAGCGCCGCCCGCCACCGCGCCCCGCGCGTTCATCAAGGTCAGCGGCGCCACCGAGCACAACCTCAAGGCCATCGACGTCGGCATCCCACTGCAGCGCCTGGTCTGCGTCACCGGCGTCTCCGGCTCGGGCAAGTCCACCCTGGTGCAGGACGTGCTGTACGCGGCGCTGCGCAAGGCCAAGGGCAAGCCGACCGAAACCCCCGGCGCGCACAAGGCCCTGAGCGGCGCCGAGCTGGTCGACGAAGTCGTCATGGTCGACCAGTCCGCCATCGGCAAGACCACCCGCTCCAACCCGGCCAGCTACGTCGGCGCCTTCGACGCCATCCGCGACCTGTTCGCGAAGACGCCGGAAGCGAAGGAGCGCCAGTACACCGCCGGCACCTTCAGCTTCAACTCCGGCAACGGCCGCTGCCCCGCCTGCGGCGGCAACGGCTTCGAGCACGTCGAAATGCAGTTCCTGTCGGATGTGTACCTGCGCTGCCCCGACTGCGACGGCAAGCGCTTCCGCGCCGAGGTGCTGGAAGTCCAGGTGCGCGGCAAGTCCATCGCCGACGTGCTGGAAATGACCGTCCACGAAGGCCTCGAGTTCTTCAAGGACGACAAGGAACTCCACGCGCGGCTCAAGCCGCTGGTCGACGTCGGCCTCGACTACTTGCGCCTCGGCCAGCCGGTGCCGACCCTCTCAGGTGGCGAGGCCCAGCGCCTGAAGCTGGCTGGCTACCTGGCTGACCTCGGCAAGGACGCGACCCGGAAGCTGTTCCTGTTCGATGAGCCGACGACCGGCCTGCACTTCGACGACGTCGCCAAGCTCCTGCGCGCCTTCCGCCAACTGCTCGCCGCCGGCCACTCCATGGTGGTGATCGAGCACAACCTGGACGTGATCCGCGCCAGCGACTGGATCATCGACCTCGGTCCCGAGGGAGGCGATGCGGGTGGAGAGATCGTATGTGAGGGAGTGCCTGCCGATGTGATGCAGCACCCGACCTCGCACACCGGCAAGGCCCTCCGCGAATACGCAGAAAGCTTCACCCCGAGATCGTTGCCGGCGCATCTAGTAGCCGGCAACGCTCCTCGCGCGCCAATGGCGCGCGAAGCAGTCGGAAAGTATCTAGGCAACGCCATCAGTATTCATAAAGCCAGGGAACACAACCTCAAGAACATAGATGTTGAGATCCCCAGGAACCGGTTCACGGTGGTAACCGGCGTTTCCGGCTCAGGCAAATCGACCCTCGCCTTCGACATCCTGTTTTCAGAGGGCCAGCGCCGCTACCTCGAATCCCTCAACGCCTACGCCCGCCAGTTCGTGCAGGGCGCCGCGCGCCCGGACGTGGACGCGATCTTCGGCATCCCGCCCACGGTGGCGATCGAGCAGCGCACCAGCCGCGGCGGCAGGAAGAGCACCGTCGGCACCCTCACCGAGATCCACCACTTCCTGCGCCTGCTGTTCGTGAAGCTGGGCACGCAGCACTGCCCGGACTGCGCGGTGCCGATCCAGCCGCAGAGCGCCGAGGCCATCCTCGCCCGCATCATGAAGGGACACCGCGGCAAGACAGTGTCCGTGCTGGCGCCGCTGATCGTGAACCGCAAGGGCGTCTACACCGACCTCGCCAAGTGGGCCGGGTCGAAGGGCTATGCCCACCTGCGCGTGGACGGGAAGCTCCTGCCGGTGCGGCCCTTCCCCCGCATCGACCGCTTCAAGGAGCACAGCATCGAACTGCCGGTGGGCGAGGTAAAGGTCGAGGCGCGCAGCGAAGCCGCGCTGCGCCAGCTGCTGGCCACCGCGCTCGACTTCGGCAAGGGCAGCGTGCAGGTACTGGCCGGAAAGGCCCTGGAGAGCTACTCCACCAAGCGCGCCTGCCCATCCTGCGGCCGCAGCTTCGCCGAGCTGGATCCGCGCCTGTTCTCGTACAACTCGCGCCACGGCTGGTGCGCCGCCTGCTACGGCACCGGGGTGAAGATCGACGAAGTGGAATGGGATGACGAGCGCGCGAGGACCGGCGCCGAGGACCACGTGCTCGATTCCTGGATCGACTGGCTGGAGCTGGACGAGCCCTGCCCCGAATGCGAGGGCCGGCGCCTGAACCCGGAAGCGCTGGCGGTAACCTGGAAGGGCAGGACGATCGCCGACTACGGCGGCCTGCCCATCTCGAGCCTGGGCGAGGCGGTTTCCGGCAGCGGCCTCAAGGGCCGCGAGGCGGAGATCGCCCGCGACCTGCTGGTGGAAATGAAGAGCCGGCTGGGCTTCCTCGCGGACGTGGGGCTGGGCTACCTTGCCCTGGACCGCTCTGCGCCGACGCTCTCGGGCGGCGAAGCGCAGCGTATCCGGCTCGCGGCGCAGCTCGGTTCCAACCTGCGCGGCGTGTGCTACATCCTCGACGAGCCGACCATCGGCCTGCACCCGCGCGACAACCGGATCCTGCTCGACGTGCTGGAGAAGCTCGAGGCCAAGGGCAATACCCTGGTGGTGGTGGAGCACGACGAGGACACCATCCGGCGCGCGCACCACGTCATAGACCTGGGTCCCGGCGCGGGCAAGCTGGGCGGGCAGGTCATCGCCGCCGGCAACGCCGACGACCTCATGGCCCACGCGGATTCGCTCACCGGGAAGTTCCTCAGGGATCCCCTGCGCCACCCGCTGCAGCCGCGCCGCCCGGTGCCGCGCAACGCCGATGCGCTGCAGGTGGTGAAGGCGAGCCTGCACAACCTGAAGAACGTGGACGTGCGCGTCCCGCTGGGCCGCCTCACCGTGGTCACCGGCGTCTCCGGTTCCGGCAAGTCCACGCTCGCGCGCGACGTGCTCTACAACAGCGCCAAGGCCGGCAAGCCCGTCGCCTGCAAGGCCTTCAAGGGCGCCAAGGCGATCGCGCGCGTGCTCGAGGTGGACCAGACCCCGATCGGCAAGACGCCGCGCTCCTGCCCCGCCACCTACGTCGGCTTCTGGGACGCCATCCGGCGCATGTTCGCCGAAACCACCGAGGCGAAGATGCGCGGCTGGTCCGCTAGCCGCTTCTCGTTCAACACCAAGGGCGGCCGCTGCGAGTCCTGCGAGGGCCAGGGCATGAAGAAGATCGAGATGTCCTTCCTGCCCGACGTGCGCGTCGCCTGCGAGGCCTGCGGCGGGCTGCGCTTCAACCCCGAGACCCTGGCGGTGCGCTGGCGCGGCAAGACCATCGGCGAAGTGCTCAACCTGAGCGTGGACGAGGCGGTGGAATTCTTCGCCGCGCATCCCTCCACCCACCGCGCCCTGCGCCTGCTGCAGGACACCGGCCTGGGCTACCTGACCCTCGGCCAGCAGAGCCCAACTCTCAGTGGCGGGGAGGCACAACGCCTCAAACTCGTCACCGAACTGGCCAAAACAGGGACGGACCACGATTTCCGGCGCGGCGGCAAGGGCAATGGATCCGGAAATCGTGGTCCGTCCCTGATTTCGGGGACGTTGTATGTGCTCGACGAGCCCACCGTCGGCCTGCACATGGCCGATGTCGAGAAGCTCATCCGCGTGCTGCACCGTCTCGTCGATGCCGGCAACACCGTGGTGGTGATCGAGCACAACCTGGACGTGATGGCGGAAGCCGATTGGATCGTCGATCTCGGCCCCGAGGGCGGCGCGGCGGGCGGCAAGGTGGTCTACCAGGGCCCGCCCGAAGGCGCCGGCAAGAGCGGCGGCCACACCGGCCGCATCCTCTCGGCGTTCCTCGCCGAGCGCAGGATGACCGGCTAGGCCAGGCTGGGCTGCGTGTCCTTCATGGACGCGCGCTCGGCGAAGCGCGCGTACCAGCCGGCGATCGCCGGCCGGCTCTCCCGCCAGCGGATGTCCTGGAAGCGGAAATCGAGGTAGCCCAGCGCGCAGCCGATGGCGACGTGGCCGATGCCCACCGGCGCCTTCTCGAGCGCCGCGGCCTCGCCCTCCAGGAAGTCGAGCGCATTGCGCGTCTTCAGCTCGAAGTTGCCCAGCCACTCCGGCGTCTGCCGCGCCGCCGGCTTGTCGCGCTCGTTGCGCCACAGGATTCCGGTGTCCAGCATGCCGTCGCCCAGCGCGTGCCAGCGCAGCGCCTGGATGCGCGCCGGTCCGGCCGGAGGAAACAGCTTGTTCCCCGCCAGCCCGTCCAGGTACTCGCAGATGACGATGGAATCGAACAGCGCCAGGCCCTCGTCCGTCACCAGCGTCGGCAGCCGCCCGAGCGGGTTCTCGCGCATGAGCTCGAGGTTGGGCTCGGTCATCGCCACCGGCGAGCGGACCTTCTCCAGCCGGTCCGCGAGGCCCAGCTCGATGGCGCAGGCCATCACCTTGCGCACGTAGGGCGAACGCGGCGACCAGTGCAGCTTCATCGGCGGCCGCCTACCTTCCCTTGAACTCGGGCTTGCGCTTCTCCCGGAACGCCGCCTGCGCCTCCTTCGCGTCCTCGGTCTTCGCGATCGCCGCCGTCATGTCCTGCTCGTAGCGGTAGCCGTCGCGCAGGCTCATGTCCTCGATGACGTTCAGGCTGTGCTTGATCATGCGCGTGGAGACCGGGCTCTTCGAGGCGATGGCCTGCGCCAGCTCCAGCGCCTTCGGCATCAGCTCCTCCGGCGTGGTGCAGGCCTCGATCACGCCCAGGCGGTACAACTCCGCCGCCGGCACGCGGTAGCCGGTCAGCATCATGCGGCGCAACCGCGAATGCCCGAACAGGCGCATGGCATGCCGGCCGCCGCCCAGCAGGCCGACGTCCACCTCGGGCGCGCCGATCACCGCGTTCTCCGAGGCGAGCAGCACGTCCGCCGAGGCGACGATGGCAAGCCCGGAGCCGAGCGCCGCGCCGTTGATCGCCGCCACCACCGGCTTGGCGCATTCGCGGATGGCGTGGAAGCACTCGCGGGTGCGGCGGGAATGCGCGAGCAGGTCGCCCGGCCCCTTGATGACTTCGGCGCGGCCCTTCAGGTCGGCGCCGGCGCAGAACTGCTTCCCGGCGCCGGTCAGCACCACGCAGCGGATGGCGTCGGTCTCCGAGATCAAGTCCAGGGCATGGGTGAGCTCGTCGTTGAGCGTCTTCGTCAGCGCGTTGACCGGCGGCGCGTCCATGGTGAGGACGGCGACGTGGCCGTCGAGCGCGACGCGCAACTGGCGGTAGTCGGTGTTCATCAACGCAGTTTACGTCAAGCGCGCAGGCCTTATAGTTCCACATTGATGCCCGGCCCCCTCTCCCACCTCCGCGTCCTCGACCTGTCGCGCATCATGGCCGGGCCGTGGGCGAGCCAGCTGCTCGCGGACCTGGGCGCGGATGTCATCAAGGTGGAGCGCCCCGGCGCCGGCGACGACACGCGCAGCTGGGGACCGCCGTTCCTGAAGGGACCGGACGGCAGGGACACGAGGGAAGCGGGCTACTTCCTGTCGGTGAACCGCGGCAAGCGCTCCATCACCGTGGAACTGGACAAGCCGGAGGGGCAGCGCGTCGTGAAGGCGCTCGCGGCGCGCTCGGACATCCTGCTGGAGAACTACAAGGTCGGGACGCTCGCGCGCTTCGGCCTGGGCTACGAGGAACTGAAGGCGATCAATCCCCGCCTCATCTACTGCTCGGTCACCGGCTTCGGCCAGACCGGGCCGCGCAAGGACCAGGCGGCCTACGACTTCCTGATCCAGGCCATGGGCGGGCTGATGAGCATCACCGGCGAGCGCGACGACAAGCCCGGCGGCGGCCCGCAGAAGGTGGGCCTGCCGATCACCGACCTCATGACCGGCATGTACGCCGCCGTCGGCATGCTGGCGGCGCTGGCGCGGCGCGAGCGCACCGGCGAGGGCGAGCACATCGATCTCGCCATGCTCGACGTGCAGGTGGGTTACCTCGCCAACCAGGCGCAGAACTACCTCGTCTCCGGGAACACGCCCCGGCGCAGCGGCAATGCGCACCCGAACATCCAGCCGCAGGACGTGTTTGCCTGCCGCGACGGCAAGGTGGTGATCGTGGTCGGCAACGACGGCCAGTTCGCCAAGTTCTGCGAAGCGCTCGGGCGCCCGGAGTGGGCCGCTGACGAGCGCTTCGCCGCCAATCCGGCGCGCGTGCGCAACCTGGCGCAGCTCAACCCGATGATCGAGGGCGAACTGCGCAAGCAGGACCGCGCCCACTGGGTGGCGGCGCTGGAGGCGGCCGGCGTGCCCTGCGGCCCGATCAACAGCATCCCGGAAGCCTTCGCCGAGCCCCAGGTCCGGCACCGCGGCATGCTGTTCGAGCTGCCGCACGCGAGCGGGGTCAAGGTGCCGCAGGTGGCCAACCCGCTGCGCTTTCGCAATGCGCCGCTGCGCCCGGAGCGCGCCCCGCCCCTGCTGGGCGAGCACACCGCCGACATCCTCAGGGAACTTGGACTCGAGCCATGAGCGCCGACAGCACCCACCCGCACCGCAATACGCCCCGGATTCCCCTGCCGTCGCTCGAGGACATGACGCCCGAGCAGCGCCGCGTGCACGACGCGGTGGTGAGCGGGCCGCGCGGCGCGCTGCGCGGCCCGATCCGCGCCGCGCTCCACAACCCGGAGCTGGCCGACAAGTGGCAGCAGCTGGGCGAGCTGCTGCGCTACCGCACCAGCCTCGCGCCGCGCCACAGCGAGCTGGCGATCCTCGCCACCGCGCGCCACTGGAGCTGCCAGTTCGAGTGGTTCGCGCACGAGCCGCCGGCGCGCAAGGGCGGCGTGCCCGACGCGGTGATCGAGGCCATCCGCCACGGCCGGCGTCCGGCGTTCGAGGACGCGGATGACGAAACGGTCTACCGGTTCGCCGTCGAGCTGCACCGCAGCCACTTCGTCGGCGACGCCACCTACGCCAGGGCGCTGGAACGCTTCGGCGTCAAGGGCGTGGTGGAGCTCACCGCGCTGTGCGGCTACTACGGCATGGTGGCGATGACGCTCAACGCGCACCAGCTGCCCCTGCCCGAGGGCACGCCGCCGCCGCTGCCGGTCCTCAAGTGACGGACCTCGAGATCCCCCGCACGCCCTCGGTGCCGCGGCGGCTGCCGCCGCCCGGCGCCTGCGACACGCACGCGCACGTGTTCGGTCCCTTCGACCGCTACCCGCTCGCGGCCGACCGCAGCTACACGCCTCCGCTCGCGCCCGCGACCGCGCACCTCGCGCTGCTCGATCGCATGGGCTTCGCGCGCGGCGTCGTGGTGCAGGCCTCGGCGCTGGGCATGGATTGCAGCACCCTGCTCGACGCGCTGGACGCTTCCGGCGGGCGGCTGCGCGGCATCGCGGTCGCCGACCCCGCCGCCACCGACGCCGAGCTGGAGGCGATGCACCGCCGCGGCGTGCGCGGCCTGCGCTTCACCGAGGTCACCGTGCCCGGCACGGGCCAACGGTACAAGGGCGTGATCGGCTTCGCGGAGCTGGACCGGCTCGCGCCCCGCATGAGGCAACTGGGCTGGCAGGCGCAGCTGTGGGCGCCGTGCGACACGCTGGCGGCGGAACTGCCGCGCCTCCTGAAGCTGGGCCTGGCGCTGTCGCTCGACCATTTGGGCTACTTCGACGTCTCGCGCGGCGCGGACGACGCCGCGTTCCGGCGCGTGGTCGCGATCGCCGCGGCCGAGGGCATCTGGGTGAAGACTGCCGCGCTGCGCGTGTCCAAGGCGCCGCCGGACTATCCTGACGTCCGGCCTTTCTTCGATGCCTGGCTGCACGCCTGCCCGCACCGCCTGACCTGGGGCAGCGACTGGCCGCACGTCCGGATGGGGGCCGCGGCCCCGGACGTCGGGCACCTGGTGGACCTGTTCATGTCGTGGGTTGGCGACGAGGCCCTGCGGCAGGCCATCCTGTGCCACAACCCTGCGGCGCAGTACGGATTTTGAACTTGGCCGACCCGAGGAGGTCAAAGAGCGCATGAAAACCGCCATCGCAGTCCTGTCTCTCCTGGTCGCATTCAACGCGGCGGCACAGCAACTCGGCCCCGAGGAACTGGTGCGAAAAATCACGGCCGACGTCCTGGAGAGCATCAAGTCCGACAAGGACCTGCAGGCCGGCGACCGCAAGAAGTCGCTGCAGCTGGCCGAGCAGAAGGTGCTGCCGCACGTGGACTTCCGCGAGGCGGCGCAGCTCGCCGTGGGCAAGCCGTGGTGGAACGCCACCCCGGCCCAGCGCGAGCGCATCGTCGCCGAGTTCCGCAGCCTGCTGATCCGCATCTACTCCAACGCCATCGACACCTACCGCGGCCAGACCATGCAGGTGCTGCCGGTGCGCATGGCCGCCGGCGCCACCGAGACCACGGTGCGCAACCGGTACCTGAAGCCCGGCGCGCCGCCGGTGCCGGTGGAGTACGCGATGAAGAAGACCCCGGAGGGCTGGAAGATCTACGACATCAGCGTCGAAGGGGTGAGCCTGGTGCTCACCTACCGCTCGGAGTTCGAGCAGGTCACGCGCACCTCGGGCATCGAGGGCCTGATCAAGCGCCTGGCGGAGAAGAACGCCTAGCGTTCTCCTGGGACAGAACGCGTAGGGCCACCTCGGGGTGCGGCCTGTAAAATCGGGCCCATGCGCGAACCCACCCCGAAGACCATCCACCTCAAGGACTACACCCCGCCGGCGTTCCTCGTCGAACGCGTCGAGCTGGACGTGGCGATCCGCGACCAGGACGCCCTGGTCACCGCCGTCCTGTCCCTGCGCCGCAATCCGGCGGCCCGCACCCCCAATGCGCCGCTGGAGCTGAACGGCGACGAGCTGGAACTGGTGTCGCTGGAACTGGACGGCAAGCCCGCCGCCCACGCCGTCACGCCGGAACTGCTGACCATTCCCGGCGTGCCGGACGCCTTCGCGCTGAAGACCCTGACGCGCATCGTCCCGCAACGGAACACCAAGCTGGAGGGGCTCTACCAGGCCGCGAGCGGATTCGTCACCCAGTGCGAGGCGCAGGGCTTCCGGCGCATCACCTGGTACCCGGACCGGCCCGACGTGCTGGCGACCTTCCGCACCACGGTGCGCGCCGACCCGGCGAAGTATCCGGTGCTGCTGTCCAACGGCAACCGGGTGGCCGCGGGCGAAGGATGGGCCACCTTCGAGGATCCCTTTCCCAAGCCCTCGTACCTGTTCGCGCTGGTGGCGGCGAAGCTCGAGGTGCTGGAGGAGACGCACCGGGGAAAGAAGCTCGCAATCTACGTCGAGCCCGGCAAGCTGGACCAGGCCGCCTGGTCCATGGATTGCCTCAAGCGCGCCATCGACTGGGACGAGAAGCGCTTCGGCCTGGCGCTCGATCTCGACGAATACAAGATCGTCGCCGTGGGGGACTTCAACTCCGGCGCGATGGAGAACAAGGGCCTCAACATCTTCAACGCCAAGTATGTCCTCGCGCGCCCGGACACCGCGACCGACACTGACTACGTGAACATCGACCGCGTCGTGGCGCACGAGTACTTCCACAACTGGACCGGCAACCGCGTCACCTGCCGCGACTGGTTCCAGCTGTCGCTGAAGGAAGGCCTGACCGTGTTCCGCGACCAGGAATACGGCGCCGACACCTACTCGCGCGCGGTGTCGCGCATCCAGGAGGTGCGCAGCCTGCGCGCCATGCAGTTCCCCGAGGACGCCGGCCCGATGGCGCACCCGGTGCGGCCGCAGTCCTACATGGAGATCCGCAACTTCTACACCATGACGGTGTACGAGAAGGGCGCCGAGGTGGTGCGCATGCAGCACACCCTGCTGGGCGAGGCGAAGTTCCAGGCCGGGATGAAGCTGTATTTCCAGCGCCACGACGGCCAGGCGGTCACCTGCGACGACTTCGTCCAGGCCATGGAAGATGCTTCCGGCATCGACCTTTCCCAGTTCCGGCGCTGGTACGACATCGCCGGCACGCCGGTGCTGGACTGCAGCGGCGCATGGAAGGATGGGCGCTACACGCTCAAGGTGAAGCAGTCCATGGAGCCGCCGTTCCACATCCCATTCGCGGTCAAGGTCGGCAATGACGAGCGCCTGCATTCGCTCAAAGCACGCGAGGAGACGCTGGTGTTCGACGCCCCCGCCGGCACGGCGCCGTCGCTGCTGCGCGGCTTCTCGGCGCCGGTGATCGTCAACTACGCCTACACGGACGACGAGCTTCTGCACCTGATGGCGCACGACGACGACCCGTTCAACCGCTGGGAGGCCGGCCAGCGCCTGGCGGCGACCATCATCCTGGAGCGCGGCGGCGAGCCGCCGGCGGCCTTCATCGACGCCGCGCGCCGGCTGCTGTCCGATCCCGACCCCGCCTTCGCCGCCGAGGCGCTCGCCCTGCCCTCGGAGACCTTCCTCGCCGAGCAGATGGACACGGTGGACCCGGACGCGCTGCACGCCGCGCGCAACCGCCTGCGCCGCGCGCTCGCGCAGGCGCTCAAGGACGAGCTGCTTGCCGCCTACCGCGCCATGGAGTTGAAGGGGCCGTACTCGCCGGATGCGGCCGCGATCGGCCGCCGCTCGCTGCGCAACCTGGCGCTGGGCTACCTGATGGAGCTGGAGACCGCCGACCTGGTGGCGCTGTGCTACGAGCAGTATGGCCAGTCGGACAACATGACCGAGTGCATGGCGGCGCTGGGCTTCCTCGCCAACTCGAACGCGCCGCAGCGCGCCATCGCCCTCGATTCCTTCTACGGCAAGTGGAAGCACGAGCCGCTGGTGGTGGACAAGTGGCTCGCGGTGCAGGCGGGCTCGCGCCTGCCCGGGACGCTCGCCCGCGTGCGCGAGCTGTTGTCGCACGAGGCCTTCGACATCAAGGTGCCGAACAAGGTGTACTCGCTCATCCGCGGCTTCTCCGCCAACCACGTCCGCTTCCACGCCGCCGACGGCGGCGGCTACGCGTTCCTCGCCGACCAGGTGCTGGCGCTGGACCAGCTCAACCCGCAGGTGGCGGCGCGCATGGCGCGCGGCTTCGACCGCTGGCGCAAGCTCGACGCCGGACGGCAGGGCCATGCCCGCCGGCAGCTGGAGCGCATCCGCGCGGCGGATGGCCTGTCGCGCGACGTCGCCGAGATCGTGACCCGGGCGCTCGCCTGATGGAGCAGCTGGTTCTCGCCTGCGCCGCGTTCCTGGCGACGCATTTCGTCTCCAGCACGCCGCTGCGCGGCGCGCTCGCCGGCGCCATGGGCGAGAAGGCCTACCAGGCGGTGTATTCGCTGGCGGCCTTCGCCACGCTGGGCTGGATGATCTGGGCGTACGGCAAGGCGCCGATTGAAGTCCTCTGGCCGGGCCTTCGCCTCGCCCCGGCGATCGTGATGCCCTTCGCCTTCATCCTCATGGCCTGCGGCCTGCTGTCGCGCAACCCGACGCTGGTCGGCGCCGGCCGGCTGCTCAAGCGCGAGGACGCCGCGAGCGGCATCCTGCGCGTCACGCGCCACCCGCTGATGTGGGGCTTCGCGCTGTGGGCCGGGGCGCACATCCTCGCGCGCGGCGAGCTGAAGGCCACGGTGTTCTTCGGCAGCTTCCTCGTCCTGGCCCTGCTGGGCGCGCGGTCCATCGACCGGCGCCGGGCGGCGAGCGCGGGCGAGGACTGGAAGCGCTTCGCCGCGGCGACCTCCTTCGTGCCCTTCGCCGCCATCGCCGCCGGCCGCAACCGCGTCGTCGCCTCGGAGATCGGGCTGCGCAACCCGGCGATCGGCCTCGCGCTCTACGCCGCGTTCCTCTGGCTCCACCCCGTCGTCTTTGGCGCGAGGGCCTGGTGAGCGACATCACGCAACTGGGGCGCTACCAGGTCAAGGGCGTGCTCGGCCAGGGCGCCATGGGCCTGGTCTACGACGGCCTCGACCCGGGACTGGACCGGCGCGTCGCCATCAAGACCATCCTGACGAAGAAGCTGGACGCGGAGGCCGCGCGCATGGTCGCGGTGCGCTTCGAGCGCGAGGTGCGCGCGGTGGCGCGGCTCAACCATCCCAACATCATCCAGGTCTACGACTTCGGCGCCGAGGGCGACCTCGCCTACATCGTGATGGAGTTCGTCGAGGGCAAGGAGCTGAAGAGCTGCCTCGACGCCGGCGAGCGCTTCGACCTCAAGACCACCTTCCGCCTCATGACCGAGCTGCTGGATGCGCTGGAGTGCGCGCACGAGGCCGGCATCGTGCACCGCGACATCAAGCCGGCCAACGTCATGGTCGCCGCCGGCGGCCGCGCCAAGCTGGCCGACTTCGGGGTCGCGCGGGTGAACGAGCCCGACGGCAACCAGGCGGAGGCCACGCGCGTCGGCGCCATGGTCGGCACCCCGGCCTACATGTCGCCGGAACAGACCCAGGGCCAGAAGGTGGACCGGCGCACCGACATCTTTTCCGCCGGCATCCTGTTCTACGAGCTCCTCACCGGCAAGAAGCCCTTCACCGGCACCCAGTGGGGGCTCGCCAAGGCCATCATCGAGGACGACCCGGTGTGGCCCTCGAAGATCGTGCAGGTCCCGGCCGAGATCGACCGCGTCGTGGCGCGGGCGCTCGCCAAGGACCCCGCGGACCGCTACCAGAGCGCGCGCAAGTTCGCCGAGGCGCTGCAGCGGGTGATGGAGGGCAAGGCGCCGGAGGAACCCGGCGAGCCGCTGCCGCCGCCGTTCGCGGCGAAGGCGGCGGCCGCGAGCGCCGCCGACAACGAGGCCGAGGCGGAATTCTGGGAGGGCGTGAAGGACAGCGGCGACCCGGACGACCTGGAGCTGTACCTGGAGCAGTTCCCGCGCGGGAAGTTCGCCGAGGAAGCGCGGGCGAAAGTGGCGGAGCTGCGAGGCGGCAAGGGCTGAACCGGGGGCCGATGTAACCGATCGGTTACATTCACTCCCGCTTCACGTCTCCGCTCTCCTGCTTGCCACGGGCGAACTCCCTGCCGAAGAACCAGCGCGTATAGCCGATCGCGGCCAGCGCGCCGATGAACCAGCTCATCAGCGCGCCGATCACGAGGATCGAGAGCAGCGGCTCGGCGGGCTTGAGGAACAGCACCGCCTGGATGCAGGCGCCGGCGATGGCGAGGCACCCGAGCATCGGCAGCCAGCGGCTGCGGTCGGGGGTGATCAGGTTGACGAGGCGTTGGGCAGGGGTCATGCCGGGTCAAACGACGCGCTTCAGAACCGCTCCGCCCGGTACGGCGCCGGATCCACGAACGGTTGTTCCCCGGTCACCATCTCCGCGATCAGCCGTCCGGTCACCGGCCCCAGCGTCAGCCCGTGGTGGGCATGGCCGAAGGCGAACCACAGGTTCCCGTGCCGCGGCGCGGGCCCGATGATGGGCATCATGTCCGGCGTGCAGGGCCGCGCGCCCATCCACGGCTCCGCATCGACGCGTTCCGCCAACGGGAACAGGTTGCGGGCGATGGGCTCGGCGCGGCCGAGCTGCACCGGGGTGCGGATCGCGTCGCGCAGGGCGAACTCCGCGCCGGTGGTCAGGCGGATGCCGCGCGCCATCGGCGCGAGGCAGTAGCCGGACTCGCTGTCGAGCACCGGCCGGTTGAGCTTCGCCACCCCCGCGGCGCGGTAGTGCATGTGGTAGCCGCGCTTCACCGCCAGCGGCAGGTCGTAGCCCAGCATCCGCGTGACGACATCGGCCCAGGGGCCGAGTGCGATCACCGCGGCGCCGGTCTCCACGGGGCCTTCCGCGGTGCGCAGGCGCCAGCCCGTGCCATTCGCCTCCAGCGTCGCCGCATTGCCCTGTACGAAGCGCCCGCCCAAGGACTCGAAGCGCCGCAGGTAGGCGAGCGCGAGCGCGTTGGGGTCGGTGACGGTGGTGGGTTCGGTCCAGTGCAGGCCGCCGGAGAGCACCGGCGCGAGGTGGGGCTCCATTTCCTGCAGCGCGCGCGCATCGAGGGTGCGGTAGATGACGCCGAACTCGCGCTTCCACAGCTCCGCCTCGGCGAAGCTGGCGTCCCTCTTGGCCTCGGTGCGGAAGGCGCGGATCCAGCCGTCGCGCCGGATGAGCCCCTGCGCGCCCGCCTCGGCCGCGAGCGCGTCGTGCTCGACGACACAATGCTCGATGAGCTTGGAGTACAGCCGCGCGATCTCGGCGTGCCTCTCCTTGCGCGAGTGGGTCCAGTATTTCCACAGGAAGGGCGCGATCTCGGGCAGCGCGGTGAGGTGGTAGTGGGCGTCGATGGTGCGGTTCAGGCCGTAGCGCAGCAGGGCCCCGAAATCGTGCGGGAAGCCGTAGGGCACCACGCCCTCGCGCTGGATCAGGCCGGCGTTGCCGAACGAGGTTTCCTCGGCCGCGCCGCGCCGGTCCAGCAGAATCGTGGCCCGTCCCCGTTTCTGCAGGTGCAGGGCGACGCAGACGCCGACGATGCCGCCGCCGAGGACCGCGATGTCGGCCTTCACGTGCCGCTCCTCATGGCTTGAGTTTGCGCTGCACGCGCAGGCTGAATTTCTCGACGTTGACCACCACGCGCTCGTGCAGGCCATCGCCGATCAGGTCCTTATCGTCGTGCGCCTCGACCTTCAGGTACACGGTGCGCCCATCGACCCGCAGCACTTCCGCCCGCGCGCGCACCTTCATCCCCACCGGCGTCGCCGCGATGTGGCGCACGTTGAGCACCGTGCCGAGGCTCTGGTAGCCGGCCGGCAGGTTCTGGTCCACCGCGTCCAGCGCGGCGGCCTCGAACAGGTTGATCATCACGGGCGTGGCGAGCACGTGCACCAGGCCGCTGCCGACGCGCGGAGCGGTGTGCTCTTCGCCCACGGTCAACGCGGCGTTCCCGGTGCCGCCGGGCCGGAGGATCGAGGAGAGTTCCATGCGAGCCGCTATCATAGCCGCGTGGAACCCCATGTCGTCATCCTTGGTTGCGGTTTCGGCGGCCTGTTCGCCGCGCGCGCCCTGGCCGGCGCGCCGGTGAGGATCACAGTGGTGGACCGCACCAATCACCACCTGTTCCAGCCGCTGCTGTACCAGGTGGCGACGGCCGGCCTCTCCGCCCCCGCGGTGGCGGCGCCGATCCGGCACATCCTCGCCGGGCAGGACAACGCCACCGTGATCTACGGCAACGCGACGCGCATCGACGCGGCCCGGCGCGCCGTGGTGCTGGACGGCGGCGACGAGATCGCCTACGACCGCCTGATCCTCGCCACCGGCGCCACCAACAGCTATTTCGGCCATGACGACTGGGCGGCGCACGCGCCCAGCCTGAAGACCCTGGAGGACGCCTACGAGATCCGCCGCCGGGTGCTGCTCGCCTACGAGCACGCGGAGCGGGAAACCGACCCGGCGAAGCGCGCCGACTGGCTGACGTTCGTCGTCATCGGCGGCGGCGCCACCGGCGTGGAGCTGGCGGGCGCTTTCGCCGAGATCGCGCGCCACACGCTTCACGGCGAGTTCCGCCGCTTCGACCCGCGCAACGCACGCGTGGTGCTGGTGGAGGGCACCGACCGTGTCCTGCCGGGCTACCCGCCCAGCCTGTCGGAGAAGGCGCGCCGGCAGCTGGAGCGCCTGGGCGTCACCGTCTGGCTGGGCCGGAGGGTGAGTGGCATCGATGCCGGCGGCGTGCAGCTCGGGGCGGACCGCCTCGCGGCGCGCACCGTGGTCTGGGCGGCGGGCGTGGCGGCCTCGCCGCTGGGCGCGAGCCTGGGGGTGCCGCTGGACCGCGCCGGGCGGGTCATCGTGGGCGAGGATCTTTCCGTTCCCGGACACCCGGAGGTGGCGGTGATCGGGGACCTCGCCGCCCTGCCCTGGCACGCCCCAGCGGTCCCGGGCATCGCGCCGGCGGCGAAGCAGATGGGGCGCCACGTCGCCCGCAACATCGTCGCCTCGCTGCGCGGCAGGCCCCTGGCGCCGTTCCGCTACCAGGACGTCGGCATGCTGGCCACCATCGGCCGCAACGCCGCGGTGGCGGTGCTGGGCAAGCTGCGCTTCTCGGGCTACCCGGCGTGGCTGCTGTGGCTGCTCGCCCACATCTACTTCCTGATCGGCTTCCGCAACCGGATCGTGGTGCTGATCGACTGGGCCTGGGCCTACTGGACCTTCGAGCGCAATGCCCGGATCGTGATCGGCGGCGGCCGGCCGCCGGACTAAAGCGCCGCAATCCCTGTTCGCCGCGTCATGAACGACAGCCCGGCGCCGACCACCAGCCCATGACGGCGGCGCAAACGAGCGGAGCACTGCCCCTGCAACCCGATTCCAGCCTCGCGATCGAGAAGTACCGCCGGCACGCCGCCGGCTACGACGCCAGCGCGCGGCGCACCATGGCCCTGCGGCGGCGCGTGATCGCCCTGCTGGGTCTCGCGCCCGGGGACACGGTGCTGGACGTCGCCTGCGGCACCGGCCTGTCCCTGCCGCTGCTGCGCGAGGCGGTCGGCCCCTCGGGCCGCGTCATCGGCGTCGAGGTCAGCCCGGAGATGATCGCCCTTGCCCGCGAGCGGGTGTCCGCCGCGGGCTGGGACAACGTCCGGCTCATCCAGGCGCCCATGGAGCAGGCCGACCCGGGCGCGCCGCTGGACGCCATCCTGTTCAACTACACCCACGACGTGCTGCAATCGCCCTCGGCGCTGGAGCGCATCTTCGCCCGGGCGCGGCCGCGCGCCCGCGTCGCCATCGCCGGGATCAAGCATGCCTCGCGCTGGCTGTTCCCGCTGCGCCTGTACCGCCTGCTGAAGGCGAGTCCCTACGTCACCACGTTGTCCGGGCTGGACGCGCCGTGGCGCCTGCTGCAGGCCTATGTGCCGGACCTGAGGATCGAGCCGGTCCTCTTCGGCACCAACTACCTTGCGCGCGGCACCGTGCATCCGGCCGCGGTCCCGGGATGACCAGGCCACGCAAGCGGATCCTGGTCGTCTTTCCCAAGGAATGGGACCGGGAGGCCTTCGCGCGCGGAGGCTACGAGGACTACGAGTTCGTCGAGGCCGGCTTCGACCTGTTCCGCTTCCCGTCGAACGCGCGCCTCCTGACCTTCGATGCGCGCGCCTTCGTGGACGAGCTGGTCGAGCGCTGGCGCGGCCGCATCGACGGGGTGTTCAGCAACAACGAGTACTTCGGCGCCCTGATCGCGGCCGCGGTCGCCGGGCGCCTCGGCCTGCCCGGCACGCCGCCGGCGGTGGTGGTGACCGCGCAGCACAAGTACTACGCGCGGCTGGAGCAGCGCCGGATCGCGCCGGGCGCGGTGCCCGCGTTCTCCGTGTTCCCGTACGGCATCCAGGAACCGGAGCAGGTCGGGCTGCCCTTCCCGTTCTACGTCAAGCCGGTGCGCGCCACCTTCTCGGTGCTGGCGCGCCGCGTGGCCGGCTTCGAGGAGCTGCGCCGCCACCTCGCGTTCTCGCGCCTGGAGGAACTGATCATCCGGCGCCTGGTGAAGCCGTTCAACGACCTGATGCCGGCCTATACCGATTACACGCTCGATGCGCACCACCTCATCGCCGAGGAGCCGGTGCAGGGCATGGAGGTGAACGTGGACGGCTACGTGCGCGAGGGCCGCGTCACCTTCCTAGGCCTGAGCGACGCGGTGATGTTCCCGGGCACGGACGCCTTCGAACGCTTCGTCTACCCCTCCCGCGTCCCGGCGCCGGTGCAGGAACGCATGCGCGAACTGGCGCAGCTCCTGCTCGCCGGGATGGGCTATCGCCACGGCTTCTTCAACATCGAGCTGTTCTGGAATCCGCGCACCGACCGGTTGACCATCATCGAGCTCAATCCGCGCCTCGCCTCGCAACTGGCGGGCCTGTACCAGCGCGTGGACGGCATCGACCCGCACCGCATGCTGCTCGAGCTGTGCACCGGCGCCGAGCCGCAGGCGCGGCGCGCGCCCACCGGCTGCGCCATCGCCGCCAGCCTCGTCTCCCGGCGCTTCGACGGCCGGCCGCTGGCGCGCGAGCCGCGCGAGGCGGACGTCGCCAGCGTGCGCGCGCGCTACCCGGACGCGGCGGTGATGCTGTACCTGAAGCGCGGCCGGGCCCTCGCGCGCGAGATGAAGTGGCTGGGCAGCTACCGCTACGCCGTGATCAACATGGGCGCGGCGAGCGAGGATCTGCTCAACCGCCGCTACGCCGAGATCCTGAACCTGCTGCGCCTGACCGGAGAGACCGCCTCATGAGAATCCTCCTGCTCCTCCTCGCCGCGCTGCTCGCGGGCTGCGGCACCGTGCACAACACCGTGAAGGACGGCGATGACGAGCGCCTGATGCTGCGCGGCAACGACCCGGTGTCGTACTTCACCGCGCCCGCGCCGCTGAAGGGCGACCCGGCGCTGAAGTCGGTGTTCGACGGCGACACCTACCGCTTCGCCAGCGCCGGGAACAAGCGCCTGTTCGACGCCGACCCGAAGAAGTACGCCCCCGCCTGGGCCGGCTTCTGCGCCAGCGGCGTGCATTACGCGCTCAAGGCGGCGATCCACGCCGACGTGTATCTCGTCTACAAGGGGCGCCTCTACCTGTTCGGCAGCGAGCGCAGCAAGGCCAACTGGCTGCTGGACGCGGACGCCAACATCAGGCTGGGCGACGAGTACTGGGAGAAGGAGACGAAGGACGTCCCCTACCGCTGGCAGAACTTCAAGCGCCTGGCATTCAAGGTGCCGCACTACAAGACCGACGCGCAGCTCGATGCCGAGCACCTGAGGCGCCACGGCCGGCTGCCGCCCGGGGCGCCGGCGCCGAAATGAACCTGCGCGCCGCGGCCGTTTTCCTCGCCCTCGCGCTGTGCGGCGCCACGGCGCTCGCGCAATCGCGTTCCGACGCGGCGCGCGAGAAGCGCTGGGCGGACCAGGTCCTGCCCAGCCTCGTGGTCGGCGACGCGGTCCAGCTCCAGACGGCCGACGGCCGCTTCCTCGCCCTGTACACGAAGGCCGAGCCCGCCCGCGGCGCGGTGATCCTCGCCCACGGCCCCGGGCTGCACCCGGATCACGGCCTCACCGGCGAATTGCGCGTGCACCTCGCCGACCGGGGCTACACGACCCTGTCGCTGCAGATGCCGGTGCTGCCCGCGGAAGTCGACGACGGCGCGGCCTACCGCGCGCTGTACCCGGAAGCCGCGCGGCGCATCGAGGCCGGGATGAGGTTCCTGCAGGAAAAGGGCGCCAGGCGCGTCGCCATCGTCTCGCACGCCATGGGCGCCGGGATGGCGCACGAGTACCTGCGCGCCAACCGCCAGGCGCCGGTCTCGGGCTGGGTCGCGCTGTCCTTCTATGGCGTGTTCGACGGCGTCGCGGGCGCCGCCTTCCCGGTGCTCGACCTCTACGGCGCGCGGGACTACCGCGGCATCCGCGGCCCGGCGCGGGATCGCGCGGAGATCCTGCGTGCGCTGCCCGGTTCGAAGCAGCTCTCGGTACCCGACGGCGGCCCGTTCCTCGCCGGCGGCGAAAAGGTGGTGCTGCAGGAAGTGGCCGCGTTCCTGGAAGCGATCAGCGCGCGTTGAAGGCGACGTCGCCGAACCAGGACTCGGCGCGCTCGCCGGTGTTGTCGGTGTCCGCCGAGACGATCACGCTGGTCACCGCCGGGGCCGGCTGCCCGAACGCGGCGCGGAAATCCGCCGCCACGTCGCGTTCCCTCGCCACCCAGCGGCCCAGCTGCGCCGGCCCGCTGTCCACGACCACCATGCGCACGCGGTCGGTGTAGGCATTGGGCGCGATCGTGCCTGGCGCGGCGACCGCATCCCAGACGTAGCACAACGCCGCGATCGGCAGGTGGTCGCCCCAGATGCCGCGCGCCAGCGACAGCTTCATCCGGTCGCCGAAGGGCAGCGTGGCGGGATCCAGGTCGAACGTGACATAGAGTCGCAGCGCGAAGTCGTCGCCCTCCTTCGCGTCCAGCCGCCCCTTCTCGACCAGCCGGCTCGCCTTCCAGCGCCAGGCGAGCAGCGGCTGCGTTCCGGGATCGACGCGCAGCTTGCGCGCGAGGCCTGAGGCGGACGCGTCGGAGCGCACCTGCAGCACCGTGCGCCCACCGTCGGCCACCAGCGCGAACTGGTTGGGCTTCGCATTGCCGCCGAACGTGACCGACTCCAGCCAGGCGGGCAGCGCTGCGCCGGGCGCAAGCGACGAGAATGGCAGCGCGGCGACGGCGTGCGCCCGCGCGACGCGCGGCAGCAGCGTGGCGGCGCACAGGGCCAGGACCGACCGCCGCGAGACCACTATTTGACTTCGATGGTGCCCTTCATCGACGGGTGCAGCCCGCAGATGTAGTTGAAGGCACCCGCCTTGTCGAAGGTCATGGTGGTGGACTGGCCGCGCAGGATCACCTCGGACTTCTGCCCCGAGCCCTGCACCACGATGAAGTGCGGCGAATCGTCGGTGTTGAGGAACCTGAGGGGCTTGCCCACGGCCGCCACGATCTTCGCCGGGTTGAACAGGAAGCCGACGATGCTGACGTCGCCCTTGGGCGCCTTCGCCACGGCGCTCGCGTCCGGGAACTTCCCCGCCAGCTTCGCCAGCGAGGTCACGTAGTCCATGCTGGCGTGCGGCTTGTGGCACTCGAAGCAGGCCTTGAAGTTGGCCTTGGGATTGAAGTCTCCCTGGCGGTTGAACACCGAGTACTCCCACTCGCCGTTGCGCAGGCTGTCCGGGTATTCCGCGCCCCAGCCCTTCTCCTTCTGCATCACGGTGTGCGCCAGGATGTCCTTCTTGATGAAGCGGCCGTTGCCGTCCTTGATCGGGTTGCCCTGGGCGTCCTGGTGCACGCTCCATTGGACGAGGGTCAGCACCGCGCCGTAGGGCACGCCTTTCCCGGCGCGCACGGACTCCACCACGCCGGGCGAGGCGTAGAGCTCGCGGTACTGCTTGGTGTCGGGCCGGTCCACCGTGGCGTACAGCGTGCCCTTCAGGTAGTCCGACGGGAACTTGATCTTCTCCGGGCCAGCGCTCGCCGTGCCAAAGGCCAGCGCGCCGATCGAGATCACGATTGCCTTGTACGCTTTCATCCTTCCCTCCCCCTTTTTATTCCTGCGCTCCCCACAACCACGCCGCCCCGCGCACCCCGCTCGCGTCCCCGTGCACCGGCGGCAGCAAGCGCGTCGCCACCCGGTCCGAGAACACGTGCGCCGTCCACAGCGCCGGTACGTTCGCATACAGCCGCCTGATGCCCGATATTCCCCCGCCCAGGACGATGACGTCCGGATCGAGGACATTGATCACGCCGGCGAGCGACCGGGCAAGGCGCGCCTCGTACCGGTCCATGTCCGGATCGGCCTGCAGGGCCGGACCGGACAGGTAGGTTTCGATGCAACCCTGCCTGCCGCAGTAGCAGTCGCGCAGGGGCAGGTCTTCCTTACGCGGGCCGGGCAACGGGTTGTGGCCCCATTCGCCGGCGATGGCGTTGGGGCCGGTGAGGACCATGCCGTCCACCACGATCCCGCCGCCCACACCGGTGCCCAGGATGACGCCGAACACCACCCGGGCGCCCTGCCCGGCCCCGTCCACGGCTTCGGACAGGGCGAAGCAGTTGGCGTCGTTGGCGAGGCGGACCTGCTGGCCCAGCACGGACTCGAGGTCTTCCTTCAGCGGCTGGCCGTTGAGGCAGGTCGAGTTCGCGTTCTTGATGCGACCGGTCACTGACGACAGCGCACCGGGTGTGCAAATGCCGACCGTGGCGACCTCGCCCAGCGCCGACTGCGCTTCCCAAACCAGCGCCGCGATGGCATCGACGGTCGCCGCGTAGTCGCCTTGCGGAGTCGGGATGCGCTTGCGGAAGGATTCCCGGCCCGCGACATCCAGCGCGAGCAGCTCAATCTTCGTTCCTCCCAAATCAACCCCGATGCGCATACGACGAGTTTAGAGCATGTTGCTCATCGCAATCACCGCACGTTGGACCCAGCTTTAATACAATACCAACTGACCGAATCTGAGGCCGGTAGATGAGCAGATTGACCATACGCAACCTTGACTCGGCGCTCCTGTCCCGCCTCCGCATGCAGGCCGCTGTACACAACCGCTCAGTTCAAGAAGAAGCTAGCGCCATCATTGGATGCGCGCTTGCGGATCGCGACTATAAGGCGAGGAGCCTTGGTGACGCGATTCGCAAGAGATTCCAACCGTTTGGCGGATTGAATTTGGAGATTCCATCCCGCACGTCCAGCGCGAACGCCGATTGCCGGACCGCTAAAGAGACAGAATCAATTGGATTGAAGTGACTGTGCTACCCGATAAGTACGACTACGTCATCGTCGGCGCCGGCAGCGCCGGGTGCCTGCTTGCCAATCGACTCTCCGCCGACCCGGATACCACGGTGCTGCTGCTGGAAGCCGGCGGCCAGGACGACTGGTTCTGGATCAAGGTCCCGGTCGGGTACCTGTACACCATCGCCAACCCGCGCACCGACTGGTGCTACAAGACCGAGCCCGACGAGCACCTCGCGGGCCGCTCCATCCACTACGCCCGCGGCAAGGTGCTGGGCGGGTGCTCCTCCATCAACGCCATGATCCACATGCGCGGCCAGAAGGAGGACTGGGATCATTGGGCGAGCCTGGGCAACCGCGGCTGGTCCTGGGACGAAGTGCTGCCGGTGTTCAGGCGCGTGGAGCAGGACCTCTACATCGAGGACCCGCGCGTGCGCTGGGACGTCATCGACGCCTGGCGCGAGGCCGCGGCCGAGTGCGGCATCCCGCCGATCAGGGAATTCAACCACGGCGACAACTTCGGCTGCGCCTATTTCCAGATGAGCCAGAAGAGCGGGCGGCGCTGGAGCGCGGCGGATGCGTTCCTGCGGCCGGCCTTGCATCGCCCCAACCTGAAGGTCATCACCGGTGCGCTGGTGTCGAAGGTCCGGATTGAAGGCGGTCGCGCGACCGGCGTCGAGTTTCGCGCCGGCGGCGAGCATTGCGTGGCGGCGAAGCGGGAGGTGGTGCTCGCCGCCGGCGCGATCGGGTCACCCCAGATTCTCCAGTTGTCGGGAATCGGGCCGGGTGCGCATCTGCAATCGCTGGGCATACCGGTCGTGCACGATTCGCCCGGCGTGGGCGGAAATTTGCACGACCACCTGCAGATCCGCATGCAGTACAAGGTCTGGAACGTGCGCACCTTGAACGAGATGGCCAACAGCCTCGTCGGCAAGGCGAAGATGGGCCTGGAGTACCTGCTGTTCCGTACCGGCCCGCTCACCATGCCGCCGTCGCAGGCGGGCGCGTTCGCGAAGAGCGATCCGTCGCAGCCCACGCCCAACATCGAGTGGCATGTGCAGCCGCTGTCGCTGGACAAGTTCGGCGATCCCCTGCACCCGTTCCCGGCCATCACGCCCAGCGTGTGCAACCTGCGGCCGACCTCCCGCGGCCATGTCCGGATCAAGTCCCCGGACCCGGCCGCCTACCCGGAGGTGCGGCTGAATTACCTCTCCACGCCGGAGGACCGCCAGGTGGCGGTGGACGGGATGCGCTTCACCCGCCGCATCATGGCGGCGAAGGCGCTGGTGAAGTGCCAGCCGGAGGAGTTCCGCCCCGGGCCGGCGATCCAGTCGGACGAGGACCTGGCGCGCGCCGCCGGGGAGCTGGGCACCACCATCTTCCATCCGGTGGGCACCTGCCGGATGGGGAACGTGGGAAACGACGCCGACGCGGTGGTGGACGACCGCCTGCGGGTGCGGGGGGTGGCCGGGCTGCGGGTCATGGACGCCTCGGTGATGCCCCGGATCACGTCCGGGAACACGAACGCCCCCACCTACGTCATCGCCGAGCGGGGCGCCGGGTTCCTGCGCTCAGGTGATTGAACTTGCAGGCCAAGCCCCCATCTAACGGGCGTCCGGTTAAGGTATGATTCGCGCCGCCTGAAGCAGCTGGACGGCAGTTGGACAAGCGGCCTACTTTCAAGGAGATGCAATGAAGCGGGTGTTCCTGCTGATCGCCACCAACATCGCGATCATGGTTGTGCTGTCCATCGCGGCCAGCGTGCTGGGCCTGGATCGCATCCTGACCGAGAACGGGCTCAACCTGGCCGCCCTGCTCGGGCTGTCGGCGCTGTTCGGCTTTGGCGGCGCCTTCATCTCGCTGCTGATCTCCAAGCCCATGGCCAAGTGGTCCACCGGCGCGCGCACCATCGACGGCAGCGAGGGCAGCACCGAGTACTGGCTGGTCGAAACCGTGCGCCGGCTGTCGCAGAAGGCCGGCATCGGCATGCCGGAGGTCGCGGTCTACGACGGCGAGCCCAACGCCTTCGCCACCGGCTTCTCCCGCAACGACTCGCTGGTGGCGGTGTCCACCGGCCTGGTGCAGACCATGAGCCGCGAGGAAGTGGAGGCGGTGCTGGGCCACGAGGTGGCGCACGTCGCCAACGGCGACATGGTGACGCTGACGCTGATCCAGGGCGTGGTCAACACCTTCGTCTTCTTCCTCTCGCGTGTCATCGGCTACATCGTCGACCGCGTGATCCTGAAGAACGACCGCGGCCTGGGCATCGGATACTACGCCACCATGATCGTGGCGCAGATCGTGCTGGGCCTGCTGGCCTCGATGATCGTGGCCTGGTTCTCGCGCCAGCGCGAATTCCGCGCCGACGCCGGCGCCGCGGACTACCTGGGCAGCCCGCGCCCGATGGTCTCGGCGCTGCGGCGCCTGGGCGGGCTGCAGGCAGGCGCGCTGCCCCAGACCATGCAGGCGCTGGGCATCAGCAACGCCGGAGACATGATGGCGCTGCTGGCCTCGCACCCGCCGATCGAGGAGCGCATCGCGGCCCTGCAGTCGCGCCAGGCCCGCGTCCCCGGGCAAGTCTGAGTCCACGCCGGTCCCCTGAAGGCGAGCTGTCGTGAGACAGCTCGCCTTTTTCGTCCTGCTGACGGCGCTGAGCCACGCCGGCTTCGTCGGCGGGCGGATCAGCGTCTCGCTCTCCGCCCTCGGCCACGGCGCCACGCCGTTCACCGTCGGCGCGCTGATGTCGCTCTATGCCGTGGTGCCGATGCTGCTGGCGGTCTATGCCGGGCGCCTGGTGGACCGCGTCGGCGCCTTCCGGCCGATCGCGATCGGGGGCGCCGTGGTCGCCGCCGGCACGCTGCTGCCCTTCGCCTGGCACGGGCTGCCGGCGCTGTTCGTCGCCGCCGTGGTGGTGGGCACCGCCTTCATGCTGCAGCACATCGCGCTCAACCACGTCATCGGCTCGCTGGGCGACGCCTCGCAGCGGCCGGTGAACTTCAGCTGGTTCGCGCTGGGCTATGCCATCAGCGGCACCCTGGGCCCGCTGCTGGCCGGCTTCGCGCTGGACTACGCCGGCGAGCGCGCCGCGTTCCTGCTGCTCGCGCTGCCCCCGGCGATCGGCACCGGGCTGCTGCTGTGGCGGCGCAGCCTGCTGCCCGCGACGCAAGCGCCGCGCGCCGACACGGCGCAGCACCGCCTGGCCGACCTGCTGCGCAACCCGCGCCTGCTGCCGGTGTACCTGTTCAGCGCCCTGCTCGCCTCCGGCTGGGACCTGTACACCTTCGTCATCCCGGTCTACGGCAACAGCATCGGCCTGTCGGCCTCCACCATCGGCATCGTCATGAGCAGCTTCGCGCTGGCGACCTTCGTCGTGCGCCTGGTGATGCCCGTCGTCGCGCGCCGCCTCACCGAGTGGAGCGTGATCTGCGCGGCCCTGCTGGTCGCCGGCCTTGCCTATGCGCTGTTTCCCCTGGCCAAGGCCGCGCCGCTGCTGATGGCGGCCTCCTTCCTGCTGGGCCTGGGGCTGGGCTGCGCGCAGCCCATGATCATGGCCGCGCTCTACGCCGCCTCGCCGCCCGGGCGCCAGGGCGAGGTGGTGGGCGTGCGCACCACCATGATCAACGCCAGCTCGACCGTCATGCCGCTGGGCTTCGGCGCGGTGGGCGCGGCCCTCGGCATGGGGCCGGTGCTCTGGACCATGGCCGCGGCGCTGCTGGCGGGCAGCTGGCTCGCGCGCCGGCGCATCCGCCCGGCCTGATCGCCGCCCGGCGCTAGAATCCGGCCATGCGACGCACCACACTGACGCAGTTCCTCATCGAGCGCGAGCGCGCCGGCCGCATCAACGCCGACCTGCGCCTGCTCATCGAAACCATCGCCCGCGCCTGCAAGGCCATCAGCGTGCGGGTGAACAAGGGCACCCTGGGCGGCGGCGGCGCCTCGCTCGGCGTGGAGAACGTGCAGGGCGAGACGCAGAAGGCGCTGGACGTGCTGTCGAACGAGATCCTGCTCGAGGCCAACGAGTGGGGCGGCAACCTGGCGGCGCTCGCCTCGGAGGAAATGGAGACCCCCAGCCCGATCCCCACCCACTACCCGCGCGGCGAGTACCTGCTCCTGTTCGATCCGCTGGACGGCTCCTCCAACATCGACGTCAACATCTCGGTGGGCACCATCTTCTCGGTGCTGCGCTGCCCGCACGGCGCCGACGGCAAGCCCTGCGAGCCCGACGAGCAGGCCTTCCTGCAGCCGGGCAACCGGCAGGTCGCGGCCGGCTTCGCCGTCTACGGCCCGACCACGGTGCTGGTGGTGACGGTGGGCGACGGCACCCACGGCTTCACCCTGGACCGCGAGACCTTCAGCTTCGCCCTCACCCACCCGGACATCCGCATCCCCGAGGAAACCTCGGAGTTCGCCATCAACGCCTCCAACATGCGCCGCTGGGAGGCGCCGGTGAAGCGCTACATCGACGAGTGCCTCGCCGGCAAGGACGGGCCGCGCGGGCGCGACTTCAACATGCGCTGGGTGGCCTCGATGGTGGCGGACGTGTTCCGCGTGCTCTCGCGCGGCGGCATCTTCATGTACCCGCGGGATGCGAAGAACAAGGA
Source organism: uncultured Bordetella sp. (assembly GCA_964564865.1). Taxonomy (GTDB): domain Bacteria; phylum Pseudomonadota; class Gammaproteobacteria; order Burkholderiales; family SG8-39; genus RBG-16-66-20. The sequence goes on along the minus strand of CAZMDA010000002.1, from coordinate 46,900 downwards.
CGGGCGCCTGCGCCTGATGTACGAGGCCAACCCGATGGCGTTCATCGTCGAGCAGGCGGGCGGCGCGGCGACCGAGGGCAAGGCCCGGATCCTGGACCTCCAGCCCAAGGGGCTGCACCAGCGGATCGCGGTGGTGCTGGGGTCGAAGAACGAGGTCGAGAAGGTCGCGTCCTACCACCCCTGAGCGGCGCGCCAGATGTAACCGATCGGTTACATTTCACCCGCTCAAGCACCCACCCAGTGCTCCACTGGCCGCACGAGAAACGCCTCCAGCCCGATCCCGTCCCCACCCACCAGCAGACTGCGGTGCACCTTGAACTGCGCCGCGAACGCCGCGCTCCCGGCGTGCGCGCCCGGAACACGCCCACTCTTGACCTCGATCGACACCAGCCGTCTCCCCGCCTGGACGATGAAGTCCACCTCCCGATTGCGTTCCCGCCAGTACCACACCCGGCAGGCCCCCGACGCCGCCGCATTCGCCAGATGCGCCCCAACCGCAGACTCCGCCAGCCTCCCCCGGAACTCCCGATCTGCCCGAGCTTCAGCAGGCGACAAACCCGCGGTCGCGGTCATCAGCGCCGTATTCAGCACCTGCAGCTTGGGACTGGACCCACGGCTCCGCGCCTCATCACCCGCGTACTTGGGCAGGCCGCAGACCATCCCGGCGCCAGCCAGCAAGTCCAGATAGTGGGCAAGCGTGGTGGTGTTGCCGGCGTCCTGAAGCTGCCCGAGCATCTTGTTGTACGACAGCACCTGCCCCGAGTAGCGGCAGGCCAGCTCGAACAGCCGGCGCAGCAGCGCCGGCTTGTCCACCCGGGTAAGCAGCAGCACGTCGCGAGAAATCGAGGTTTCGATCAGGCTGTCGGAGACATAGCGCGCCCAGCGCTCCGGCTCCGCCATCAGAGGCGCCGCGCCCGGGTAGCCGCCGAAGTAGAGGTAGTCCTCCACCGACCAGCCGAAGGCCTCGCGCATCTCGGCGAAGGACCAATGTGGAAGGTGCAGCGCCTCGAAGCGCCCCGCCAGGCTCTCGGTCAGGCCCTGCGCGACCAGCAGCGGCGCCGAGCCCAGCAGTACTGCCTTCACCGGCCGCTTCGCGCGCGAATCCTCGTCCCACAGCCGTTTAACCGTCTCGGACCACTGGGGAATCTTCTGAATCTCGTCCAGCACCAGCACGGCGCCCGCCTTGCCGGCTTCCAGCCTCGCCGCCTCCCACTGCTGGCGGATCCAGTCCGCGCCGCGCAGCATGGGCTCGTCGGCGCTGGCGTAGCGCACGGGGACACGGAGCGCCTCGGTCACCTGCTGGACGAGCGTGGTCTTGCCGACCTGGCGCGGGCCGGTGATGACCTGGAGGAACCGGCGCGGGCCGGCAAGGCGGCGCACGAGCCGGGCGGCCTGGGGGCGTTGGTACGGATTTGACGATTTACTCAATATACTGAGTATTTTTACTCAATATCCTGAGTAAAGCAACCAGGGCGCCCGCCGGCCCCCGATGTAACCGATCGGTTACATTTGCCCGCCTACTGGCCGGCGACCTTGACGAGATACGGCGTCTCGGCCCGCTTCTCCAGGTCGAACTGCGAGCGCGCGGTGTGGTTGATGTGCCGGCCGTAGATGTGCAGCGACACGGTCGTCGCCTGGGTCTCGTTCCAGACGCTGTGGATGGTGCCCGCCGGCATGGCGAGCACCTCGCCGACGTCGAAGGACTTCCCCGCGACCCGCTTCAGCTCGGCGTGGCCGGGCTGCGAGCGGTCGTCCACGCGCTCGAAGAACTCGTTCTTCTCCTGCCCGTCCACCCCGGCCACCACCGCCCAGGTGCCGTGGTCATGCGGCGGGGTGCCGCGGTCGGGCAGCCAGGCGATGGCGAACACCGCCAGGCTGTGGTCCGGTTCCTCGTGCAGCAGGTGCACGCCGAAGCCCTGCTGCGGGTCGGCCTCGTAGTGGCGCTTCGCCAGCCAGGCGTCCTTCGACCGGGCGGCGCGCTCGGCGAGCGGCCGCAGCTGCTTCAGGGTCTCGCGCTCGTCGGCGCCGGAGGCGCGGATGCGCCGCAGGTCCGCCACGAGATCGGCTATGGAATAGGACGTGGCCATGCGATGCCCCCCCTGAAATGCAACCGGGGGCTCGTGGCCCCCGGTCGCCGTGCGTCTCGTGCGGGGTTACTTCAGGTGCTTGTTGACCAGCTTGGTCATCTCGAACATCGAGACGGTCGACTTGCCGCCGAACACCGGCTTGAGCTTCTCGTCGGCGTTGATGTTGCGGCGGTTCTTCTTGTCCTGCAGGCCGTTGCGCTTGATGTAGGCCCAGATCTTCTTGGTGACTTCGGTGCGCGGCATCGCGCTGCCGCCGATCACGGCCGCGAGGGTCGCGGTCGGGGTCATCGGCTTCATGAACGCCGCATTGGGCTTGCGCTTCTTGCCGGCCTTCTTCGCCTTCTTCTTCGCCATCTGATTTCTCCTCTGAATCGATCGATACGGAACGTTGGGATCCCGTGATGCACTCCGCACTGCTGCAGCGGAGCCGCAACGATGCCGAATCCGGCGGAGCATGTCAATCGTTTCAGAGGGAAACGTGGCGTTTTTTCACTCGGCGCCGAGCCAGGCGTCGAGGCCCTGCGCGTTCAGTTCGATGTCCAGCGCGAAGATTTCCAGCGCCTGCTGCTCCGAAACCGCCCATCCCTGGCGCGCCCGCTCGGCCAGCACCAGCGCGGTAACGCCTTCTTTCAGCAGCGGGAACCGGCGCTCGCCCGCGCCCCGGCAGCGCTCGCCGAGCGCGGCATGCGCCTCCACCAGGCGCAGCAGGTCGGCGCCGAGGCGCGCCGCGTCCCGCACCTGCCCGAAGTGCGCGACATAGATCGCCTCCGGCGCCAGGGCAAGCATGCGCTCCAGCGTGCGGCGCAGGGCCGGGGGGTCGAACTGCGACGGGCTGGTGGTCGGGAAGGCGAACTGGCGGCCGCCGGCGTCCAGCTCCCGGTAGGACAGGCCGAAGCTGTCCCCGGCGAACAGGTGGCCGGTGGCCTCGTCCTGCACGACGACATGGTGGCGTGCATGGCCCGGCGCATCCAGGAACCGCAGCCTTCGCCCGGCAAGGGCGATATCGGCGCCCTCGGGGGTCTCCAGCACCCGCTCGCGCGCCACCGGCAGGATCGTGCCGTAGATCCGGCGCGTCTCCGCCTCGCCATAGATCGCCACTGTCGCCGCGTGGAGACGGGACGGGTCGATGACGTGCCGCGCACCCCTGGGGTGCACGGTAAGCCGCGCATTGGGACATTGCGCCATGAGCACGCCGGCGCCGCCGGCGTGGTCCAGGTGGACGTGGGTGAGGACGACGTAGTCCACCGCATCGGGCCCGATCCCCTGCTGCGCCAGGGCGGCGAGCGCCAGGGGCGCGGCGCGCGCGGTGCCGGTGTCCACGATCGCCGCGCGCCCGCCCTCGACCACGAGGTGGATCGCGGTCTGCTGCTCGCGATCGAACACGCTGTCCACGGCGCAGATGCCGGCGCCGTAGTGGAACACCGAGGGGGGCTTCACCGCCGCATTATAAAATCCGCCGGTGAACATCGCGGACCTGAGGCAGGAATACATGCGCGCCGGGCTGGCCGAGGCCGACGCCCTGCCCGATCCGCTGGCGCAGTTCGGGCTCTGGTTCAGGGAGGCCCTCGCGGCGGAGCTGCCGCTCGCCAACGCCATGACGCTCGCCACGGTGTCCGGTTCGGGCGAGCCGGATGCGCGCATCGTCCTGCTCAAGGGCGTCGAGGACGGCGCCTTCGTCTTCTACACCAACTACGACAGCCGCAAGGGCCGCCAGCTTGCCGCGCGGCCGCAGGCGTGCCTCGTCTTCCTCTGGGCGCCGCTGGAGCGCCAGGTGCGCATCGAGGGCCGGGTGGAGAAGGTGCCGGAGGCGGCCTCCGATGCGTACTTCGCCAGCCGCCCCCTCGGCGCCCGGCTCTCGGCGCACGCCTCGACGCAGAGCGCCGTGGTGCCGGGGCGCGAGGCGCTCGAGCGCGCCGTGGCCGAGCAGAAAGCGCGGCACGGCGACAACCCGCCGCGACCGGCGCACTGGGGCGGCTACCGCGTGCTGCCCTCCCGGATCGAGTTCTGGCAGGGCCGCGAGAACCGGCTCCATGACCGCCTGCTGTACCGCCCGGATCCTGCGGCCGCTTCCGCCTGGACCGTTGAGCGCCTTGCTCCCTGACCGCGTGCAGGCGTTCCTGCGCGCGAGCGGCCTGCTGGCCGCGGACGAGGCGCCGACCGCCGAGGCCCTCGCCGGCGGCGTGTCCTCCGACATCTGGCGCGTGCGCCCGCGCGGCGGCGCGCCGATCGTGGTCAAGCAGGCGCTGGCGCGCCTGCGCGTGGCGCAGGTGTGGGAAGCCCCGGTGGAGCGCAACCGCTTCGAGTGGCGCTGGATGGAGGCGGCCCGTGCCGCCGTGCCGGGCGCCGCGCCGCGGGTGCTCGCGCACGACGAGGCCGGCGTCTTCGCCATGGAGGACCTGGGCGGGCTGCCGCTGTGGAAGGCCGAGCTGCGCGACGGGCGCGCCGATCCCGCCTTCGCCGCCCGGGTCGGCGGCGACCTGGCCGCGATCCATGCCGCCACCGCGGGACGCGGGGACATCGCGCGGGCCTTCGCCACCGACGCCAACTTCCACGCCATCCGGCTGGAGCCCTACCTGCTCGCCACGGCGCGCGCGCACCCGGCGCATGCGGCGCAGCTGGCGCGGCTGGCGGAACGAACCGCCGCCACGCGCCTCGCGCTGGTGCACGGCGACGTCAGCCCGAAGAACATCCTGGTCGGCGGCAGCGAGCGACGCGGCGGCCCGGTGTTCCTGGACGCGGAATGCGCCTGGTACGGCGATCCCGCCTTCGACCTCGCCTTCTGCCTCAACCACCTGCTGCTGAAGTGCCTGTGGCGGCCGCAGCACGCCACTGCCTACCTGGCATCTTTCGACGCGCTGCGCGCGGCGTACCTCGCCGGCGTGCACTGGGAGCCGGCCGGCGCGGCGGAAGCCCGCGCCGCCTCGCTGCTCCCCGGCCTGCTGCTCGCGCGCGTGGACGGCAAGTCGCCCGTGGAGTATCTCGAGCGCGATGAGCAGAAGGCCCGCGTGCGCGCCGTCGCCGGCGCGCTGCTGCGCGACGCCCCCATGAACCTCAACCAGGTCAGGCAGGCATGGCAACCATCGTAGACATCCGCGGCCGCAAGGTCTGGGATTCCCGCGGCCGCCCCACCGTCGAGGCGGAGATCACGCTCAAGAACGGCAAGCAGGGCCGCGCCATCGCCCCGGCGGGCGCCTCCACCGGCGCCGGCGAGGCGAAGAGCATCGACGTGGCCAAGGCGGTGGCGGCGATCAACGGCCGCATCCGCACCGCGCTCATCGGCAGCGATCCGCGCGACCAGGCGACGCTGGACGAGCGGCTGGTGAAGCTGGACGGCACCGCCGACCGCAGCCGGCTGGGCGGCAACGCGATCGTGGCGGTGTCCCTCGCCTGCGCCCACGCGGCCGCGGCGGCGGCGAGGAGACCCCTGTGGCAGCACCTGGCAGGCGAGCGCAAGGTGGCGCTGCCGGTGCCGCAGATCCAGGTCTTCGGCGGCGGCGCGCACGCCGGCGCGCGCGTCGACATCCAGGACTACATGGTGATCTGCACCGGCGCCGGCAGCTTCGCCGAGAGCCTGGAATGGACCGCGGAGATCTACCGCGCCGCCGGCGCCCGGATGGCGAAGAAGGGCGCGCTGCAGGGCGTGGCCGACGAGGGCGGCTGGTGGCCGGCCTTCAAGTCCAACGAGGAAGGCCTTGCCGAACTGACCGGCGCGATTGCCGACGCCGGCTTCAAGCCCGGCACGGACGCCGCCATCGCGCTCGACATCGCCGCCAACCAGTTCTACCGGGACGGCCGCTACCGGCTCGCGGTCGAGAACCGCAGCCTCTCGGCCGAGCAATTGCACGCCATGCTGCTCTCGTGGATCGAGCGCTACCCGATCGTGTCCATCGAGGACCCGTTCGCCGAGCACGACGCCGAGGCCATGGCCTCCTTCACCCGCACCGCCGGCAGCCGGGTGCAGGTAGTGGGCGACGACTTCTTCGTCACCAGCGCCGCGCGCGTCGCCGCCGCCGCGGGGCAGGGCGCCTGCAACACCGTGCTCCTCAAGCCCAACCAGGTCGGCACCCTCACCGAGACCCTCGCCTGCTGGGAGGCGGCGAAGGCGGCCGGCTACGGCGCCATCGTCTCGGCGCGCTCCGGCGAGACCGAGGACGTGTCCATCGTGCACCTCGCCGTGGGCTGGGGCGTGCCGCAGCTCAAGGTGGGCAGCTTCGCCCGCTCCGAGCGCATGGCGAAATGGAACGAGGGCCTGCGCATCGAGGAAGCGCTGGGCGCCGCCGCCCTGCCCTACCCGGCGCGCAAGCTCTTTCGCCGCCTGGGCCAGAAATGAAGATCGTGTTCCACTTCGACGGCAGCGCCGCGCTGCGCTCGCAGCTGGCCGGCATGGGCGTCGAGCTCTGCCCCGAGAGCGACGACGCCGCATTCGCCCGCCTGCTGCCGGAGGTGGAAGTCCTCTGGCACGTCCTCAAGCCGGTGACCGCGGAAGTCATCGCCCGCGCGCCGAAGCTGCGCCTGGTGCACAAGATCGGCAGCGGCGTGAACACCATCGACGTCGAGGCCTGCAAGGCGCGCGGCATCGCGGTGTGCAACCTGCCGGGCACCAACAGCCGCGCGGTGGCGGAGATGGCGCTGCTGCTGATGCTCGCCTGCCTGAGAAGGATTCGCGAGCTGGATGCCGCGGTGCGGAAGCCCGGAGGCTGGCTGGAAGCCTGGAACCTGCAGGACAGTTTCGGCGAACTGGGCGGCCGGACCGTAGGCCTGGTCGGCTATGGCGCCGTTCCCAAGATCCTCAAAGCGATCCTCGAGGCGATGGGCTGCACGGTTTTCTACTGGTCGAGGTCGGCGTCTTCTGCCGACCTCGAAACCGTGCTCTCGCAATCCGACATCGTCTCGCTCCATGTGCCTTTGACCAGCGAAACGAGCGGCATGATCGATCCGCGCCGGATGAAGAAAGGCGCCATCCTCGTCAACACCGCCCGGGGCGGATTGGTGAATGAAGCCGGATTGCTGGAAGCCCTCCGCTCCGGCCACCTGCGCGCCGCCGGCCTGGATGTGTTCGGCGAGGAGCCGGTGAACCCGGCGCACCCCCTGCTCGCCCTGCCCAACGTGGTCGCCTCGCCCCACCTCGCCTGGCTCACGCCGGAGACGATCGCGCGCAGCCTGGGGCTGGCGCTGGAGAATGCCCGCCGCCTGGCGCGCGGCGAAGCGCTGGCGAACCGCGTCGCCTAGGGAATCGGCGAGAGCCCGCGCGCGGTCAGGCGAAAGCGCTTGTCGCACCCGGCGGCGGCGGCCTCGGAATGCGTGACGAGGATCCCGGCCGCCCCCCGCCCCTTCACCTGCTCCCGCAGCAGCGCCAGCACGCCGCGCGCGTTCTCCGGATCCAGGTTCCCGGTCGGCTCGTCCGCCAGCACCAGCCTCGGGTCGCCCACCAGGGCGCGCGCGATGGCCACGCGCTGCAGCTCGCCCCCCGAGAGCTCCCGCGGCGCGCTGGCCTCGCGCCCGGCCAGCCCCACCGCGGCCATCAGGTCGGCGGTCCGGGCGTCGATCTCCGCCTGCGGCCGGCCGCGCAGCAGCAGCGGCAGGCCGACGTTCTGCGCCACGGTGAGGTGCGGCAGGATGTGGAAGGCCTGGAACACGAAGCCGAACTGCTCGCGCCTGAGCAGCGTGCGCGCATCGTCGTCCATGGCGGCGAGGTCGGCCTCGCCGACCAGCACGCTGCCCCCGTCCGCCGGCTCCAGCCCGGCGATGATGTTGAGCAGGGTGGACTTGCCGATGCCGGACTCGCCGACGATGGCGGCGTACTCGCCCTCGCCCAGCTCCAGCGATACGCCCTGGAGGAGCACCCGCGAACCGAAGCGCTTGGAGACGTCTTTGAGGCGGAGCAGGCGAGGGTCCCGTGGTATCCCGTGGTATTTTGCGCCGGGGATTCTATTCGATGCCGCTTTCGACCACCGAGCTTTCCGACGCGCTCGCGCACCTGGCGCGCGGCGACTGGCAGGCCGCGCACGCCATCGTCCAGCGCGACGAGGACTCGGCGCTCGCCTGCTGGGCGCACGGCATCGTCCACATCCTCGAGGGCGACCTGCCGAACGCCCGCTACTGGTACGGCGAGGCGAAGCGCCCGTTCCCGGCCCAACCGTCCGTCCCCGGCGAGCTCGCCGCGCTCAGGAAGGCGATCGGCGGGTGATCGCGTACCGCGCCGAGGGCGAAGGCGAGCCGCTGGTGCTGGTGCACGGCGTGGGCGGCGACGGCGGGATGTGGGACGGCGTGGTATCCGCGCTGCCGCGGCGCTTCCGCACCATCCGCGTGGACTTGCGGGGCCACGGCCGCTCGCCCCTGATCGGCTCGCCGGTGACGGTGCAGGACCTGGCGCGCGACGTCACCGACGTCATGGACGAGCTGGGCGTGCGCAAGGCGTCGATCGCCGGCTTCTCGCTCGGCGGCCTGATCGCGCAGGCCATCGCGCTGGAGGCGCCCGAGCGCGTCGACAGGCTGGTGCTGGTCGCCACGGTCGCGGGGCGCACGCCGGAGGAACAGGCGCGCTCGGCGGCGCGCATCGAGGTGGTGCGCGAGAAGGGCCTGGCGGCGATCGCCGCCGGCAACCGCGAGTTCTGGTTCAGCGACGCCTTCCGGCGCGAGCACCCGGAGGCGGTGGAGGCGCGCGTGCGCCAGTTCATGGCCTGCGACCCGGTGTCCTACCTGCACGCCTTCGCGGTGTTCGCGAAGGGCGACTTCGTCGAGCGCCTGGGCGAGATCCGCGCGCCGACGCTGGTGGTGGCCGGCGAATTCGACGCCGCCGCCACCGCGCGCATGGCGCGGCTGATGCACCAGCGCATCGCCGGCTCGCGGCTGGAGATCCTCGCCGGCATGCGCCACGCCCTGCTGATCGAGTGCCCCGGGCGCGTCGCCGCGCTGATGGCGGCGTTCCTGCAGCCTTAGGCGATCAGTTCAGCGTCACGTTGGCCGACTTGATGATCTGCGCCCATTTCGGGATCTCCCGGTCGACGAAGGCGCGGAACTCCTCGGGCGAGTTGCCGCCGACGAAGAAGCCCTGCGTGGCGAAGTACTCCTTCATGTCCGGGGCGCCGATGGCCTTCACCAGCTCGGCATTGAGCTTCGACAGCACCGCGGCCGGCGTGCCCGCCGGCGCGAACAGGCCCTGCCAGGACAGCGCCTCGAAGCCCGGGTAGCCCGCCTCGGCCACCGTCGGCACCTCCGGCAGCAGCGGATGGCGCTGCGCCGAGGTCACCGCCAGCGCGCGGATCTTGCCCGCCTTCACCTGCGGCAGCGTGATGAGGAAGTCGCCGAACATCATCTGGATCTGGCCGCCGATGAGGTCGTTCAGCGCCGCGGCGGTCCCCTTGTAGGGCACGTGCACGAACTTGGTGCCCGCGGCGAGGTTGAACATCTCCGCGGTGAGGTGCATCGAGGTGCCGTTGCCGGGCGTGCCGTGGTTGAGGGCCTGGTTCAGCGCCGCCAGCTCCTTCAGGTTCCTCGCCGCCACCGACGGGCCGACCACGATGGTGAGCGGCGCCGAGACCACCAGCGACACCGGCGCGAAGTCCTTCGGCTGGTAGGGCAGCTTGGGGTTGAGCGAGTAGCTCACCGCGTTGGAGCCGGTGACGCCGACCAGCAGCGTGTGGCCGTCGGGCGCGGCGCGCGCCACCTCCGCGGCGCCGACGGCGCCGCCCGCGCCCGGCTTGTTCTCGACGATCGCCGGCTGGCCCATGGAGGCCTGGAACTTCTCCGCGATGCGCCGCCCGATGACGTCGGTGCTGCCCCCGGGCGGGAACGGCACCACGATGCGGATCGGCTTGGAAGGAAAGCCCTGGGCATGGGCCTGGGCGACGCCGAGGACAGCAAGGACGCAGAGCAGCTTGGCGAGCTTCACGGGTTCTCCTTGGACGGGATCGGTCCTGTCTATAATGGAATTATCGAGCAGTTTTTCGCGTGCAGACGATGCAATTTGCGAGCCAACCATGATCAGCGCCGAACAGAACGACCTCATGACCCGCGTCGGCCCCGGCACCCCGGCCGGCAAGCTGCTGCGCAACTACTGGCAGCCGGTGGCCCTCGTGGACGAGCTCCAGGGCGACCGCCCGGTGCTCGCGCGCACGCTGCTGGGCGAGGACTTCGTCCTGTTCCGGGACGAGCGCGGCCGCTACGGGCTGCTCGACCGGCGCTGCCCGCACCGCCAGGCGGACCTCGCCTACGGGCGCCGGGAGGACGGCGGCCTGCGCTGCGCGTTCCACGGCTGGCTGTTCGACGTCGAGGGCAAGTGCCTGGAGACGCCGGCCGAGCCCGCCGGCAGCCGGCTGTGCGAGCACATCCGGCAGCGCGCCTATCCCGTGGTGGAGCGCAGCGGCATCCTGTTCGCGTGGCTGGGCGCCGGCGAGCCCTCGGCGTTCCCGCACTTCGACTGCTTCACCGCGCCGGAATCGCACACCTTCGCCTTCAAGGGCTACTGGGACTGCAACTGGCTGCAGGCGCTGGAGGTGGGCATCGACCCCGCGCACGCCTCGTTCCTGCACCGCTACTTCGAGGACGAGGATCCCGCCGCGAGCTACGGCAAGCAGTTCCGCGGCCGGCCCTCGGATTCCGAGCTCCCCATCACCAAGGTGCTGCGCGAGTACGACCGGCCGGAAATCACGGTGGCGAGGACCGACTACGGCATCCGCCTGGTCACGCTGCGCCGCATCGACGAGCACAAGACGCATGGCCGCTCCACGCACATCCTGTTCCCGCAGGCCTTCGTCATCCCGATGAACGCGGAGATGACCATCACGCAGTGGCACGTGCCGGTGGACGACTACGGCTGCTACTGGTTCTCCATCTTCACCAGCTTCACCGCGCCGGTGGACAAGAAGACCATGCGCGAGCAGCGCCTGAAGACCTACCCGGCGCCGGACTACAAGCCGGTCCACAACCGGGACACCGGCTGGGGCTTCGACGCCGAGCAGCAGAGGAAGGCCACCTACACCGGGATGGGCTTCGACATCAACATCCACGACCAGTTCGCCTGCGAGTCGCCCGGGCGCATCGCCGACCGCACCAGGGAGAACCTCGGCACCACCGACAAGGGCATCGTGCTCTACCGGCGCCTGCTGGTGGATGCCATCAACAAGACCGCGAAGGGCGAGAAGACGATGATGATGCTGGACGCCGCGCAGGCCGCCTCGCTCACCGGGCCGCCGGCGGTGGACGGCATCGGCCCCACCGGGCGCTGGGAGGAGTACTACAAGGAAGCCGACGCGGCGCGCCGCTCGCGCGCGCCCTGGAACGCGAAGGCCGCCTAGCCCGCGTGGACGCCAAGGAACTCCTGAAGGAGGTCGCCGCCCGCGGCCTCGAGACCGTGCGCTTCGCCTTCGCGGACCAGCACGGCCTGCTGCACGTGAAGGCCGTTGCCGCGGCGGAAGTGGCCTCCGCGCTCGCGAACGGCGTCGGCTTCCCCAGTTCGCTGCTGATGAAGGACACCTCGGGCAAGACCGTGTTCCCGGTGTTCTCCGCCGGCGCCGGCTTCGACATTCCCGAGCTGCAGGGCGCGGCCGACGCGGTGATGGTGGCCGATCCCCGGACCTTCAAGGTGCTGCCCTGGGCGCCCGGCACCGGCTGGGTGCTGTGCGACCTGCGCTTTCCCAACGGCAAGCCGGTGCCCTTCGACACGCGCGGGCTGCTGCACCGGTCGCTGGCGGCGCTCAAGCAGTCCGGCTACGGCTTCCTCGCGGGGCTGGAGATCGAGTTCCACATCTTCCGGCTGCTCGACCCGCGCCTGCGGCCCGAGGATGCCGGCCAGCCCGGCACGCCGCCCGAGGTGGCGCTGCTCGCCAACGGCTATCACCTGCTGTCCGAGCTGCGCTACGACCAGATGGAGGCGGCGCTCGAGATCCTGCGCGCCAACCTGGCCGGCCTCGGCCTGCCGCTGCGCTCCTACGAAATGGAATACGGCCCGAGCCAGGTCGAGGTGACGCTGGGCGCCATGGACGGCCTCGCGGCGGCCGACGCCATGGTGCTGTTCCGCAGCGCCACCAAGCAGATCCTGCGCCGCCACGGCTACCACGCCACGTTCATGTGCCGGCCCAAGCTGCCGAACCTGATGTCCAGCGGCTGGCACCTGCACCAGTCGCTGCGCGCGGCCGATGGCGGCAACGCCTTCATGCCGGGCGCGGGCGCGGTCCTGTCGCCGCTCGGCATGCAGTTCCTGGGCGGCCTGATCGAGCATGCGCGCGCGAGCGCCGTGTTCTCCACGCCCACCATCAACGGCTACAAGCGCTACCGGCCCTATGCCCTCGCCCCGGACAGCATCCTCTGGGGCCGGGACAACCGCGGCGTCATGATCCGCGTGCTGGGCGGGCCGGGCGACCCCGCCTCGCGCATCGAGAACCGCATCGGCGAGCCGGCGGCCAACCCGTACCTCTACTTCGCCTCGCAGATCGTGGCGGGCATGGACGGCGTGAAGCGCAGGCTCGACCCCGGCCCGCCGGCCGAGACGCCCTACGACAAGCGCGGCAAGGCGCTGCCGGCTTCGCTGGAGGATGCCATCGGCGCGTTGCGCGGGGACGAAGCGCTCAAGGAAGGCGTCGGCGCGACCTTCGTCGACTACTTCTGCCGCATCAAGGAAGCCGAGATCGCGCGCTTCAACCTCGAAGTCACCGACTGGGAACAGCGCGAGTACTTCGAGCTGTACTGAAGGTCCTACACGCCGAGGTAGCGGTGCTGGAGGTCTTCCTGCGCCGCCAGTTCCGGCGAGGTGCCGCTCCAGACCACCTTGCCCTTCTCCAGCACGTAGTGCCGGTCGGCGACGCGCGTCAGCGCCTTGACGTCCTTGTCGATCACCAGGATGGACAGGCCCTCGTCCTTGAGCGCGGCGATGGAACGGTAGATGTCGTTGCGGATCAGCGGCGCGAGGCCCTCGGTGGCCTCGTCCAGGATCAGCAGCTTCGGGTTGGTCATGAGCGCGCGGCCGATGGCGAGCATCTGCTGCTCGCCGCCGGAGAGCTGGTTGCCGTAGTTCGCGGCCCGTTCGCGCAGGTTCGGGAACAGCGCGTACACCCGCTCCAGCGTCCAGGGCGAGGCGCGGCCGGTGCGGTTGGCCGCCGTGGCGACCAGGTTCTCGCGCACCGTGAGGTTGGGGAACACCTGCCGGCCCTCCGGCACCAGGCCCAGGCCCGCCTGCGCCACCTTGTAGGAGGCGACGCCGCGCAGCTCGCGGCCCTCGAAGGCCACCTTCCCGGCCCGGCCCCGGACGATGCCCATGATGCTGTTCACGGTGGTGGTCTTGCCCATGCCGTTGCGGCCCAGCAGGGTGACCACCTCGCCGGCGTCGACCTTCAGGTCGACGCCGAACAGCACCTGCGACAGGCCGTAGCTGGTCTCCAGGCCCTCGACGGCGAGCATCAGATCTCCTCCCCGAGGTAGGCGGCGCGCACCTCCGGGTTGGCGCGGATCTCCTCCGGCCTGCCGGTGGCGATGATGCGCCCGTAGACCAGCACCGAGATGCGGTCGGCGAGCGTGAACACCGCGTCCATGTCGTGCTCGACCAGGATGATGGTCTTGCGGCCCCGCTTCTCATCCTTCAGCGTGGCGAGGAACTCGACCATGCGCAGCGATTCGTCGGTGCCCATGCCGGCCACCGGCTCGTCCAGCAGCAGCAGGCGCGGCCGCGTCGCCAGCGCCATGGCGATCTCCAGCTGGCGCTGCTCGCCATGGGCGAGGTTGGCGGCGACGACGTCGGCCCGCGCGCCCAGCCCGACCTCCTCCAGCACCGCGCGCGCCGGCTCGCGCAGCGCGGCATCCGACCGGGCCGGCCGCCAGAAGCGGAAGCTGTGGCCGGCGTGCGCCTGCACCGCCAGCGCGACGTTGTCCAGCGCGGTGAACTCGCGGTAGATGCTGGTGATCTGGAACGAGCGCGCCAGGCCCTTGCGCGAGCGCGCCGGCGCCGGCAGCGCGGTGATGTCCTCGCCGGCGAAGCGGATCCGCCCCTCGTCGGGGCGCAGCATCCCGGAGAGCTGGCTGATGAAGGTGGTCTTGCCGGCGCCGTTGGGGCCGATGACCGCGTGCGTCTCGCCCTCGCGCACCTCGAAGTCCACGCCGTCGGTGGCGGCGAGCGCGCCGAAGGACTTGCGCAGCCCGGTGACCTCCAGCAGCGGCTCAGCCATCGGCGCCGTCCCGGCTGCCGCGCAGCAGCCCCGCGAGCCCGCGCTTGGCGAACAGCACCACCAGCACCAGGACAATGCCGAGGTAGAACTGCCAGTACTCGTGCACCAGCTTGGGCAGCACCGACCAGCCCTGCAGCAGGTCCTCCAGCAGCAGCAGCGCGGCGGCGCCGAACAGGGGCCCGGCGGTGGTGCCCATGCCGCCCAGGATCACCATGAACATCAGCTCGCCCGAGCGCGTCCAGTTCATGAACTCCGGCGTCAGGTACGCGGTCTGGTTCACCAGCAGCGCCCCGGCGAGGCCGCAGATCGCGCCGGCGATGACGAACGCCGCCAGCCGGTACGGGTACGGGGAGAAGCCGATGGCGCGGGTGCGCGCCTCGTTGGATTTCGCGGCGCGGATCAGCATGCCGAAGCGCGAGTTCACCAGCCGGTGCACCAGCAGCAGGACGAGCCCCAGCAGCGCGAGCACCAGGTAGTAGAACGCGGCCGGGCTGGAGAGGTCGACCAGGCCGTCGAACTGGGACAGCTTCGCCACCCGCATGCCGTCGTCGCCGCCGTACTCCTCGATCGAGATGCCCAGGTAATACAGCATCTGGGTGAAGGCGAGCGTGATCATGATGAAGTAGATGCCGCTGGTGCGGATCGAGACCGCGCCGATGACCAGCGCGACCAGCGCCGAGGCGCCGATCGCCACCGCCCACTGCAGCCAGCCGCTGTAGATGCCGTGGTGCGCCAGCACGCCGACCGCGTAGGCGCCGATGCCCAGGTACGCGGCGTGGCCGAAGGACACCATCCCGCCGTAGCCCAGGATCAGGTTCAGGGACGCCGCCGCGATGGCGAAGATCATGATGCGCCGGAACAAGTCCAGGTAGAACGGCTGGTTGAAGGCGGCGGCGAGCGGCGGCACCGCCGCCAGTAGCAGCAGCACCGCGAGCAAAGCGGCGGTGCGCGGCGAGGGCATCATGCGGTCTGCCTCATGCGCGCGAGGGGAACAGGCCTTCGGGCCGCAGCGCCAGCACCACCGCCATCAGGAGGTAGATCAGCATCGAGGCGAGGGCCGGGCCCGCGGCGTCGGCGGCGCTGGGCGTGGTGATCGTCGCCAGCATCGGCTTCAGGAACGCGCGCCCCAGCGTGTCCACCACGCCGACGATCACCGCCCCGGCGAGGGCGCCGCGGATGGAGCCGATGCCGCCGATGACGATGACCACAAACACCTGGATCAGCACCAGCTCGCCCATGCCGGGCTGCACCGCGTAGATCGGCCCGGCCATGATGCCGGCCAGGCCCGCCAGCGCGGCGCCGAACCCGAACACCAGCGTGTACAGCAGCCGGATGTTGATCCCCAGCGCCGCCACCATGGTGCGGTTGGAGGCGCCGGCGCGGATCAGCATGCCCAGGCGCGTGCGCACCACCACGTACCACAGCCCGGCGGCCACCAGCAGGCCGACGATGATGATCAGGAGCCGGTACAGGGGATAGCGCAGCCCGGCCACCAGCTCGACATGGCCCTGGAGGTACTCCGGCAGCGAGCTGTAGATCGCCGCCCGGCCCCACAGCATCGCCACCAGCTCGTTGAAGATCAGGATCAAGCCGAAGGTGGCCAGCACCTGGTCGAGGTGGTCGCGCTCGTACAGGGTGCGCAGCGCCACCAGCTCGGTGACGATCCCGACCGCCAGCGTGCCGGCCAGCGCGAGCGCGACCCCGAGCACGAACGACCCCGTGGCCTGGAAGAAGTAGGTCGCCAGGTAGGCGCCGACCATGTACAGCGCGCCGTGCGCCAGGTTGACCAGGTTCATGATGCCGAACACCAGCGTGAGGCCCGCTGCCATGAGGAACAGCATCACCCCCAGCTGCAGGCCGTTCAGGATCTGTTCGAGGTAGAGGATCATGAAAAAAACGGGGCGCGGTCGCCCGCGCCCCCGTCAGGCCCGGCGTGCCCGGCCTACCACTTCATCGGGCATTCCTTGTAGAAGGAATCCTTGTGGTTGGCGAACACCGTCTTCTGGATCTCCATCACCGGGTCCTTGCCCGCCGGCCCGGCGACCGCCTTGAGCAGGTAGAAGTTCTGGATCGGGTGGTGGTTGACGTTGTAGGTGAACTTGCCGCGGGTGGAGGGGAAGTCCGCCTTGCGCATCGCCGCGATCATCCCCTTCTGGTCGGCGAGGTTGCCCTTCACCGCCTTGACCGCGGAGTCGATCAGCATGATGCCGTCGTAGCTCTGCGCGCCGTAGAACGAGGGCAGCTTGCCGTGCTTCTTCTGGTAGTCGCCGACGAACTTCTGGTTGGCCGGGTTCTTCAGGTCCGGGCTCCAGTAGCGCGTCTCCAGCTGGCCCAGCGCCGCGTGCTTGACCGCGGGGATGGAGAGCTCGTCCACGGTGTACACCGAGTACAGCGGGAACTGGCCGCGCAGGCCGGCCTCGGAGTACTGGCGCAGGAACGAGATGCCCATGCCGCCGGGATAGAACACGAACACCGCCTTCGGGTTCTTCGCGCGCAGCTGCGAGAGCTCGGCCTGGTAGTCGGTCTGGCCCAGGCGCGTGTAGACCTCGTCCACGATCCGGCCCTTGAAGTAGCGCTTGAAGCCGTTGATCATGTCCTTGCCGGCGGCGTAGTTGGGCGCCATCAGGTAGACGTCGTTGATGCCGGCGTCCTGCATGTACTTGCCCATCGCCTCGGGCGTCTGGTCGTTCTGCCAGGAGGTGGTGAAGTAGCGCTCGTTGCAGTCCTTGCCCGCGAGCTGGTTGGGCCCGGCGTTGGTGCCGACCATGAGGGTGCCGGCCGAGGTCACCGTGGGCGCCACCGCGAGCATCACGTTCGACCAGATGACGCCGGCGACGAAGTTGACCTGGTGCTTCTTCAGCATCTCGTCGGCCACCTGCTTGCCCACGTCGGGCTTGACCTGGTCGTCGCCGTAGATCACCTCGACGGGCAGCCCGCCGACCTTGCGGCCGAGGTGGTCCAGCGCCAGCTCCACCGAGTTGCGCATGTCGTTGCCGATCACGCCCTGCGGGCCGGACAGCGTGGTGATGAAGCCGATCTTGACCGCTTTCTGCTGCGCCAGCGCGGGCGCGGCGGCGAACAGCGAGCCGACGATGCCGGCAATGACGGCCTTGCCAATGAGTTTGCGGGGGTTGCGCACGGTTTCCTCCTTTGAAATCAGGCGGCTAGTATAATCGAAGCCCTTCGGGGCGCCCAATTGGCAACATAACGCATGAAACGCGAGAACGTCATCGGCCGGGCCAACGTCGAGGACACCCCGGAACTGGAGGCCTACTACGCCGAGCTCGAGGCGCGGAACCTCGGCGCGCTGTGGAACGTCGCCAACGAGATCGAGCCCTGGTTCCCCCAGCCGAAGTCGGTGCCGATGCACTGGAAATGGCGCGACGTCGAGCCCGCGGTCCGGCGCGCGGCGGCGCTGGTCTCCGCGGAGAAGGCGGCGCGCCGCGTCGTGATGCTGGTCAACCCGGGCCGCAGGGAATGGAGCGCCGCGGCCGGCCTGCTCTACACCGGGGTGCAGGTCATGAACCCGGGCGAGTTCACCTCGGCGCACCGCCACCAGGCCTCGGCGCTGCGCTTCGTCATGGAAGGGCGCGGCGCCTACACCGTGGTGGACGGCGAGCGGCTGGCGCTGGGCGCGCGCGATTTCGTGCTCACGCCCAACGGCACCTGGCACGACCATGGCGTCGAGGCCGATGGGACGCAGTGCACCTGGCAGGACGGGCTCGACATCCCGTTGATGAATTCGCTCGACGCGAACTTTTACCAGGTGCATCCGCAAACCGTTCAGACGCCGTCCGTGCTTTCGCGCGAAGGCTGGTCGAAGCCCTACTCGCCCGTCTTCCTCTACAAGTGGGACGAGAGCTACGCCGCGCTGAAGCGGGACGGCGCCGTCCACGAGTACCGCAACCCGCTCACCAACGGCCCGGTGATGCCGACCATGGGCGCGCGGCTGGAGTTGTTGAAGAAAGGCACCGCCGGAGAACAGGTGCGGCATACCGGAAGCGTCATCTACCAGGTGGCTTCGGGCAGCGGCTGGTCCGAGGTCGGGGACCAGCGTTTCGAATGGCAGGAGAAGGACATTTTCTGCGTGCCTTCGTGGGCGCCCTACCGCCATGGCGCGCACGAGGAGTCGGTGCTGTTCTCGTTCAACGACTTCCCGGCGATGCGCGCCCTGGGCCTGTACCGCGAAGACTGGGAGATCAAGGCCTGACGGCTGCCGGCCGCCGATCGCGCGCGCTGCGCATCACCCTCGGCAAGCGCGCCGCCGTCGCCTCCGGGCTGCTCGGCGTGCTGAGCGTGCTGGCCGAGTTCTGCTTCCTGTTTCCCGACCTGCTGGTGACCAGGGACGCGCTGCCGTTCTACAAGGCGAACCTGGACCTGTTCCGCGGCATCCTGTGGTCGAGCATCGTCGCCACGTTCCTCCTGGGCGCCGCCAGTCTTTTCCTGCTCCGCTCCCGCCTGCACGGGATCCTCGGCATGGCGCTCGCCTGCGTCGCGCTCGCGATGCGCTTCACGGATTCGGTGGAGACCGGCCCCGCGGCCGTCAGCGCCGGGCTGGACTACTTCGTGCTGGAGCTGCTGGTGCTGGGGTTGCTGTTCATCCCGCTGGAGCGGATGTTCGCCCTGCGCCGGCAGCGCATCTTCCGCACCGGCTGGCAGACCGACCTGAAGCATTTCTTCGTCAGCCACGCCGGGGTGCAGCTGCTCACGTTCGCGGCCATGATCCCCGCGCAGGCGCTGTTCGCCTGGGCGGTGAGCTTCGAGTTCCAGAAGTCCGTCGCCGCGCAGCCGGTGTGGCTGCAGTTCGTCCAGATCCTGCTGGCGGTGGACTTCGTCGTCTACTGGGTGCACCGCGCCTTCCACCAGGTGCCCTGGCTGTGGAGCTTCCATGCCATCCACCACTCCAGCCGCGAGATGGACTGGCTGGCGGGCTCGCGCATGCATCCGGTCGACGTGCTGGCGACCCGCGCCGCGGGCTTCCTGCCGGTGTTCATCCTGGGCTTCTCGCAGGCGGCCCTGGTGGCCTACGTGGCGTTCGTGTCCTTCCACGCCGTGTTCATCCACGCCAACCTGCGCTGGCGCTTCCCCTACCTGCGCTGGCTGCTCGCCACGCCCGAGTACCACCACTGGCACCACACCTCGGACGAGGAAGGCCTGGACAAGAACTTCGCCGGCTTCCTGCCGCTGTGGGACCTCGCCTTCGGCACCGCGCACCAGCCGGCGCACTGGCCGAAGCGCTACGGCACCGTGAATTTCCAGCCGCCGGAGGATTACCTCGGCCAGCTCGCCTACCCGTTCAGGCGGCGGAAGAACCGGACGCCCTACGGCTGATTGCCTTGAGCAACCCAACGGATCCCTCAGCCGGCCCCATCTCCACGTCGTAGCCCGCCGCCGCCAGCTTCGGCAGCAGCGCCTCCGGGCCGCGGTGGTATTCCATGCGGATCTCGCGCGGCGCGAGGTGCGCCAGGAACCGGTCGTCGCCCAGCAGGTGGTATTCCGCGCCCTCGCAATCGAGCTTGAGCAGCTCGATCCCCGCCGGGAAATGGCGCAGGGCGTAGTCCACGCCCTCGACGAAATGCAGCCGGTCGTCGCCGAACGCCGCGTCGCCTGCGCGCCCGGCGAGCCCCACCGGATGCACGACCACGTTCGCGGCCAGCCCGTTTTCCTCCGCGTTCCGGCGGATGAGCGCGCTGAACGCCGCCGAGGGCTCGACCGCGTGCACCGTGGCGCCCTGGCGCGCGAAGGCGAGGCTGGCATCCCCGACGTACGCGCCGACGTCCACCACCACCTTGCCGCGGAAGTCGCGCGCTTTCGCGCCGTAGATGTCCTCGACCAGCACTTCGCGCAGGTAGTCCGCCTCGTTGCGCGTCCACAGCGGGGTGTGGAAGACGAGGCCGTCCAGTTCGATGCGCTTGCCCTCATCGGAGAATTCGAAGCGCGCGCCGATGCGGTCCAGCCGGCAGGCGGTGGGCAGCAGCGGCCAGTGCCGGCCGGGCATGGCGAAGCGCCGCCCGCTCCGGAAGCGGATCTCGACCGTGCGGTCGCCGGCGAACGGCAGCGTCCAGGCGGCGCCGGGGTCCTCCAGGCACTCGCGGAACAGCGCCCGCGAGCGCCAGTACAGCCGCGCGCGGCGAACCTGCTCGCGCAGGGTCATCGGCGGCGGGGGCCGCTCACTGCTGCTTGAAGCCGATGGCGGCGACCACCTTGCTCCACTTCGCCTGCTCGGTGGCGACGAACACCTGGTACTCCTCCGGCGACGAGGGCAAGGGCACGCCCGCCACCTTGCCGTAGGCCTCCACCAGCGCCGGCACGCGCAGCGCCGCGATCGCGGCGTCGTGCAGCCGCTTCTGGATCCGCGGCGGGATCGCGGCCGCGCCCACCAGGCCGTACCAGTTGTCGGAGATCACCGAGCCGTAGCCCAGCTCGCCGGTGGTGGCGACCTCGGGTAGCAGCGGCGTGCGCTTGGCGCTGGTGATCGCCAGCGGCTTCAGCTTGCCGGCGCGGATGTGCGAGATCAGCACCGGCACGTCGAACACGCCCATCTGCACCTGGCCGCTCAGCATGTCGGTCACCGCCGGCGCGGCGCCCTTGTAGGGCACGTGCACCAGGTTGATCTTCGCCTCGACCTTGAGCAGCTCGCCCGCCAGGTGGGTCACCGTCCCGCCGCCGGCGGAGCCGAAGTTGACCTTGCCGGGGTTGGCGCGCGCGTACTCCACCAGCTCCTTCAGGCTGTTGACCGGCAGCGACGGGTTCACCGCCAGCACCTCGGGCACCAGCACCACGGTGGTGATGAAAGCGAGGTCCTTCTTCACGTCGTAGGGCATCTTCGCCATCGAGAACGGCGCGATGGCCACCGTCGAGCCGCTGTTGAGCACCAGCGTGTAGCCGTCGGGCGCGGCCTTGGCCGCGCGGTCCACGCCCAGCACGCCGCCGACGCCGCCGACGTTCTCCACCACCATGGGCTGGCCGAGCTTGTCGCCCATGTGCTGCGCGAGCAGGCGCCCGAAGAGGTCCGCCGGGCCGCCCGCCGGGAACGGCACGATGAGCTTGAGCGGCTTGGTCGGAAACTGGCCGGACTGCGCCTGCGCCAGCGCCGCGGCCGGCGCGAGCGCCAGCGCGAGCACCAGGATTCGCTTGAACAATGTCATGACGGTCTCCCCTTGGCCATGTGCCTGACCATGAGGATTGTGCGGCACAATCGGCCCGATGGCGAGTTGGGAGCCCGTGGTCGCAGCGGCCAACCGGCTGGGGGAATGCACCCTCTGGTGCGAGCGCGAGCAGGCCCTGTGGTGGGTAGACAGCCGCGGCCCGTCGCTGTGGCGGCACCACCCCGGCTCCGGCGCGACCCGGAGCCTGCCGCTGCCAGAGGTCGTGGGCAGCTTCTGCTTCCGGGACCGCGGCGGCATGGTGGCGGCCCTCGCCTCGGGGTTCCATTTCCTCGATCCGGACGACGGGGCGCTGGCTCCGATCGCGGATCCCGAATCGTCCCTCCCCGAGAATCGCTTCAATGACGGACGGTGCGACCGGCGCGGCCGCTTCCTCGCCGGCACCATGTGCGACGTGCGGCGCGACCCGGCCGGGTCCCTCTACCGGCTAGACCCGGACCTGTCCTGCACCAGGCTGCGCGGCGACCTGATCGTGCCCAACTCCATCGCCTGGTCGCCGGACAATCGCACGATGTACCTCGCCGACACCTACCGCCACCGGATCCTGGCCTGCGACTACGACATCGACAGCGGCACCCTTTCGAACGAACGCCTGTTCGTCGACGCTTCCGGCCATCCGGGCCGGCCCGA
This sequence comes from uncultured Bordetella sp., assembly GCA_964564865.1. Taxonomy (GTDB): domain Bacteria; phylum Pseudomonadota; class Gammaproteobacteria; order Burkholderiales; family SG8-39; genus RBG-16-66-20. Next base: position 24,862 of record CAZMDA010000002.1, on the reverse strand, counting down.
CGGCAGTTGCGTGGACACGGACGGCTGCCTGTGGAACGCGGAGTACGGCGGCTGGCGGCTGGTGCGCTACACGCCGGCGGGGAAGATCGACCGGACCATCGCCTTGCCGGTGGCCAACCCCACCTGCTGCTGTTTCGGCGGCAGGGACTTCGACGTGCTCTATGTCACGTCCGCCACCCAGCGTCTCACGCCCGAGGAGCTGGCGAAGCAGCCGCTCGCCGGCGGGGTGTTCGCGGTCCGGCCGGGCGTCAAGGGACTTGCGGAGGCCCGCTTCGCCGGGTGACGGCCGGCGCTAGCCGGCGCAGATCCGGGGCAGGATCTCGCTGATCGAGCCCGGCAGCCGTGCGTCCGCGATGTCGTCCATCGCCGTGGGCTGAGCGTTGACGATTGCCACCTTCGCCCCGGCCGCCTTCGCCGCCGGCACCGCCCCGGCCACCGGGTAGACCTGCAGCGTGGAACCCACCGCGAGCAGCAGGTCCGCTTCGGCCGCGACCGCCATGGCCCGGTCGATCACCTCCGGCACCAGCGCCTGGCCGAAGGAAATGGTGGCGCTCTTGAGGATGCCGCCGCAGGCGAGGCAGGGCGGATCCGCCTCCCCGGCCCGCACGCGCTCCAGCGTCTCCAGCATCGGGCCGCGCCAGCCGCAGCCCATGCACACCGCCTGGCGCACGGTGCCGTGGACCTCGATCACCTTCTCCGGCGAGTTGCCGGCGATCTGGTGCAGCTCGTCGATGTTCTGCGTGATGAGCGCGTGCAGCTTGCCGCGGCGCTCGAGCTCCACCAGCGCGCGGTGGCCCGCGTTCGGCTGCGCCCGCCAGGCGGAATGCTCCAGGCGCGACTGCCAGGCGAGGCGCCTCACCTCGGGGTCGGACATGTAGTAGCGGATGTCGGAGAGCTTCTCCGCCTTCGGGTTCCTCGTCCACACCCCCTGGGGGCCGCGGAAGTCCGGAATCCCGGAATCCGTGGAAATGCCGGCGCCGGTCAGGACCACCACCCGCTCCGCCGCCGCCACCCAGCGCCGCACCTGCTCGATCATCGCGCCGCCGCCACCTGCGCCATGAACTTCGGCGCCATTCGCTCCAGGCGCTCGTCCGTCAGGCGCCCGCTGCGCGTCATGTAGTCGTAGGCGAGGCCGACGGCGTCGAAGCGCGCCATCTTCTCCGGGAACTTCTCGTACCAGTACGAGCTCAGGTTGGCCGCGGCATGGAGCTTGTCCACCACTGGGCGGCGGATGCGCTCGAATGCGGCCAGCGCCGCGGGCACGTCCCCGCCCGCCTCGCCGAAGGCGCTGTCGAGCGCGATGGCATCCTCGAACGCGGCGCGGGTGCCCGAGCCGATGGAGAAATGCATGGTGCGCAGGGCATCGCCAAGGAGCACGATGTTGCCGTCACGCCAGCGCGCGTTCGACAGCAGCGGGAACCGGCGCCAGATGGACTTGTTCGAGATCAGCGGCTTGCCACCCAGGTCCGGTGCGAAGACGGTTTCGCAGTACTGGCGGGACGCTTCGTCGGACATGGCGTCCAGCCCGGCCTTGCGCCAGGTGGCCTCGTCGCATTCGACGATGAAGGTGCTCATGGTCCGCGTATAGCGATAGTGGTGCGCGACGAATGCGCCCTCCGCGCTTTCCCGGAAGGTCAGCGTCAGGCACTCGAACGGGTGCTCGACGCCGTACCACGCGAAGCGGTTGCTCAGCCACTCGGTGCGCGTGCCGAACGCTGCCTCGCGCGCGGCGCGCAGCGCGGAGTTCACGCCGTCGGCCGCCACCACCAGGTCGGCCTCGCCAAGGTCGGCAGCGGACGCGATCGACCGTCCGTAGTGCAGCGCGACGCCCGCCTCCCGGCACAAGGGCTGGAGGAATTGCAGCAGATCCAGTCGGCCGGTGGCGGAAAAACCGTTGCCGTCGATGTCCACCGCCTCGCCGCGGTGCACGATGCGCTGCATCGGCCAGGCCTGCATGCGGGCGGTCAACAGGCGATGCAGGTCGGGGGCGTCCCGCTCCAGGAACGCGAGCGCGCCCTCGGAGAACACCACGCCGAAGCCGAAGGTGGCGTCGGGCGGGTTCTGCTCGAAGACCTCCACCGTCCAGTCCGGGCGGCGGCGCCTGGCGAGCAGCGCGAATAGCAAACCGGCGGGCCCGGCTCCCGCGATGGCGATCCTCATGGTGCTAGTCTCGCACGCTCGACGCGCATGGAAAACAGGCCCCTTCGCATCCTGCCGGCCATCGTCGGCTCGCAGTTCGCCGGCGCCTCGCTCTGGTTCGCCGGCAACGCGGTGCTGGGCGACCTGCAGCGCGACTGGGGCCTGGGGGCGGACGCGGTCGGCCATGCCACCTCCGCCGTCCAGCTGGGCTTCATCGCCGGCACGCTGGTGTTCGCGTTCTTCGCGCTCTCGGACCGCTGGTCGCCGCGGCGGGTGTTCCTCGCCTGCGCGCTCGCGGGCGCGCTCGCGAACCTGGGCGTGCTCGCCGGCGGCGGCATGGGCGCGCTCGCCGCCTCGCGCTTCGCCACCGGCTTCTTCATCGCCGGCATCTACCCCGTCGGCATGAAGATCGCCTCGGGCTGGTTCCGGGAGGACCTGGGCCGGGCGCTGGGCTGGCTGGTGGGCGCGCTGGTGCTGGGCACCGCCTTCCCGCACCTGCTGAAGTCGCTGGGCCACGCCTGGCCCTGGCAGGCGGTGATCGTGGCGGTCTCGCTCGCCGCGGTGCTGGGCGGCGCCGCGATGTTCCTGCTGGTGCCCGATGGCCCCTACCTCGCCAAGGGCGCGCCCTTCGACCCGCGCGCGCTGGGGCAGGTGTTCCGCTCGCGCGAGTTCCGCGCCTCGGCCTTCGGCTACTTCGGCCACATGTGGGAGCTCTACGCCCTGTGGGCCTTCATTCCGGTCGCGCTGGCCGCCCGCGGCACCGGCCTGGACGTGCCGTTCTGGTCCTTCGCCGCGATCGCGATCGGCTTCCTCGGCTGCGTCGCCGGCGGCATCGCCTCGCAGCGCGTCGGCAGCGCCCGCGTCGCCTTCGTTCAGCTGGCGGCCTCGGGCGCCTGCTGCCTCGCCTCGCCGTGGCTGTTCGGGGCGCCGGACGCGGTCTACCTCGCGTTCCTGCTCTTCTGGGGCATCGTGGTGGTGGGCGACTCGCCGCAGTTCTCGGCCCTCAACGCCGCCAGCGCGCCGCGCGACCGCGTCGGCTCGGCGCTCACCATCGGCAACAGCATCGGCTTCGCCATCACCATCGCGAGCATCGAGCTGCTGAACGCGGCGGCGGCGCGCTGGCCGGTGGAATACCTGTTCCTGCTGCTCGCGCCCGGGCCGGCGCTGGGGCTGCTCGCGCTGCGCCCCTTGATGAGCCGCCGCTAGGCCGGCGTGTTGCCGCCGGGCTTCGCCTCCGCCGCGGCCGCCGCATCGTCCTCCCGCAGCGTGCGCACGAACTGCTCCCGCAGCTCGTTGGACACCGACACGTTCTCCTCGGCCTCGCTCTTGTGCACCGCGTAGAGCTTGGCCAGCACCACGTTGTCGTGCTCGGCGAAGCTGCGCGTCGCGCGTTCGGCCCTGGCCGCATCGCCGCTCACCGCCGCCAGCGCCGCGCGCCCCAGCGCCAGCGCGGACTGGAAGGTCTCGCGCTCGATGATCTCGACGCCGATGTCGCGCAGCTCGAACATGTGGCGCATGTCGCGGGCGCGGGCGATGACGCGCAGGTTGGGGAAGTGCTTGATCGCGGTGCGCGCCAGGTGCGAGGTGGCGTCCGGGTCGTCCAGCGTGATGATCAGGAACTGCGCGCGCGCCGCGCCCGCCGCCTCCAGCAGGTCCACGCGCGTGGCGTCGCCGTAGAACACGCGGAAGCCGAAGCGGCGCGACTGCTCGACGTGGTCCGGGTCGTCGTCGAGGATGGTGGGGTCGTGGCCGGCGCCGTGCAGCAGCCGCGCCACCACCTGCCCGATGCGCCCCAGGCCGGCGACGATCACCCGGCCCTCCTCCGGCGTGTCCTCCGCGCGCGCCGGCGCGTCGACCTTCAGGCGCGGCAGGATCACCTTGTCGTGCAGGATGAGCAGGAACGGCGTGCTCAGCATGGACAGCGCCACCGCCAGCGTCACCGCCTGGGCGGTCTCCAGCGGCAGCACCTGCTGCTGCACGCCCAGCGTGAGCAGCACGAAGGCGAACTCGCCGCCCTGGGCGAGCAGCAGGATGAACAGCGGGGTCTCCCCCGGCGGCAGCTTCGCCGCGCGCGCGATTACCCACAGCACCGCGCTCTTCACCACGAACAGGCCGACGATGATGCCCAGGATCAGCAGCGGCTTGCCGAACAGGAGGCCGAAGTCCACGCTCATGCCGACGGCGACGAAGAAGAGGCCCAGCAGCAGGCCCTTGAAGGGCTCCACCGCGGCCTCGATCTCGTGGCGGTACTCGGATTCGGCGAGCAGCACGCCGGCGAGGAAGCTGCCCAGCGCCATGGACAGCCCCGCCTTCTCGTAGGCCCCGGCGATGCCGATCACCAGCAGCAGGGCGAGCGCGGTGAAGATCTCGCGCTGGCGCATCCGCGCCACGTAGCGGAACACCGGCCGCATCAGGTAGTGGCCGCCCACCAGCGTGGCGGCGATCACGCCCGCGGCGAACAGCCCGCTGCCCCAGGACAGGGTCGTCGCGGTGCTCTTGGTCCCCATCAGGGCGAGGATGGTGATCATCGGGATCACGGCGATGTCCTGGAACAGCAGGATCGCGAACACCGACTGGCCGCCCTGGGTCTTCATGGCGCCGCGCTCGGTGAGCGGCGTGAGCGCGAGCGCGGTGGACGACAGCGCAAGCGCCATCCCCGCCACCACGCCCACCCGCCAGTCCACGCCGACCGTCCAGGCCACCGCGGCGATCAGCGCGATCGAGCCCAGCACCTGCGAGGCGCCCAGCGACAGCAGCCGCACCCGCATCTGCCACAGGCGCTTGGGCTCCAGCTCCAGGCCGATCACGAACAGCAGGAACACCACGCCCAGCTCGGCGAAGTGGCGCACGTTGTCCACGTTGCCCACCAGCTTCAGGCCGAACGGGCCGATGGCGATCCCCGCCAGCAGGTAGCCCGCCACCGCGCCCAGCCCCAGGCGGTGGGCCGCGGCGACCGCGATCACCGCGGCGCCGAGGAAGATCACGCCCTGCACGAGGAAGGAGCTGCCGTGTTCCATGAGTCGAGCCGAATCCTAATCTAAACTGCGCTCCGCGGTGGCAGACACTCCACGCCGGATCCTCCACATCGACATGGACGCGTTCTACGCCTCCGTGGAGCAGCGCGACGACCCGTCGCTGCGCGGCCGGCCGCTGGCGGTGGGCGGCTCGCCGGAGTCCCGCGGCGTGGTGGCCGCCTGCAGCTACGAGGCGCGCGCCTTCGGCGTGCGCTCGGCCATGCCCATGGCCCGGGCGCTGCGGCTGTGCCCGGAGCTGGCCGTGGTGCGGCCCGACTTCACCCGCTACCGGGCGGTGTCGCAGCAGGTGCTGGCCCTGTTCCGCGCCTGCACGCCCCTGGTCGAGCCGCTGTCGCTGGACGAGGCCTACCTGGACGTCACCGAGAACGCCTGGGGCGAGCCCCTCGGGATGGCGGTCGCCCGGCGGCTGAAGCAGCAGATCCGCGACCAGCTGCAGCTGACCGCCTCGGCGGGCGTCGCGCCCAACAAGTTCCTTGCCAAGATCGCCTCCGGCTGGCAGAAGCCCGACGGCCTCACCGTGATCGCGCCCGAGCGGGTCGAGGCCTTCCTGCAAAAGCTGCCGGTGGAGGCGCTGTGGGGCGTGGGGCCGGTGACCGCGGGCAAGCTGCGGCGGCTGGGGATCGAGAAGCTGGTGCAGGTGCGCAGCGCGGATCCGGCCCGGTTGCGCGCCGCGGTGGGGAGCCAGGCCGACTGGCTGATCCGGCTATCGCACGGCGACGACCCTCGCCTTGTCACGCCCGACCGGCCGTCCAAGTCCGGCAGCACCGAGACTACCTATCCGGAGGACCTGACCGAGCTGCGCGAGGTGCGGGCGGAGATGGAGCGCCTAGCGCGCAAGACCGCGGCGTGGCTGGAGCGCAAGCGCCTCGTGGCGCGGACGGTGACCATCAAGGTGCGCTACGACGATTTTTCTTTGGTCACGCGCAGCCACACGTCTTCGATGCCGGGGCGGGATGCGGACGACATCGCTTCGCGCGCGGTGGCGCTGCTGGAGCGGACGGACGCCGGGAAGCGGCCGGTGCGGCTGCTGGGGGCGGGGGTGCATGGGTTGATGCCGGATCGGGCTTGAGGGGAGGCGCGGTAGCGGGCGAAATGTAACCGATCGGTTACATCTACATGCTAATCGGCCCTGAGCCGTGGTTTGCGATCAGGACTGAAGGGGCGGATGTCAGAGGAATCGCGAAACGGAATGGGTAGGTATATGCCGGTAGATACGGATTGCAGGCAATTCTTCTGAGGCGGCAAGCCTCCATTCGAATGCCAATCAGCATGATCAAAGTCGCGCAATGCAAGGTCGAGCCGCTTCCTCGCATGGGGGCTCTGTTGTATGGTGCCCCTCTGTTCAAGGCAATCAACATGGCCGTAAAGAGAACCATATCGACATCCGTCGGCGTCACGTTGCAAATTCGGACCTTGCTCGAAGTCGCCGCTGCTCATGATTACCGTAGCCTCACCAAAATGCTCGAGACCCTCCTTTCCTCTGACTGCGAACAGCGAAGCCTGAAAGAATCTGCCGCCGGTACAAGTAAAGCGATGGGAGCCATGAAATGAGTGAAGACCTTGCTGCAGGCGCGCCTTTAGTACTCGACCTGCTCAACTACATCGAGCAGGTCGAGAAACTGAAGTCCAAACCCGCTTTCACTGTCCCGTCCGAGTTCTTCGTTGCCCATCAACACGAGCTTAAGGGCCTTCCCGAACTTCAGTTTAACTTACAGGTAGAGGGCGACGATGTCTGGCTACGCCTGCCCCGACTGCAGGAAATCGCGCCGCCTGAGCTCGACGACCAGCTCAAGCCTTGGGTGACGCTACCCAAGAATCCAGAGAAGTCGCCTGAGCTCAAGAGCGAGTCGGTTATCTACGAGGGCAAGCGCGAGGTTGCTCGCGAGCAGCTGAAGGACCACCCCGAGGTGGAGGAAGCGTTCAACTGGTACGTCGAGTACCAGTGGGAACCCTGGGCTGCCGCAGAGCGCCCGCGCCGCAAGACCATCGCCCGCTACAACCAGCTATTCTCGCTGCAGCAGGCCATATCGTCTGAGGGTGCTGAGACACCGCTCGAGCTGGTCTGGGGCATCGGTTACGCTGCCTGGAAGAAGGAAGGATTCGCCACGGCGCTGAAGTACCCGCTGCTCATTCAAGCTTGCGAGATCTCGCTCAATGAGAAGACCTTCGATCTTGAGGTGCGGCCGCGTGAAGTCGAGCCTCGACTCGAAACCGACTGCTACGCCGAAATGGAACTCCCGGGGGTCAAGCAGCTTGATGCCTACTGGCGCAGCGCACTTGTCACAGGCGCCAACCGCGTAAACCCGTTCGAGTCCTCCACCTACGACGGCACTCTGAAGGCAGCCGTCGGTCACCTCGACCCGTCAGGCGCCTACAAGGTTTGCACCGAAGACGTGACGCCGCCCGTCCCGGGCGACACGCTCACCATTACGAACACTTGGGTACTGTTCGGTCGCAAGCGCTCCGGAGATATCTTTCTAGAAGACATCCGCCGGCTGAAGAAGAAGGTAGAAGACGCGAAATCACTCCCCAGCGTCATCCGCAGCTTCGTCGAGCGTGGCGACTCCACGGTGAAGGTCCGTCCGGAACAGCCTTTCCGCGGGTTATCGACCAGCGAAGCGGGCTCGCAATCGATGGAGCTGTACTTTCCAATGGCCTACAACGACGAGCAAGTCTCCATCGTTCAGAAGCTGTATGCCAACGATGGCGTTGTCGTCCAGGGCCCCCCAGGAACGGGCAAGACGCACACCATCGCCAATGTCATCTGCCATTACCTTGCACAGGGGAAACGTGTCCTGGTGACGGCCAAGGGCGAATCAGCTTTAGCGGTCCTGCAGGAGAAGCTGCCGGAGCGCATCCGTCCTCTCAGTGTCGCACTGCTCTCCGACGAACGCGATGGCATGAAGCAGTTTGAGCACTCCATTCAGACCATCGCTTCGAGCGTTGCGAGCCTCAACCCGACGCGTGCCAGCCAGAACATTGTGGCCGCTGAGGAGAAGCTGAACCAACTGCACGCCAAGATTGCCCACGTCGATCGGACCGTGGCCGCATATGCTTCCACGCACATGCAGAAGTACCCGTTCCAGGGCCGTCACGTCACTCCGGAGGAGTTGGCAAAGATTGCTCTGGATCAGGCCGAAGCGCATCAATGGTTCGACGACGAGCCGCCAACGGCGAAGGACGGCAACCTTCCGTTCGATGACGCCGCAATCAACTCGCTTCGACGTGCACGGATGACTGTTGGCAGGGACCTACCGTACCTTGGCTGCACGCTTCCTGCCGCAGACGCCTTCCCCGTGTGGGCCGATATGCTCGGGCTGCATCGCGACCTGGTCAAAGCGAAGTCCATTGACGCCAGCGTCCACCAAGGGGCCATCCTCGCTTTGGTCGACTCGGGACTGGAGACCTTCGAAAGGGCGCAGGCACTTAGCAAGTTCCTAGGTGACCGCATGGCGTTGAAAGCCAAGCTTGCACTAGCGCGACAGTCTTGGCTCGACACCCTCGGCAAGCGCTTCACGGACATGCGGCCGACTGACCCCGTGCTGGTGGCACTGGTGGCTCTATGCGCCGACGTACGCAAGTTGGACCGACAGCGGAGAGAACTCGTGGCTAAGGCCGTCGAAGTGCCGGCTGACGCCGAGCTCAACGAGGACCTGACCGACGCGCTCGGTCGGTTAGTTGGAGGCAAGAGTGCGTTCGCGTTGCCATTCGGCAAGAGCGAAGCACGCAAGCTGATCTCAAGCATCACTGTCAGTGGAATCACACCGGCGAGCAAGGCTGACTGGGAACTGGTACAGGAGTTGATTGCCTGGCGCTTAGAAGCCCGGAAAGTCCTCGCCCGCTGGTCCTCGCTGTCTGGCGAGTTCAGTCTGGAGGCTCCTGGGCCGGGCGTCGAGCCCGCCTTGAAGAAGGTCGCTATTTGGCAGGCGGGGATCGAGGACGTTCGGCAGCTGACTTTCGACTTCGACGCGAAGCTGCACTCTCGAATAGAGGAGGTATTCGGTAAGCAGGCCGCCGACCGGATGTGGAACGACGGTGAGCCGTTCGTCGCCACCGCCTATACCAGCCTGCAGGCCCACGTGGACAAAGGGCGGCTTGCGTACGCGATGAGGCGTGTACAGGAACTAGTACGCAAGCTCGAAGGGCACAGCGGCGCCATCGTCGATGAGCTGCGTCTGTTTCTTACTGAGTCTCTCGGCCGGGTCAGCGCCGACGAGTCAGCGCTGCAGACAAAGTGGCTAGCGCTGCAGACTGAACTCTCGCGGTTGACTGCGCTGCAGCCGTCTCTTGCCGAAATCGGCAGGGTCACATCCGCTATCGAGTCGGCTGGCGCCCTCAAGTGGGCACGGCGCCTTCGCACGGAGACGGCAAGCGCTGACCTCGACCCCGCCACGCCCTCCACGTGGCTAGACGCTTGGAGTTGGCGGCAGGCTGTGATGTTCCTCGACAGCATCGACGGCCATCACAAACTACGCGAACTGTTCGACGAGCGCCGGATTCTGACCACATCGTTGGCCCGAACGTACCAGGATCTCGTTGCGGAGAAGACCTGGCTCGGCGTGTTCAATAATTCGCCCGACTCGGTCCGCCAAGCATTGCAGGCATACCTCAACGCGGTGCAGGCAATGGGCTCCGGAACTGGAGTGCGAGCGGTTCGCCACCGAAAGGCGGCCCGCGATGCGATGCTTCGAGCGTACCAAGCCGTGCCCTGCTGGGTGTTGCCTCAATGGCGGGTGTCCGAGACCATTCCGCCCGAGGTTGGTCTCTTCGACCTGGTCGTCATTGACGAAGCATCGCAGTCGGACATATGGGCGCTTCCGGCGCTTCTGCGTGGCCAGAAGGTACTGATCGTCGGCGACCACAAGCAGGTTTCGCCCTCCGCAGTAGGCACCGCCGAAGAGAGAATCAAAGAGCTCATCAATCGGTTCCTTACCAACCAGCCTCACGGGTCACAGATGACTCCAGACAAATCCATCTACGACTTGGCCCGAGTCGTGTTCGCGGGCAATTCGGTTATGCTGAAAGAGCACTTCCGCTGCGTGCCCGCCATCATCGAGTTTTCGAACAGAGAATTCTACCAAGGCGACATCCGTCCTCTGCGTGTGCCAAAGGCAAACGAACGGCTTGACCCCCCCTTGATCGATGTGTTTGTGAAGGGCGGCAACCGACGTGGTGACGTCAACGAAGCTGAGGCTAAGGCCGTCGTCGATGAGATCGAAGCCGTCCTTGCCGATTCGCAGTTCGACGGTCGCAGCATTGGCGTGGTGACTCTTCTGGGAACCGCACAAGCCGCTCGCATCCACGAGTTGGTCAGCGAGCGCATCTCCCCTGTCCACGTCGTGGAGCGAAGGATTGCCATTGGACCACCGCCGGTATTCCAAGGCCGTGAGCGCGACATCATGATGGTCTCTATGGTCCTAGGCCCTGGCGATCGCTCGGCGGCCAATCGCGCGGACATGCACCAACGCTTCAATGTCGCCTTGTCGCGTGCCCGGGACCGCATGTACCTCTTCCGCTCTGTCGCCGCGACCGAGTTTAAGGAAGACTCGCTTAACGGCAAGGTCATCAGCCACTTCAAGCAACCGTTCCGGCACGACGCGAAGAAGGTCCAGGCCCTTCGCGAGCGCTGTGAATCGGGTTTCGAGCTAGAGATGTTCGACGAGCTTGTCAAGCGCGGCTTCCGTGTGGAGCCACAGGTCACGTGTGGTGGCTACCGCATCGACTTCGTCGTCGAGGGCAATGAAGGCAGACGCTTGGCTATCGAATGCGATGGTGATCGCTTCCATGGTCCAGGTCAGTGGCAAGACGACATGGCACGCCAGCGCGTTCTTGAGCGGGCCGGTTGGATATTCTGGCGATGCTTCGCGTCGAGCTTCGTCCGCAGGCGTGAGGCGGTGCTAAGCGAGCTGATGCAAACTCTCGAGCGCTTGGGCATCGAGCCTCTGGGGGCCGAGTCTGTCGACAGTACGGTTTGGGTCCACTACAAAGAAGTTGACCCCTTCGGCGTTGAAGAAGAGCAGGAGTTTGCCTAGCCATGTCTCGTCCTCTCATGCAGCACGGTGTCGCACAACTGGAGGAAATGTTCGCCAAGGGCCGCGGGGACCTGAAGGTACTTGAGCAACTGGAGAACGAACTCCAGTATCGCCAAGTTCCTCGTGCCATTGCATTGCGTGCCGAAGTGCAAGCGGCGATTTCCAGCGCAACGCCACCCCGTTTGACGCCCGCGCGGCCGCCAGCACCACAGCACCCCAACCTGTGGGAACGAGCGGCTGCGCCACACACCACCATGGAGACGGCAAATGCGGTGCCGTTCCACCCAGCAACTTCAAGCAGACCAGCGGATGCTTCTGCTTCGCCCAGTCCCGCCCTTCCTCCGGAGCGAACCATGCCGCTCGAGGATGCACACAAACTGCTGAAGGCAACAGTCGGCTCAACGTGGGAATCTATTGAACAGACCCGCCGGCAACTTGTGCAGCAAGCTTACCCTGGGCGATTGCAGTCGATGAGCCCGCAGCGACGGGCGCAAGTGCTTGCCGAGGCGAGAAGAGTAAACGCCGCATATGTCGCGCTGTCGCAGGCGCGCTGCGGTGGACGCTTTCCGCTCTGACTTTGCCAGACATCAGAGAAGTGGACACCTCGACCTAGCGATTGACGACGTCCATGGCAGCACCCGTTAGGCTGAAGAGCGCTAGCGGTACGGGCCCTACCCCGGTAGGTATCGCACCGTCGTAATGCGTGTCGCGCCTATGTCGTCGCCGAGCAAAAAGGAAAGCGGAGGCCTCGCGCCGACGCTGCTTCCAGTAGGCGCTACCCGACGGCCCATGACGCTGCGTCAACGTCGCTAGTTCAAAGGATTGCCCTGGACACCGCCACTTGGGGAAACTGCCCTGCCATGCGCCGACTCCTGCTCCTGGCCGCGACCCTGTTCCCTGCCTTCCCGGCCGGGGCGCAGGTTCCCGACACGCTTGTCGAGGTGGAACGCCCGAGGACCTGGCGCGGTGCACCAGTCGTGCAACGGGCCCTGCTCGCCAAGCCCTCCCCAACCGCGAAGACCGCCCTGCTCTGGTTCCGCGGCAAGCCCGGGATCGTCCGGATCGACCGCTCGACCATCCGCCATCCCCATCTCGGGCCGCTGCGCCAGCACCAGCGCCTGCTGTTCCAGGCCGGCATCGCACTGGTGGTCGTGGACTGCCCCTCCGACCAGCTTGAGCCGACGCATGCGTGGTCGGATGGTTGCGACGACGAGTACCGCGAGTCTACGCAGCATGCCGACGACGTCCGCGGCCTGATCGAGGTGCTGCGGAGCCGCCACGGCCTCGACCGGTTCTTCATCATGGGCCACAGCAAGGGCAGCCTGAGCTCGCGCTGGCTGGCGAAGCACCTTGGCAACGAGATCGCGGGGAGCATCCATTCGGCTGCGATCAACGTCAACACGAAGGTGATCACGCGCGGGCATGCCGCAGCCGGCGCCATACCCCTGATAGCAGCCCCGATGCTACACATCCATCATGAGAAGGACGGCTGCGTGGCCACGCCCTACGCCATCGTCGCGCGCTACGCGAAGGACAACCTGGTGACCGTGCGCGGCGGGACGCCGTCGGGCGACCCCTGCGGCGGCATGCACCATCACTCCCACGGCGGGCGCGAGGAGGTCGTGGTGCGCGCGGTGGTGGACTGGATCACCACCGGCAAGGTGACGGCGGTGGTGGGCGACGTCGACTAGCGGCGCAGGCGAAGCTCGCGTTGGGCGAGGATGCCCTCGAGCGCGCCGCTCGCGCTCAACTGGAGCGGCGGAATCCGGCACGCGCTTCCCGAGTCCACGGGCTTCAGGAACAGGCGTCCCGAGGCGAACCGGCCTTCGACCGCATGGGTTCCCTGGCATGGCCCGCCCGACTGCGACCAGGTCCCGGCAACGCTTGCGCCATCGATCCGCTTGATCGCCAGTTCGATGTAGATCATCCGGGGTCGCGGATTCTGGGCAATGGGGCCACCGTCCAGTTCGATGCTGCCTTCGTAGCTTCCATTCTCCAGTTGCTCCGCGCGCCCGCCGGTGGCGTAGGACGCCAGCACGCCACACCCGGCTAGCAGCACGCACCTGAAGGCCCTGCGCAACGCAGTCGTCATCCGAGTGTCCCCAAGAAAGCCTTCAACCCGACGTAGAGGGAAGTCGCGCCGGTCGCGACCGGCGTCGCCGCCTTGACCACCTTGTCGATGCGCTTGGCCACGCGCTCGATGCCGAACTCGCCGTCCTCGTTCGGCGTCACCGCCTTGGCGATGAGCAGCACCACCCTGCCGGGCTGCACCTTCTTCAGCCGGAAGGCGGCGTAGACCTGGCCCGCGAGCAAGCCGGTGAAGAAGGCGAGGCCGATGCCGGCGGCGTACTCCAGCGTCTCGCGCCAGTCGCGCAGGTCCTGCGGCAGCACCGGCACCTTGTCCAGCGTGGCCGTGATCACCAGCATCCCCAGCACCGCAAGCGCCGCCGCCACGAACCCCGCGCCGCCGGACAGCCAGAGCCGGGTCGGATGGTGCATCGCCAGCAGGAAGCCGAAAGGCATCGGGATCAGGAGCGTGGCGACGCGCAGGTAGAGCGGCTTGACGTCGTAGATGAACAGCAGCACCCCGTGCGCCACCAGCAGCAGCACCAGCACCGGCGCCAGCGTCTGCAGCATCCCGAGCAGGTAGCTCGGCGCGGACGCCTCGGCGTGCTCCGGCTGCACCGTCACCTCCACTGGGATGGCCTGCGCCCGCTCCGCCTTCATCGCGGCGAGCTCGGCCTCCAGCGCGGCGATGCGCGCCTCGGCTCCGGCGGCGACCGCTTTCGCCTGGTCCGCAACCGCCTTCTCCAGCTGCCCCAGCTTCTCCAGCAGCGGCCTGAACAGGTACAGGTCGCGGGTGCAGCGCGGGCAGACCAGCGCCGCCTCGCTCACCTCGGAGACGCAGTAGGGGCAGCTGATCGCCATGCGCGGCTACTTCACCACCAGCTTGAACTCGGCCTTGCCCTCGCGGCCCTCGCTGTCGCGCACCGAGACCCGGAACGCGTGCTCGCCCGCCGGGACTTGCGCGGAGGCGACCTCGATGCCCTCGGGCTTGATGTTGGCCTTCAGGCGCGCGGTCAGGTCCACGCCCTGCCCGCGCAGGTACTCCACCTTGACGCTGGCGGGATCGATCTTCGAACCGCCGCGCGGGGCGAACTCGACCTTGAGGGGGAAGGCGCCGGACACGCTCTCGGGGGTGGCCAGTTTGACGCCCGGACCGCGCGTGATCGCCCGGGTGGCGGGCGTGGCGGCGACGGCGGGCAGCTTCGCCTCGTCGGCGGTGACCAGCTGCAGGGACTGCGCGTGGACGGACAGTGCCGCCAGGCCGAGGCCTGCGGCGACGAGCGTGCGGACGATCATGGGCTTCTCCTTGGTGGCGATTGGCTCAAACCAGCTTGTAGGACACCAGTTCCCGGCGCTCGGCGGAGAGCACCTTCTCCAGCGGCGGCAGGCGCGGGCCGCGTTCGATGACCACGATCGAGCGCGATTCGATGACCAGCGGCCGGCGCATGCGCTCGGGCGATTTCCACTTGCGGGTGCGCGTCTCGATGCGCTGGCCGCGATCGTTGGTCCCGGTGACGTGGCCCTCGATGACGAAGCAGTCGAAGGACTCGCCCGCGACCAGGATGCGCTCCTTGCGGACGATCTGGTAGGCGGCCTCGTTGCTGCCGGTGCGCCCGGTTTTCTCGTTCGAGAACCGGAACCGGGTCGACCAGCGGCGGCCGATCGCGTATTCAAGCGGTTCGTCCTGGCGCGGCGTGTACCGGGAGCCGTTGGGAACCTGGATCAGGTTGCCCAGCAGGTCGACCACGAGGCCGTTGCTGAAGCGCACCTCGTTCTCGCCCACCGCAACCACCTGGTCGTTGAGCAGTGCGCGCTCGGCCTTGGTCTCGAGATCGACCTCCCGGTACACGTAGGCGTCGCCGACCTTGTGCCCCGGCACGGCCCGCACCGAGCCCTGCGTGTAGGGATTGCCCTCCTGCTTCAGGATCTCGATGCGCTTCTCGCCTGCCGCCGCGAGCGCGCGCTCAAGGCGCAGCTGCGCGAGCTCGGAGAAGCGTCCGCTGGGGTAGCGCCTGAGGTAGTCCTCGAAGGGCGCCGCGTCCCTTGAACCCGCGATCCTGTCCCACAGCGCCAGTTCCGCGTCGAACAGCTTCTCCTTCTCGGCGTCGGATACCGGTTTCAGTTCCTTCGGCGGGATGAACCAGAAGTCGTCCTCGAGCGAAGTGCTCTCCCAGGGGATCTGCGCGCCGTTGGTCTTGCGGCGCACACCGAGGCGGACGCGCTTGAACACGTCCTCGATCTTCGCCTCCGGGACCTTCATCTCGCGCAGCAGGTTCTCGGTGTACAGGCCGTTGGCGCCCTCGCCGTCGGAGGCGACGTTGCCGGGGCTCGTGGCATACGCCAGGATCGTGTGCGTGGGCGCATCCATCTGGGACAGACCCTTGTGCTCCACCCGGAAGTCCTTGCCGAACGGGTTCTCCCGGCATGCGTCCAGGATGATCACGTTCATCGGGTTGCCCGCTTTGGTCAGGCCCTCCATCAGCCGCGCGATGTCCACGCTCTGCTTGCCGACGTCGTCGATCCTGTCGATCACTGCGTCGATCGGCAGCATGTAGTTGCGCCACGCCAGCTGCACGCCATGGCCGGCGAAGTAGAACAGGCCCACGGCCTTCTTCTGCTCCATCGCCCGCACGTAGTTCCGAATGGCGTCGATCAGCTGCTCGCGGCCGGTGTCCAGCAGGGTGTTGACCCCGAAGCCCGCGGCCTTCAAGGCATCCCCCACGCCTTTGGCGTCGTTGGCCGGGTTCTTCAGCTCCGGGGCGTCCTTGTACTTGGAGTTGCCCACCACCAGCGCCACCTTGGGCGCCTTGAGCAGCTTCAGCGTGCCTTCCTGGTTGGATTGCGCCCACACCCAGGCCCAGGGCTGCGGCAGGAACAGGGAACCCGCCAGGACCGACCCAGCCCCCAGAATCCGCCGCCTCGACTCGCGCATGCCAGTGCTCCCCGCCGATGGAACCGGGGTGAGACTAACGACGGGGTTCGGGAGCGACTATCCTCAATACTGAGTACAAGGCCGTCATGATGCGCGACGCAACCGCCGAAGCGGCGTTATTCTTTGCTCCATATGGGCGTGCCGCAGCCGATCCGGGTCGCCGTCGTGGAGGACGACGAAGGCACGCGCGCACGCATCGCGCAGTCGCTGGCCGACGATCCGGAGCTGTCGCTCGCGGGCGAGTACGGAACCGCCGGCGCCGCACTTACCGGGATTGCGGCGAAGCCGCCTGACGTACTGCTGGTCGACCTGGGTTTGCCGGACATGCCGGGCCTGGACCTGATCCGCGTCGTCGCGCGCCAGTACCCCGCCTGCGACATCCTGGTGTTCACCGCGTTCGGCGACGAGGCGCACGTGCTCGCGTGCCTGGAGGCCGGGGCGCGCGGCTACCTCCTGAAGGGCAACCTGTCGCACGACATCGGGCTGGACGTGCGCGACCTGAAGGCGGGCGGCTCGCCGCTCTCCCCGCTCATCGCGCGCCACTTGCTCAAGCGGATGGAGAAGCCGGCGCCGAGCGGCGACGCGGAGAGGCTGTCCCCGCGCGAAACCGAGATTCTGAACGCGATCTCCCGGGGCTATACGTACACCGAGACCGCGGGCCTGATGGGCATCAGCGCGACCACGGTCAACACGCACCTGCGGCGCATCTACCGCAAGCTCGCGGTCACGTCCAAGACCGAAGCCATCTTCGAGGCACAGCGAATGGGCCTGCTTTGACCGTGCCGCGCTGGCTTTCGGCGGTCGCGCTGGCTGCTTGGACCGCGATCGCCCCTGCGCAACAGGGCGCCGCCCCGTCCGCGGACGTCGGGCCGTACATCTTCTTCGAAGCAGACTTCGTCCAGTCTGACAGCGTTCGGCCGCCGCCGGACGACGCGGACTGGAAGCGCGTGCGGCTGCCGGACAACTGGCACGAATCCCGCCCCGGGGCGCGCGGCGCCGGCTGGTACCGGATCGAGCTTCCAATTACCGAGGTTCCGAGAGCGGTGCACGGCATCTTTCTTCCGCGAGATTCCGCGGCCGCCATCGCCTTCTGGCTGAATGGCAGCATCGTCGGAGGAACGCTGCGCCCCGACGTGGTCGTGCGCCAGAACCATCAGCCCTACCTGACGGGCGCGCCGCCGGCGTTGTTCCGGCCGGGGCGGAACGTCCTGCACGTCCGCGTCCAGGCCAGTCCCGACCTCCGACAGGGCCTGACCCGCGTCTGGTTCGGCTACTCCAGCGAGATGCGCGCGATCTGGCTGCGGCACAACAAGCTGCACGTGCTGCTGGTGGTTGCGTTCGCACTCGTATCCCTGGTCGCGGGCGTCGCGGCGCTGGCGCTGTGGGCGCGGAGCCGGCGCGACCCCGCGGCGCTTTGGTTCGGCCTGTCCGCCGTCCTGCTCGGGGCGCCGACCCTCCTGGGCTTCGCTGCTGGCCCCGTCCTCTCGGGAGCGTCGCTTGAGTTGTGGCGTCTCGTCCAGGCCTACGCGTACGCGCCGGCCTTGGCCATTGGCGCCCTTTACCTGGCCGGCTCGGGCTCGGCTCGCAGGACCGCCGCGATCTGGATCGCGTTCGCCGCGGGCCTCGCGGCACCGATGGCCATGGGCGAGAAGGCGCTTGCCGCGGCGTTCGCCACCCTGGGCGTACTCGTGGTGCTTCTCCTAGCCGTGTCCATCGTGCTCATGATCGCGCGCGGCGGCGGTGCACTATGGCTTCGCGCGGCCGCCGCAGGAGCATTGTCCATCGCGATCGCGCTTGCCGTGCATGACCTGGCCCATTGGCAGGGATGGATCGATTTCGACCGGCTGGCCCTGCTCCCGTTTGCCGCGCCGGCGCTGACCATCTCCGTTGGCGCCTTGCTCGCCGCGCGCCATTTCGACGCCGTGCGCGAGTTGGCCGAATCCAAGGCGACGCTCGAGACGCGCGTCGCCGAGCGCACCGAACAGATCGAGCAGGCGCACGAGCATCTGCGCGCACTGGAATCGCAGCAGGCCACCGTGCATGAGCGCCAGCGCATCATGGCCGACATGCACGACGGCCTCGGCGCGAGCCTGGTCGGGTTGCTGGGCGCGGTCCAGACCGGCAACGCCAGCCGCGAGGAACTGGAGCGGCGCACGCACGCCGCGCTGCAGGAACTCCGCCTCGCCGTTGACTCGCTCGACACGCCGCCGGGGGACCTCAACATGGCGCTGGGCACGGTGCGCCACCGGCTGCGCGACCCCATCGAGGCCTCCGGCGTCGCCTTCGACTGGCAGGTCGCCGACCTGCCCAGGCTGGAGCACTTCAGCCCCACGCGCATCCTGCACCTGCAGCGCATCCTGTTCGAAGCGGTGAGCAATGCCCTGCGCCACGCCGGCGCAAAGCGCATCGCGGTCGCGGCAAGCGCCAATGCGGATGCGGTCGAAGTGAGCGTCACCGACGACGGCCGGGGCCTGGGCGGCGCGAAGGCTCCCGGCGGCCGCGGCCTGATGATCATGCAGAGGCGCGCGAGCGCGCTGGGCGGAAGCCTCGATGTCTGGTCTCCGGGCGCCGGGACACGCATTACGCTGCGCATCCCGCTCGCGAACGCGGCGCCTGCCTGACCTACCCCGGAACGTACCTCGCCGTCCTCGCCCGCACCGCGCTCATGTCATCCCCGCGCAACTCCCTCAGCGCATACCCTGCGAAATCGTCCGCCACTTCCTTGCGCCAGTAGAGATCCATGTCGGTGTTGTCCATGGGTTTGGCGCGATTCGCCACCAGCGTCGAGGCCTCGGCGATGACCTCATCCGTCAGCCGCTTGCCCTTCAGGAACTCCCCCGCCTTCTCGACCCGGAACGGCCGCGACGCCACCGCGCCCAGCGCAATGCGCGCCTCGGCAACGACGTCGCCGTCCATCTTCACCGCGGCGGCGACGCCGAGGATGGGGAAGTCGAACGACCCGCGCCGGCGCAGCTTCCAGTAGGTGCTCTTCCACCCCGAAGGAATCACGACGCCCGTCAGGACCTCGTCCGGCCTGCGCGACAGGTAGTCGATGCCATCGTTGTTGTAGAGCGCCTCGACCGGGATCTCGCGCTCCCCGGCAGGACCGGCCAGCCTCACCTTCGCATCGAGCGCGATCAGCGCCGGCGCGGTGTCAGTGGAAGACGCCGCCACGCAGCGCTTGCTCGCGGTGGCCACCCAGCACACGCTGCCGTCCTTCTTCAGGCAGTAGTCGATGGCCTTGCGCCATTCCTCGGTCTGGTTGTAGTAGGTGCAGCGCGTATCGAGGCACAGGTTGCCGCCCAGCGTGCCCATGTTGCGGATCTGCGCCGTGGCCACCTGCGCCGCGGCCTGGCGCAGCGCGGCCGGCGTGCCCGGATGCCCGACCACCTCGGCCAGCGTGAGCCCGGCGCCGTAGCTGCCGTTCAGCTGGCGCAGCTCATCGACGGCGCGCAGCGACACCAGCACCTTCGGCGACTGGTGGCGCCGCTTCATGTTGGGCAGGAGGTCGGTGCCGCCGGCGACCAGCATCGCCGCCGGGCCTTCGCCGGCGAGGATCTTCACCGCCTCCGCGACCGTGCGCGGGCTGCGGTACTCAAACCACGGCAGCCGCAGCACGCTTTTCGCCTCCCTTGCGGGACTCGTTGCCGTCGCCGCCTTCCCAGGGCGGCAGCACGAAGGTGGGTTCAGGATAGGGCACGGCCGGATAGGACTCGGGGCCGACGCGCGCCGCCTTGCCCTCGGCCTTCGCCTCCAGCGCGCGCAGCACCTTGTCCGGGGTGAGCGGGATCTCGTCGATGCGCACGCCGACGGCGTCGAAGATGGCGTTCGCCAGCGCCGGCATCACCGGCAGCAGCGGGCCCTGCCCCACTTCCTTGGCGCCGTATGGGCAATTGGGATCCGGGTCCTCGATCAACGCGACCTCGACCTCCGGCATGTCCAGCGCGGTGAGGCTCTTGTAGTCGAGCATGGAAGGCGCGCGGTGCACCAGCGCCCCCGAGAGCTTCTCCGGCAGGCGGCGGAAGGACTGCTCTTCCATCATCGCCTCGGACAGGCCCATGTACACGCCGCCGATGACCTGCCCGCGCGCGAGCACCGGGTTCAGCGCCCGTCCGATGTCGTGCGCGATCCAGATCTTCGGCACGTGGATCCAGCCGGTGCGCTCATCCACCTCGGCCTCCACCACGCAGGCGGAAAAGCTGTAGGCGGGCGAAGGTCCGACGCCGGCGCCCTTGTACCGGCCCGGGGCCTTCGGCGGCGAGTACGAGCCGACGGCGGACAGCGTGCCCAGCTGGGCCTCGGCCATGGCCACGGCCTCGACGAAGCTCATGCCGGCGCCGGCGTTGTCCGCGGCGAACACCTTGCCCTGCGAGAACACCACGCGGTCGGGCAGCGTGCCCAGGGTCTCGCACACCGCGGCGGCGAGGCTGGCGCGCAGCCGTTCCGCGGCCTGCACCGCCGCGTTGCCCGCCATGATGGTGACGCGGCTGGAGTACGACCCCAGGTCCACCGGCGTGATGCCTGTGTCGCCGGTCACCACGCGCACCGAGTCGGTGTCCACGCCGAGCGTCTCGGCGACGATCGCGGCCAGCACGTCGTCCGAGCCCTGGCCGATCTCGGTGGCGCCGCAGTAGACGACCACGGTGCTGGAGCGGTCGAGCAGCACCTGCACGCCCGAGTGCGGCATCTTGTTCCAGTAGATCGCCACGCCGGCGCCCGACATGTAGGTGCTGCAGGCGAGGCCGACGCCCCTGCCCCGGGGCAGCTTGCCGTGCTTGTCCTTCCAGCCGGACATCGCCGCCACCTTTCGCAGGCAGTCCTCCAGCCCGGTGGACCCCACGCGCAGCCAGCTCGCGGTCAGGTCGCCGGCCTTGGTCAGGTTCTTCAGCCGCAGCTCCAGCGGATCGAGGCCCAGGCGCTCGGCGATCTTGTCCAGCTGGACCTCTTGTCCAAAGCGCGGCTGCGGCGTGCCGTGCCCGCGCTTGGGGCCGCAGGCGGGCTTGTTCGTGAATACCCTGCAGGCCTCGAACTTGAAGCGCGGGTAGTGGTAGGTCACCGGCGTCAGCACGCCGGTGTAGAAGGTGCTGGCCGGGCCGTGCGAGCCGTAGCCGCCGCCGTCGAGCAGCGTCTGCAGGTGCATGCCGGTGAGCTTGCCCTCCTTCGTCACCCCGGTCTTCATCTTCATCAGCACCGGGTGCCGGCCGCGGTGGACGTAGAACACCTCTTCCCGCGTGAGGCCGATCTTCACCGGGCGGCCGAGAACCAGCGCGGCCTTGCTGACCACGAACTCGTGGCCGCCGGGATCGCACTTGCCGCCGAAGCCGCCGCCGTTGGGCGTGGCGACGACGCGGATGCGGGACTCCGGCATCTGCAGCACGCGTGCCAGCTGCCGGTGCAGGTAGTGCGGGTTCTGGGTGGAGGAGGAAATCTGCAGCTTGCCGTCCTGGTCGAGAAACGCGAGCGAGGCCTGCTGCTCCATCGGCAGGTGGGTGTTGCCCTCGTAGAAGAACAGGTCCTCGAACACATGGTCGGACTTCGCCAGGGCCTCGGCGACATCGCCGAACTCGTAGGACTGGTTGCGGTGGATGTTCCCCTGCTCGCCGTAGTCGTGGATGCGCGGCTCGGGATGCGCCAGCCCTTCCTGCGGCCCGGAGATCGGCCTGAGCACCCGGTAGCGGACCTCGATCAGGCGCAGCGCCTCGGTCGCGGCCTGCTCGTCCGCGGCGATCACCGCGGCCACCGGGTCGCCGACGTAGCGCACCCGCTCGCGCGCGAGCGGGTACTCGTCCACCGACACCGGCATGATGCCGAAGGGCACCGGGAAGTCCTGCCCGGTGAGCACCAGCTTCACGCCCGGGTGCTGCCTTGCCTTCTCCGCGTCCACAGACTCCACGATCGCGTGCGGGTGCGGCGAGCGCAGCAGCTTGGCGTGCAGCATGCGCGGCAGCGACAGGTCGTCGGCGAAGCGCAGCTGGCCGGTCACCTTGGCGCGGCCGTCCACCCGGCGGCGCGGCTTGCCGAGGACGTCGAGGCGCTTCTTGGTCTCGTTCATCGCCCCTCCTCCCGCAGCCTGGCGGCCGCGTCCTCGATGGCCTCGGTGATCTGCAGGTAGCCGGTGCAGCGGCACAGGTTGCCGGCGGTCGCCTCGCGGATCTCGTCGCGGCTGGGCGCCGGGTTGCGCGCCAGCAGCGCCTTGGCGGTCATGATCACCCCCGGGGTGCAGTAGCCGCACTGCGAGCCGCCGCAGTCGGCGAAGGCGGCCTGCAGCGGGTGCAGCTCCGGGCCGCGCTGCACGCCCTCGATGGTCTCGATGGCGCGGCCGCCGCACTCCAGCGCGAGCGCCAGGCACGACAGCACCGGCCGGCCGTCCACCAGCACGGTGCAGGCGCCGCACTCGCCCAGCTCGCAGCCGTGCTTGGTGCCGGTGAGGCCGAGGTCCTCGCGCAGCACCTCGAGCAGCGTCTTGTAGGGCGGGAACGAGGCCGGGACGGCCTCGCCGTTGACCTGCAGCGTCAGGTGCACGCGCTCCGGGATGGCCGCCATCGCTCGCTCCGCCATTTGTTGGGACCCCAAACAAATCGCACTTTACTACAATGGCGCCATGAAAGTCTTCCAGATCCAGGACGACTGGTCCTTCGACCACCTGAAGCTCGCGGTCCGCCCCGACCCCAGGCCCGGCCCCGGGCAGGTGCTGCTGCGCATGAAGGCGGCCTCCCTCAACTACCGCGACCTCGTGGTCCCGCTGCGGGGCTACGGCTCGTTCACCGGCACCCTGCCGCTGATCCCCGTGTCGGATGGCGTGGGAGAAGTGATCGAGGTGGGCGCCGGCGTGACGCGGGCGAAGGTGGGCGACCGGGTCTGCCCGATCTTCAGCCAGGGCTGGATCACCGGCGAGCCGACGCTGGAGCGCATGACGCAATCCCTCGGCGGCCCGGTGGACGGAGTCATGGCCGAGTACAGGGTGTTTCCGGAATCCGGCATCGTGCAGGTCCCGGCCCACCTGTCCGACGTGCAGGCCGCCACCCTGCCCTGCGCCGCGCTCACCGCCTGGAGCGCGCTGGTGACGCACGACCGGCTCGGGCCGGGCTCGAAGGTGCTGGTGCAGGGCACCGGCGGGGTGGCCCTGTTCGCGCTGCAGTTCGCCAAGCTGCTGGGCGCGCACGTCACCGTGATCTCCTCCAGCGACGACAAGATCGCGCGCGCCCGCGCCATGGGCGCGGATGCCGCGATCAACTACGTCAAGGTGCCGGAGTGGTACAAGGCCACGCGCGAGATCACCGGCGGCCGCGGCTATGACCACATCGTCGAGCTGGGCGGGGAAAAGACCCTGGCGCAGTCGCTGCGCTGCATCCGGCCCGCCGGGACGCTGTCCATGATCGGCGTGCTCTCCGGCGGCACCCTGTCGGCGCCGCTGGGCCTGGTGGTGACCCGCCAGGTGCGCCTGCAGGGCGTCACCGTCGGGCACCGCGACGGCTTCGAGGCCATGAACCGGGCCATCGCGCAGCACCGGCTCGAGCCGGCCGTGGACCGGGTGTTCGCCTTCGAGGAACTGAAGCAGGCCCTGGCGCACCTCAAGAGCGGCGCGCACTTCGGCAAGGTCTGCCTGGCGTTCTAGCCGCCCGCCGCCTCCACGCAGGCCACGATCGGGTGCAGCGCCTCGGCGACGCGGGCGGCCTGCGGCGTGGACAGCATGCCGCCGAGGACCTGGCGGTAGCGCTCCAGCCTCGCCCCGGACACGATGTACTGCAGCCGGTAGGCGGCGAGGAAGGCCTCGCGGACCGCGCGCGCCTCGGCGTCCTCGAACCGTCGCCAGCAGGTCGCCAGGAAATAGGCCGCGTCCGACTTCGCCTGCGCGCGCGCCGTGCCGTCCACCGCCGCCAGCAGCGCGACCAGGTCGTCCACCGCGGCGTCGCGCTCGGCGCCGGCGAGGCGCGCGTTCTCGCGCATCCATTCCAGCTCGTCCAGCACCGCGTGCTGCGATTCCTCCTTCCAGTGGTACAGGAAGACGTCCTTCCACAGCTCGGACAGGCCGGACTCGGGCTCGATGCTCTGGCGGTAATGCGCCTGGCTCGTCAGCTCGAATAGGCAGGTCAGCGCCAGCACCGCCCAGGTGGACTTGCCCAGCACCAGGCCGGCGACCTCGTTCGGCTCCGGCAGGAAGGCGTAGCCGGTGGGCATGCCGGCGCCGGCCATCCGCTCCAGGCGCCGGAACAGGGCCTGGTGCTTCAGCTCCTCGTCGGCGAAGCGCACCAGCGCCTCCAGCGCGACCTGGTCGCCCAGCCAGTGCCCGCGGCTCAGCTCCAGGACCTTGGCGCTGGCGAAGCGCTCCACCATGGCGAACATGTTGCCGTAGGTGCGGCCCTGCACCTGGCTGTAGAAGCGGCGCTCGGCGTCGGTCAGGAACGCCAGCCCCGGGGCCAGCGTCAGGCCGTCGGGCAGGAACTTGTGCCCGAAGTCGAGGCTGCGCCCGCGCAGGACGTCGCGGTCGATGTCCCAGCGCACGCGCTTCGAGACCTCGATGCAGCGCGCGTAGCGCTCGCTGCCCAGCGGCTGCACGGCGGCGTCCACGTCAGAGCACCGCGCTGGTCGGGCGCGCGTGCGCCGCGAACAGGCCGGACCAGAAGCGGTGCCAGGCGCTGGGCTCGCGCGCCGGCGCG
>CAZMDA010000001.1:0-139670 GCA_964564865.1 uncultured Bordetella sp. | reverse complement strand
TCATGTGCACCGGGATGCGGATGGTGCGCGCCTGGTCGGCGATCGAGCGCGTGATCGCCTGGCGGATCCACCAGGTGGCGTAGGTCGAGAACTTGTAGCCGCGGCGGTACTCGAACTTGTCCACCGCCTTCATCAGGCCGATGTTGCCCTCCTGGATCAGGTCGAGGAACTGCAGGCCGCGGTTGGTGTACTTCTTGGCGATCGAGATCACCAGGCGCAGGTTGGCCTCGGTCATCTCGCGCTTGGCGCGGCGCGCCTTGGCCTCGCCGGTGGACATCTGCTTGTTGATCTCCTTCAGGTCCTTGATCGGGATGCCGATCTTCTCCTGCACGCCCTGCATCTTGCCCAGGCGCTCGAGAATCGACGGCTCGAGGCGCACCAGCGCCTCGCTCCACGGATGGCCGGCGTTGATCTCGGCCGTCAGCCAGCGCTTGGAGCCCTCGGTGCCGGCGAACACCTTGATGAAGTGCGGCCGCGGCATGTTGGCCTTGTCGACGCTGATGTCGTGGATGGCGCGCTCGTGGCTGCGGATCTGCTCCACCAGGCCGCGCACGCTGTCGCACAGGCGCTCCACGGTGCGGGCGGTGAAGCGGATGGTCATCAGCTCGGCGCCGATCTGGTCGCGCACGCGCAGGTAGTCCTTGTCGCGCGGGCCCTTGTTCTCCAGCGCGCGCTTGAGCTTCTCGTACAGGCGCCGGATGCGGGCGAACTTCTCCAGCGCCTCGGTGCGCAGCTTGAGCAGGCTGGCCGACTGGGCCGCGGCGGCCTCCTCCTCGGACTCCAGCTCCTCCTCGATGGTCTCGTCCTCGTCGTCCTCCGCGGCGGCGGCCGCGGCGGCGGCGGCGGCGGACTCGGCCTTCCTGGCGTCGAAGTCGTCCTTGGCGTTGGGGTCGATCAGGCCGTCGACCACCTCGTCGATGCGCATCTCTTCCTTCTCGACCTTGTCGGCGAGGTCGAGGATCTCCTGCACCGTGGTCGGGCAGGCGCTGATGGCCTGGATCATGTGGCGCAGGCCTTCCTCGATGCGCTTGGCGATCTCGATCTCGCCTTCCCTGGTCAGCAGTTCCACCGAGCCCATCTCGCGCATGTACATGCGCACCGGGTCGGTGGTGCGGCCGAACTCCGAATCCACCGTGGACAGCGCGGCCTCGGCCTGCTCCTCCACGTCGTCGTCCGCGGTGGCCGCCGCGGGCGCGTCGGCCGCGATCAGCAGCTGCTCCTGGTCCGGCGCCTGGTCGTAGACCTGGATTCCCATGTCGCCGAAGGTGGAGATGATGGCTTCGATCTGCTCGGCGTCCACCAGGTCGTCGGGCAGGTGGTCGTTGATCTCCGAGTAGGTGAGGAAGCCGCGGTCCTTGCCCAGCTTGATCAGGTTCTTGAGGCGCGTGCGGCGCGTCTCGGCGTCCTCCTTGGGCAGGTCGGCGGGCGGCAGCCACGGGTCCTTGCGGCCCTTGCGGCCCGGGCGGCCCTTGGCCTTCGACTTGACCGCCGCGACCTTGGCTTCCAGCAGCTCGAGGGCGGCCTTGGCGCTGGTCTTGATCGGCGCCTTGGCGACCGCCTTGCCGGCCTTCGACTTGTCCTCGGGCTTCGCGGCAGGGGCCTTGGCGGCAACCTTGGCTGCGGCCTTGGCGGCCGCCTTGGCCGGCGCCGGGACCGGCTTCTTCGCCGCAACCTTCTTCAGGACCTTCTTCGGCGGCTTGGCTTTCTTGGCCGCCGGGCGCGCAGGAGCCTTGGCCTTTTTCTTCTTCAACTCCTTGATTGCCTTCGCTTTCTTGGCGGGCTTACGAGTTGCGGTCGGCTTTTGCTTGCGCTTGGGTTTCGCCATGCTTGCCCCTGGATGAGTGCGGCTGCGGCCCGCTTGCAGGCTGACCTGCGGAGGGGCCGAAAAAAAGTGCGGGATTTTACCGTAAAGCCGCCTCCTCAGGCGGCTTTTCGGGCCCGCCTGTTCAAGCCCTCTGTGCCTTCAGCAGGTGCAATTCCTTCACCCGCTGGTTCAGTTCCCCTGCCAGCGCCGGATTGCTGCCGACCCGGCTGGTCAGGGCATCGATCTCCTGGTGCTTGCGCTTGATGCGCAGCGCGAGCTGGATCTGGTGGAACTCCTGCGCCACGCCGGCATCCGCTTCCCCGCCTTCGCCGCCCTCGCCCGCCATGCTCGAGGCCATCGCCTGGAACACGACCTGCTCGTGCTCCGTGCCCTGGAAGCGCTCCACGAGCATGGCCCCGCTCAGGCCGGGCTCCGGCGCGAACTCCGCCACGGCGCGCAACGCCGCCGTCTCCGGCAGGTCCGCATCGAGCAACTCGTCGTCGATTTCCGCCGCCAGCGCAGGGTTGGACAGCACGCAGCGCAACAGGTTGCGTTCCTGGGAGACCGTCATCGGCGGCGCGGCCCGCGCCGGCGCGCGATTCTGGTAGCGCACCGGGGCGTTGCCCGGGGAGACCAGGCGCTCGATGTCCTCGACCGCCAGGCCGGAGAGCCGCGCCACCTCCCGCCCGATCTGCAGCCTCAGCACCGGCGCGGTCACCTTCTGCAGGTGCGGCGTGGCGCGGGCGACGAACTGCGAGCGTCCTTCCGCGCTGGCGAGGTCCAGGCCGGCCTGCAGCTCCGCGATCAGGAACGCGGACAGCGTCTGCGCCTCCCGCACCCTCTGGTCAAAGGCCTCCCTGCCATGGGCCCGGATGTAGCTGTCCGGGTCGTCCTTCTCCGGCAGGAACAGGAACCTCACCGGCTTGGCGTCGGTGGCGAGGGGCAGGCTCACCTCCAGCGCGCGCCACGCCGCCTTGCGGCCGGCGGCGTCGCCGTCGAAGCAGAACACCAGCTCGTCGGCGAGGCGCAGCAGCTTCGTCACGTGCACCGGGGTGGTGGCGGTGCCCAGCGTGGCCACCGCGTAGCCGACGCCGAACTGCGCCAGCGCCACCACGTCCATGTAGCCTTCGACCACCAGCGCGCGGCCGGCGGTGCGGATCGCGTCGCGCGCCTGCACCAGGCCGTAGACCTCGCGGCCCTTCTCGAACAGCGGCGTCTCCGGGGAGTTCAGGTACTTCGGCTCCCCGTCCCCGAGCACCCTCCCGCCGAAGCCGATCACCGCGCCGCGCGCGTTGTGGATCGGGAACATGACGCGGTCGCGGAAGCGGTCGTAGCGCTTGTCCTCGTTCACCACCACCAGCCCGGCCTCCGCCAGCGCCTTGTCCTCGTAGTTCGGGAACGCCGCCTTCAGTCCCTGCCAGTCGTCGGGCGCGTAGCCGATCCGGAAGCGCGCCGCGATCTCGCCCGACAGGCCGCGGCCCTTCAGGTACTCGATGGCGCGCGGCGACTTCTTCAGCTCGCCGCGGTAGAAGTTCATCGCCTTCTCCATCAGCGGCAGCAGGTCGGTCTCGCGCTCCTTGCGCGCCGCCGCCTCGGGCGAACTCGGCTGCCACTCCGGCACCTGCATGCCGACGCCGCCGGCGAGCTCCTTGATCGCGTCCACGTAGCCCAGGCTGGAGTACGCCATCAGGAAGCCGATGGCGTTGCCGTGCGCCCCGCAGCCGAAGCAGTGGTAGAACTGCTTGGCCGGGCTGACGGTGAACGAGGGCGACTTCTCGGTGTGGAACGGGCACAGGCCCTGCAGGTTGGCGCCGGCCTTCTTCAGCTGCACGAAGCGCGACACCACGTCCACGACGTCGACGCGGTTGAGCAGGTCCTGCTTGAAGCTGTCGGGTATCACCGAGGAAAACCAGGCAACCAGGTACGTTGCACGATTCTCCGCCGAAAACCGTGGCCTGTCCCTGTTTTCAGGACAGCCTGGATTTCAACAGCGCCGAGACCTTGCCCATGTCGGCCTTGCCCGCCAGGCGCGGCTTGAGCAGAGCCATGGCCTTGCCCATGTCCTTGACGCTCGCGGCGCCGGACTCGGCCACCGCGGCCGCGACCGCCTCGGCGACTTCCGCCTCGGTCATCTGCTGCGGCAGGTAGGCCGAGAGCACGCCGATCTCGAACTGCTCCTGGGCGGCAAGGTCGGCGCGGGCGGCCTTCTCGTACTGGGCGATGGACTCGCGGCGCTGCTTCACCATCTTGTCGATGATCGAGAGCACGTCGGCATCGGCGAGCTCGACCCGTTCGTCGACTTCCTTCTGCTTCATCGCCGCCAGCAGCAGGCGCACCGCGGACAGGCGCTGGCCGTCCTTGGCGCGCATCGCGGCCTTCATGTCCTCGGTGATGCGGTCTTTGAGCGTCATGTCGTCTGGACCCCCAAATGAAAACGCCCCGGCGGCAAGCCAGGGCGTCGCGGACGGGCTTTGCCGTCCGGATCTAGTACATCTTGGCCGGCAGCATCTGGCTGCGCAGGCGCTTGTGGTGGCGCTTCACCGCGGCGGCCAGCTTGCGCTTCCGCTCGGTGGTGGGCTTCTCGTAGTACTCGCGGGCGCGCAACTCGGTGAGCAGCCCTGTCTTTTCCACGGTGCGCTTGAAGCGGCGCATGGCCACTTCGAAGGGTTCGTTTTCCTTGACGCGTACGGTCGGCATGCTTTGCAGGTCCTGTGGGCTGGTGGGGCGGAAAGACTTGAATTATATCCGGAATCCGGCCCTCCTTGCCAGTCCCGGCTACACTCCCGGCCCATGCTGATCCTGGGCATCGAAAGCTCCTGCGACGAGACCGGCCTCGCGTTGTACGACACCGAGGCGGCGCGCCTGCTCGCCCATGCGATCCACTCCCAGGTGGCGATGCACGAGGCCTATGGCGGCGTGGTGCCCGAACTGGCCTCCCGGGACCATATCCGCAGGCTGGTGCCGCTCGCCCGGGGCGTGCTGGGCGAGGCCGGCCGGCGGGTAGAGGACCTCGGGGCCATCGCCTACACCCAGGGCCCCGGGCTTGCCGGCGCGCTCCTGGCCGGCGCCGCCTTCGCGCACGGCCTTGCCTTCGCGCTGGGCGTGCCGGCGATCGGCGTCCACCACATGGAGGGGCACCTGCTGTCGCCGATGCTCTCGGCGCGCCCGCCGAAATTTCCGTTCGTCGCCTTGCTGGTGTCAGGCGGCCACACCCAGTTGATGAAGGTGACCGCCGCCGGGAGCTACGAACTCCTGGGCGAAACCCTGGACGACGCCGCCGGCGAAGCCTTCGACAAGACCGCCAAGCTCCTCGGCCTGGGCTACCCGGGCGGCCCGGCGGTGTCGAAGCTCGCCGAGTCCGGCGTGCCGGGCCGCCACAAGCTGCCGCGGCCGATGATCCATAGCGACGACCTCGACTTCAGTTTTTCGGGACTCAAGACCGCGGTGCTGACGCTGGTGCGCGGCAGGGAACCGGATCCGCAGTTCCATGCCGACGTGGCGCGCGCGTTCGTGGATGCGGCGGTCGAGGTGCTGGTCGCGAAATGCGTCAAGGCGCTGAAGAAGACCGGGATGAAGAGCCTGGTCGTTGCCGGAGGCGTCGGCGCAAACAAGCAACTCCGCGCCGCCCTCGGCGAAGCCGCGACAACAGACGGATTCGAAGTTTTCTACCCCGAACCCGAACTCTGCACCGATAACGGAGCCATGATCGCCTGTGCAGCAGCTTTATCGCTGCACAGGCGATCTGGGAAGGTCCAAAGCAACACCTCAGGCGGGTTCTCGGTTCACCCCCGCTGGGACCTCGAAGAGATCACCTAGCTTTGCCTTCGCGGAGGCGCCGCGCCGCATAGGCCTCAAGGTGCGTCGCCGCCACCTCCAGCAGCGGCGTGGCGACGCCGTGCTTCGCGGCCAGCGCGAGCAGCGCGCCCAGGATGTGCTCGCCCTCGGTGGCGCCGCCCGCTTCCACGTCGCGCATCATCGAGGCGGCGAAGCTCGAGCCCTTCTGCGTCAGGATGCCCCGGTAGTTGGAAAGCGCCGCCTCCCCGGTCGGGAATCCCGCGGCGCGCGCCACGGCGGCGTTCTCCGCCAGCAGGGCCAGCACCAGCTTCTCGCCCGCGCCGGTGGCCATGTAGTCGCCCACCGGCGCGCGCATCAGGCAGGTCATCCCCGCCAGGGTCGCCAGCAGCACCCACTTGTCCCACATCGCCTGCTCGATGTCTTCGAGCTGCTTCCAGTCGAACCTCACGCCGGCAAGCGCGGCCGAAAGCGCATCGCAACCCGCCTTCTGCGCCGTGGCGCGCGGCCCGAAGACGATGCGGTGGGTGTCGTTCAGGTGGCGCACCTCGCCGTCCGGCGCCAGCGTCGCCGCGATGTAGGCGACCCCGCCCATCACCTTGTCGCGCCCGAAGCGCGCGTCCAGCGCCTGCAGGTGCGCCATGCCGTTCAGGAACGGCAGCGCGAGCGCCTTGCCGGCCATCGCCGGGGCGATGGCGTCCATGGCGCTGGGGAGGTCGTAGGCTTTCGCGGTGAACATGACGACGTCGTATTCCGGCTTCACGGCCTCCTGCGTCACGCACTTCACCTTCAGCTTCGCGTTGCCATGGGGGCTGGCGATGCGCAGGCCGTCCCGCGCCAGGATCCCGGCCCGCTTCGGCCGGACCAGGAAGGTCACATCCGCCCCGGCCTCGACCATCCGCCCGCCGAAGTATCCGCCCACGCCGCCCGCGCCCAGCACCAGTGTCTTCATGTCTTCCTTTGTCCCAGCCGGCTTTCCTCGCCGCGCAGGATGCGCCCGATGTTCTCGTGGTGGCGCCAGATGAGCAGGATCGCGATCGCCGCCACCGCCGGCACGACCGGACGCGCGCCGAACAGCCAGAAGGCCCAGAACGGCGCGAACAGCGCGGCGGTGATCGAGGCGAGCGACACCATGCGGAAGAAGAGGATCATGATGGCGAAGCTGGCGAGCACGCCCAGGCCCAGCCACGGGTCGATCGCGAGCAGCACGCCCGCCGCCGTGGCGACGCCCTTGCCGCCCTTGAAGCCGTGGAACGCCGGATAGAGGTGCCCCAGGAACGCCATCGCCCCCGCCACCGGCGCGTCGGCGCCCGCCGCCGCCGGCACGCCGGTCCACAGCGTCGCCAGCCAGACCGCCAGCGCGCCCTTGCCGGTGTCGCCCAGCAGCGTGAGCGCCGCGGCCAGCTTGCTGCCCGAGCGCAGCACGTTGGTCGCGCCCGGGTTCTTCGAGCCGTAGCTGCGCGGGTCGGGCAGGCGCATCAGCCGCGTCACCAGCACGGCGAACGAGATCGAGCCCAGGCAGTACGCGGCAAGCGCAATCAGCGCGGTTTCCATCGCCCCCGGATTCTATAATCTCCCGCCATGGACTCCATCCTGTTTCGCGACTTGCGCGTCGAAGTGCTGATCGGCATCTACCGGCGCGAGAAGCACGTGCCGCAGACGGTGTCCATCGACCTCGACATCGGCATTCCCGGCGAGACCGTGTTCAAGTCCGACAAGGTGGCCGACACCGTGGACTACGCGCAGGTGGCGCTGAAGATCAAGGCGCTCGCCGCCAGCCAGCACTTCCGCCTGGTGGAGACCCTCGCCGACCGCATCGCGCGCCTGGTGCTGGAGGATTTCGGCGCGCCCTGGGTGAAGGTGAGCGCGGCCAAGATCGGCATCCTGCCGAACGCGAAGTTCGTCGGCGTGTCGATCGAGCGGCGCAGGGACAAGTCCCCGCGCTAGGCCGCCAGCGCCACCTCCACCAGGACCGGCGCCAGCGTCCGCACGATTTCCTTCGGATCGATGGCCACCAGCCGGCCGCGCTGGCCGGCGTTGATCAGGATCCTGGGCAGCTCCAGGATGGATCGCTCCATGTAGATGGGCAGCGGCTTCCTGAGACCAAAGGGCGAGCAGCCGCCCACCTGGTAGCCCGAGTGCCGCTGCGCGTCCTCCGGCTTGCAGGGCGCGATGCGCTTCTTCCCGGCCTGCCGGGCCAGCTCCTTCGTGGAAACCTTGCGGTCGCCGTGCATCAGCACCACGAGCGGCTTCTTCTGCTCGTCCTCCATGACCAGGGTCTTCACCACCTCGTGCTCGGGCACGCCCAGCGTTTCCGAGGACACTGCGGTGCCGCCGTGCTCGACGTACTCGTAGAAATGCTCGGTGTACGAAACCCCGTTCTTCCGCAGGAAGACGATTCCAGGCGTGTCCGCCATGCCACGAACCTCCGGTTAGCCCCTCGGATGATGTTTTGCGTGCAGCGCCTTCAGGCGCTCGCGCGCGACGTGGGTGTAGATCTGCGTGGTCGAGATGTCCGCATGCCCCAGCAGCATCTGCACCACGCGCAGGTCGGCGCCGTGGTTGATGAGGTGGGTGGCGAAGGCGTGGCGCAGCACATGCGGCGACAGGGGCTTGCCCGGCAGCGCGCGCTCGCCGTAGCGCTTGATGTTGAGCCAGAAGGCCTGCCTCGTCATCGCCGCGCCGCGCGTGGTGACGAACAGCGCCTCCGACTGCCGCCGGCCGAGCAGCACCGGCCGCCACTCGGCCTGGTAGCGCCGGATCCAGTCCACCGCCTCCTCGCCCAGCGGCACCAGGCGCTCCTTGGCGCCCTTGCCCAGGATGCGCAGCACGCCGGCCTCGAGGTTTGCCTCGAAGGTCTTCAGGCTCACCAGTTCCGAGACCCGCAGTCCGGACGCGTAGAGCACTTCCAGCATGGCGCGGTCGCGGAAGCCGAGCGCGGTGCCGGTGTCGGGCGCCGCGAGCAGCGCCTCGACGTCGGCTTCCGAGAGTACCTTCGGGAAGCGCGGCGCGCGCTTCGGGGGATCGAGCTTGAGGGTCGGGTCGGATGCCGCCAGGCGCTCGCGCAGGCACCACTGGAAGAAGCGTTTCAGGCTGGAGAGCATGCGCGCGGCGCTGGAGGCGCGGCCGCGCCGCGCGGCGAGGAAGGCGAACAGGTCCTGCTCGGTGGCATCCTGCAGCGCCTTCCCCTTCAGGTGCAGCACGAGCATCCCGAGGTCGCGGCGGTAGGCCGCGAGCGTGTTCTTCGCCAGGCCGTCCTCCAGCCACAGCGCGTCGCAGAACCGGTCCAGCAGTTCCGCGTCGCCCCTGGTCATCCCGCGGCCAGCTTCTCGATCCTCGCCAGCAGGTCGTCGGCGACCTCGATGCCGCCGTGCGCGCCGCGCGCGGCGGCGAAGCGGCGCGACCCCGGCAGGCGCACGCCCTCGTCGGCGAGCATCGCCGTCACCAGGGTCTCGACGCGCTCGAAGTAGCGCTCGTTGCCGGCCAGCGCGCCAGGATCGATGGCGAGGAAGGCGTGCCCGATCCGCGGCTTGTTGCCTTTGTCGGCAAAGAACGAGTCGGCCTCGGCGCCGATCGCCGCGCCGGTGAGCGCGGTGCAGATGAGTTCGAAGGCGAGCGCGAGCATCGCGCCCTTGGCGCCGCCGATCGGGAACAGGCTGCCGTGCTCGATCGCCTCCTTCGGGTCGGTGGTCGGCTTGCCGTCGCGATCGAGCGCCCAGCCCTCGGGGATCTTCTCGCCCTTCTGCATCGCCAGCATGATCTTGCCGCGCACCACGGTGGTGAGCGCGAGGTCGATCACCAGCGGCTCCTGTCCCTTCCTGGGGAACACGAACGCCACCGGATCGGTGCCGAACAGCGCCTTCTTCCCGCCCCAGGCCGGGATCGCGGCCGGCGAGTTGGTGAAGGCGACGCCGACCATGCCCGCCTCGGCCACCGGCAGCAGGTGGATGCCCAGCACGCCGACATGCCCGCTGTTGGTGATGCCGGCGAAGCCGATGCCGTTGCGCCGGGCGCGCTGGATGACCTCGTCGATCGCCCACTGTGCCGCCTCGTAGGGCAGGCCGTCGCGGTTGTCGATCAGGCACGCCGCGGCCTTCTCCGCGGCCATCACCGGCCGCGCCGCGCCGTCGGCGCGCGCGTTGCGCAGGAACCCGCAATAGAACGGCACGCGCGACATGCCGTGCGTCGGCAGGCCGTGCTCCTCGGCGCGCACCAGGTGCCGCGCCGCGGCCTCGGCCATGCCGCGCCGGGCGCCGGCGCGTTCCAGGGCGTCGCGCGCCAGTTGAAACAGCGAATCCGCGGGCTTTTTCATGCGGGCGATTCTATACAATAGCCGCCTTCCATCAGGAGGGCAGCCATGGGCAAGTTCATCGAACTCACCGCTTCCGACGGACACAAGCTGGCGGCCTACGTCGCCGCGCCGGCAGGCAAGCCCCGCGGCGGCGTGGTCGTCGCGCCCGAGATCTTCGGCATCAACGCCCACATCCAGGCGGTCGCCGACGGCTTCGCCGCCGACGGGTTCCACGCGGTCGCGCCGGCCTTCTTCGACCGCGCGCAGCGCAACTACGACACCGGATACTCGCAACCCGAGATCCAGGCGGGCGTGGCGATCATGCAGAAGCTGGACCAGGCCAAGACGCTGCTCGACGTGGACGCCGCGGTGGCCGAGGCGAAGAAGGGCGGCAAGGTCGGCATCGTCGGCTACTGCTACGGCGGCACCGTCGCCTGGCTGGCGTCGGCGCGGACCGCGGGGCTCGCCTGCGCGGTGCCCTACTACGGCGGCGGCATGTTCAACCTCATCAAGGAACAGCCGAAGGTCCCGGTGATGTGCAATTTCGGCGAGACCGACCATTCGCCGACGCTGGAACAGGCCAAGGCCATCGTCGCCGCGCACCCGGAGATCACCGCCCACTTCTACCCGAACGCCGGCCACGGCTTCAACTGCGACCACCGCGCCTCCTACAATGCCGAGGCGGCGAAGCTCGCCCGCCAGCGCACCATCGAGTTCTTCCACAAGCACCTGGGTTGAGCCCGGTGGCCGCGTTGGCCCCGCTTTCCAATCGGCAGTTCCGCCTCGCCGCCAGGCCGGTCGGGCTGCCGAAGGCTTCCGACTGGAACCTCACCACCGAGCCGGTCGGCGAGCCGGCCGAGGGGCAGGTGCTGGTGAAGGTGCTGCAGCTGTCGCTCGACCCGGCCATGCGCGGCTGGATGAACGAGGGCCGCAGCTACATCCCGCCGGTGGGCATCGGCGAGGTGATGCGCGCCATCGGCGTGGGCAAGGTCATTGCATCGAAGAATCCCGCCTTCGCGGCCGGCGAGATGGTTGCCGGGGGCTTCGGCATCCAGGAGTACTGCCTGGTCGAGGATGCGAAGCGCGCCGGCCTCGACAAGATCGACCTGCGCCTGGGCGGGCCTGAGAAATGGCTCAACGCCCTGGGCATGCCCGGCATGACGGCCTATTTCGGGCTGCTGGAAGTCGGCCAGCCGAAGGCAGGAGAAACGGTCGTGGTCTCCGGCGCCGCGGGCGCGGTCGGCCAGACGGTCGGCCAGGTGGCGCGCATCAAGGGCTGCCGCGTGGTCGGCATCGCCGGCGGCAAGGCCAAGTGCGACTTCGTGGTGAACGAGCTCAAGTTCGACGCCTGCATCGACTACAAGTCCGGCAATGGGCAGGACGGCGCCCGCGCCGTACGCGACGGCCTCAAGCAGCATTGCCCGAAGGGCGTGGACGTGTATTTCGACAACGTCGGCGGCGACATCCTCGACGTGCTGCTGACGCGCATCAACAAGCACGCCCGCATCGTCATCTGCGGCGCCATCTCGCAGTACAACAACACCACCCCGGTGAAGGGACCGAGCAACTACATGATGCTGCTCGTCGCCCGCGCCCGCATGGAGGGCATGGTGGTGTTCGACTACGCCGAGCGCTACGGCACGGCGGTCCGGGACATCGCGCAATGGATGAAGGAAGGCCGGTTCATCTCCCGCGAGGACGTGGTGGACGGGATCGAGAACTTCCCGGCGACGCTCAACAAGCTGTTCAGCGGGGAGAACTTCGGCAAGCTGGTGCTGAGGGTCGCGCAGGCCTGACGCGCCGGGCGCCGGCGCCGGCTCCGGCCCAATTGTAACCGATCGGTTACATCGGCCCCGCCCGCGGGCGCCTCAGGCCGCGTTCTTCAGCAGCGACTGCCCCGGCTTCACCCGCGTGAACGCCACCGGCTTCATCGCCAGTTCCAGCCGCCCGTTGACCTCGCGCACGCTGGAGAACGCGGAGGTCTCCAGCGCTCCCGCCTGCGGGAAATCCTCGCGGAAGTGCGCCCCGCGCGAATCCGTCCGCGCCAGCGCCGCGCGCGCGATCACCTGGCTCACCCGCGCGAGGCTCCTCAGGTTCAGCCAGTCGTGCCAGGTCAGGTTGAAGGCGCGGTTCGCGTCCGCGATGCCGGTCGCGGCCAGCTCGGCCTCGATCGCGTCCAGTTCCGAGAGCGCCGCCTCCAGCCCCTGCGCGTCACGGATGATGCCGACCTTCTGCCACATGACCTCGTAGAGCCGCTCGCGCACCGGCTCCAGCGAGCCGTGCTTCCCCGCCTGCCTCGGCTCGCAGCGCGCCACCGCGGCGTCGATCGCGGCCGGATCCGGATCCCGCAGGCCCTCGGACTTCACCCACGCCGCCATGGTCTCGCCGGCCACGCCGCCGTAGACGGTCGAGTTGGCGACGCCGTTGCCGCCCAGCCGGTTGGCGCCGTGCACGCCGCCGGCATCCTCGCCGGCGACGAACAGGCCGGGCAACGCCGTCCGGCAGTCCGCGCCGAACTCCACCCCGCCCATCATGTAGTGCGCGGTGGGCACCACCTCCACCAGGCCGCCGGCGAGATCGAAGCCGCAATCGGCGCAGCGCTCGACCATGCCCTTGAAGTCGCGCCGCACCCGCTCGGGCCCCAGGTGCGCCATGGCGATGTACAGGCCGCCGTTGGGCCCGGTGTTGCCCTTGCGAATCTCCGTGTACATGGCGCGCGAGACGAAGTCGCGCGTCGCCCGCTCCGCCAGCGGGTCGTAGTTCGGCATGAAGCGTTCCCTGGCGCCGTTCAGCAGGTAGCCGCCCGCGCCCCGCAACCCTTCCTCCAGCACCGTGCCCGTCATGCGCGTATGGGTGCCGGCGAGCAGCCCGGTGGGATGGAACTGCACCATCTCCATGTCGCGCAGCGGCAGCCCGGCGCGCAGCGCCATGGCGAGGCCGTCGCAGCTCTTGTCGCCCGAGGGCGTGTGGTACTTGTACATCGTCGGCCCGCCGCCGGTGCCCAGCAGCACCGCCTTCGCGCGCACGAACACGTACTCGCCGCTGCGCATGTCGATCATGAGCACGCCGGCGAGCGCGGTGCCGTCCTTCGTCTTCACCAGCTCGACGGCGCGATGCTCCTCCAGGCGGTTGATCCTGCGCGCCCAGACCTGCTCGGCGAGGCGGTTCATGATCTCGATGCCGGTGAGGTCGCCCTTGTGCACCGTGCGGTCGAAGGTCTGGCCGGCGAAGGCCTTCTGGTGGATGCTGCCGTCCGGGTTGCGGTCGAAGAAGCAGCCCAGCTCGTTCTCCAGCTCGTGGATGCGCTCGATGGCGAGGTTCACCAGCTTCCAGGCCAGTTCCTGGTCGGGCAGCCACTTGCCGCCCTCGATGGTGTCCATGAAGTGGCGCTCGATGGAGTCTTCCTTGGCGAGCGCCACGTTGTAGCCGCCCTGCACCATGCGCGTGCAGCCGCTCTTGCCCAGCAGGCCCTTCACCGCCACGGTGATGGACAGTGACGGGTCCGCCTGGTGGGCGTGCAGCGCGGCGAACAGGCCCGCGCCGCCCGAGCCCAGGATCAGGATGTCGGTGTCAAGCCGGCGCATGGGTGCCGCGGTCCCCGCGATCCCGGCGCAACCACTGCGACACCAGCACGCCGAGGACCAGGGCGAGGCCGACGGAGTGCGAGGCGGTTCCCGGGTAGATCAGCGCAAAGCCCGCCACCAGCAGCATGGCGCGCTCGTAGCCCGGGCAGCGCCGGAACAGCCAGCCCTGGAAGCAGCCCGCCAGCGACAGGATGCCGATCGCGGTGGTGAGGGTGATGAGCGCGATCGCGCCCCAGTCCGCGTTCGCCAGCGTCTTGAACGAGCCCGTGAGCAGCAGCCCGGTGCCCGAGGGATCGAGGACGAAGACGAACGGCACCAGGAACGCGGGCAGCGTGTACTTCCAGCACTGCAGCGTGGTCTTGTACGGGTCGCCGCCGGTGATCGCGGCCGCCGCGAACGGCGACAGCGCGGTGGGCGGCGAGACTTCCGACAGCACCGCGTAGTAGAAGATGAACATGTGCGCCGCGAACTCCGGCACCTTGAGCGCGATCAGCGCCGGCGCGGCGATCACCGCGCAGATGATGTAGCTCGCGGTCACCGGCACCGCCAGGCCGACGATCCAGACGATGAGCGCGGTGTAGATCGCCGTCAGCAGCAGCGAGTTGCCGGCGTACGCAAGCACGATGGAGCTGAACTTGAGCCCGAGGCCGGTGAGGGTCACCACGCCCACGATCAGGCCGGCGCCGGCGCAGGTGGCGGCGACGTTGAGCACCGCGCGCGAGCCGTTGTCCAGGGCCTGGAAGAACGGCGAGCCGAAGAAGCCCTTGGCGAAGGACTCCCGGCCGCGCAGGAAGTCGTGCGAGAACATCGCGCAGTCGCGGTGCAGGAAGCTGGTGCCGAAGGACACCACGGTGGCCCAGAACACCGACAGCTCGGGCGAGAAGCCCATCAGCATGAAGGCGACGATGGAAACCAGGGAAAAGAAGTGGAACCAGTACTTCCTGGTCAGGCTCCAGGCCGACTCCACCTTCTCGAACACCGCGTCCTTCATGCCCAGCTTGCGGACGTCGATCTCGACCATCACGAACAGCGTCAGGTAGTACAGGCAGGTCGGGATCACCGCCATCAGCAGCACGTCCAGGTACGAGATCTTGAGGAACTCGGCGATCAGGAAGGCCGCCGCGCCCAGCACCGGCGGCGAGATGATCGCGCCCAGCCCCCCGGCGGCGAGCAGCCCGCCCGCCTCGTTCTTGCCGTAGCCGACCTTCGCCAGCATCGGCGCGGCGACCGCGCCCAGCGTCACCGTGGTGGCCACCCCCGAGCCGGAAGGGCCGCCGAGCAGGAACGAGGCCAGGGTCACCGTCTTGCCGGCCCCGGTGGGCTTGCCGCCCATGGCCGCGAACGAGAAATCGATGAAGAACTTGCCGGCGCCCGAGAACTGCAGGAAGGCGCCGTAGATGGTGAACAGGATGATGAGCGTGGAGGACACCTGGATCGCGGTGCCGTAGATGCCCTCCAGCGTCATGTACATGTGCCCCACCATGCGCGGCAGCTCGTAGCCCTTGTGCGTCCAGGGCGCCGGCAGGTACTCGCCGAAGAAGGCATAGGCGAGGAAGCAGGCGGTGACGATGGGCATCACCCAGCCCGTGGTGCGCCGCATCGCCTCCAGCACCAGCAGCGACAGGGCGACGCCGAACGCGATGTCCCAGTCGTTCGGGACGATGGAGCGGTCGAAGAACTCGTCGCCGCCGGCGATCAGGTAGGCCGCGGTGGCGATGCCGGCTGCCGCCAGCACCCAGTCCCACCACATCA
Source organism: uncultured Bordetella sp. (assembly GCA_964564865.1). Taxonomy (GTDB): domain Bacteria; phylum Pseudomonadota; class Gammaproteobacteria; order Burkholderiales; family SG8-39; genus RBG-16-66-20. Next base: position 124,447 of record CAZMDA010000001.1, on the reverse strand, counting down.
CCCGGTGCCGGTAGCGCCGCGCCACCGGGAAGATGAGGAAGGTGAGGAACAGCACCAGCGCGACGTGGATCGAGCGCAGGTGCTCCGGCCGCACGATGGCGTAGGCGGTGTAGAGGTGGAACACCGACATGCCCACCGCCACCGTGGCGACGAAGGCGGCGATCCAGCCGGTGAGCTTGTTGTGGACGCCCTCCTCGCGCTCGATCATCTCCTCGGCGCGCGCGAGCGCCTCGCGGCTGACCTCGGCAGCGGGCTGGTGCAGCCGGACGGTGTCCTCGCTCATCGATCTCCCCTCCTGCAGCGGCGCCCGTGAATCGCCTCGTTCAAATCAAAAGCCCCGCCAGCAGGCTGGACGGGGCTTCCGGGGCGCTGCCCTCACTTGATCTTGATGCCCCGCTCCGCGTAGTACTTGATCGCGCCCGGATGCCAGGGGATGGACGAGTTCTCCGCCTTCTGGTTCTCCAGCTTGATGTTCACCGCCTCGGCGTGCACCCGGACCAGGTCGACGACGTTCTCGAACATCGTCTTGGTGATCGTATAGGCGGTCTTGTCGTCCATGTTCGCGTGCACCGCCAGCAGGTTGGTCACCGTGGCCGCCTGGTTGTCGGCGGTCATGCCCTTGTACATCCGCTGCGGGATCACGTCCTTGATGTAGATGTTGCCGTGCTTCTTGGCCATCTCCGGCACCAGGTGCGCGATGTCGATCATCTGGATCTTCACCCCGGGCGAGTTGGCGAGGTCGGTCACCGCGCCGGTGGGCAGGCCGCCGACCCAGAAGAAGGCGTCGATCTTGCGGTCCTTCAGCGCGTTGACCGACTCGGCCACGCCCAGGCGCTCGCGGCGCATGTCCTTGTCCTTGTCGAGGCCCGCGGCCTCGATGACGCGGAACGCGAACACCTCGGTGGCGCTGCCCCCCGAGCCGGTGGACACGCGCTTGCCCTTCAGGTCCTGGATCTTGGTGACGCCGGTGCCCTCGATCGAGACCACGTGCATGCGGTTGGGGTACAGCACCGCGAGCGTGCGCACCGGGATCGGCTTGCCGGTGAACTTGTCCTGGCCCTTGAGCGCGTCGATGGCCGCGTCGGCCTGGGTGAAGGCGATGTAGGGCTTGCCGGTGCCGACCAGCTGCATGTTGGCGACCGAGCCGCCGGTCACCTCCGCGGTCGCCGTCATGCCGGGCACCTTCTTCGACAGCAGCGCGGCAAGGCCGCCGCCCAGCGGGTAGTAGACGCCGCCGGTGCCGCCGGTGGCGATGGAAAGGTTCTGCGCCTGCGCGCTGCCGGCGAGCGCGAGCAAAGCGACCCCGGCGTATCGAACGATGCGTTTCATGATCCCTCCTGGTTGGGAATGGCCGATTCTACTGCGACTTCACCCCGAGGCTCGCCAGCGCGGCCGCGCGCCGGCCCCTCGAGTCCTGGCCGACCTGCGCGTACAGGCTGCCGCCATGGCTGTCCATGGCGACCACCAGCGGGCCGAAGCCGCGCACGCGGAACTTCCAGAGCGACTCCGGGTTGAGGTCGTCCAGGTCCACGTCCTCGATCGCCTCCACCCAGGTGGTCTCCAGCGCCGCCGCGCCGCCGACGATGGCGAGGTAGGCACCGCCCAGCTCGCGGAACGCCGCGGCCGAGCCTTCGCGCAACCCCCCCTTGCCAATGACCAGCCGCACGCCGTTTTGTTCCATCAGCGGCCGGGTGAAGCGCTCCATGCGGTCGCTGGTGGTGGTGCCGATGCAGACCGGCTCGTAGCCGGCCGGGCTGGCGGGGCTTGCGGCGACCCGGCGCACGTTCGGCGCGGTATGGATCACCGCGTGGCCGCGGAGGTCGAAGCGGGTCCTGCGGCCGCGGTCGAACAGGTGGATCTGCGTGGCGTCGCGGATGCCGTACAGCGTGCCGTTCAGGGTGACGGTGTCGTTGACGCGCAGCGCGCGCGCCTGCGCCTCGGTGATCGGGCAGCTGAGCTCGTGGTGCGCCACGCCTAGGGCTTCCCGCCCAGCAGCGCGCCCTTGAGGTCGGACTGGACCGGGTTGTCCCCCAGCCAGATCCGCAGCAGCGCGCGGTAGAAGTCCTCGCCCGGGATCGCGGCGCCCGCGGGCTTGCCGTCCACCGTGACGCGGGTGCCGGCGCCGGGCTGCCAGTCGAGCGTGATGCGCATGCCCTTCCTCGCCTCCTTCATCTCGGCCATGATCGCGGCCAGCTGCTTGGCGCGCGGCTCGAGCGCCTTCATCTCGGCCTCGCCGTGGTTGTCCTTCATGCCGTCCATCAGCGCGTCGGTGAACTGCGCCGCGTCGACGTCGCGCAGCATGTGGATCGCGACCCGCTTGGCGCCGCCGGCGTTGATGAGGTCCGCCGCGGCGGCCTTCTTCTCCGGCACGTACAGGCCGATGACGTAGACCTGGAAGAACGCGCGCTTGCGCAGCCCGGCGCCATTGAGCACCAGGGCGCCCTCGGCATCGGCCAGCCTGACGCCCGCGACCTCCGCGGCCTGGGCCGGCGCGGCGAGCAGCAGCGCCAGCAACGCGACGATCCTGATCCTAATAGCCATACTCGACCCCCTTCGGCCCGAAGGTGGCGCGCGCCCTGCGTGCCGAATGGCACTGCATGTTCACCGCCACCGGGTTCATGGTGATGTGGGTGGCCGCCGTCTCGACGTGCACCGCGAACGCGGTGGAATCCCCGCCCAGGCCCTGCGGGCCCACGCCCAGCAGGTTCACCGCCCGGGTCAGCGCATCCTCCAGCTTCGCGCCCTCGGGATCCTCGCAGCGCGTGCCCAGGGCGCGCGTCGCGGCGGCCTTGGCCAGGTGCACGCACAGGTCCGAGGTGCCGCCGACGCCGACGCCGACGATGGTCGGCGGGCAGGTCTTGCCGCCCGCCTCCAGCACGCAATCCACGACGAAGGTCTTGATCGCGTCCACGCCTTCGGCCGGGATCGCCATCTTCAGCCAGGAATTGTTCTCCGAGCCCGAGCCCTTGGGGACCATCTCGATCTCGAGCGCCTCCGGCCGGTCGGAGAAATCGACGTTGATCACCGGGACGCCGCGCCCGGTGGAATCCTGCGCGTTGACCCGGGTCGTCGGATGCACCACCGAGGAGCGGAACGGATGCTCGCGCGTGGAGCGCGCGCAGCCGCGCCGGATCGCCTCCTTCAGGCCCCAGCCGTCCACCTCCACGCCGCGGCCGATGCGCACGTTGTAGATCGGGATGCCGGTGTCCTGGCACAGCAGGTTGGCATTCGCCTCGGCGACGGCGATGTTCTTCACCATGGTGCCGAGCGTGCGCCTGGCGCCGGCGTCGGATTCGCCGGCGGCGAGCCGGTCCAGCCCCTGCTTGACGTCCGGCGGCAGCAGCTTGAGGGCCCGGATGTACAGCTCCCGGGCGGCCTCCTCCACCTGCTGCAGGTCGACCTTCACTGCACCCGGATCTTGCGCGCCCCGACCACGGTCTTCCAGAGCTCGGTCTCGGCCTTCATGGCGCGGCCCATCTCCTCCGGGCTGTTGCCCACCGGCGCCAGGCCCTGCGCGAACAGCTTCTCCCGCATGCCGGGATCCTCGAGCGCCTTCTTCGCGTCCTGGTAGACCTTCTGGATGATCTCCTTCGGCGTGCCGATGGGCGCGACCAGGCCGAACCAGCCGGCGTTCTCGAACCCCGGCACGGCCTGCGCGATCGGCGGCACGCCGGGCAGCTGCGGCGCCTCCGCGAGGCTGGTGACGCCCAGCGCGCGCAGCCGGCCGCCCTTGATGTGGCCGATCGCGGCGGCGAGGTTGGCGACGCAGAAATGCGTCTCCCCGCCGATGAGCCCGGTGATGCCCGGTCCTTCGCCCTTGTAGGGCACGGCGATGGCCTCGATCTTCGCCTGGTAGACGAAGTTCTCCGCCGCCAGGTGGGTCTGCGAGCCGATGCCGGCGTGGCAGAAGGTGAGCTTGCCCGGGTTGAGCTTGCCCGACTCGATCAGCGAGCGCACCGACTGGTAGGGCGAGTTCGCCGGCACGATCAGCACCTGGGGCCCGGAGACCGCGTTCGTGATCGGCACGAAGTCCTTCTCCGGGTTGTAGTTCATCTTGGCGTAGATGTGCTGGTTGGCGGTGACCACCGAGCCCGAGGGGAAGAACAGCGTGTAGCCGTCGGGCGCGGCGCGCGCGGCCTCCGCGGCGCCCACGCCGCCGCCGGCGCCGCCGCGGTTCTCGATCACCACCGTCTGGCCCCAGATCTCCTGCAGCTTCTGCCCGAGCAGCCGCGCCGAGATGTCGGTCGCGCCCCCCGGCGGGAACGGCACGATGAACTTGACCGGCTTCTGCGGCCAGGCCTGCGCCTGGACGGCGCCGGCGATGGCGAGGCCGGCGAACAACGCTGCGAGTTTCGTGAACTTCATGGTCTTCTCCTCTGGATATCCTCGGGCAATTCTACAACGCTAGAGCGAACGCGAGCCCCGCCGCCAGCGAGACGCCGGCGGCGACCGCCGCCAATGACTTGTGCCAGTCGCGCCAGGGCAGGAACTCCAGCGCGAGGATCCTCAGCCCGCCGGCGAGGTGCGCCGCCAGCAGCAGCACGATGCCCCACTCGGAGAACTTCACCAGCGGGTGCGCGGTCCAGGCGAGGAACGCGTCCAGGCCGGCGGCGCCCTGCAGCGCATGCCCCAGCGCCCAGAAATGCAGCGGCAGGAACAGCGCCAGCGCGAGCCCCGACACGCGGTGCACCAGCGCGGCGAAGCTGCCCACGTGCAGCCGCCGTCCCGCGGTCACCGGAACACCCCGAACACCGCGCGCATCCCCGCCCACGCGAGCAGCGCCGCGAATGCGAGCAGGGCGGCATCGCGCGAGCGGCCGCGCCAGCCCAGCCATTCCCCCAGCAGCGCGCGCAGCCCGATGGGCGCGTGCACCACGACCGCGAGCACGAACACGGTATAGAACGCGAGCCAGGCGAGGCTGCCCTGGGTACGCGCGAGGATCTCGGCCGCGGTGAGGCCGCCGCGCACCGCGTAGATCATCGTCGCGAGGTGCACCGTGACGCACACCGCGAGCACCGCGGCGCTGGCGCGTTGCGCCACCCACAGCAGGGTTTCGGAGCGAAAGCTCACGCCGCGCTCACAGCTTGCCCTGCAGCGCCGCCTTCGCCACCGCGCGCTTCAGGCCCGCGATGCCGGCGGTGGGCGAGATCTGCTTCGGGCAGCGCTCGGTGCACGACAGGTGCGTATGGCAGGCATGGCAGCCGGCATCGCCCGCCACCGCGCGCAGGCGCTCGAGGCCCGCCGCGTCGCGTTCGTCCTGCGCCAGGGTCCAGGCGCGGTTGAGCGCCGCGGGGCCGAGGTAGCCCGGATTGGCCGCCACCACGTCGCACGAGCTGTAGCAGACGCCGCAGCCGATGCACTCGATGCCGGCGTTGGCCTGCTGCCTCGCCTCGGACTGCGGGGACACCTGCGCGAACGGCTCCTTCCTCGTCGCCTTGCCCTTGAAGCGGCCCTGCGCGCGCGCCCACTTGTCGAAGAACTCGCGCATGTCGGTGACGAGATCCCGGACCACCGGCAGGTTGCGCAGCGGGGCGACCTCCAGCTTCCCGTCCCGCGCCACCTTGTCCACGTGCGTGCGGCAGGTCCAGCGCGCCGCGCCGTTCACCGTCATGGCGCAGGAGCCGCACATGCCGACGCGGCAGGCGAAGCGGTAGGCGAGCGTCGGGTCGACGGCGCGCTGGATGTGCGTCACCACGTCGAGCACCGTCTGGCTCTCGTGGCGCGGCACTTCGTAGTCGCGGAAGCCGCCGTCGGCGCCGCCGCGCCAGACGCGGACCTCCAGCTTCGCGCTCATGCGTACTCCAGCAGCATCCGGGCGGTTTCCTCCGGCGCGCTCACCATGGCGTCATGGCCGGTCCTGAGCTCGATGACCGGCCACCCGGGCTGGCCGCGCAGGCGGTCCTTCACCGGTGCGAGCCCGGCGTAGACCGGGTCGGTGCAATCCACGTATACCTTGGGCAGGCCGTTGCCCACCGGGCCGCCCCAGTGCAACTTCTGGTCATAGGGCGCGAACGGTTGCGGCGTCAGGCGCCGCTGCACCCATTCCAGGTCCCCCGGATCCCGCAGGCCGAACACCTCGGCCCTTGGCACCGGCATGGATACGCCGCCGCTCGCCTCGGCGAGCCGGCGGCGCTCTGCCTGCAGCTGCGGCGAATGTGCCGAGGACCAGGATTCGCCATCCTCGACGACCGCGGAATCCAGGTACACCAGCTGCCTGATGCGGTCCTTGCAGCGTACCGCGACGCCGGTGATCACCATGCCGCCGTAGCTGTGCCCGCACAGGACGACGTCCCGAAGCTCCTCGGCCTCGAGCACGCCCGCCACGTCCTCGATGTGGGTGCTCATGTCCACCTGCCGGCCGAGCAGGTGGGCGCGCTCGCCCAGGCCCGTGAGCGTCGGGCAGAACACCTGGTGGCCCTTCGCGCGCAGCAGCGGCGCCACGCGCGCCCAGCACCAGCCGCCGTGCCAGGCCCCATGCACCAGGACGAAGGCGGCCACTAGGCCGATTCGTACAGCCTTGTGAGGACGAACTCCCGGTGCCCCAGCGCCTCGGCGGCGGTGAGCCGGCCGTTGGCGGTGCGGAACATGCACTCCAGCAGCGCGTCGCCCGCCTGGTCCGGGTTCATTTCCTTCCTCAGCAGCCCGGACACGTCCACGTCGATGTGCTCGGACATGGTGCGCACGGTGCGCGGGTTGGCGCACAGCTTGATCACCGGCAGGATCGGGTTGCCGATGACGTTGCCCTGCCCGGTGGGGAAGAAGTGCACCGTGTAGCCCGCGGCGGCGCACAGCGTCACCATCTCCGCGGCGGCCGAGGACGAGTCGAGGAACCACAGGCCCGGCCCGGTGGGCCGCTCGTGCTTGTCCAGCACGCCGTCCACCTTGCACAGCCGGCCGATCTTCTGGATGTTGCCGAGGGCCTTCTCCTCGATGGTGGTGAGGCCGCCGGCGATGTTGCCCTTGGTGGGCTGGGACTCCGACAGGTCGCTCGTCTTGTGCTTGTCCACGATCGCCTGGTAGCGGTCGAACATGAACTGGAACTTCTTCCTCACCTCCTCGGTGGCGCAGCGCGCCGCCACCAGGTGCTCGCCCCCGGTGAGCTCGGTGGTCTCGCCGAAGGCGAGCGTCACCTTGTGCGGGTAGAGCTTGTCGAAGGCGTTGCCCACGGTCGGGTTGGCGCCGCAGCCGGAGGTGGTATCGGACTCGCCGCACTTGGTGGACACCCACAGGTCCTTGAGCGGCCGCTCCTCGCGGCGCAGCTCGGAGGCCCACTGCACGAACTCCTTCGCCTTCTTCGAGGCGCGCATGATGGTGTCGTGGTCGCCGTGCTGCTCGATGCCGAAGTAGGCCACGGGCTTGCCGGTGGCGGCGATGGCGTCGGCCACCTTCTTCGCCCAGCCGTCCTCGATGCAGATCACCACCACCGCGGCCACGTTCGGGTTGCAGCCGGTGCCGATCAGCGTGGCGAAGTGCAGGTCCAGGTCGGCGCCGAACTGCAGCCGCCCGTAGGGATGCGGGATGGCGAGCGTGCCCTTGATGTTGTTCGCCACCGCCTCGGCGGCGGCGTTCGACAGGTCGTCCACCGGCAGGATGATGACGTGGTTGCGCACGCCGATGCGGCCGTTCTCGCGCTTGTAGCCCCAGAAAGTCGATTTCGAAAGATCCATGTCGCGTTCCTTTACCAGCGCTTGGTCTTGAGGTTCTGCACGTGGGTGTGCTCGCCGCGCGCGATCGGCGCCACGATCTTGCCGATGTCGATGCCGTACTTGATCACGGTGTCGCCCGGCTTGTAGTCCTTGAGCGCGATCTTGTGGCCGATCGGGATGTCGCTCCTGGCCGTGATCTTGAGCTCCTTGTCGTCCTCCATGATCCAGCCGGTGAGCTCCTGGCCCTTCTTCACGCCCTCGACGACCACCACGCCGACGCCGTCGCCTTCCTCGTGCACCACGAAATGGATCATCTTCCCGTGTCCCTGCGAGTGAAAAAAGCCAGTCTAGTCAGCCGCACGTGAAGGAGTCAACTAGATGACTTTGGGGGCGGCGGAGCCTATCATCCCTGTCTGTGGCGCATCTGTATCACGACATCAAGCGCGACCTCACGCAGCGCATCGCCGCCGCCGAATGGCTGCCCGGAGACGCGCTGCCTGCCGAACCGCGACTCGCAGCGCACTATGGCGTGGCGATCGGGACGCTGCGCAAAGCGATCGACGCCCTGGTGGCGGAGCGCATCGTGCTCCGGCGCCACGGCAGCGGCACCTACGTCGCCACGCACGACACCAGTCGACTGCTGTTTCACTTCTTCCATGTCGTGCCGCGCACCGGCGGCCGGCGCGCGCCCACAACCCGCATGCTCTCTTTCCGACGCGCCCGGGCGCGCCCCGGCGAGGCACGCCGCCTTCAGTTGCGGCCGGGAGCGCCGGTGTTCCGTATCCGGAACCTGCTGTCGCTCGCCGGCCAGCCCGTGGTCCTCGACGACCTAGTCCTGCCGCAGCACCTTTTCGCGGACCTCACCGGGAGAACCCTAGACGGGCGTGACAACACGATCTATCACCTGTACCACACGCGCTACGGCGTGAACGTGCTGCGCACGACTGAGCGGTTGCGCGCGGTGCTCGCCGGCGCGAGCGCGGCAAGACTGCTTGGCGTCAGTACCGGCGCCGCGCTGCTGCGGATCAGCCGCACCGCACACAGCTACGCCGATGCGCCGGTTGAGCTACGCGAGAGCCTCGTGAACACCGGTGCGCACGATTACTTTTCGGACCTCGGCAAGCCGGACGCGGGCGCACGGCATCACGTCCCCGCGCCAGCTCCCGGTGGCCGGCTCCGATGACATTGAGCTGGCCGGTGAATTCTCACCCGCATTGACCACGATCCATATCCCGGTCGCGGAAATCGATCGCACCTCCGCCCTCACCTTGCTGTAGCACCAGGAATTCAATCCACTCGTAGAAAGAAGAAGTTCTGCGTAGTCTGGACTTACTTTGTATGCAAACGGAGGCGGAAAGTCAGCCCAGCTTCACAACTCGGCAAAGGTAGCTTTTCAGATTTGTCTGATCGGAGATTGGGTCGCGCTGATCCTTGTCAGTCAGGAAGTTCACCGACCGCCAAGGATGATGCGGCTGCCGCTCATCCCACCCAATCGGCACGAACACGCTCGATTCTCGTATCCCGGTTGTGATCCAGGCCAGCGCCTCGATCTCTCCGTGAGGGCTTTGAATCCCCACCCTCTCGCCATCGACGATGCCGAGGCGGGACGCCGTCGAGGGATGCATCTGCACGAACAGATCCGGCCACATCTCCTGCGCCTGCCATGCATAGTGCGTCCAACTGTGGAAATGAGGGGCCGGCGGACGACCGGTGATGAGCTCCAGGTCGAACCCTTGTTCTCGAAGCCGCGCGGCGGGCGAATCGGGCCCCGGCGGAACAATTCGGCCGGTTGAGGCGAGCGTAGGCGACTTGTGGAACGGCGAGACAACGCCAGCAGCGTCATCCTTGTCTACCAACTCGATGTACGGTGCGTCCACAAGCAGCTCTCGCTCGGAGTAGAACTCCGGTAGCGCAGAAAGTCCCATGACACGGAACTTCGAATCCAGCGCCTCGGTAAAGAACTCCAGCTTTCCACTGGGGGTGGGAAACCGCTTACCGTCGTCCGCCTCGATGAAAAGCGTCTCCTGCTCCGCATCGCCCTCCTTCGCTACCGGGAAGCGAACCCACCGATACGGCACTGAGTGCAATCGCTTCTGGGTAATGCCCCTCAGATCATCCGTGTCGATGCACATTTCGTCCCAGAAGCGCCCGGGATCCTTGTATTTCTCCTGGAGGACGTCGTCGAAGCCGAAGCGCTTGCCTAGCTCGATCCATATCCAGTCATCCGGCTTCGCCTCCCCTGGCGGGTCGATCATCTTGTCGATCCAAACGATGCGGCGCTCGTCGTTGGCTCGACCGATCTCCCCTTTCTCGATTCCGGTCGCCGCAGGAAGCACGTAGTCAGCGTAGGCCGAGGTCTCGTTTTCGAACAACTCGATGTGGACGATCAGGTCAAGTGCGAGAAAGGCTTCTCGAACCTTCTTCTGGCCAGGCCAGTTGGCCATGGGGTTGTTGCAGGCGATAAGCGCCTTGATCGGATAGGGCCGGCCCGAGAGCATCGCATCCGTCCAGCCCGTAGGGCTGCGGCGCACCATCGGCTTTGCGATCACCGGTTGGCGCTGCGGCGGCGCCGAAGCAGAGAATCGAGGAGAAATCGACAGGTTTAGGAAGCCGCCGCCGCGCCGACCCCAGTTGCCCGTGATCGCTGCAAGGTACATCAGCGCTCGATTGGTTTGTGCCGCATTCGTGTGCTGATTGATTCCGCGACTTGCGAAGATCACACAACCGTCTGCGGCGGCGATCTCTTCCGCGACCCCACGGATGTCATCGGCCGGGACCCCAGTGATTCCGGCGGCCCAATCGGCCGTATAGCCCTTCGAGAAGATGAAGTCGCGCCAGGCCTCCCACCCTTCCACCCACTTCGCGCAGTACCGCTGATCGTGCAGTCCGCGCTCGAGGATGTGATGCGCCATGCCGAGGGCGAGCGCCATGTCGGTGCCCGACCTTGGCGACAGCCACCGGTCCGCTTTGCTTGCCGTCGCGGTGAGCCGAGGATCCACGACGATCATTCGCGCGCGATTCTTGACTCTCCAATTGTTCACCATGCCGAAGTACACGGGTCGTGCTTCGGCCTGGTTCTCGCCAAAGTAAACGTAGAGCTGCGCTGATCCGATGTCCTGATCGGTGTAGCTGTTCGGAGGCAAGGCATTGCCTTGCGTTACCTCGTACGCGATGTGCTTGCTCGCCGCGCAGAATGGGTCGGTGCTGGTTAGGTTCGGGGTACCGAACATCTGCGCGAAGATCGTGATGTAGTTGCGCGTGATGGTGCCGGTCCGGGTTCCGCAGAATATTCCGAGTGCCTCGTTTCCCCATTGACTGCTCGCTACCTTAAGGCGCGAGGCAGTTTCGTCCAGCGCTTGATCCCAGGAAATGGGCTCAAACTTGCCTTCGCCCCGCGCGCCGATCCGCTTGAGCGGCTGGGTCAGCCTCCGCTCACTGCCATACAGCTGCACAGCAAGCTGTGATTTCGGGCAGATCTTCCCCTTCAGATACGGATCCGATTCGTTCCCCGTCACTTTGACGAGTCGATCGCCGTGGAAGTGGTAGTTGGTGGAGCAGCTGTTGAAGCAGATGTTGCACCCGCCGGGCAACACACGCTCGGATGCGCGTTCCTCGCGCGTGCTTCCATACGGGTGCCGGACAGATGCCGCCGGCACAAGGCCGCCTGCCGCGCCGTCCATCACCTTCGGCCGTACCAGTTCCGCTATCGGGACGGCTGGCCGCGCGACGCGATCGAGGTAGACGGTTGCAGGGCCCAGCATGTAGTGGTCGTGGTCCCGAATCGATCTCCCCTCGCGTTCGGCCTGGGCAAGATGCCCGGCGCGCGTCCCGAACGTGATCGCGTGTCCTGGACATACGCTCGCGCACGCCGTCGTGGTTGCGCCCTCAGCTCTGCGATCGACGCAAAGGTCGCATTTGACGGAATGGTGACCCGCCGGGTCATAGCCCATCGCGCCATACGGACAGGCAATGACACACTCCCCACATCCCGTGCACCGATCTTCGAGCACACGGACCACGCCTGTGCTTGCGTCCTTCACGATTGCCTTTGGATTCACCGGACACGCGCGCAGACAAGCGGGACGCTCGCAGTGCTGGCAGGTCACCGTCAGGAAATCGAGCCCGGCGGAGTCCTGGGCGCCAAGCCAGACGACACGATTGCGGTACTCGCCGAGACCGAGCCCATGCTCCTGCTTGCACGCCACTTCGCAGCTCTTGCAGCCAATACAGCGCTCAAGGTCGATCATCAACGCGAGACGGCTCATACGCTCCCCGACCTGGATGACGTTGCTACCACTTGGTAATGTGCCACCACGTGATGGGACCACCGTCGGCAACATAGCCGGCGAAGAACGTGACCGTGATCACATGCACCACCAGGCCCAGCACGAGAGCGAGACCGAGGACAATGTGGAGCGCCCTCCAGTGGGCCTGCTGCATTCCGACCGCCGAGCGCGTTCCCATGAGCCTTTCTTCCTCTCGCACGAGGCGCGCGTACCGCGCGCTCATGCGGGGTGAACGGAGCCAATGGCCAAGCGTCAGTGAGAACGTTCCCTCGATTGCTTCGGGACTGAGTTCGGCAAGGAGTTTGCGTTTTGCGGCGATGACCGGAGCGAACTGCGCCCGCTCCTCGGCCGACGCCACGGCGAAGCTATGGTGCTTGCTCGCAAACGTGCCGGCCATGCGCCGGGACAAGCGGATGCGCCCCCACAGACCGAGAAACACAATGGCTGCGATCAGCAGAAAGAGGAGCGCAGGGGGACGACGCGAGTATCCGGCAGAGTGGACGCACACGAGGACCATTCCCATCGTCCCCGCAACAACGTGGGCCACGAACCATAAGGGCGGCGAGCCACCAAAGCCGGCGCGCTTCACGATCACGAATACCATGGATACCATCAACAGCGCGGCACCGGCGACGCCGACCAGATAAAGCTCGGGACTTCCAGGCGTACGCCATGCCTCGGGGAGGCGCGGCTGTAGAAGCGCGAAGTAAACCCCGATCGCGACTGCGCCGGTCGCGACCAGAATCATCAGCGCCGTGTGCGACAGATCTGGCCGATCTGCGTCGGCGTTCAGCTTCGACACTTGTTTAAGGCGACGCAATCTGATCGCGCACAATGTCCTCGCCTGCGTAACCGCCGGGGTCGCCGATCGCTTGGGCGACCCCGGCAGTCGCGCGGCTACTTGTCGGGCCCGATAACGTTCGACAGCGCGCTGTACGCCGCGAACTGATCGCGGACGAACCTGTGCGTTTCCTCGGGCGACATGATGCTCGGAACCGTCCCGCGTCGCTTGACCGTCTCCAGCCACGCTGGACTCCCCTTCACCCTGGCGAGGACTCCGGACCAGTATTCGATGACGTGCTTCGGAAGCCCGGGCGGGCCATAGAGTGCATTCCACCCGGAGACCATCTCCAGTTGTTTCATCCCGATCTCGGCCACGGTCGGCGTGTCCGGCAGGTCCGAAACGCGGGAAGGTGTGGACACCACGAGCGCGCGCAACGTGCCACCCTTGATTGGCCCGAGATACGCCGCCAGGGCATTGCAGCCGAAGTCGACGGTGCCGCTGAGGACAGCGGCGGACGCCGCGCCACCGCCCTTGTAGGGAACTTTGATCGCGGCATTCGAGGGAAGGCCTGAATCGAGAAACGCCTTCGTCGGAAAGACCACGGTAGCGTCCATCGGACCAGTCGACGCGTAGTTCAGCTTTCCCGGCCGGGCTTTTACCGCGGCCAGAAGGTCTTTGAACGACTTGAAAGGAGAGTCCGCCTTGACCACACAGACGAACGGATCGATCTCGATCAATCCAAGAGGAGCAAGATCATCCCACTTGTAAGGCGTGGCCGGATTGAGAGCCGGCGCTACAACCTGGGAGCCAATACGGGCGAGCAATAGTGTATAGCCGTCCTTGGCGCTCCGTTGTACATACTGCGTCGCCACAATGCCTCCCGCACCTTCGCGGTTTTCGACAACGATGGTTTGCGCCATCAGCTTGTCGGCCTGAATTGCGGCTGCTAAAGCGCGGGCAGACAGGTCTGCGTTGCCTCCCGGTCCGTAGGGTACGATGAGGGTTACCGGCTTCACCGGATACGAATCGGCGAGCGCCGCAAATGGCCCTGCGAGTCCCAGAACAAATGCCGCCGGTATAAGCCAGCGGTTACGCTTGTGCTTGTTCATTCTGCCTCCTCCAGTTAGTTACGTTTACGGCGCCCCGAGACCGTCAAGGGGCGCTCGGCCTTCTCCTCGCCTAAAGACCACCTACACATGCGTACTTCACGTCCATGAACTCGTCGATTCCAAGGTTGCCCCCCTCTCTCCCGAGCCCGGAATGCTTAACTCCGCCAAAGGGCGCGACCTCGGTTGTAATCAGCCCGCTGTTGACGCCCACCATGCCCGCGTTGAGTTTCTCCATCACTCGGAAGCTCCTCGCGACGTCTCGAGTGTAAAAATAGGAAGCGAGGCCATACTCCGTGTCGTTTGCGAGTGCGATCGCCTCCTCTTCAACCGAGAATCGGAACAGCGGCGCAACTGGCCCAAAAGTTTCCTCTCGGAAGATCCGGGCCGATGGCGAGACATCGCCAAGTACTGTGGGATCAAAGAACGTTCCGCCCCGGGCATGCCGTTTGCCGCCAAGCAGGACGCAGGCTCCCTTGCCAACCGCGTCCGCGACATGGCTTTCAACCTTCGCGACCGCCCCTTCGTTGATGAGCGGCCCTTGGGTCACGCCGGGCTCGTCGCCTGCCCCGACCTTCAGCGCGGCAACCGCCTTCGTCAGTCTTGCCGAGAAGTCCTCGTACACGGACTCCTGGACAAGAATGCGGTTCGCGCAAACGCATGTCTGTCCAGCGTTCCGAAACTTCGAGATCATTGCTCCCGTGACCGCGGCATCGAGGTCGGCGTCCTCGAAAACAATGAAAGGTGCGTTGCCGCCAAGCTCCAGAGACAGGCGCTTGACGGTCGGAGCGACCTGCTGCATCAGGATGCGCCCAACGCGCGTCGACCCCGTGAACGAAACCTTGGCGACTTTGGGGTTCCCACACAGCTCCGAGCCAATCGACGCCGCGTCGCCTACGACGATATTGAGCACACCTGCGGGGAGGCCGGCGCGCTGGGCTAATTCACCCAGCGCAAGGGCGGAGTGGGGAGTCAGGTCCGCGGGCTTGAGGATCACCGTACAACCGGCGGCAAGTGCAGGGGCGACTTTGCGCGTGACCATGGAACTCGGAAAATTCCAAGGGGTTATCGCGGCGCATACACCGACCGCCTGCTTGACCACCATGAGCCGCCTTTCGCCCCAAGGGCTCGGGACGGTGTCTCCGTAGGTGCGTCGTGCCTCCTCCGAGAACCAGAGGACATAATCCGCCGCCATTTTCACCTCGCCTCGGGACTCGGCTAGTGGTTTGCCCTGCTCGGCGGTCAGAATGCGCGCTAGATCTTCGATATTGGCGATGATGAGCGCGTACCACTTTCGAAGCATCTCCGCTCGTTCCGAAGCGGTAACCCTCGACCAAGCCGCGAAAGCAAGCGCGGCCGCATCAACTGCGCGCCGAACTTCCTCGGCGCCGAAATCCGGCACATGCCCTAGGGGCGCGCCTGTCGCTGGATCACGTGTAACCAGCTTTCTGCCGGAATCTGCGTCGCGCCACTCCCCCCCAAGGAGACATTGCTGGCGAAATAGGCTCGCATCACGCAATTCGCGCGCAAGGTCACGCTTTGGATCAACGTTCGCAGTTGAAACGGTCGGCCTAGCCGCTGGGCTCATTTTGGGCTCCTAGTGGTAGCGGTGCGCGATTACGCGACCGCATTTGAAATCTGACGCCTGCGATTCAGAACGTCCCGAATGCCCTCCCTCAGGGAGATAGTCGGGTGCCACCCAAGATCGTTGCCGATCCTTTCGACATCCACGGGTCCCGAACTTCGCGCGCGACCCGACCAGATGGCACGTCCCGCCCCTGGTTCAATCTCGCGCACCAGATCGTGAAGTCCCTGCAGAGATACGTAGCTGTCGTCTGGACCCGCCACGTTGTAGATCGAGCGGGCGGGCGCGTCGGCCAACAAGGCCACGCACGTCGCTTCTGCTGCGTCGGCAACGTGCAGCAGGTGCACCCACTCGCTTCCGCTGGCGCCATCTATCGTCACGTCGCGACCGTGCGCGCAGTCGAAGACCTGCTGGCGCACCCGTGCCATGCCAGCACTTGTCGCCTCCCCTGGCCCAATCACGCCGGAGTAGCGAAGTGCGACGAACTCAAGGTTCGAAGAAGCACGAAACCGTCGTCCAAGCGCCTCCCCCATACGCTTGGTCAAACCGTACAAACCCAAGTCCGCGGGAGCCGCATCCTCTTCGCGCATGGTGTCTGAACGTTCGCCATAGACCGCGATGCTGCTGGCGAAAACCATTCGCCTTACGCCGAGGTCTCTGCAGGCCTCCAGTACATTCAGCGTCCCATTGATGTTGACGCGGACCGCTTGCGCCGGATCCGTTTCGCACGAGAACTGAAGAAGCGCTGCGAGATGCAGAACACGGTCGAAGTGGCCTAGCGCCCGCCGAACTGACTCCGGGTGCACAACGTCCACATGGCTCCAGGCCACACCACCAGGTACGGCGCTCGGAGGACGGCTGCGCGAGAGGAGGGTAACGGCAACCCCTTTTCGCAGGAGTCGCTCTGCCGTAGCAACGCCAATGGAGCCCGTACCACCAATGATGGCAACCCGCATCTATCTGGCCTCATCAGCTAGCACGAGAGCGTCTCAATTGAACCGGTCGAACCGCATGCTCTGCACTGGAACCCGCGCAGAAAGCAGCACTCGCATCGCCGCGTCTACGGCCGGCTTTGGTCCCGCGAGATAGGCCACGACCCCGTCAAACCGACCCGTCATGGCAGATTTGGCAGCATCGTGGACGAAGCCACTGCGGAATCGGAGACTCGGATACTCGGTAAAGACGGCCTGGTCAGGCTGATCCTCTGACAACGCGACCGTAACTTCGAGTCCGCCGTTCGCGGCGCCCACAAGCTCATTCAATTCCGAAAGATAGAAAGTGTCCGAGCGCGTGCGCACCCCAAAGAAGACGCTTCCGGTTGAGCGCGAGAAATGTCCCGCTTCGCTCGCGCACCTCAGAATCGACATGATTCCGGCTATTCCCGTACCACCGGCAATGCAGAGGATTGGGCGCGGATCTCCGGGCGCGTATATCGCTCGGCCAAGCGGCCCGAACCATTCCACTTCACACCCCTCGATCTCGCCATCAAAAAGCAGCGGCGTGAGCCGACCGTCGGCCTTGCGCTTCAGTACGAAGTCGAGTCGGGTGCAGGCGCGACTGAAGTTGACGATGGAGTAACTTCTGAAGCCTGTCGCTTGCGGGAACTGCAGGCAGACGAATTGCCCAGCGTCAAAGTCGATCGCGCGATCTATGTCCAGACTGAACGCGAGCACGTCCTGTGTCAGCAGACGCCTTCGACGAACGATCCCTTTGCCGAGGATCGGAACAGCGTTTGGCACGGGTTCCTGGCTTCTCGAACTGACCTCGAGTTGGCAGTCTCTGAGCGCAGCACTTTGGCAAAGCAGGACTTCGTTGGTGCCGCCCAGAAGCTTGCGCCCGGGGGCATCGGTCCAGAGATTCTCCACTTCGCCAGAGACAAGCTTGGCCTTGCAGCTTCCGCACGTACCGCTTGCGCACTCGTAAGGCAGATCGAGGCCGCTGCGGAGCCCAGAGTAGAGGAGCCGCTCGCCAGCGGCGCTTGCGAACTGACGAGCCTGCCCGCGCAACCTGAGGTCGATCAGCACGCGAGGCCCTTAGCTCTTTTCATCTTCGTAGCGATACAAGAGCTCGCGCTCGAAATCGATCAGGACTTCGCCCCCTTCAACCTTCGACGGGTAGATTGCGAGTGGCGCCTCCGCGATTCCCTGCATGGAACCGTCCCTTACCGACCATTGCCAAAGATGCTGGGAGCATGTGAGCAGTACTCCGTCGAAGAAGCCATCGCATAGGCGGGTGCGCATGTGCGGGCAACTCGGCGGCACGACGAGGATTTCGTTGTTCTCGCCACGCAGCACAAGAAATTCTGTTTCGCTGCTCGTCACTGACGTCATGCTTGAGGGCTCGACGTCATCGAGCCTGCAGATCGCTATCCAGGCCATCCCGCGGTCCGCTCCGTCAGAACGGCTTGTGGGTTCCGACGTCGAGCTGGCGCGTGTCGAGGCGCACGACCCGCTCCTGAAGCTTTGGCGAGTCCCCGTTAAGGCTGATTCGGTCTCGGTAGACGCCGACGGCGTAAAGGCTCGTCTGTCCGCTCTCGATGTAGGACATCGTGCCATCGAGTTGCGTTCGGTAGATGGTGAGCGCCGACACCGCATGGGCCTGCTTTGCCTGCTCGTCGTAGTCGACGGTGTAGATGCTGACGTGGCGCGTAAGCTTGGAGTGGTCCGAGTTGTGCCGGGGCAGCAGATCAAAGCCCGACTTCATCGCCTTGTAGTCACGATCTGCCCAAACTTGCTCTTTTCGCATCTCCGGGCTGTAGTTCACTACCCGGTAGCGAAACGACTGCTTGTCGCACAACGCGAGATACTCGTTCCACGCCTCGTCGTTCATGTGGAGGCAACTCTTGTAGATAAGAGCGTGGACCGGCTGAAGGACTTCCTGCGGTAGGCAAAGCATGGCTTGACGGGCTCCCGACTCTCTACTTCGGCGACGCGTGGCTTCGGCCCATGAGCCGGCTCCACTCCGCGTAATAGGTGCGAACGCACACCTCGTCGTGCACCTTGCTGTCCTCCTCGCGAGCCATGAGGTTCCACTGGGCACCTGATCCGCGCTTGATGGCCTGAGTCTGCACTTGGGCGCATAGCAGATCTTCGTGCAGGTTCCAGCCGAACGGCCCCCAGACGGATACGTAGTCCCGTTCGCGCTGCGCCCGTTCTTCTGGCGTGTCGCGCTTTAGTCCAAGTCCACGGATCTCGACCAGAGTCTCCCTGTCATTCAGAGGAATCATCACGTTGATGCGCAAGCAGGACGTGCGAATGTTGTACGCACTTGCCGGAAAGAGCGTCGTGTGTCGCCAGCCGTTCTTCGGTAAACCCGGGAAAGACAGAAGCCGCGTCTCCGCCCCCGTATGCGAGGTGTAATCCGGCGGCGCGAAGCCGGAGACAGAATGTCCGTTCGGATAGGTGGAGTACTTCTGGTCGAAGTAGCCCGGCTTGATCATGCTCGTCTGGCGGTTATGGAAGTGCAGGTAGTCGTGGTAGAACTCACGGCTGGTGTCGAAGAACAGCTTGTAGTTGCACCGCACTATCCCCTTCTGATAATGAAATATCTCGAGTGGCTCGGTGTCGAGTTGCTCGATCATCAGATCAAGGGACTTACCGACGAAGTCGGAGAGCGGTCCGCAGTTGTCGTCGAGATTCACCCAGACCATTCCGCCATAGCCCACCTCAGTGCGAATCTGCCTGAGGCCGACGCCCTCCTTGCATATCCGCTCCTGGTAACCCGCTGCCTGGCGCGGTATGTCCACGCACTGTCCCATCGCGTTGAACTGCCAACCGTGGTACATGCACGTCATATGGTTCGCATTTCCGGACGGCTCCGCTTTCTTCAGGGATCCGGCCGGCAAGCGCACGACAAGGTTGTTCCGGTGCGGGCAGATGTTCAGGAAAGTGCGTATTTGGTTGTCCTCGCCACGCACCACGACGATCGGCTTGTTACCCGCTAGTCCAGACGTCCGATAGTCGAGTCGCTCTGGCAGTTCGCTCTCGTGGCAAACCGGTAGCCAGACCTTGCTCCAGATCTTTTCGACTTCCTCTTCAAATATTCCCGGATCGGTGTAGATCCGCGTGTCGACGACTTGCGCGTCAGACAGCGGCGGCTTCGCACTCCACTGCTCGGCGGTGCGGCCGCTGGTTTCCGACGCCGACGATGCGGTGCCAATGACGGACGGGCTCGATGCCATGATTGTCTCTCCTCGATCTTCCAATTGCGATCCTGCCCTGCTAGGGGCGCGGACGTATTGATAGCTGGCCAGGATCCGAACCAAGCAGGCGTGTCGCATGACCGCTCGCAAGTCGGACGTGCGCCCGGACGGCTTCCTCTACGATCCTGGGATCGCGGGTGCGCAGCGCTGCGAGGATCGCCAGGTTCTCGTCGAGCACTTCCTTTTGGCGCGCTGCGCTTGCGCGCATGAGCATTGCGCCAATCAATCGCACACGGTCGGCAATCGGTGCCATGAACTGCTCTAGCATCGCGTTCCCCGTCGCCTGGACGATCGCCGCATGGAACTTGCGGTTCGCGAGGATGAACTTTGCGTAGGTCGCGGGCGTGAGGAAGATCTCGCTCCCGCGGAGAATGGCTTCGAACTGATCAAGCCTCTCGTCCGTGAGGTGTGGCAGGGCTTCCAGGGCCGCTTCCACCTCGAGCGCCTCTCGAACCTTGTAGGTATCCACGATTTCCTTGACCGTGAGGGCGTGGACGCGGAACCCTCCGCCGAGCTCGCGATAGGCCAGACCTTCCTGCTCTAGCCGCGTCAGGGCTTCTCTAACCGGCGTTCTGCTGAGTCCGAGGTGCGACGCGAGTTCTATCGCGTTCAGCTTTACGTTAGGCCCCAAACTGAGCGCGAGAATCTCTTCCTTGATGTAGTCGTAGGCAGTCTGCTGGGCGCTCGTGGACTCCGACTGTAGTGAATTCACCATGAATGCATGGTGCACTCACGAAGACAGAGGTGTCAACCACACTTCCATTATGGTCATCGCATCTCTCGAACTGAGGCGATGCCGCGACCTGTGCCCGCGCGCCGCCAATTCCTCGACTCGAGGATCGATTCGGGTGATTGGCCGCTCCTCGTCCAAGGAAGGCTTGTATCGAGCCCCCCTTACCCGCCTCCCCGGGCCCCGCTCACGGCCGCAGCACCAGCTTGGCCGCGGCCGTGCGCCCCTCGTGAAGGTCGCGGAACGCGGCGGCGCCCTCGGCGAGCGGACGCTCCTCCACCCAGGCCAGGTCGCCGAACGCGCCCTCGTGCAGCGCGCCCACCGCCGCGCGCAGGTCCGCGGTCGTATAGGTGTAGGTGCCGATCAGGGTGATCTCGGCCAGCGTGAGCTTGCGCATGTCGATCTCGCTCGCCCAGTCCTGCAGGCCGATGTGCATCACCACCCCGCCCGGCTTCACCGCCGCCAGCGCCGCGGACCGCGTCGCCTTGC
Source organism: uncultured Bordetella sp. (assembly GCA_964564865.1). Lineage (GTDB taxonomy): Bacteria > Pseudomonadota > Gammaproteobacteria > Burkholderiales > SG8-39 > RBG-16-66-20. The sequence goes on along the minus strand of CAZMDA010000001.1, from coordinate 103,620 downwards.
CGCCCACCGCGTCGATGACGAGATCCATGCTGTTCGCCGCCGGGCCACCGTCGCCGCGCGGATCGTAGACGGCGGCGCCCGCCGCCTTCTCCACCGATGCGCGGCGCAGGGGGTTGGTCTCTGCCACCGTGACCGCCCGCACGCCGTAGCTGCGCAGCAGCAGCGCGGCAAGCATGCCGATCGCGCCGCCGCCCAGCACCAGCACCCGGCACTCGGGCAGCGGCCGCGCGAGCGCGCGCATCGAGACGTTGATGGCGTGCACCGCGGTCGCCGCGGGCTCGGTCAGGGCAGCGGCCCGCGTGTCCATGTCCTGCGGGATGTCGATCACGCTGCGCGCGGCGGTCGAGACGCGCTCGGCAAAGCCGCCCGCGCGCGTCATGCCGATCATGGTCCGGTTCGCGCACAGGTTGTCGCGCCCCTGCACGCAGTACTCGCAGTGGCCGCAGGTGATGAGCGGGTTCACCGTGACGCGCAGGCCCCTGCCTGGCCCCTCGAGGACGCGCCCGACCAGCTCGTGGCCGAGGATCAGCGGCGGCACGCGCCTCGGGTCGTGGCCGTGGTAGGCGTGCAGGTCGGAGCCGCAGATGCCGACCGCGTCGACCGCGATCAGCACGTCGCCCGCGCCGAACTGCGGCTCGGGCTCGTCGCGGTAGGTGACTTCGTTGGGCGCGGTGTAGACGAGTGCTTTCATGGGTCGGGAAGGCGCGCGCTACTGGACGGTGACATTCGCCGACTTGACGACTGGACGCCATTTCCTCAGTTCGGCCTGGACGTACCCGGCGAGGGCATCGGGCGACCCTCCGACGGGCTCGTCACCCTGCGCCACCAGTTTCTCGCGCAGGTCCGGCGCCTTGAGCGCCTCGTTGACCGCCGCGTTCAGCCGGGCGACCACGGCGGCAGGCGTGCCGGCCGGCGCGAACAGCCCGAACCACGCGCTGGTTTCGAAGCCCGGCACCCCGCCTTCGGCGAAGGTCGGCAGGTCGGGCAGCGCGATGGCGCGCGTCCGGCCGGTCGTCGCGAGCACCCGGACCCTGCCGGACTTCACCAGCGGCATGACGTTGGGGATGTGGTTGATCGAGAACGCCACTTCGTTCGCCGCGAGCGCCAGCATCGCCTTGGGCCCTCCCCCGTAGGAGACGTGGACGTAGGTCGCGTTGACCGCGCCGCGATAGAGCTCCGCCGCCATGTGCGGGAACGTTCCCGGCCCGTTGCTGGCATAGCTGAGCTTGTCGCCCTGCCGCCGGACGTACTCGGGGAAGTCCGCGAAGCTCTGGACCGGAGACGCCTGAGGCACGACCAGGACCAGCGGTCCCGCGCTGAGCTGGCCGATCGCGCTGAAGGACGTTGCCGGGTCGTACGGCACGTTCGGGTAGATGAGCGGCGAGAACACATGCGTCGCGGCGCCGCCCACGAGCAAGGTATGGCCATCGGGTTCGGCCTTGGCGACCGCCGCCGCGCCGAGCGTGCCGCCCGCTCCGGGCCGGTTCTCGACCAGCACGCGCACGCCAAGGGACGCGCCGAGCTTGTCGGCGAGCAGCCGCCCCACGATGTCGACGACCCCGCCGGCCGGGAACGGAACGACGATGGTGACCGGCTTGGTCGGGAACGCGCGCGTTTGCGCCGCGGCCGGCGCCCCCCAAAGGCACCCGACCGCGACAACGGCTGCAAGAACGAGCGAACGGTTCATTGTCTTCCTCCTCCATTGAGAAACATTGCGGGCTGCGGCTTGCGTGAGGGCTGCATGCGCGACTGAAGCGACGAGCGCATCGACCAGACCTGAAGCGCCCGGACCAGTTCCTCGCGCTTGTCGCGATGCTCGGGCGAGGCCCACAGGTTGCGCACCTCGCCCGGGTCGTTGCGCAGGTCGAACAATTCCCCGTCCGGTTCGTCCAGGTAGTACACCAGCTTCCAGTCCTGATCGCGCCGCATCACCATGTACTCGGCGCCGGTCTGGATATGGTCGCGCGCGAGCTCGGCGTAGGCGGCGTCGCGGATCGCCTCCTGCTGCGCGGTGACGATCGGCCACAGCGAGCGCGCTTCCCAGTTCGCGGGAACCGGAACGCCGGCGGACTCGAGCAGCGTGGGCGCGACGTCCATGAGCTGCACCAGGCTGTCGCTGCGGCGGCCGCTCCCGCTGCCGGCTGTGTCCCAGACGATCAGCGGGACCCGCTCCACGGTGTCGTACATCGTCCACTTCTGGATGTGGCCGTGGTCGCCCAGCGCATCCGCGTGGTCGGAGGAGAACACCACCAGCGCATTCTCCAGGTACCCCTTGCGCTCCAGCATCGCCAGGATCTCGCCGATCTTCTCGTCGATCATGGAAACGTTGGCCGCGTAATGGCGGCGGAGCCTGAGCAGGTCCTCGCGCGACGGCCGCAACTGCCAGGCAATGGAGTCGAAATTGTTCCGGATCATGTTGCGGCGGAGCTCTCCCTGCGCCCTGGGCTGCAGCGCCTCCTCCGCGCCCGTGAACTCCGGAACGGGGATGTCGACGGCGGCATAGCGGCGCAGGAAGTCGGGCACCGGGTCGTACGGCGGATGCGGCCCCGGAAACCCGATCTGGAGAAAGAGCGGGTTCTGGGCCTTGCGCTCCTCCAGCCACCACAGGACATGGTCGCCGATGAAGTTGTCCGAGTGAAGCGCGCCCGGGAGATGCCACTCGAAGGCGCCGAGCGCCCGCTGGTAGCCCTCCGGGTCCGCGGCATAGCGCGTGTACCGGCTCGGTTTCACCGCTTTGTGGGCATGCAGCGCCTTGTCCCACTCGTCGTAGAAGGCCCGGTCGTGCTCATCCAGGAAAAGCGGGCGGTCCTTGTTCTCGACGACGAAGCGCTGGTGAAACCCGCCCTTGGCGTCGTAGGGATTGATGTGCATCTTGCCGATGTTCACGCAGTGGTAGCCGGCGTCCGCCAGCCACTGCACCCAGGTTGGCGACCAGGGCTGGAAGTTCTTGAAGACCCCGGCCGCGTGCGGGTACATGCCCGTGAACAGGCTGGCCCGCGACGCCACGCAAACCGGCGACGTGACAAAGCAGTTGGTGAAGCTGAATCCCCGGCTCGCAAGGCGGTCGAGATGCGGCGTCTGCATCCAGGGCGCGCCCAGCGCATGGATCGTATCCGCACGCTGCTGGTCGGTGAGGATGAGGATCAGGTTCTTCTTGTCGCTCATGCGCATGCTCCGTTTCCGATGCTCCGTTTCCGATTCCCCGCGCCGATCAACCGGCCGAGAAGCCTCCATCGACGAACAGGGTCTGGCCCGTCACGTAGTCCGAGGCGCGGCTGGCGAGGAACACCGCCGCGCCGCGCAGGTCGGCGAGCTCGCCGTTGCGGCCGGCGAAGGTCCTCTCGGCCATCGCCTGCCAGCGCGCCGGATCGCTCGCCACCGGCGCGGTGAGCGGCGTGGCGAAGAAGCCCGGGCCGATGGCGTTGGCGGTGACGCCGTGCCGCGACCAGGCCTCGGCCTGCGCGCGCGTCAGCTGCATCACGCCGCCCTTGGAGGCGCCGTAGGGCGCGCTGTCGCGGAATGCGCGCACCGACTGCAGCGAGGCGATGTTGATGATGCGGCCCCAGCCCTTCGCGATCATCGCCGGCGCCAGCTTCTGCGCGAGGAAGAACGGCGCCTCGAGGTTGAGCCGGATGCTGGCGTCCCAATCGGATTCGGTGACGTCCAGCATCGGCTTGCGCACGTTCACGCCCGCCGCGCTGACGAGGATGTCCGGGGCGCCGAAGAACGACGGCGCGCTCGCGGCGCACTCGCCCAGCGCCCTGCGGTCGGTGAGGTCGCAGGGCAGCGCGGCGGCGCCCCTGCCGATCTCCCGCTGCGCCTCGGCGAGTTCCTTCGCGCGGCGCGCGACCAGCACCACGCGCGCGCCCGCTTCGGCCAGGGCGCCGGCGATGGCGCGGCCAATGCCCGAGTTGGCGCCGGTCACGAGCGCGACCCGGCCGCTCAGGTCGAACAGGGCGGCGATGCTCATGATGCGACGGGCGCGCCCTTGTCGAAGCGCTCGGCCGGGAAGTACTTCGCCAGCCGGTCGTCCGCCGTGCGCGCATGCGCCTCCATGCCCTCCAGGCGCGAGATGCGCGCGGTCACCTGGGCGATGTCGCGGTTGGCCTCGCGCGTCATGCGCTGCCAGGTCACCGTCTTGATGAACTTGTGCACCGACAGGCCGCCGGAGTAGCGCGCCGCGCCCTTGGTGGGGAGGATGTGGTTCGGGCCCGAAGCCTTGTCGCCGAAGGCGACCGTCGTTTCCTCGCCGAGGAACAGCGACCCGTAGCAGGTGAGCGTGGCGAGCCACCAGTCCAGGTCGCGCGCGTGCACCTCGAGGTGCTCGGGCGCATACCGGTCCGAGGCCTGCGCCATCTCCTCGCGGCTCTCGCACAGCAGCACCTCGCCGTAGTCGCGCCAGGCGGCGCCCGCGGCTTCGCGCGCCGTCGGCGGCAGCTTCTCGATCAGGCCGGGCACCAGGCGCATCACCTCCTCGGCCAGCTTGCGCGAGGTGGTCATCAGCCACGCCGGCGACTCATGGCCGTGCTCGGCCTGGCCGACCAGGTCCGAGGCGACGATCAGCGGGTCGGCGGAGTCGTCGGCGATGACCGCGATCTCCGACGGTCCCGCGAAGACGTCGATGCCGACCTTGCCGTAGAGGGCGCGCTTGGCCTCGGCGACGAACTTGTTGCCCGGACCAACGACGATGTCGGCCGGCTTGCCCGTGAAGAGGCCATGGGCGAGGCTCGCGATGGCCTGCACGCCGCCCAGCGTCATGATGAGGTCCGCCCCGGCGACCTTCATGGCGTAGAGCACCTCCGGATGGATGCCTTCGCCGCGATAGGGCGTCGAGCAGGCCACCACCGTGGGCACCCCGGCCGCCTTGGCGGTGGCGATGCTCATGTAGGCCGAGGCGATGTGCGCGTAGCGCCCCGTGGGCACGTAGCAGCCGGCGACATTGACCGGGATCAGGCGCTGGCCGGCGGTCAGCCCGCCGTGCAGCGGCGTCGAGAACTCGGTGCAGGAAGCGCGCTGGGCGAGCGCGAACCTGCGCACCTGCTCGGTGGCGAACTCGATGTCGCGCTTCACGCCGGCGGCGACGCCGGCGGTCCGGCGCTCGATTTCCTCGCGGCTGACCAGGATCTCGCCCGTCCAGCGGTCGAGCTTCGCCGCGTAGTCGCGCACCGCCTGCTCGCCGCGCTGCTCGATCTCGGCCAGCATCTCCGCGACCACGGCGCGCGCGGATTCGGTCTGCGTCTCGGGTGTCTTGCCGGCCTTCTTCAGGTAGGTCGTAGGCATGGGTTTCCAGGTCAAGAATGAAAGCGCTTTCATCGAAGAGTATGGAGCCGGTAAAGCACTGTCAAGCTGCGCCGCAGCAATCCTGCGTGGAATCGCTTTCAGGCGGCCTTTGCTATGCTTCGCGCGTGGCCCCCAGACTCCCTGCCGCGCGCCTGTCGGATGTCGCCCGCGCCGCCGGCGTGTCCCTGTCCACCGCGTCGCGCGCGCTCGCCGCGCCCGCCCTGGTGCAGCCGGAGACGCGCGAGCGGATCCTCGCCGCGGCCGCGCGCCTGAGCTATGTGCCCCACGGCGCGGCGCGCGCGCTCGCCTCGCGCCGCTCGCGCACCATCGGCGCGGTGGTGCCCACGCTGGACAACCCGATCTTCGCGGCCTCCACCCAGGCGCTGCAGCAGCGCATCGCGCGCGAGGGCTACACCCTGCTCGTGGGCAGCCATGAGTACGACCTCGAGGCCGAGGCGAAGGTGGTGTCGGCGCTGGTCGAGCGCGGCGTGGACGGCGTGGTGCTGGTGGGGCTGGACCACAGCCCGGACCTGCACCGGCTGCTGGCGAAGGCGGCGATCCCGGTCGAGCTCACCTGGGCCACCGATGCCAGCCGGATCCACTATTCGCTCGGCTTCTCCAACCGCCTCGCGGCGGCGAGCGTCGCGCAGCACCTGATGGCGCTCGGCCACCGGGACTTCGCCATGATCTCCGGGCGCACGACGAGCAACGACCGCGCCCGGGAGCGGATCGCGGGCGTGCGCGAGGCGCTCGCCGCGCGCGGGCTCGAGCTGCCGGAGCGCCGGGTGCTCGAGACGCCGTTCGGCATCCCCGCGGGTCGCGTCGCGCTCGGCCGCCTGCTCGACTCCGGCGAGCGCTTCACCGCGCTGGTTTGCGGCAACGACCTGCTCGCGATCGGCGCGCTGCTCGAGGCAGCCGCGCGCGGCATCGCGGTCCCGGGCCGGCTCTCGGTGACCGGGTTCGACGACATCGAGCTCGCCGGCGAGTTCTCGCCGGCGCTGACGACGGTCCACATTCCGGTGGCCGACATCGGCCGCATCGCCGCCGAGCGGATGCTGGCGCGCATCGGCGGCGGCGAGGTGCCGAAATCGCACGAGATCCCGGTGCACCTGGTGGTGCGCGAGAGCACTGCGCCGCCGGGCTGAGCGCCTCGGTTACCCTAGCGCATGGCCACCCGCCGCGCCTTCCTCGGCTCACTGCTCGCCGCCGGCGCCGCCCCCGCCCTGCTGCGCGCGCAGCCGCGCCTGCGCGACAACCCCTTCACCCTCGGCGTCGCAAGCGGCTACCCGCACCCGGGCGGCTTCGTGCTCTGGACGCGCCTGGCGGGCGGGCTCGACCCGGTCGCCGTCCCGGTGCGCTGGGAGGTGGCCACCGACGAGGCGATGCGCAACGTGGTGGCCGCCGGCACCGCCGAGGCCTCGCCCGAGTGGGCGCATGCCGTCCACGTCGAGCCGAAAGGGCTGGAGCCGGAGCGCTGGTACTGGTACCGCTTCCGCGCCGGCGACGCGCACAGCCCCGTCGGCCGCACGCGCACCGCGCCGGCAACGACTGCGTCGCCCGGGCGCCTGACGTTCGCCTTCGCCTCCTGCCAGCACTACGAGCAGGGCTACTTCAACGCCTACCGCCACATCGTCGCCGATGCGCCGGACCTGGTGGCGTTCCTCGGCGACTACATCTACGAATCGTCCTGGGGCCGCGACCACGTGCGTGCCCACACCGGCGGCGAGCCCTACACCCTGGCCGACTACCGCGCGCGCTACGCGCTGTACAAGTCCGACCCGGACCTGCAGGCGGCGCACGCCGCCTGCCCGTGGATCGTGACCTGGGACGATCACGAGGTGGACAACGACTACGCCGACGACCGTCCCGAAGACGGCATGCCGAAGGAGCGGTTCCTCGCGCGCCGCGCCGCCGCCTACCGCGCCTACTACGAGCACATGCCGCTGCCGGAACGCATGAAGCCGGACGGCCCGGACATGCGCATCCACACCCAGCTCGGCTGGGGCAGCCTCGCGCGCTTCTACGTCCTGGACGACCGCCAGTACCGTTCCTGGCAGGCCTGCCCGCGGCCGAACCGCCGCGGCGGCTCGAACACCGTCAACGTCGCCGAGTGCGAGGCGCTCGCGAACCCGAACCGCAGCATGCTGGGCCGCGCGCAGGAGCGCTGGCTCTCGGGCGCGCTGGCACAATCCGGCGCGCGCTGGAACCTGCTCGCGCAGCAGACGCCGATGGCGCAGTTCGACCAGCTGCCCGGCGAAGGCCGGCGCGCCTGGACCGACGGCTGGGACGGCTACCCGGCGGCGCGCGCGCGGCTGTTCGATGCGCTGCTCGAGCACCGCGTCGCCAACCCGGTGGTGCTGGGCGGGGACGTGCACTCGTTCAATGTGTCGGAGCTGAAGCGCGATTTCGACGATCCCTCATCGCCGGCCATCGCCAGCGAGTTCGTCTGCACCTCCATCACCTCGCAGGCCTGGGCGCAGGAGCGGCTGAACGCGTTCCTGCCGGACAACCCGCACATGAAGCTGGTGGACAGCCGGTATCGCGGCTACGTGCGGATGGCGGTCAGCGCCAGGGAAACGCGCGCCGACCTGCGCGCCATGGACTCGGTGACCCGGCCCGATGCCGCGTGCCGCACGCTGGCGAGCTTCGTGGTGGAGGATGGAACACCGGGACCGCGGCGCGCCTAGCCGACCAATGTAACCGATCGGTTACATTTGCCGCCGCCACGGGCGTGCTACCGGCAGCGCAGGTTGGCCGACCAGTCCTCGAACGGCCTGGAGCAGTCCTGCTCGTGCACCTTGCGCGCGGCGTCCATCGGCGGCACCGCGCGCCCGGCGGCCGGGTCGAACGCGGTGAGCGGGTTGGAATGGACGGAGCCCTGCTCGCGCTCGTGCTCGGAGACGATGGCGAGGATGCCCACCGCGATCAGCGCCGCGCGGCTGGAATTCACCTGGAAGCTGACGCTGCCCGTGCCGCCGCTCACCTGGCCGTGGCTGGCGCAGCCGGCGGCGAGCACGGCGACCGCTGCAATCAGGAACCTGCGCATGGCGCGGATTCTACGCCGCGGCGCGCCGCAGGCGGTCCGAGACCGCCGCCCAGCGCTCGTCTGGCGGCGGCGCCTCGATGAGGATGCGCGCGCAGCCGGCGCCGTCCAGCTCGCGCAGCGCGGCATAGAGCTTCTGCGCATAGGCGACCGGATCCTTCGGCATGCGCAGCCAGAAGTCCACGCGCTCGTCGGGGCGCGAGAACGCGAGCACCGCGACCTCGGTCCCCTTCGCGTGCCACTTGCCGATCTCCGCATCCAGCTCGTGCGGCGCCACCAGCTGCGCCGGGGTGCGCGGCGCGTAGTGGCGCTCCAGGCCCCCCGAATGCCGCGGTGCGCCGGCCGCCTTCGCCGCGAGCTTCTCCCCGAGCGCGGCCTCGAGCTCGGCAACGCCGATGTGTCCCGGCCGGAGCAGCACCGCCTTGCCGCCCGACAGGTCGACGATGGTGGACTCGATGCCGATGTCGCTCTCCCCGCCTTCCAGGACCAGGTCCGCCTCCGCGGCGAGGTCCTCGCGCACATGCGCCGCGCTGGTGGCGCTCACCTCGCCGAAGCGATTGGCCGACGGCGCGGCGATCGCGCCGCCGAATTCCCGCAGCAGCGCCTGCGCCACCGGGTGCGAGGGCACGCGCAAGCCCACCGTGTCCTGGCCGCCGGTGACGAAATCGCCCGCCTGCTTCGCGCGCTTGAGGATCAGCGTGAGCGGCCCGGGCCAGAACTTCGCCGCGAGCCTGCGCGCCGCCTCCGGCACCTCGCGCGCCCAGGCGAACGCGCCCTCGGCGTCCGCGAAATGCACGATCACCGGATGCTCGACGGGACGGCGCTTTGCGGCATACAGGCGCGCGACCGCAGTTGCGCTCGAGGCATCCGCGCCCAGCCCATAGACGGTCTCGGTGGGAAACGCGACCAGCCGGCCCTCGCGCAGCAGCCGCGCCGCGCGCGCCACCTCGTCAGCCATCGCCGATGCCCAGGCGGGCGCGGATCGCCAGCGCCGCCTCGAGCGCGCGCGCGCGGTCCGCGTCCATCACCGTGAAGTGCGCCATCTTGCGCCCGGGGCGCGCCTCGGCCTTGCCGTACAGGTGCAGCTTCGCGCGCGGCTCGGCGAGCACCGCCGACCAGTCGGGCTCGCCCGCGCGCCAGGCCTCGCCCAGCACGTTCACCATCACCGCCGGGGCGAGCAGGCCCGGATCGCCCAGCGGCAGGCCGCACAGCGCGCGCACCTGCTGCTGGTACTGGCTGGTGACGCAGGCGTCGATGGTGTAGTGGCCGCTGTTGTGCGGCCGGGGCGCGATTTCATTCACCAGCAACCTGCCTGCGCTCACGAAGAACTCCACCCCGAGCACGCCGACGTAGCCCAGCGCCGCGGCGAGGCGCGCGGCCATCGCCTGCGCTTCCGCGGCGAGCGCCGGCGCCACGCGCGCCGGCGCGATGGACACGTCGAGGATGCCGTGGCGGTGCGAGTTCTCCGCCACCGCGAATGCCGCGCTCGCGCCGTCGGCGCCGCGCGCGACGATCACCGAGACCTCGCAATCCAGGTCCAGCCGGCGCTCCAGCACGCAGGGCGCGCGCTCGAACACCTGCCAGGCCGCGCGCGCCTCGGCCGCCGAGGCGACGCGCGCCTGTCCCTTGCCGTCATAGCCGAAGCGGGCGCGCTTGAGCACCGCGGGGTAGAGGTCCAGCCGATCGAGGTCCGCCTCCGCAGTCACCGGCGCATACGGGCCCACGGGCAGGCCGTGCGCGGCGAAGGCGGCCTTCTCGCGGATGCGGTCCTGCGACACCGCGACGCAGTCGGCGGACGGGGCGACGCGCGTCGCGCGCGCGAGGCGCGCCAGGCTTTCGGCGGGCACGTTCTCGAACTCGGTGGTGACCGCGGCGCAGGCGGCGGCGAGCGCGTCCAGCGCCGCCTCGTCGTCGTAGGCCGCGGCGAGGTGCCGGTCGGCCAGCGCGCCGGCCGGGCTGCCCCGGTCCGGATCCAGCACATGGACGCGGTAGCCCATCTCGCGCGCGGCGATGACGAAGAAGCGGCCGAGCTGCCCGCCGCCCAGCACGCCCAGCGTGGACGGCGGAAGGACGGCAGGAGGCACCGCGGCCGGCGCTCCTTGGCTAGGGGACATCGGCGAGGCGCATCTTCGCCACCAGGCGCTTCAGCTTGCCCCGGTAGCGCGCCAGTTTCGCCTCCAGGCGCCGGTCGCCGGTGGCGAGCAGCGCCACCGCAAAGAGGCCCGCGTTCGCCGCGCCGCTCTGGCCGATGGCGAAGGTCGCCACCGGGATGCCCTTGGGCATCTGCACGATGGACAGCAGCGAATCCTGTCCGGCGAGGTGCTTGCTCGGCACCGGCACGCCCAGCACCGGCAGCGTGGTCTTGGAGGCGATCATGCCGGGCAGGTGCGCCGCGCCGCCGGCGCCGGCGATCACCACCCGCAGGCCGCGGCCGCGGGCCTTCGCCGCGTAGCCGAACATCGCGTCCGGCGTGCGGTGCGCGGACACCACCTTCGCCTCGTAGGCAACGCCGAACTCGGAGAGCACGGCGCAGGCCTCGCGCATCACGTCCCAGTCGGACTGCGAGCCCATCACCACCCCGACCAGCGGCCGGGGCGCGCGCTTTGCCGCCTTCGTCATGCCAGCTTCACCCCGGCGATCCGCCACAGCGCCTCGCGGTACTTCGCCGCGGTCTTCTCGATCACCTCTGGCGGCAGGCGCGGCGCGGGCGGCGCCTTGTTCCAGTCGAGCGTCTCCAGGTAGTCGCGCACGTACTGCTTGTCGAACGAGGGCGGCGAGATGCCGGTGCGGTAGCCCTCCGCCGGCCAGAAGCGCGAGGAGTCCGCGGTGAGGATCTCGTCGATCAGGACCAGCTCGCCGGCGGCGTCCAGGCCGAACTCGAACTTGGTGTCGGCGATGAGGATGCCGCGCGTGGCGGCATAGTCGGCCGCCTCGCGGTACAGGCGGATCGCGGTGTCGCGCACCCGCGCCGCGAGCGGCGCGCCGATCGCCGCTTCCACCTGCGCGAAATCGATGTTCTCGTCATGCCCCTCGGCCGCCTTGGTGGCCGGGGTGAAGAGGGGCCCGGGCAGCTTCGCCGCCTGCGGCAGGCCCGCGGGCAGGCGGATGCCGCACACCGCGCCGTCGCGCTGGTAATCCTTCCAGCCCGAGCCGATCAGGTAGCCGCGCACCACCGCCTCGATGGGCAGCGGCTTCACCCGGCGCACCACCACCGCGCGGCCGCGGACCTGGGCGCGCTCGGCCTCGCCCTCGACCACCGACTCCGGGTCGAGCCCGGTGAGGTGGTTCGTCACCACGTGCGCGAGGCGCGCGAACCAGAAATTGGACATCTGCGTCAGCACGCGGCCCTTGTCCGGGATCGGGTCGGGCAGGACCACGTCGAACGCCGAGAGCCGGTCGCTCGCCACGATGAGCATGCGGTCCTCGCCCAGCGCGTACAGGTCGCGCACCTTGCCGCGCCCGATGCGCGGCAGGCTGGCGAGGCTGGACTCGAACAGCGGCGAGCTCAAGCGACCTGCTTCTCCAGCTCGGGCTTCCACTTGCCTTCCGCGGCCAGCCCGTTCATGTGCGCGCGGTGGTGGAACGCCCGCTGCGCCGCGGCGCCGTTGGCGGCCTGGCCCTTCCAGGCCGCGAGCGCCGGGTTCTGCAGCGCGCGCGAGTAGGAGAAGGTGAGCGGCCAGGGCAGGCCGGGCAGGCCAGCCATGGCGTTGAGGTGCGCCGTCGCGGACACGTCCGACTGGCCGCCGGAGAGGAACACGATGCCCGGCTGCGCGGCCGGCACGGTGCGCTTCAGCACGCGCACGGTGCGCTCGGCGACTTCCTCCACGCCCGCCTGGCGCGCGTTCGCCTTGCCCGAGACCACCATGCTGGTCTTCAGGATCAGGTGCTCGAAGGACACGTGGTGGGCGGCCATCGCGGCATAGGTGGCGCGCAGCGTGGCCTCGGTGACCTCCTCGCAGCGCTCGATGCTGTGGTCCCCGTCCAGCAGCACCTCGGGCTCGATCATCGGCACGATGGAGGCTTCCTGGCACAGCGCCGCGTAGCGCGCCAGCGCGTGCGCGTTGGCGTAGAGGCAGGCGTGCGACGGGATGCCCGCGCCGATGGTGATCACCGCGCGCCACTTGGCGAAGCGGCAGCCGGCCTTGAAGTAGCCCGCCAGGCGCTCGCGCAGGCCGTCCAGGCCCTCGGTGACCTTCTCGCCCGGGCACAGCGCCAGGTTCTTGGCGCCGGTATCCACCTTGATGCCCGGCAGGATGCCCTTCTTCGCCAGGTAGTCCGGGAACGGCACGCCGTCGTCGGTCTTCTGGCGCGTGGTCTCGTCGAACAGGATCACGCCGGAGATGTACCGCTCGATGTGCGGCGTGGTGAAGAGCAGGCCGCGGTAGGCGCGCCGGTTCTCCTCCGTGCAGGGGGTGTTGATGGTCTTGAAGCGCGTCTCGCAGGTGCCGGCGGATTCGTCGGCGGCAAGCACGCCCCTGCCCTTCGCGACCATCGCGGCCGCGGTCCGGGAAAGTAGCTGCTGGTCCATGCAGGTCCTCGGGAAAGAAAAGGGGAAGCGGAAAATCCTTCCCCGATTTTAACCTCTGGCGGACCCGCGGGGCGGGCTCGGCGGGGGCGCGCCTACGCGCTCAGCGGCGGCGCGCCCTGGCGCTTAGCGGCGCCGCGCCTTGTCTCCGCGGAAGGCGGGGAACCCATCCGAGGTGCGGGCCGGCGCCTGCGGCGCGTGCGCGGTCAACGGGCGATAACCCGGCACCGGCTCCGTCGCCTGCGCCCGGGGCTGCGCGTCCTCGTCGCGCGGCAGGCGCGGCTGCGAGCGGACCTGCTGCGGCTGCTGCGGCCGGCCGTGATGGCGCGGCTGCTGGCGTTGCTGCGGACGCTGCTGGGGACGCTGTTGCGGACGCTGCTGCGGCCGGTGCTGCGGCCGGCGCTCGGGCCGCTCCGGTTCGCGCGACGGCGCGCCCATGGGGAAGCCCTCGATGCTGCGCATCTCGATCTGGCGCGCCATCAGGCGCTCGATCGCGGTGAGCAGCGGGCGTTCCTCGCGGCTCACGAAGGCGACGGCCTCGCCCGAGGCGCCGGCGCGGCCGGTGCGGCCGATGCGGTGCACGTAATCCTCCGCCACGTGCGGCAGGTCGTAGTTCACCACGTGCGGCAGGGCCTCGATGTCCAGGCCGCGCGCCGCGATGTCGGTGGCGACCAGCACGCGCAGCTCGCCGTCCTTGAACATCTTCAGCGCCCGGGTGCGGGCGTTCTGGCGCTTGTTGCCGTGGATGGCGTCGGCCTCGACGCCGTCGCGGTTCAACTGTTCCGCCAGCCGGTTCGCGCCGTGCTTGGTGCGCGTGAACACGAGCACCTGGCGCCAGTCGCCGGATTTCACCAGGTGCACCAGCAGGTCGCGCTTGCGGTCGCGCTCCACCGGGTAGGCCACCTGCGACACCAGTTCGGCGGGCGTGTTGCGGCGCGCGACTTCCACCGTCGCCGGGTCGCGCAGGATGGTGCCCGCGAGCTTGCGGATGTCGTCGGAGAACGTGGCCGAGAAGAGCAGGTTCTGGCGCTTCGCCGGCAGCAGGCCCAGGACGCGGCGGATGTCGTGGATGAAGCCCATGTCCAGCATCCGGTCGGCCTCGTCCAGGACGAGGATCTCGACCCCCGAGAGGTTCACCGTGCGCTGGCCGGCGTGGTCGAGCAGCCGGCCGGGCGTGGCGACGAGGATGTCGACGCCGCGCCGCAGCGCATCCACCTGCGGCTGCATGCCGACGCCGCCGAACACGACCGTGGACTTCACCGGCAGGTACTTCGCGTAGGTACGGATGTCGTCCTGCACCTGCGCCGCGAGCTCGCGGGTCGGGGTCAGGATCAGCACGCGCACCGGCGCCCTGGAAGGCGTCGCCGCGAGCAGCTGGAGGATCGGCAGCGCGAAGCCCGCGGTCTTGCCGGTGCCGGTCTGCGCGGCGCCCAGCAGGTCGCGGCCCGTGAGCACGAGCGGGATGGCCTGCTGCTGGATCGGGGTGGGTTGCGTGTAACCCTGCTCCGCGACGGCGCGGACCAGCTCGGCACGCAGGCCGAGACCTTCAAAGGACGTGGAAATGGCTTTCTCCTGAGATCGGCCTGGGAAGAGTGTCTTCCAACCGGTTCAGGCAGAAACTGGCTTTGGGAACGCTAACCGGATGACGCGAAACGATTACTTCTGGGTGTTGCGGCGCGCATCCTAGCACGGATGGTGCGACGCAACACCAGAATTCGAAATGAGCGTACAATGCGCGGCCGAATTTGCTTTTGGAATCAGAGTCATGCCACGCGCCCTCCGGAACATCGCCATCATCGCCCACGTCGACCACGGGAAAACGACCCTGGTCGACAAGCTGCTGCGCCAGTCGGGGACCTTCGCCGCCCACGAGCAGGTGCAGGAGCGCGTGATGGACTCGAACGACCTGGAGCGCGAGCGCGGCATCACCATCCTCGCCAAGAACTGCGCCGTGACCTTCGAAGGTACCCACATCAACATCGTGGACACGCCGGGGCACGCGGACTTCGGCGGCGAGGTGGAGCGCGTGCTGTCCATGGTGGACAGCGTGCTGCTGCTGGTGGACGCGGTCGAAGGCCCGATGCCGCAGACCCGCTTCGTCACGCGCAAGGCGCTGGCGCTGGGCCTCAAGCCCATCGTGGTGGTCAACAAGGTGGACCGTCCCGGCGCGCGCCCGGACTGGGTGGTGAACCAGACCTTCGACCTGTTCGACAAGCTGGGCGCCACCGAGGAGCAGCTGGATTTCCCGGTGGTCTACGCCTCGGCGCTGGAAGGCTGGGCCTCCCGCAAGGTGGGGGAAAAGGGCGAGGACCTGAAGCCGCTGTTCCAGGCGATCCTGGAATACGTGCCGATGCGCGACGAGGACCCGGACGCGCCGCTGCAGTTCCAGATCTGTTCGCTCGACTACAACAGCTACGTCGGCAAGATCGGCATCGGCCGCATCCGCCGCGGCCGCATCAAGCCGATGCAGGAAGTGCTGGTGATCAACGGCCCGGGCGGCACGCCGCTCAAGGCGAAGGTCAACCAGGTCCTCAAGTTCAAGGGCCTGGAGCGAGTGCAGGTCGAGGAGGCCGAGGCCGGCGACATCGTGCTCGTCAACGGCATCGACGAGATCGGCATCGGCAGCACGCTGTGCCACGTCGAGCACCCCGACGCGCTGCCGCTGCTCAAGGTGGACGAGCCGACGCTGACGATGAATTTCCTGGTCAACGCCTCGCCCCTGGCCGGGCGCGAGGGCAAGTACGTCACCAGCCGCCAGATCCGCGAGCGCCTGGAGCGCGAGACCAAGAGCAACGTCGCGATGCGGGTCGAGTACCCCGAGGACACCGACACCTTCATCGTCCACGGCCGCGGCGAGCTGCACCTGACCATCCTGCTGGAGAACATGCGCCGCGAGGGCTACGAGATCGCGGTGTCGCGGCCGCGCGTGATCTACAAGGACATCGACGGGGTGAAGTGCGAGCCCTACGAGGTGCTGACGGTGGACGTCGAGGAGGCCAACCAGGGCGGCGTGATGGAGGAGCTGGGCCGGCGCCGCGGCGAGCTGCTGGACATGCAGCCCGACGGCAAGGGGCGCGTGCGCCTGGACTACCGCATCCCGGCGCGCGGCCTGATCGGCTTCCAGGGCGAGTTCATGACCCTCACCCGCGGCACCGGCATCATGAGCCACGTGTTCGACGAGTACGCGCCGGCGAAGGCCGAGCAGATGGCCGAGCGCCGCAACGGCGTGCTCATCTCGCAGGACGACGGCGCCATCGTCGCCTACGCCATCTGGAAGCTGCAGGAACGCGGCCGGATGTTCGTCAGCCCGGGCGAACCGGTCTATGAAGGCATGATCGTCGGCATCCACTCGCGCGACAACGACCTGGTGGTCAACCCGATCCGCACCAAGCAGCTCACCAACATCCGCGCCTCGGGCAAGGACGAGGCCATCGACCTGGTGACCCCGATCGCGCTCACGCTGGAGTACGCGGTGGAGTTCATCGCCGACGACGAGCTGGTCGAGATCACGCCCAAGTCCATCCGCCTGCGCAAGCGCTTCCTCAAGGAGCACGAGCGCAAGCGCGCCGAGCGCGCCGCGGCGTAGGTCCCCGGGAGCGATCTCCCTTCGCGATAGATTGCGCCGGGCGAATGCCCGGTGCTAGCGTCCCCCGCATGGCCCAGTCCGCCGCCCTGGTGGAAGCGCTCAAGCGCGAGCTGCGCGCGCGCAGGCTCACGTACGCCGACGTGGCGCAGCACATGGGCATGAGCGAAGCGAGCATCAAGCGCCTGTTCGCCAACGGCGACCTCACCCTCGGGCGCGTCGACAAGGTCTGCGAGCTGCTCGGCGTCGAGTTCTCCGAGATCGCCCGCAGCGTCGCCAGCCCCGAGGCGGTGATCTCGCGCCTGACCGACGAGCAGGAACGGCAGCTGGTCGCGGACCCGAAGCTGATGCTGGTGGCGCTGTGCGCCCTCGCCCAGATCCCCTTCGAGCGCATCCTGCGCGACTACGACATCCCGGAGCCCGAGGGCATCCGGCTGCTCGCGCGCCTGGACCGCCTGAAGTTCATCGAGCTGCTGCCGGGCAACCGGTACCGGCTGCTCGCCAGCCGCGCGTTCAGCTGGATCCCCGACGGCCCGATCCAGCGCCTGTTCAAGCAGCAGCTGTCGCAGGACTTCTTCCGCGCCAACTTCGGCGGCGAGCACGAGATGCTGGTGCTGGTGAACGGCGCGGTGTCCAGGGCCTCGGTGGCGAACCTGCTCGCGCGCCTGAAGCGCGTGGCGAGCGACTTTGCCGAGATGCGCATCGACGACGCCCGCCTGCCGCTCGCGGAACGGAAGGCGATCACGCTGCTGATCGCGGCCCGCGCCTGGCAGCCGGAGTTCTTCGCCAAGTACCGGAGGCGCAAGGGGGAGCAGGAGCAGCGGAAACAGTAATATTCGGCATGCCCGCGCGCGCGACCTTGTGCCTGACCTTCGACAACATGGGCCGCGCCAAGGACATCGCCGACGGCCGCGCCGGCGCCCCGGACGCGAACGAGCCCGGCCTCGCCATCGGCTATCCCCGCCTGCTGGGGCTGCTCGACGAGCTGGACCTCAAGGGCACGTTCTTCATCGAGGGCTGGAACGGCCTGCACCACCCCGACCGGATCGAGGATCTCGCCCGCCGCGGCCACGAGGTCGGGCTGCACGGCTGGGTGCACGAGAAGTTCGGCGCCCTCGACAGGCTTCGCGCCGAGCAGGTGCTGCACGACGGCACCGCCGCGCTCAACCGCATCGGCATCCGCCCCGCCGGCTTCCGCGCCCCGGGCGGCGTGCGCGGCGCGCACGCGGCGGCGATCCTTCCCGGTCTCGGCTACCGGTACGACAGCAGCTCCGATACCGACTCCGAGCCGCCGCAGGCGGACAATTTCTCGGTGACGCCCGGCCTTCTCGCCCCCGGCCTCGCGCACGTCCCCTGGCGCGAGGCGATGGTGGATTCCATCCAGTACCTGCGCCACCCGGTGCGGCCGCGCACGCCGGACGAGATCGAAGCAGGCTGGATCGAGGCCATCGATCGCACCGCGGCCTCGGGCGGCACCACCACCGTGGTCATTCATGCCTTCGTGAGCGGCGTCGACGAGGCGCGCTTCGCGGCCGTGCGCAACGTGCTCACGCATGCGCGGCGGCGCAGCGGCCTGGAGATCGTCACGGCGCGCCAGCTCGCCGAACGCGTCCTGGCGTGACGGACCCGGCCCAGCGACGGCGCGCCATCGCGCTGATGATCGCCGCCATGGCGCTGTTCGCGGCCATGGACGCCATCAACAAGACCCTCACGCAGGGCTATTCCATCGCGCAGATCATGGCCATCCGCTTCGTGCTGTTCGTGGCGATCGCCTGCGCGGTGGCGCGGCGCGGGCCGTGGCTGGTGCTGGAGACACGCGCGCCCTGGTGGCAGGCGCTGCGCTCGGCGGTGCTGCTGCTGGAGATGAGCTGCTTCGTGCTGTCGTTCCGCTACCTGCCGCTCGCCGACGTGCACGCGGTCGCGGCGGCGGCGCCGCTGATCGCCACCGCGCTCGCCGCCGCGTTCCTGCGCGAGCGCGTCGACGCCATCGGCTGGGTGCTGGTGGCGGGCGGCCTGGTGGGCGCCGCGCTCGTCGTCGGCCCGGCATTCGACAGCTTCGGGCCGGCGATGTGGCTCGCCGTCGCGGGCACCTTCCTCTGGGGCCTGTACCAGGTCGTCACGCGCCGCGTCGCCGCGCTCGACCACGCGGACATCACCACGCTGCACACGCCGCTCGTCGGCCTGGCGGTGCTGGGCGCGCTGGCGGTGTTCGACTGGCGCGCGCCCGACGGCACGGGCTGGCTGCTGCTGGTGGCGGGCGGCATCATGGGGGCGCTCGCCCACCTGATGCTCATCCGCGCGCTCGCCGCGGCGCCCGCGAGCGCACTGCAGCCCTACAACTACTTCCTGCTCGTGTTCGCCGCGATCCTCGGCGCCCTCGCCTACGGCGACATCCCCGGCACCTGGACCTGGGTCGGCGCGACCATCGTGGTCCTGTGCGGGATCGTGGCCATGCGGCGGCAGGCGATCGCCTAGCCCGCCTTCCGGCGCCGCACCCGCCGCACGATCCACGGCACCACCACCAGCGCCGCGGTGACGGCCAGGAACGCGGCCGATATCGGCTGGGTGAAGAACACCGTGGCGTCGCCCTGGCTGATGGACAGCGCGCGGCGGAACTGCGTCTCGGCCAACGGCCCCAGGATCAGGCCGATCACCGCCGGCCCGACCGGGATGTCCCAGCGCCGCATGGCGAAGCCGAGCAGCCCGAACACGTACAGCATCAGCAGGTCCACCCAGGACTGGTGCAGGCTGTAGGCGCCGAGCGTGGCGAACACCAGGATCGCGGCGTACAGGATGTCCTTCGGGATGGTGAGCACCTTCACCCAGATGCCGATCAGCGGCAGGTTGAGGACGAGCAGCATCACGTTGCCGACGTACAGGCTGGCGATCAGGCCCCAGACCAGGTTCGCCTGCGACTGGAACAGGAGCGGCCCGGGCTGGATGCCGTAGTTCTGGAACGCGCCCAGCAGGATGGCGGCGGTCGCGGAGGTGGGGATGCCCAGCGTGAGCAGCGGCACCAGCACGCCGGTGGCCGAGGCGTTGTTCGCCGCCTCCGGCCCGGCGACGCCCTCGATGGCGCCCTTGCCGAACTCCTCCGGGTGCTTCGAGAGCTTCTTCTCCACCGTGTAGGAGAGGAACGTCGGGATCTCCGCGCCGCCCGCCGGGATGGTGCCGAACGGGAAGCCGATGCCGGTGGCGCGCAGCCACGCCGGCCAGGAGCGCTTCCAGTCCTCCTTCGACATCCAGACCGAGCCCTTCAGCTTTTCCATCGTCTCCGTGAGCCGGCTCTGGTAGGCCGCGACATAGAGCGCCTCGCCCACGGCGAACAGGCCCACGGCGAGCACCACCACGTCCACGCCGTCCAGCAGCTCGCCCACGCCGAAGGCGAAGCGCGGCTGTCCGGTCTGGCCGTCGATGCCGATGAGGCCGAGAAAGAGGCCCAGGAACAGGCTGGCGAGGCCGCGCACGGTGGAGGTGCCCAGCACCGCGGACACCGTGATGAACGCGAACACCATCAGCGAGAAGTACTCCGCCGGCCCGAACTTGAGCGCGAGCTCCACCACCAGCGGCGCGAGCAGCGTGAGCAGGACGGTGGCGATGGTGCCGGCGACGAAGGAACCGATGGCGGCGGTGGCGAGCGCGGGGCCCGCGCGGCCCGCCTTGGCCATGCGGTTGCCCTCCAGCGCGGTGGCGATCGAAGCCGATTCGCCGGGCGTGTTGAGCAGGATGGTGGTGGTGGAGCCGCCGAACATGGCGCCGTAGTAGATGCCGGCGAACATGATGAGCGCGCCCGTGGGATCCAGCTTCACCGTGAGCGGCAGCAGCATCGCCACCGTGAGTGCCGGGCCGACGCCGGGCAGCACGCCCACCAGCGTGCCCACGGTGACGCCGATGAAGCCCCACAGCAGGTTCCAGGGGCTGAGGGCGACCCCGAACCCGGCGATCAGGGCCTGGAAGGCCTCCATCCTCAAATCCCCGCGCTGCCCAGCAGGGGCGCGAGCCAGCCCGCCGGCAGGTTGACGTTCAGCAGCTTGACGAAGAAGGCGTAGATCGCGATCGACAACACGAGGCCGATGCCGAGGTCGCGCGCGGGGCGCGCGCTGCCGAAGCCGCGCGCGACGCAGGCGAACAGCGCCACGCCCGCGACCACGAAGCCCGCCCAGCCGATGAGCGCCATGTGCACGAACAGGCCGGCGCTGATCCAGGCGAACCCGGCGCCGTGGAACGCGTGCTCGCCGCGCGCAGCCGGATCGTCGGGGGCGGCGTTGCGCCAGCCGCCGGTGAAGGCCTCGAACGCGAGCCAGGCGCCCAGCAGGATGATCCCGCCGGCCACCACGGCGGGAATGAAGTTCGGGCCGATGCCGGCGTAGCCGCCCTCGGAGGGCAGGCCGGCGGTGACCACGGCGACGCCGATGCCCAGCGCCAGGACGCCGAGGGAAAGCGCGACTTCCGCCGCCGAGCGGCGCACGGCCAGGCTACTTCTTCAGTCCGAGCGACTCGATGATCGCCGAGACGCGCTTGATGTCCTCGTCGATGAACCGGCGGTAGTCGTCGCCGCCGAGGAACCAGCCGGTCCAGCCCATCTTGTCCAGGGTCGCCTTCCAGGCCGGGGTCTCGGTGGCGTCCTTCACCAGCTTCACCAGCGCGTCGCGCTGCTGCGGCGTGATGCCGGGGGCGCCGAAGATACCGCGCCAGTTGCCCAGTTCGACGTCGACGCCCTGTTCCTTGAGCGACGGAATGCCGTCCAGCTTCGCGGGGCTCGATTGCGCGAGCGCCCGCATCTTGCCGGACTTGACGTGCTCGGCGAACTCGCCGATGCCGGACACGCCCACGGTGACATGGCCGCCCAGGATCGCCGCGACCGCCTCGCCGCCGCCCTTGTAGGGCACGTAGTTCACCCGGGCCGCGTCCACGCCCACCGCCTTGGCGATGAGGCCCGCCAGGATATGGTCGGTGCCGCCGGCGGAGCCGCCGCCCCAGGACACCTTGCCCGGGTCGGCCTTCAGCATCTTCACCAGGTCCGCCATGGACTTGAGCGGCGAATTGGCCGGCACCACGATGATTTCCCATTCGCTGGTGAGGCGCGCGATCGGGGTCACCTGCGACAGGTTCACCTGGGACTTGCCCAGGATGATGCCGCCCACCATGACCATGCCGCCGATCATCACGGCGTTGGGATCGCCCTTGGCCTGGTTGGCGAACTGCGCCAGGCCGATGATGCCGGCGGCGCCGCCCTTGTTCTCGAACTGGACGCCGGAGACGAGCTTGGCGCCCTGCATCGCGGCGGCCAGGTTGCGGCCGGTCTGGTCCCAGCCGCCCCCCGGGTTGGCCGGGATCATCATTTTCAGGCTGGGTTGCGCTGCAGCACCGAAGCTGGCGAGCGCCATCACGAATGCAACGACGAATTTCATGGAACCTCCCCGTGTTTTCAGCATTCTATCCATGCCGGGGGGTCGAATCGGGCCGGAATTCGGCGATAATGCGCCCCCTTGAACTTCCGCCGGCCTGCCCATAATTGCGCCGGCGGTTCGACCAACGGTCGCCCAATACCATGATACGCATCGAGAATCTGGTGAAGACGTTTGGCGCCAAGCGCGCGGTGGACGGGGTTTCGTTCAGCGTCGAGCGCGGCGAGGTGCTCGGCTTCCTGGGGCCCAACGGCGCCGGCAAGTCCACCACCATGCGCATGATCACCGGCTTCTACCCGCCCAGCTCGGGCAAGGTGACGGTGGGCGGCCATGACGTCGTCGAGTCCCCGCTCGCCGCCAAGCGCCTGGTCGGCTACCTGCCGGAGAATGCCGCCTCCTACCCGGACATGACGGTGCGCGGATTCCTGGAGTTCTGCGCCGAGATGCGCGGCCTGGACGCCGCGGCGCGCAGGAAGGCGCTCGCGCGCGTGGTCGAGCGCTGCTTCCTGGAATCGGTGCTGGAGCAGTCCATCGACACCCTGTCCAAGGGCTACAAGCACCGCACCTGCCTCGCGCAGGCCCTGATCCACGACCCGGAGGTGCTGGTGCTGGACGAGCCCACCGACGGCCTGGACCCGAACCAGAAGCACGAGGTGAGGAACCTGATCCGGGAACTGGGCAGGACCAAGGCGGTGGTGTTCTCGACCCACATCCTGGAGGAGGTGGACGCCGCCTGCAGCCGCGCCATCATCATCGACCGCGGCCGCATCGTCGCCAACGGCACGCCGGACGAGCTGCGCGCGATGTCCGACGTGGCGGGCGCGGTCACCCTGCACGCGCAGGGCGCGACGGAGGAGAAGCTGGCGGCGCTGGGCCGCGTGGAGAAGCTGGATGGCTCGTTCCGCGTCTATCCCGCGGACAAGTCCGCCTCGGCGGAACTCACGCGCGCGATCGTGGCGCTCGCGGACCGCGAGGGCTGGAAGCTGGACGCGCTGCGCACCGAGGAAGGGCACCTGGACGAGGTGTTCCGCCGCATCACCCTGCCGGATACCGTGAAGAGGAGCGGGTAGAGCCATGAATCTCGTCTGGACCATCGCCAAGCGCGAGCTCGGGGGCTACTTCACCTCCCCGGTCGCGTACGTGTTCCTCGTCATCTTCCTGCTGCTCGCGGGCTTCTTCACCTTCACCGCCGGGGCGTTCTTCGAGCGCGGCGAGGCCGGCCTGGGCGCCTTCTTCGCCTGGCATCCCTGGCTGTACCTGATCCTGGTGCCCGCCGTGGGCATGCGCCTGTGGTCCGAGGAGCGCCGCGCCGGCACCATCGAACTGCTGCTGACGATGCCGGTGACCACCGCGCAGGCGATCATCGGCAAGTTCCTCGCCTCGTGGCTGTTCCTCGCCCTGGCGCTGGCGCTCACCTTCCCGGTGATCATCACCGCGAACGTGCTGGGCGACCCGGACAACGGCGTCATCTTCACCGGCTACGTGGGCAGCCTGATGCTGGCCGGCGCCTACCTCGCCGTGAGCTGCATGACCTCGGCCATGACGCGCAACCAGGTGGTCGCCTTCATCCTGTCGGTGGTGCTGTGCCTGTTCCTGATCCTGGCCGGTTTCAACCCGGTCACCGACCTGCTGGTGCGCTGGGCGAGCCCGGCGTTCATCGACACCGTGGCGGCGTTCTCGGTGATGACGCACTTCGACGGCTTCCAGAAGGGCGTGATCGACAGCCGCGACCTGCTGTTCTTCCTCTCGGTGATCGGCTTCGCGCTGTTCGCCACCGGGGTCATCATCCGCGGCCACCGCGCCGGCTAGGGACCGAACCATGAAGAAGAACGAAGCCCTGCTGTATTCCGCCGTCGGCCTGGCGGCGCTGTTCCTGATCCTGGTGGCGGCCAACTACCTCGCCTCGCTGGCGGCGGTGCGCGCCGACCTCACCGACGGCAACCTGTACACGCTGTCCGATGGCACGAAGAAGATCCTGCGCGGGCTGCAGGCGCCGGTGAAGGTGAAGCTGTACGTCTCGCAGGGCGAGCAGGCGATGCCGGTGCAGCTGCGCAGCTTCGCCAAGCGCGTGGACGACATGGTGCGCGAGTTCAAGTCGGTGGCCGGCACCAACCTGGTGATCGAGAAGTACAACCCGCGCCCGGACAGCGAGGAGGAGGAATCCGCCCAGCTGGACGGCGTCGAGGCGCAGCAGCTCCCCTCGGGCGAGCAGTTCTACCTCGGCGTGGCGGTGACGCAGCTCGACCGCAAGCAGGTCATCGCCGCGGTCTCGCCGCAGCGCGAGCGCCTGCTGGAGTACGACCTGGCGCGCGCCATCGCCCGGGTCGGCAGCGCCGAGCGCCCGACCATCGGCCTGATGAGCGGCCTGCCGGTGCTGGGCGAGCGCTTCAACCCGATGACGCGGCAGAGTTCCGAGCCCTGGGTGTTCGCCAACGAGCTGAAGCGCGACTTCAACGTCCGGGAAGTGAACATGATGACCGAGTCCATCGACAAGGACATCAACGTGCTGCTGCTGATCCACCCGCGCGACGTCCCGGAGTCGGTGGAGTACGTGCTCGACCAGTTCGTCATGCGCGGCGGCAAGCTGGTCGCCTTCGTCGACCCCTACGCCTACTTCGACCAGCAGCCCAGCCCGATGCCGGGGGCGAGCGCCGGCGGCTCCACCTCCAGCCTGCCGAAGCTGTTCAAGGCCTGGGGCGTGGAGATGAACCCGGGCAAGGTGATCGCCGACGTGGTCTACGCCTCCGGCGGCGGCAGCCGCCTCACGCCGACGGTGCTGACGCTGAACCGCACCGCCTTCAACCGCGACGACGTCTCCACCAGCCAGATCGAGACGCTGCTGTATGCCTTCGGCGGGGCGTTCGAGGTCAAGCCGGCCGAGGGCCTCAAGCTGACCGAGCTGGTCAAGTCCTCGCCCAACTCCATGCTGGTGGACAACGTGGTGGCGACGGTGTCCGGCGAGGCGGCGCTGAAGGGCTTCCAGCCCGAGGACAAGGCGCGCCCGCTGGCGCTGCGCCTGTCGGGGAAGTTCAGGAGCGCGTTCCCCGAGGGCCGGCCCAAGGACGGCGCGCCGGCGGCGAAGGACGCGAAGAAGGACGCCCCGGCCGCCCCGGCGCACCTTGCGCAGTCCGCCGCCGACAACTCGGTGGTGCTGGTGGCCGACGTCGACATGCTGCACGACGGCGCCGCGGTGGACATCCAGGAAGTATTCGGCCGCCGCATCATCGTCCCCTCCAACGGCAACCTCGCCTTCGCGCAGAGCCTGGTCGAGCAGGTCGCCTCGGGCGATGCGCTGATCTCGCTGCAGAGCCGCGCCTCGGCGTTCCGCCCGCTCACGGTGGTGCGCGAGATGGAGGCCGAGGCCCAGAAGCAGTACTTCGGGCGGCTGAAGGCGCTGGAGGACGAGCGCCAGAAGACGCTGGAGAAGCTGCAGGAGCTGCAGAAGGCGCGCGGCCCGGCCGCGCAGGCGAAGGGCTCGGCGCAGATCCTGACCCCGGAGCAGCAGGCGGAGATCGAGAACCTGCGCAAGACCGCCACCCGCACCCAGGCCGAGCTGAAGGAGCTGCGCAAGAACCTGCGCCAGGACGCCGAGAGCCTCGTGTTCTGGACCAAGGTGGCGAACATCGCGCTGATGCCCCTGCTGGTGGCGCTGGCCGGGCTGCTGGTGGCGCTGCTGCGCCGCAGCCGCCGCGCGGCGGCTGCCCAACGCGAGGCGGTGCCGGCATGAACGCGAGGATCGCCGCGGTCCTGGTCCTGCTGCTGGCGGTACTCGGCGGCGGCGCGCTGCTGGTGCGCCAGCAGGGCGACGCGCACAAGCCGCCCGCCTCGGGCACCCTCGGCCAGCCGCTGCTCAAGGGCCTGAAGGCGGCCGACGTGGCGGGCATCGTGATCCGCGAGCCCAAGGCGACCCTGACCCTCGCCCGCAAGGGCGAGCAGTGGGCCATCGCCGAGCGCAACGGCTACGCCGCCGACTTCGACAAGGTACGAGAGTTCGTCCTCAAGGCGCTGGAGCTCAAGATCGGGCAGGTCGAGCCCATCGGCGAGAAGGACCGCGCCCGCCTGCAGCTGGACGAAAGCGGCACCACGGTCGAGTTCCAGGGCGCCGACGGCAAGCCGCTGGCGCGCTTCGTCGCCGGCCGCAAGTACTTCAAGACCCCGCCGGAGAAGCCCGAGACCGCGCGCGGCGACGGGCGCTTCGTCGCCCTGCCGGGCGAGGAGAAGACCGTCTACGTCGTCGCCGACCCGCTCGCGCAGGCGAGCACGAAAAGCGCCGACTGGATCGCGCGCCCGGGCTTCGGCGCCGAGGGCGTGAAGGCGCTCGACTACCGTCCCGCCGAGGGCGAGGGCTGGCGGATCGAGCGCTCCGGCGACAACGCGGACTGGCGGCTCGCGCCGCTGCGGCCGGGCGAGAAGCTGGAGGTCACCAAGGCGAACGCGGCCTCGTATTCGCTCAACAGCATCGAGCTCGCCGACGTCGCGCCGCCGGAGGTGAAGCCCGCCGACAGCGGCCTGGACAAGCCCGTCACGCTGGTGGCGAGCACCTTCGACGGCCTCACCTACACCATCCGGCTGGGCAAGCTCTCGGGCGAGAACTACTACGCCCAGGTGGCCGTCGCCGGAGAGCCCAAGCCCCAGGGCAAGGACGCCGAGGACCGGCTGAAGAAGCTGAACGAGCGGCTGCCGCGCGAGAGGGCGCTGGCCGGGCACGTGGTGCTGATCGCGAAATCGAAGTTCGACGACATCCTGAAACCCCGTGCCGAGCTGCTCGAGCGGCGCGACGCGAAGAAGTAGCCAGGGCGGAAGGCCCCCGAATGTGCACGATCGTGCACATTCGGGCTAGCGGGCGGCGCGCCGCCGCTTCGGCAGCGGCGCCGGATTGGGCACTTCCTCCACGGCGCAGAACACCCCGCCCTGGTACTTCTCGGCGACCGGATCGCCCTTCTTCTCCTTCGCCAGCACCTCCACCGCCCAGGCCTCGGCGTTGTCCTTCGGCTTGTAGCCAAGGCGAAAGGCGTTCGCGTTGTCATACCAGGCGCGCGTGTTGCCCGAGATGCCGTAGACGATCTCGAAGCGGATCTCCGGATGCTCGATGCCGATCGTCACCAGCTGCGCGAGGTCGCGCGGGCTAACCCAGATGGACAGGCGCCGCTTGTCGATCGGCGCCGGGTTGACGTTGCCGACGCGAATCATCAGGAACTCCATGCCGTACTTGTCGGCGTAGAGGCTGCCCAGCGCCTCGCCGAACACCTTGGACACGCCGTAGCGGCTGTCGGGCTTCGGGTAGACGCGGTGGTCGATGGTCGTGCTGCGCCTGTAGAACCCGACGGCATGATTCGAGGTCGGGAACACGATCCGCTTCACGCCGTTCCTGCGTGCGGCCTCGAACACGTTGTAGCAGCCGACGATGTTGGCGCTGAGGATGCCCTCCCAGGGCCCCTCCACCGAGTAGCCGCCCAGGTGCACGATGGCGTCCACGCCCTTCGTGATGCGCAGGGCGTCGGCCATCCGGGAGATGTCGGCGCGCATGAAGGTCTCCTTTCCGACCTTCTTCAGCGACCGCAGGTCCGATGCCCTGATGCGATACTTCTTCGCCAGCTCCCGGCGCAGGTGGGTGCCGACGTCGCCCGCGGCGCCGGTGATGAGGATGGTCTTCTTCATGGCTGTATCTGCTCCTTTCGCCCCCGGAAGTATCGCCGGGCGCGCCCCGGTTGATGAAATAATGCCGCCATGGACACCATCGAGTGGCACCCCAGCCAGCGCGTTCCCGATCCCGCCGTCGTGGCCGTGGACGAATCCTTCAACCGCTACCGCCTGCCGCTCGCGAAGGTGGAGCGCCTCGCCACCGGTTTCCGCTGGGCCGAGGGCCCGGTCTGGCTGGGCGATGCGCGCAGCCTGGTGTGGAGCGACGTGCCGGGAAACCGCATGTACCGCTGGGACGAGGAGACCGGGACCACCAGCGTGTTCCGCAGCCCCTCCGGCCACGCCAACGGCAATACCCGCGACCGCCGCGGGCGCCTGCTCACCTGCGAGCACGGCGGCCGCCGGGTGTCACGCACCGAATACGACGGCCGCGTCACGACGCTGATCGACCGCTTCGAGGGCAGGCGCCTGAATTCGCCCAACGACATCGTCTGCAAGTCCGACCGCTCGATCTGGTTCACCGACCCCAGCTTCGGCATCCTCGGCCACTACGAGGGCGCGAAGGCCGAGCCGGAACTGCCGACGAACGTCTACCGGCTGGATACGTCGGGCAAGGCGACGGTGGTCGCTGAGGGCATCAATCAGCCCAACGGCCTCGCCTTCTCCCCGGACGAGAAGGTCCTCTACATCGTCGAGTCGCGCTCGGTGCCGCGCAAGATCCTCGCCTACGACGTGGTGGAGGGCCGGACCCTGGCCAACCGCCGCGTCCTGATCGACGCCGGCCCCAAGGGCACCCCCGACGGCTTCCGCGTCGACGTCGACGGCAACCTGTGGTGCGGCTGGGGCATGGGCGAGGCGGGGCTGGACGGCGTGCACGTCTTCAATCCGGCCGGGAAACTCATCGGTCGCATCGACCTGCCGGAGCGCTGCGCCAACGTCTGCTTCGGCGGCACGCAGCGCAACCGCCTGTTCATGGCGGCGACGACCTCGATCTACGCCCTCTACGTCAACACCCAGGGCGTCGCCTACTTCTAGAACTCGAACACGCCCTTGCCCGAGGACTGGGCGTCGAAGACCTTGTAGGCCTCGGCGGCCTGGTCCAGCTTCCAGCGGTGCGTGAAGATGCTGTCCAGCGGGATGCGGTTGTCGGCGACGAAGCGCGCGCACTCGCCCATGCCCATGGCGCTGAAGGTCCAGGAGCCGATCAGGGTCACCTGCCGGCGCAGCAGGTCGGGGGACACGTCGAGCGTCACGTTGCCGCCCTCGCCCACGAAGCAGGCCGTGCCCCAGGTCTTCACCGCGCGCACCGCCGCCAGCCGCGCCGCCGGCGCGCTGCTGCACTCCAGCGTCAGGTCCACGCCCTCGCCGCGGGTGAGGTCCTTCAGCGCCTGCACCACCTCCACTTTCGTCGCATCGACGAGCGCGTCGGCGCCGAAGCGCTTCGCCAGCGCGAGGCGCTCGGCGTTCGTTTCCACGGCAATCACGCGCGCGCCCATCTTCGCGCCGAGCAGCGTCGCCGACAGGCCCACCGGCCCCTGGCCGAACACCGCCAGCGTCTGCCCGCCCTGCGTCTGCATGCGCCGCAGCGCGCCGAACGCGGTGCCGGTGCCGCAGGACACCGCCGCGCCCTCGGAGAACGACAGCTCCTCGGGCAGCGGCACCATGGTGCGCGCCGGTGCCTTCAGGTACTCGGCATGGCCGCCGTCGCCGGTGACCCCGTAGACCACGATCCCGGCGCGGCACAGCTGCGACCAGCCCACGCGGCAGTGGCCGCAGACGCCGCAGCCGGCGTAGTGGTGGTTCATGACGCGCTGGCCGATGGGCGCTTCGCGTTCGGACACGCCGGCGCCGCGCGCGACGATGACGCCGCAGGGCTCGTGGCCGCCGATGAACGGCTCGGTGTTGTTGCCCAGCCCCAGCGCCTTCTGCGCCTCGCCCGGGGGCGGGCGGTAGAACTTGAGGTCGCTGCCGCACATGCCCGAGGCCTTCATCTGGATCACCACCTCGCCCGGGCCGGGCGTCGGGTCGGGGAAGCTGCGGATCTCGATCTTCCGGTCGCCGAGGAACACTGCGCCGCGCATTCAAGCCTCCTTCACGTTGCCGTCAGGTAGCGGTCCTTGCAGGTCGCGAGCACCTCGTCCGGGTCCCGCTTCCACCAGTCGAGCTCGGAGAAGATCTCCACTTCGTGCAGGCCGGCGTAGCCCGCCTGCTCCACCCAGCCGCGGATGCGCGGCAGGTCGATGACGCCGTCGCCCATCATGCCGCGGTCGTTCAACAGGTCGCGCGTCGGCACCAGCCAGTCGCAGATGTGGTACGCGAGGATGCGCTTCCGGCCCGCGCGCGCGATCTGCGCCTCGAGCTTCGGGTCCCACCAGGTGTGGTAGACGTCCACCGCGACGCCCATGCCATCGCCGAGCGCGTCGCAGATGTCGAGCGCCTGCTCCAGCGTGTTGACGCAGGCGCGCTCGGCGGCCTGCATCGGATGCAGCGGCTCGATGGCGAGCGGCACGCCGGCGGCGCGCGCCTCGGGCAGGATCAGGGCGATGCACTCCTGCACCCGCTCGCGGGCGTGGCCGATGTCCTTCGAGCCCTGCGGCAGGCCGCCCACCACCAGCACGAGGCACTGCGCCTGCAGCTCGTGCGCCTCCTCG
This sequence comes from uncultured Bordetella sp., assembly GCA_964564865.1. Lineage (GTDB taxonomy): Bacteria > Pseudomonadota > Gammaproteobacteria > Burkholderiales > SG8-39 > RBG-16-66-20. The sequence goes on along the minus strand of CAZMDA010000001.1, from coordinate 73,490 downwards.
ATGGCGCGGCGGTTGTCGTCGCGCCAGTCCTTCGCGGCGAAGAAGCCGCCGCGGCACAGGCCAGTCACGGCGAGGTCGTGGGCCTCGATGGCCTTCTTCGCCGCCTTGAGGCCCATCTGCGCCAGCTTGTCGCGCCAGGGCGAAATACCGCCGTAGCCGTGGCGCGCGCAGCCCTCGATGGCCTGCGCCAGCGTCCACTGCGCCTTCACGGTGGCGGTGTTGAGCGACAGCCTGGAAGGATCGGGCGCGGCCCGATGCGGATCAGGCGCAGCCATGCGTCGCCAGCAGCTGCTTCATGCGCGCGCAGGCGAGCGGCGGATCCTGCAGGAGGCCGGCGGCGTCTGCGAGCCGGAACAGTTCGGCGAAATGCAGGATGCTGCGCGCGCTCTGCTGGCCGCCCACCATGACGAAGTGGTCCTGGTGCCCGTTCAGCCAGGCCATGAACACCACGCCGGTCTTGTAGAAGCGCGTCGGCGCCCGGAAGATGTGGCGCGACAGCGGCACCGTGGGGCCGAGGATGTCGTGGTAGGTCGCGCTGTCCTTCGCCGCGAGCGACGACAGGGCGGCGGAAGCGGCGGGCGCGATGGAATCGAAGATCCCCAGCAGCGCATCCGAGTATCCCTGCGCGTCGCCCTCGATCAGCTCGGCGAAGTTGAAGTCGTCGCCGGTGTACATGCGCACGCCCGCGGGCAGGCGGCGGCGCATGCGGATTTCCTTGTCCTTGTCGAGCAGGGAGATCTTGATCCCGTCCACCTTCGCCGCGTTGCGCGCGAGCATCGCGAGGCACACGTCCATGGCCTCGAGGTGGTCCTGCTTCCCCCAGTAGCCGGCCAGCGCCGGGTCGAACATCTCGCCCAGCCAGTGGATGATCACCGGCTGCTTCACCTGGCCGAGGATGCGATCGTAGACCTTTGCGTAGTCGTCAGGCGACCTGGCCGACGCCGCCAGCGCGCGGCTCGCCATCAGGATGATGCGGCCGCCCAGCTTCTCGATCGCGGCGCACTGTTCCTCGTAGGCCGCGATGACGCGGTCGATGGCATGCCCGCCCGACGGCAGGTGGTCGGTGCCCGCCCCCGAGGCCACGACGCAGCCGGGCCCGGCTTCGGCCAGCGTGCGGCGGATCAGCTCCAGCGAGTTGGTCCAGTCCAGTCCCATGCCGCGCTGCGCGGTGTCCATGGATTCGGCGATGCCGAAGCCCCAGGACCACAGGTGCCGCCGGTAGGCGAGCGTGGCGTCCCAGTCGATTGCCGCCTCCAGCCAGGGCTCCTTCGCCGAGAGGGGGTCGGCAACGACGTGCGCCGCGGCGTAGGCGACGCGGGTGAAGGGCTTCGCCGGCCGGTCGAAACGCCTCGGTTCGCGAACGGCATAGGTTTCGACCTTCCCGCTGGAGGCGGGAAGGTCGATCGACAGGAGGACGTCGCGTTTCATGGCTTGATCTTCGGCACGTCCAGCCACTTCTTCTGCTTCCAGCTCTTCAGGCCCAGCTCCGCCAGTTGCACGCCCTTGGCCCCTTCCAGCAGCCCCCAGCGGAAGGTCCTCGATTCTCCGGCGACATGGCGCAGGAACAGTTCCCACTGCGCCTTGAAGGCGTTGTCGGCGTCCTCGTCCGGCACTTCCTTCCAGCCGGCGTAGAAATCGATCGGCTGCGGGATGTCCGGATTCCAGACGGGCTTGGGCGTATCGGCGTAGGACTGGATCCGGCAGCCGCGCAGGCCCGCCACCGCGCTGCCCTCGGTGCCGTCCACCTGCAGCGTGAGCAGGTCGTCGCGCCGCACCCGCACCGTCCAGGAGGAATTGAAATGCGCAATGATGTTGCCCTTGAGGCGGAAGGTGGCGTAGGCCGCGTCGTCCGCCGTCGCCTTGTACTTCCTGCCGTTCTCGTCCCAGCGCTGCGGGATGTGGGTGGCGCCCAGGCAGGACAGTGCCTGCACTTCGCCGAACAGGTTGTCCAGCACGTAGCGCCAGTGGCACAGCATGTCGAGGATGATCCCGCCGCCGTCCTGCTTGCGGTAGTTCCAGGACGGGCGCTGGGCCGGTCGATCCCGCGCCGGGTCGCCCTCGAACACCCAGTAGCCGAACTCCCCGCGCACCGACAGGATGCGGCCGAAGAAGCCCTGGTCCCGCAGCTTCGCCAGCTTGAGCAGCCCGGGCAGCCACAGCTTGTCCTGCACCACGCCGTGCTTCACCTTCGCCTTCTTCGCCGCCCGGTAGAGGTCCATGGCCTCGGCGAGGGTGGTGGACACCGGCTTCTCGCAGTAGATGTGCTTCCCGGCGGCGATCGCCTGCTTGAGGAGCTTCGGCCGCAGCTGCGTCGAGGCGGCGTCGAAGAACACGCTGTCCTCCGTCGACTGCAGCGCCTGCCCGAGGTCCGTGCCCCAGCGCTCGACGCCGTGCTCCCGCGCCAACGCCCGGATCTTGTCCGGGTTGCGGCCAACCAGGATCGGGTCGGGCATGAGGCGGCTGCCGTCCTTCAGCACCACCCCGCCCTGCCTGCGGATCGCCAGGATCGACCGCACCAGGTGCTGGTTCATGCCCATGCGCCCGGTGACGCCGTGCATGATGATGCCGATGCGCTTTTGCGTCATGGTGCTCACTTCTTCTTCGACAGGCCGAGGCGCTCGATGATGGCGCGCTCCTTCTCGTACTGCTCGCGCGCCCACCTGGTGTAATCCTCGGAGGACAGGTACCACAGCGGCTGGTTGTAGCGCTCCAGCATCTTGGTGTGGATCGGGTCCTCGAGGCCCCTCTTGAACGCGTCGTGCAGCGCCTTCACCACCGCCGGCGGCGTCGCCGCCGGCACGCCGATGCCGTACGGGCTGGTGGAGACGATGCCGTAACCCAGTTCGGTCATCGTCGGCACATCGGGCCAGACGGCGGCGCGCTTCTCGGTGAACACCGCCAGCACCCGCGCCCGGCCCGCGGCCACGTGCGGCACCGCGCCGGTGGAGTCCACCGCGACGTTCAGGTGCCCGCCCAGCATCGCGGTCAGCATGTCGGCGCTGCCCTTGTAGGGGATGTGGTTCAGCTTGATGCCCTGCGCGGCCGAGAACTCCTCGGTGGCGAGGTGCACCGAGCCGCCGATGCCGTGCGAGCCGTAGCTGATCTCGCCGGGCTTCGCCTTGGCCGCCGCGACCAGGTCCGCCATGCTCTTCCAGGGCGAGTCGGCGCGCACGATCACCGCGAACACGTAGCCCGAGACGCCCATCACGTAGCGGATGTCCTTCATCGGGTCGAAGGCCACGTTCTCCATGTGCGGCAGGCGCAGCACCGTGATCGGGATCATGCTCACGGTGTAGCCGTCGGGGCGCGCGTTCACCAGCGCCGCGGCGCCCAGGGTCCCGGTGGCGCCGGGACGGTTTTCCACCACCACCGGCTGGCCGAGGTACTTCGAGGTCGCCTCGGCGAGCGCCCGGCCCGCGAGGTCGGTCGGACCTCCGGCCGGGAAGGTGATGAGCAGCGTCACCGGCTTGGCCGGGAACGCCTGCGCCGCGGCCAGCGTGGCGCAGAACGAAAGTGCAATGGCAACGAAGGCCCTAATCATGGTTCCCCCCTTTGGACTCGATGAACTCGATGGTGACGCCGTCCCAGTCGCGGACGTAGACGATGCGCCGGCCCTTGTTCGGGCCGGCGTTGATCTCGCAGGGCGCGGCGACCGCGGTGGCGCCGTGCCGCACCGCCTGCTGCATCGCCGCCTCCACATTGTCGACGTCGAAGGCGACGTGCGCGAAGCCGGTGTCGCAGGGCCGGGCCTGGACCCTGCCGCGCCCGGCCGGCGCCTTGTACTCGATCAGCTCCAGCATGTGGCCCGGCCCGCGCAGGTACGCGGTTTCCACCTCGGCGCCCGCCACCCCGGTGATGTGCGACACCAGGCGCGGGTCGCGCGGCGCGCGGGACACCACCTGGAAGCCGAAGCCGTCGCGGAAGAACGCGATCGAGCGGTCCAGGTCCGACACCGTGAAGCTGGTGTGGTTGGTGGCGATGAGGCGGAATCCCTTCGTCAATGCAGCCTCCGCATGGAACTCCAGTCGGGCATGGCGCCGCTGGCAAAGCCGGCGCAGGCGAGCGAGCCGATCCTCAGCTCGCCGCGCGCGATCCGCGGCCGCACCGCGCCATGGCTGCGCTCGTACAGGTCCGGGTGCGCGGCGAGGAAGGCATCCTGCTCCGCGGCCGGCAGGTCCGCCATGCCGTTCACGTAATGATGCCCGTTGCGCTCGACGTGCGCGAGGCCCAGCAGCGACACCAGCGCCAGGTCCTGCTGCAGCGCGAGGCCCGGCTGGATGGTCAGGTCCTCGCCGGTCATGAAGAAGGCGGGGTCCGTCCCAGCCTTCTCCCGGTTCCAGCGCGCACAGCGGGCGGCATTGAGCAGCGACTTGTACAGGCCCTTGCAGGTCTTGGAGGACACGCCCTGGTAGCCCATCGACTTCGCGCGCGGGAAGGCGTCCAGGGCGTCGTCCGACTCGTCGATGATCACCGGCTTGGCGATGCCTTCGACCCTGGAGGCCAGGGCCCGGTCGCGCTTCACCGGCTGCTCGATGAACACGATGCTGTCCACGAGCCGCCTCAGGCGCGCGTCGGCGGACATCGCCGACCACAGCTCGGCGACGGCGGCCATGTCCTCATACTGCTCATTGCCATCCAGCGAGGCGCGGTAGGGTTCCGCGATCCGGTCCAGCACCGAGGCGATGGCGGCGAGGCGTTCCAGGTCCGCCTTCAGGCTGCCGCCCACCTTGAGCTTGAACCAGCGATGGCCGTAGCGCGCCACGACCTCTTCGAGCGTCTCGGGCAAGCCGTCGCCGATGCGCGCCTGCGCGTCGGCGGCCGTGACCGGATCGAGCAGGCCCACGGTGTGGCGCGCGGCGATCGCGCCCGACGGACGCAGGCTAGAGAAGAACGCGGGCAGGTCGATGCCCTCGACGGCGCCGGCACCCGGCAGGTTGGCCCGCACCGCGTCGTAGAAGGACACGCCCTGCGCCCGGCACAGCGCATCGAGCAGCGCGCGGTCGAGCAGCGCCGGGCCGAAGTTCTCCACCAGCCCCCGGCCCGGCGAGGAATGCGCCCAGGCGCTGCGCGGCTCGTGCGCGAGGTAGTCCCCGCGCGCCTTGCGCAGCGAGTCCCGCAGTTGCGCGAAGTTGTCCTCGTTGGTCAGCGCCGGGTTCTTGTCGAACCACTTCGGCACCAGCATCTCCGCCGCGGCGCCCTCGCCCTCGCGGCCGTCTTCCATCCGGATGCGCGCCCGCGCGAATGCCTGCGGCGCCGCCGTCAGGGTCACCACGCCGAAGCGGAACGGCATGCGCAGCCGCACGCCGCGCTCGAACAGGTCAATCGAGGTGACGCGGAATCGCACCCGGGGCGGGGCCGGCGCTCAGCGGAACAGCGCCTTCGCCCAGGCGGCGTTCCAGTCCTGGCCGAGGAGGTCGGTCTCGCGGCCGTCGGCCTCGAAGAACTTGTTCGGCACCTGGAAGATTGCCAGCATCAGCCCGCCCTGCGGGCCGCCCCAGGCCTCGTGGCGGCTGCCGGCGGGGCGCCAGACGAACTCGCCCGCCTTGCACTCGCCCTCGCCGCAGACGAGGCTGCCCTCCAGCACGTAGGTCTGCTCGATCAGCGCGTGCTCGTGGTCCGGCAGCTTCGCGCCCGGGGCCATGCGCATCAGCACCGTCATCACGCCGCTGGCGGGCTCCATCATCAGCATCTTGGTGTCCACGCCGGGGAAGCGCGTCGGCTCCCAGGGCAGGCTGGCGACATCGACGAAGCGCGAGGCCATGGGCGGCAGCGCGGCGTGGTTGGCGGCTCTGGGCGTGACGGCGGTCATTTTCTCCGATGCTCCCCGACTTTGACGATCTTCATGGTGTTGGTGCCGCCGGCCTTGCCGATCGGCTCGCCGATGGTCAGCACGATCAGGTCGCCGTCCTTCACCACGCCGTTGTCCACCAGCACCTTCTCGGCCTCGGCGAGCAGCTCCTCGCGGTCGTGGCCGACGTACTTCACCATCAGCGGATAGACGTCGCGGAACAGCGAACAGCGGTAGCGCGTCGCGGTCTGCGAGGTGAGCGCGTAGATCGGCACGCCGCAGTTGAGGCGGCTCATCCACAGCGCGGTCGAGCCCGACTCGGTGAGCGTGGCGATCGCCTTCACCTTGAGGTGGAAGGCGGTGAACAGGCCCGCCATGGCGATCGACTGGTCCACCCGCGTGAACACGCGGTTGAGGAACTCCTGCTCCAGGCTGACCGCCTGCGTCTGCTCCGCCTCGACGCAGATGCGGTCCATGGCCTCGATCGCCTCCACCGGGTAGCGCCCGCTGGCCGATTCCGCCGACAGCATCACCGCGTCGGTGCCGTCCAGCACCGCGTTGGCCACGTCCGAGACCTCCGCGCGCGTCGGCACCGGGCTGGCGATCATGGACTCCATCATCTGCGTGGCGGTGATGGTGAGCTTGTTCAGCTCGCGCGCCATGCGGATCATCTTCTTCTGCAGCGCCGGCACCGAGGCGTCGCCCACCTCGACCGCGAGGTCGCCGCGCGCCACCATGATGCCGTCGCAGGCGTTCATGATCTCCTTCAGCGCGGGCTCGATCACCGCCTCGGCGCGCTCGATCTTGGCGATCAGGAAGGCCTTGCCGCCGGAGGCGCGCATCAGCTCCCGGGCCATGTACATGTCGGCGCCGGACTTGGGGAAGGACACCGCCAGGTAGTCCGCGTTCAGCCGCGAGGCGGTGCGGATGTCCTCGATGTCCTTGGGCGTGAGCGCCGGCGCGGTGAGGCCGCCGCCCTGGCGGTTGATGCCCTTGTTGTTCGACAGCACCCCGCCGTGGCGCACCACGGTGTGGACCTCCTCGCCGCGCACCTGGATCACGTCGAGCACGATCTTGCCGTCATCCAGCAGCAGCACCGCGCCCTCGGCGACGTCGCGCGGCAGCTCCTTGTAGTCCAGCCCGGCGCGCTGCTCGTCGCCCAGCTCGCAGCCGGCGTCCAGGATGAACGCCTGGCCCTTCTGCAGCGTCACCTTGCCCTCGCGGAACTTGCCGACGCGGATCTTCGGTCCCTGCAGGTCGCACATGATGCCCACGGTGCGGCCGGTCTTGCGCGAGATCTCCTTCACCAGCGTGGCGCGCGCGAGATGGTCCTCCGCGGTGCCGTGGGAGAAGTTCAGGCGCACCACGTCGACGCCGGCGCGCACCATTCGCTCGAGCACGGCAGGGTCGGAGGAGGCGGGCCCGAGGGTGGCGACGATCTTGGTGCTGCGGAGCATTTTCCAAAGTGTATCATCGCGTTATGTCGGATCAGCGCAACCCGGACGGCCTGCTGGTGGCCTGCCTCTGCGCCGCCTGGTGCAAGACCTGCGGCGAGTTCCGCGACACCTTCGACAAGCTGGCCCGGGACAACGCGGACGCGACGTTCGTCTGGCTGGACGTCGAGGACGACAGCGCGCTGGTGGGCGACATCGAGATCGAGACCTTCCCCACGCTGGCGGTGTTCAAGGGCGCCACGCCCCTCTTCTACGGCGTCACCATGCCGCAGGAGGGCGTGGTGGCGCGCACGCTGGCGTCGCTGGCCCGGGCCGACCGCGCCGCGATGGCGATCCCGGAGGAGATCGCCGGGCTGCCGCAAGCCCTGAAATCGCGCGACGCCTGAACCGCGCCGGCTTGATCTGCGTCAGGCCGGCGCCGGCCTGGCGGACTAGTCTGGGATATGCGCCCCGGCGAATCCTATGACCGCCTCTCCCGCGCCCTGCATTGGAGCGCCGCGATCCTGATCGTCCTTGCCTGGGCCCTGATGGAGATGGAGGACCTGTTCCCGAAAGGCAGCGAGGGCCGGCGGGTGCTCAAGCTGCTGCATTACGACACCGGCCTGCTGGCGCTGGTCCTGCTGGTGCCGCGCCTGCCCTGGCGGTGGCTGCATCCGGTGGCGGAACTGGACGCGAGCCAGTGGACCAGGCGCATCGCGACCCTGACCAAGGGCGCGCTGTACGCGTTGATGCTGCTGGTTCCCCTGTCCGGCCTCGCCGCGCTGCAGGCCAAGGGCGAGCCTGTCGCCTTCCTGGGAGTCGTCCTGCCCGACGTGTTCTCGAACCTGGCGCCTTACCGCAAGGCGGTCAAGGAAGTGCACGAGGTGCTGAGCAACGCGCTGCTCCTGCTCGCCGCGGCGCACGCGGCCGCGGCGTTGTGGCACCACTTCGTCCTGCGCGACGCCACGCTGCGCCGGATGCTCGGGCGGCCCTAGGACGCCGCGCGCGCCTCCAGCGCCGCCACCGCCGGCAGCGTCTTGCCCTCGAGGAACTCCAGGAACGCCCCGCCCGCGGTGGAGATGTAGTCGATCTTCGGCGCGACGCCGAACTTGTTGATCGCCGCGATGGTGTCGCCGCCGCCGGCGATCGAGAACGCCTTCGAATCCGCAATCGCCCTTGCCACCACTTCGGTCCCCCTGGCGAACTGGTCGATCTCGAACACCCCGACCGGGCCGTTCCAGACGATGGTGCCCGCCTCGGCGAGGATCTTCGCCAGCGCCGCGGCACTCCTGGGCCCGATGTCCAGGATCATGTCGTCCGCCGCGACGCCGCGCACGTCGGTGACCGACTCGCGCGCGCGCGCCGACATCTCGCCGGCGACCACGACGTCCTCCGGCAGCGGCACGTCGGTCGCCGCCATGATCTTCCTCGCCTCCTCGACCAGCCCGGCCTCGGCGAGCGACTTGCCGACCGCATAGCCCTTCGCCTGCAGGAAGGTGTTCAGGATGCCGCCGCCGACGATCAGGCGGTCCACCTTCTTCGCCAGCGCGGCGAGGATGGTGAGCTTGGTGGACACCTTGGAGCCGGCGACGATGGCCACCAGGGGGCGCTTCGGGTCGGACAGCGCGCGCGACAGCGCGTCCAGTTCCGCCGCCATCAGGGGCCCCGCGCAGGCGACCTTGGCGAAGCGCGCGACGCCGTGCGTGGTGGCCTCGGCGCGGTGCGCGGTGCCGAAGGCATCGTTGACGTAGACGTCGCACAGCGCCGCGATCTTCCTCGACAGCGCCTCGTCGTCGGCCTTCTCGCCGGCGTTGAAGCGGCAATTCTCGAGCAGGACCACCTCGCCCGGCTGCACCGCGACGCCGCCCACCCAGTCCGGCAGCAGCCGGACCCCGCGCCCGAGGAGTTCCCCAAGGCGCCGCGCCACCGGCGCCAGGGAATCGCGCGCATCGAACACGCCCTCCTTCGGGCGCCCGAGGTGCGAGGTGACCATCACCGCGGCGCCCTGGTCCAGCGCCATCCGGATGCCCGGCACCGAGGCGCGGATGCGGGTGTCGTCGGTGATGGCGCCGGAGGCGTCCTGCGGCACGTTGAGGTCGGCGCGGATGAAGACCCGCTGCCCCCGGAGCTCGAGGTCGGCCAGCCTCTTGAACTTCATGGCTACTTCGCGTTGTTGAGCGCGACGGCGACGTCCAGCATCCGGTTGGAGAAGCCCCACTCGTTGTCGTACCAGCTGGCGACCTTCACCAGCGTGTCGCCGGAGACCTTGGTGAGCAGCGAATCGATGATCGAGCTGGCCGGGTTGTGGTTGAAGTCGGAAGACACCAGCGGCTCGGTGGCGTACTCCAGGATTCCCTTCAGGTCGCCCTCGGCGGCCTGCCGCAGCGCCGCGTTCACCTCCTCCGCCGTGGTCGCCTTCTTTGCCACGAACGACAGGTCCACCACGGAGACGTTGATGGTGGGCACGCGGATGGCGTAGCCGTCCAGCTTGCCGTTCAGGTGCGGCAGCACGAGGCCGACCGCGGCGGCGGCGCCGGTCTTGGTCGGAATCATGTTCTGCGAGGCCGAGCGCGCGCGCCGCAGGTCCGAGTGGTACACGTCGGTGAGCACCTGGTCGTTGGTGTAGGCGTGCACCGTGGTCATCAGGCCCGAGACCACGCCGATGCGGTCATCCAGCGCCTTCACCAGCGGCGCCAGGCAATTGGTGGTGCAGGAGGCATTCGAGATCACGGTGTCCGAGCCCTTCAGCTCGCCGTGGTTGACGCCGTATACCACGGTGCGGTCCACGTCCTTGTCGCCGGGGGCGGAGATGATCACCTTGCGCGCGCCGGCGGCAAGGTGCGCGCCCGCCTTCGCCTTGCTGGTGAACAGGCCGGTGCACTCCAGCACGATGTCCACGCCGAGCGCCTTCCAGGGCAGCTTCGACGGATCGCGCTCGGCCACCACCTGGATGTCCTGGCCGTTGACCTTCATGACGTTGCCGCTCACCTCCACCGTGCCCTTGAAGCGGCCATGCGCGGTGTCGTACTTCAGCAGGTGGGCGTTGGTCTTCGCGTCGCCCAGGTCGTTCACGGCGACGAACCGGAGGTCGTGCTGCTGCGCGCTTTCGAAATGGGCGCGCAGGATGTTGCGACCGATGCGGCCGAAGCCGTTGATGGCTACCTTGATCGTCATTTCAGTACGCTCCTCACGGCATTGGCGACATTCTCCGGCGTGAAGCCGAAGTGCTTGAACAACTCGGCCGCGGGGGCGGACTCGCCGAAGCGGTCGATGCCGACCACGGCCCCCTCCAGGCCGACGTATTTGCGCCAGCCGTCGGTGACCCCGGCCTCGACGGCGACGCGCGGCATGCCCCTGGGCAGCACCGCCTCGCGCCAGGCTGCGTCCTGCCGGTCAAACACCGTGGTCGAGGGCATGGACACCACGCGAACCGGGAACTCGAGCAGCTTCGCCGCAGCCAGCGCCAGCTGCACCTCGGAGCCGCTGGCGATGATCACCGCCTTGGCGAAGGGCGCGTCGGCGAGGACGTAGCCGCCGCGGCGGATCGCCTCCGCCGCCTCGGCCTTCTCGTGCGAGACGCTGGGCAGGTTCTGGCGCGACAGCAGCAGCGCCGTGGGCCCCTGGCGCCGTTCCAGCGCGGCGATCCAGGAAACCGTGGTCTCGACCGCGTCGCAGGGGCGCCAGACATCCAGGTTCGGGATCAGGCGCAGGCTGGCCGCATGCTCCACCGGCTGGTGCGTCGGGCCGTCCTCGCCCAGGCCGATGGAATCGTGGGTGAAGACGTAGACCGCGCGCTGGCCCATGAGGGCCGCCATGCGCAGCGCGTTGCGCGCGTAGTCGGAAAACACCAGGAAGGTGCCGCCGTAGGGAATCACGCCGCCGTGCAGGGCGAGGCCGTTCATCACCGCGGCCATGCCGAACTCGCGCACGCCGTAGAAGACGTAGTTGCCGCCGCCCGAGGGCCCGACCGCCTTCGAGGCCTTGGCCAGGGTCAGGTTGGAGCCGGCCAGGTCCGCCGAGCCGCCAACCAGCTCGGGCAGCGCGGGAACGAGGGCCTCCAGGGCGTTCTGCGACGCCTTGCGCGTGGCGATGGTCTCGGCGAGGGTGGCCGCCTGCGCCAGCATGGCGCGGGCGCGCTCCTGGAAATCGCGCGGCAGTTCGCCGGCGGTGCGGCGCGCGAACTCCGCCGCCTCGGCGGGGAACTGCTGCTGGTAGGCCGACAGCACCCCCTTCCAGCGGCGCTCGGCGCGCTTGCCCCGCTCGCGCGCGTCCCAGGCGCGGGCGATGCCCCCGGGGATCTCGAACGGCGGGTGCGGCCAGCCGATCGCCTCGCGCGTCGCCGCGATCTCCTTGTCGCCCAGCGGCGCGCCGTGCGCGCCGCCGGTGTTGGCCTTGGTGGGCGCGCCCTTGCCGATGATGGTCCTGGCGCAGATCAGCGTCGGCCTGCCTTTCTCACGCCCCGCCTCGCGCTTCGCCTTGCGGATGGCGCGGTCCACCGCCTCGACGTCGTGGCCGTCGACGTTGGCGATCACCTGCCAGCCGTAGGCCTCGAACCGCCGGCGCACGTCGTCGGTGTACCACTGCCGGATATGGCCCTTCTCGGAATCGATCGAGATGCCGTTGTCGTCGTAGATCGCGACCAGCTTGGCGAGGCCCAGGGTGCCGGCGAGCGCGCAGGCCTCGTGCGACACGCCTTCCATCATGCAGCCGTCGCCCAGGAACACCCAGGTGCGGTGGTCCACCAGGTCCAGCCCGGGGCGGTTGAACTCGGCGGCGAGGATCCGCTCGGCGAGCGCCATGCCGACGGCGTTGGCGATGCCCTGCCCGAGCGGGCCGGTGGTGGTTTCCACCCCGGGCGCGCAGCCGTATTCCGGGTGCCCCGGGGTCTTCGAGCCCAGCTGCCGGAAACGCTTCAGCTCCGCCATCGGCAGGTCGTAGCCGGTGAGGTGCAGCAGGCTGTAGAGCAGCATCGAGCCGTGGCCGTTGGAGAGCACGAACCGGTCGCGGTTCGGCCACGCGGGGTTGCCCGGGTTGTGGCTATGGTGGCGCGTCCACAGGGCCACCGCGATCTCGGCCATGCCCATGGGCATCCCGGGATGGCCGGAATTGGCGGCCTGGACCGCGTCCATCGCCAAGGCCCGGAGCGAATCGGCCAGTTGGCGGTCAGAGACCGGGTCGGACGCCGGAGATGTCATCGCGCTCGGCTGAGAGGAAAAAGCGACAAGGGAACGGAGGCGCGAATTATAGCCAAGCACCCTTCCTATAATCCGTCCATGACTGAAATGCCGTTCACCAGCCCGGCCGGCTTCGAAGCCGGCGTCACCGCCCCCGGCGCGCCCTCGGACGAGGGCGGCGAGGCCCACTGGTTCGTGTTCCGTGGCGACCGCCTGCTGGTGGAACTGGGGCCACCCAATCCCCGTCCCTCGGACGACCCGCGCGTGCCGTCGCGCGCCTCCTGGGCGAAAGTGCCCAGGGGCAGCGCGTTGCTGAAACGCAACAACTGGTTGTGGTTCGAGCCGGCGCGGACGCTATATCTAGGGCGCCTGACCGGCGTGGACTGCTGGGCCGCGGAGGCCCCCGCGGAGGCGCCCGCGCCCCCGCCCGGCATGGGCTTCGAGAGCCTGCGCGCGCTGTTCTCGGTGCTGGAGGACGCGCATTTTGCGCTCGCCGGCCGCGCGGTCCAGCTGGTGGACTGGGACCGCAACCACCGCTTCTGCGGCCGTTGCGGCACCGCCACCGAGGCGCGGACCGAGGAGCGCTCGCGCATCTGCCCGGCGTGCCGGCTCACCGCGTACCCGAAGATCGCGCCCGCGGTGATGGCGCTGATCCGCCGCGACGACGAGGTGCTGCTCGCCCGCAGCCCGCACTTCCCGCCCGGGATGTACAGCGCCCTGGCCGGCTTCGTCGAGGCGGGCGAAACCCTGGAGCAGTGCGTGGCGCGGGAGGTCGAGGAGGAGGTCGGCGTCCGGGTCTCCGGCATCCGCTACTTCGCCAGCCAGCCCTGGCCGTTCCCGAACTCGCTCATGATCGCCTTCGTCTGCGACTGGGCGGGCGGCGAGATCCGGCCGCAGGAGGGGGAAATCGAGGCCGCAAACTGGTTCAAAGTCTTGCATTTACCGAAACTTCCGAGCAGAATCTCGATCGCTCGGCGGTTGATCGATTCCGTGACCGAAGAGATGCGAGTCGGACTCGCGTGAAACGGGGGCTTTGAACGAATTGAACGACGGCAACAAGCACTGTTTTCCGCCGCGAGGCGGTGACGCTGAGGCGCAGCCCGGAGTATTTGGTGCAGGGTTGCGCCTTCGCATTTCTCGGGGGGCACGGACATGAACGGTCTGCATCTCATCGGTGACCTGAGCGGGTGTCGTTGCGACCCGCAGCGGCTGCTCGACGGCAAGCGCTTCGAGGCGCTGTGCCTCGACATGGTGCGCGCCTCCGGCCTGACCGTGATGGACTCCCGTTTCCACCAGTTCGATGGCTCCGGCTTCACCGGCGCGGTGGTGCTCGCCGAATCGCACCTGGCGATCCACACCTGGCCCGAGAACAAGGGCCTGACGCTGGACGTATACGTCTGCAACTACAGCGCCGACAATTCCGGCAAGGCGCGGCAGCTGTTCGAGGCCATCATCGCCCACTTCGAGCCGGGCGAGGTCGCGCGCCACGAGGTCGACCGCGGCGAGCACCTGATCATGGAGCCGCTGAACGAGTCCACCGGCTTCTACATCAAGGCGACCAGGAAGCTGGGCGAGTGGCAGACCCGCTACCAGAAGCTCGAGGTCTACGACACGCCGCACTACGGGCGCATCTTCCGCCTCGACGGCTACAACATGACCTCCGAGCGCGAGGAGTTCGTCTACCACGAGAACCTGATCCACCCGGCGCTGGCCGCGCACAACGCGCCGCGCAAGGTGCTGATCGTGGGCGGCGGCGACGGCGGGTCGTCGGAAGAGGCGCTCAAGCACCCCTCGGTCGAGCAGGTGACCATGTGCGAGATCGACGAGGACGTGATCAAGGTCGCCAAGGAGCACTTCCACGCCGTGCACCGCGGCGCGTTCGACGACCCGCGCCTGCGCGTGCTGGTCGGCGACGGCATGAAGTTCATCCGCGAGACCGCGGAGCGCTTCGACCTGGTGGTGCTCGACCTGAACGACCCGATGGGGCCGGCCGAGGCGCTGTACTCGACCGAGTTCTTCCAGCAGTGCCGCCACGTCCTCGCCCCCGGCGGGGCGCTGGTGCTGCACATCGGCGCCCCGGTGGCGCGCCCGGAGCGCGTCGCCGAGCTGGCGCAGCGCCTGAACGGCGTGTTCCGCATCGTGCGGCCGTACACCATGTACATCCCGCTCTACGGCGCGCAGTGGACCATGGCGGTGTGCTCCGACAAGCTCGATCCCAAGGCCTTCACCGCCGACGAGATCGACCGGCGCATCGAGCAGAGGAAGCTCCAGGACCTGAAGTTCTACAACGGCGAGACCCACGAGGGCGTGTTCGCCCTGCCCAACTTCGTGCGCGACCTGGTGAACCCGCCGCGCCTCAAGCAGCCGGCCCGCGGCCGGCGGCTGGGCGTGGTGAGGGCCGCCGCGAAGTAGCGCGGCCCTGCGGGTCCAGCCTGCAGTTTCCATCGCTTAAGCCGACTCCCCGCCTCCTGATGGGCCCCGGGCCCATCAACGCCTACCCGCAGGTGCTGCGGGCGATGTCGACGCAGTTGCTGGGCCAGTTCGATCCCCAGTTCCGCCGCTACATGGCCGAGACCTCGGCGCTCTACCGCCGGGTGTTCCGGACCCGCAACCGCCAGACGCTGATGGTGGACGGCACCGCGCGCGCGGGGATCGAGGCCGCGCTGGTCTCGCTGGTGGAGCCGGGCGACCGCGTCCTGGTGCCGGTGTTCGGCCGCTTCGGCCACCTGCTGGCCGAGATCGCGAGCCGCTGCGGCGCCGACGTCCGCACCCTCGAGACGCCTTGGGGCACGGTGTTCGAGCCCGAGGCGATCGAGCGCGCGGTCCGCAAGCACCGTCCCAAGCTGGTGGCGCTGTGCCAGGGCGACACCTCCACCACCATGGCGCAGCCGCTGGGGGAAATCGGCCGCATCTGCGCGCGCCACGGCGCCTTCAGCTACGTGGATGCCACCGCGACGCTGGGCGGCATGCCGCTGCCGGTGGACCGCTGGGGCCTGGATGTGGTGAGCGCCGGCCTGCAGAAATGCCTGGGCGGGCCCTCGGGCATCGCGCCGATGACCATCAGCGAGCGGGCGGCGAAGGCGATCTACCGGCGCCGGCACGTCGAGCGAGGTCTGCAGAAGGCGGGCTACCGCCCCGGCACCGGCAAGCGCATCCAGTCCAACTACTTCGACCTCGCCATGATCATGGACTACTGGTCGGAGCAGGCGCTCAACCACCACACCGAGTCAACCACCATGCTGTATGCGGCCAGGGAGTGCGGGCGGCTGCTGGTTGCCGAAGGCCTGCGCCATGCCCATGCGCGCCATGCCGAGGCCTCGCGGCAGGTGCTCGCGGGCCTGCGCGCGCTGGACCTCGAGCCCTACGGCGACCTGGCGCACAAGATGCCCAACGTCACCGGAGTCTGGATTCCGAAGGGCGTGGACGGAGAGCGGGTGCGCCGCCGGATGCTCGAGCGCCACAACATCGAGATCGGCACCTCGTTCGGCCCGCTGCACGGGAAGATCTGGCGCATCGGCGCGATGGGCGCCAATGCGCGCCCCGCTGCGGTACGGCGGACGCTCGCCGCGCTGGGACAGGTGCTGCGCGCCGGACGCCGGCGCTAGGACGCGCGGAACGGGTGGTGCTTGAGCCAGTGCCGCGCGATATCGATGCGGCGCGCGCACCACACCCTCGGCTTGGCGGTGGCGTACTTCAGGAACCGGTCCAGCGACGCGATCCTGCCCGGGCGCCCGACCAGTCGGCAGTGCAGCCCGATCGACATCATCTTCGGCGCGCTTCGGCCCTCCTCGTACAGCGTGTCGAAGGCATCCTTCAGGTAGCGGAAGAACTGCTCGCCGGAATTGAAGCCCTGCGGCGAGGCGAAGCGCATGTCGTTGGCGTCCAGCGTGTAGGGCACCACCAGATGCGGCCGGCCGTGGCTGGCGTCGTAGAACGGCAGGTCGTCGGAGTAGTCGTCGGCGTCATAGAGGAAGCCGCCCTCCTCGAGCACCAGCCGCCGCGTATTCGGGCTGGTGCGTCCGGTGTACCAGCCCAGCGGCCGCTCGCCGGTGAGGCGCCGCTGGATCTCGATCGCGCGCTGCATGTGCTCGCGCTCCACCTCGGGCGGCACGTGCTGGTAGTCGATCCAGCGCCAGCCATGGCTCGCGATCTCGTGCCGGGCCTCGAGGAAGGCGTCCACCACCGCCGGGTTGCGCTCCATCGCCATCGCCACGCCGAACACCGTGAGCGGAACGTCAAACTTGCGGAACAGGCGCAGCAGGCGCCAGACGCCGGCGCGGGAGCCATACTCGTAGATGGACTCCATGGACATGTGGCGCTGGCCCACGATCGGCTGCGCGGCCACGATCTCCGACAGGAACGCCTCGCTGGCCGGGTCGCCGTGCAGGACCGAGTTCTCGCCGCCCTCCTCGTAGTTGAGGACGAACTGCAGCGCGATGCGCGCGCCGCCGGGCCACTTCGCGTGCGGCGGCTGCGCGCCGTATCCGGCGAGGTCGCGTGGATAGCCGGCGGACATGGTGGCCGCCAGTATACTTACCGGCGCCGATGCACCCCATGGACCGGATCAACCGCATGGACCGCCTCGAGTTCATCGACGCCTTCGGCGCGGTCTACGAGCATTCTCCCTGGATCGCCGAGCGCGCCCTGGCCAGGCGGCCGTTCGCCAACCGCGCCGCGCTCGTCGCCGCGATGCAGGCGGTGGTGGCCGAGGCGCCGCGCGAGGCGCAGCTCGCGCTGATCCGCGCGCACCCGGAGCTCGCCGGCCGCGCGGCGGCGGCGAGCCGCCTGACGGCCCACTCCTCGGGCGAGCAGGCGCGCCTGGGGATCAACGCGCTCGGCCGCGCGGAGTTCAGGCGCCTGTCGGACCTGAATCGCCGCTATCGGGAGCGGCACGGCTTTCCCTGCATCATCGCCCTCGCGCTGCATGCCACGCGCGAGAGCGTGTTCGCCGAACTTGAAAGCCGCATCGGCAACGCAACGGAGGCGGAGTTCGCGCGCGCGCTGGAGCAGATCGGCCACATCGCGCGCGGACGCCTGGAGAAACTGGTCCGCCCGGTCGCGGAGGCCTGAATGGGCAAGCTCACCACGCATGTGCTGGACACCGCCGGCGGCAGGCCGGCGGCGGGCATGAAGGTCGAGTTGGCGGTGCTGGAGGACGGGCGCTGGCGGCCGCTCAAGGCAGCGACCACCAACGCCGACGGCAGGACCGATGCGCCGCTGGCGGAAGGCCCCGCCTTCGCCAGGGGGCAGTACCGGCTGGTGTTCCATGTCGCGGACTACTTCCGCGCCCAGGGCCTGGCGCTGCCCGAGCCGCCGTTCCTGGACCGCGTGCCGGTGCGTTTCGGCATTGCCGATCCTGCGGCCAACGTGCACGTGCCGCTGCTCTGCTCGCCCTGGAGCTACTCCACCTACCGGGGCAGCTGACGCGCATGGGCCGCTGATGGAGGCCTACCTCCTCGACTGGCTCGGTCTGCTGCTGCGCTGGGCGCATCTGGTCGTGGGCATCGCCTGGATCGGCGCCTCGCTCTACTTCATCTGGCTGGACAACTCCCTGGAGGCCCCGAAGCGCGCCGAGGATCGCGAGCGCGGCGTCGCGGGCGAACTCTGGGCGGTGCACGGCGGCGGGTTCTACCACGCGCAGAAGTACCGGCTCGCGCCGCCGGCGCTGCCCGAACGCCTGCACTGGTTCAAGTGGGAGGCCTACTGGACCTGGGTCACCGGCTTTGCGCTGCTCGTCCTGCTCTATTACGTCAATGCCGAAACCTACCTCGTGGATCCGGCCGTGATGCCGCTGTCGAAGGCGCAGGCAGTCGGCATCGGCCTCGCCAGCCTCGTCGCCGGCCTTGCCGTGTACGAGGGGCTGTGCCGCTCGCCGCTGGGGCGCAACGACGCCGCGCTCGCCGCCGTGCTGCTGGCTTTCCTCGCGGCGACGGCCTGGGGGCTGTCCCTCGTCTTCAGCGGCCGCGGCGCCTACATCCACTACGGCGCCATCCTCGGCACCATCATGGTGGGCAACGTCGCCCACGTCATCATCCCCGGCCAGCGCGAGCTGGTGCGCGCGAAGCAGGAGCACCGGGAACCCGACCCGAAGCATGCGCTGGCCGGCAAGCAGCGCAGCGTCCACAACACCTACCTCACGCTTCCGGTGCTGTTCGTGATGATCTCCAGCCACTACGCCATGACCTTCGGCAGCCGCTGGGGCTGGCTGGTGCTGGTGGCGCTCACCGTCTCCGGCGCCCTGATCCGCGTCTGGTTCGTGATGCGCCACAAGGGCGCGGCGCCGGCCTGGCCGCTGGCGGCGGCGATCCTTATCCTGATCGCGGTGGCTGCGATGCTCGCGCCGCGCAGCGAGGTCGGTGCCGCGGCGGTGAAGTTCGAGGAAGTCCGGCGCGTCATGGACCTACGCTGCGTTTCCTGCCACGCCGCGAAGCCGTCGTTCCCGGGCCTGGCGGAAGCACCCAGGGGACTGGCGCTGGAGTCGGCGGAGCGCGTCCGCGCCATGGCGACGATGATCCACCAGCAGGCCGTGCTGACAAAAATCATGCCGCCCGGGAACGTCACCGGGATGACGGCGGAGGAACGTGAGCTCCTCGACCGCTGGGTCCGTGGCGGCGCGGCCCCCGACTAGGGCAGCGTCTTCAGCACCTCGCGCACCGTCGCGAACAGCTGGTCAATCTCGCTCTTCTGGATGATGAGCGGCGGCGCCAGCGCGATGATGTCGCCGGAGACGCGGATGTAGGCGTCCTTCTCGAACGCGCGCACGTGCGCCTCGAGCCCGCGCCGCCCCGGCCCCTCGGCGGAGGGCGCCAGCTCGATGGCGGCGATGAGGCCGATGTTGCGGATGTCGATGACGTTGGGCAGGCCCCTGAGCGAATGCGCCTGCTCTTCCCAGTAGGGCCACAGTTCCGCGGCGCGCGTCAGCAGCCCTTCCTCCTCGTACACGTCCAGCGTCGCGAGCCCCGCGGCGCAGGCGAGCGGGTGCGCGGAGTAGGTGTAGCCGTGCGGCATCTCGATCGCCTTCTCCGGTCCGCCCATGAAGGCCTGATAGATCTCTTCCTTCATGAACACCGCGCCCATGGGGACGGCGGCGTTGGTGATGCCCTTGGCGCTCGTGATGAGGTCCGGCGTGACGCCGAAGTGCTGCGAGCCGAAAGGCTTGCCCAGGCGCCCGAAGGCGGTGATCACCTCGTCGAAAATGAGCAGGATGCCGTGCTTGGTGCAGATCTCGCGCAGCCGCTCCAGGTACCCCACCGGCGGCACCAGCACGCCGGCGGAGCAGGCCACCGGCTCGACGATGACCGCGGCGATGGTGGAGGGGTCGTGCAGCGCGCACAGGCGCTCGAGGTCATCCGCCAGCTCGGCGCCGTGCTTCGGCTGACCGCGCGAGAAGGCATTGCGCTCCAGGTCATGGGTGTGGCGCAGGTGGTCGACGCCGGAGACCAGGGCGCCGAAGATCTTGCGGTTGCCGACGATGCCGCCCACCGCGGTGCCGCCGAAGTTGACGCCATGGTAGCCGCGCTCGCGGCCGATCAGCCGCACGCGATGGCCTTCGCCGCGCATCCGGTGGTAGCCGAGCGCCAGCTTGAGCGCCGTGTCCACCGACTCGGAGCCCGAGTTGGCGAAGAACACCCGCGTCATCCCCTTGGGCGCGATCTTGATCAGCCGGTCGGCGAACTCGAAGGCCATCGGGTTGCCGAGCTGGAACGGCGGCGAGAAATCGAGCTGCGCTGCCTGCTTCTGCACCGCGGCCACGATCTTCGGCCGGCAGTGGCCGGCGTTGACGCACCACAGGCCGGAAGTGCCGTCGATGATCCTGCGGCCGTCGGCGGTGTGGTAGTGCACCCCTTCGGCGCGCGTCACCAGGCGCGGCGATTTCTTGAAGTGCCGGTTCATGCTGAAGGGCATGAAGAAGGCGGAGTTCTCCAGCGAGGTGGAGACGGCTTCCGGGCGGGCGCGTTCGTTCATGGCAGGCTCCTTGCGTACGATGCTTGCCGCAAAAGCTTACTCCAAATTAGACTTGAAGCATCCATTCCGGAGCCCTTTCATGCGTCTTCCCACAGCCCTGTTCGCTGCGAGCCTAGCCCTGCTCGCCGCTCTGTCCTCCAGTTCCGCCCTGGCGCAGAAGCTGACCCCGGTCCGCTTCGCCCTGGACTGGCGCTTCGAGGGGCCCGCCGCCCCCTACTTCGTCGCCATCGACAAGGGCTACTACAAGGCCGAGGGGCTGGAGGTATCCATCGACCCGGGCTCGGGCTCGGTCGAGGGCATCAACCGGGTGGCCTCGGGCGCCTACGAGATGGGCTTCGCCGACATCAATTCCCTGGTCAAGTACCGCGACAACGCACGCAACCTGCCGGTGAAGGCGGTGATGATGGTGTACGACACGCCGGCCTTCTCCATCGTCACGCTGAAGAAGTCCGGCATCACCAAGCCGAAGGACCTGGAAGGCCGGATCCTGGGCGCGCCCGCGCCCGACGGCGCCTACGCCCAATGGCCGATCTTCGTGAAGGCCAACGGGATCGACGCCTCGAAGGTCCGGATCGAAAATGTCGGCTTCCCGGTGCGCGAGCCGATGCTGGCGCAGGGCAAGGTGGACGCGATCACCGGGTTCTGGTTCTCCTCGTTCATGAACCTGCGCGCCAACAACGTGCCCGCCGACCAGATCGTGGTGCTGCACATGCGCGACCACGGCGTGGACCTGTACGGCAACGCCATCATCGCCAACCCGGACTTCATGCGCTTCTCGCCCAAGGCGGTGTCGGGGTTCGTCAAGGCCACGATCCGCGGCATCCAGGACACCGCGAGGAACCCCGAGGCCGCGATCGACTCGCTGATGAAGCGCAACCCGATCGCCCGGCGCGAGGTGGAACTGGAGCGCCTGAAGCTCTCGCTGCAGAAGAACTTCATCACCCCGGATGTGCAGAAGAACGGCCTGGGCGCGGTTGACATGAAGCGGCTGGAGCGCTCCATCGACCAGATCGCGCTGACGTTCAGCTTCACGGCGAAGCCCAAGGCGTCGGACGTATTCACCGCGCAGTACCTGCCGCCGCTCGAGCAACGGCGGGTGAAGTAGGTTGCAGGACCTCGTCCGGCTCGATCGGGTCTCGATGACCTACGGCCGCGGCGCGGCCGCGGTCACGGCGATCGAGCAGGTCAGCCTCGGCATCGCCAGGGGCGAGTTCATCGCCGTGGTCGGCCCCTCCGGCTGCGGCAAGTCCTCGCTCATGAAGCTCATCTCGGGGCTGCATCCGCCGGCCTCGGGAACGCTCGCAATCGAGGGCAAGCCGGTATCCGGGCCGCTGAAATCGGTGGGCATGGCGTTCCAGAATTCGAACCTGCTGCCCTGGCGCACCGCGGTGGAGAACGTGCTGCTGCCGCTGGAAATCGTCGAACCCTACCGCAGCCGGATGGGTGCCGAACGCCGGCAGTACCGCGACAAGGCGCGCCGGCTGCTCGAATCGGTGGGCCTTGCCGGCTTCACAGACAAGCACCCTTGGGAGCTCTCCGGCGGGATGCAGCAGCGCACGTCCATCTGCCGCGCCCTGGTGCACGAGCCGGAGATCCTGATGCTGGACGAGCCCTTCGGCGCGCTGGACGCCTTCACGCGCGAAGAGCTGTGGTGCGTGCTGCGCGACATCCAGGCCGAGCGCAAGGTCACCGTGATGCTGGTGACGCACGACCTGCGCGAGGCGGTGTTCCTCGCCGACACGGTCTACGTGATGTCGAACAGGCCCGGCCGGATCCTCAAGCGCTGCGAGGTGGTGCTGCCGCGGCCGCGCGACCTCGAGGTCACGTACACGCCGGCGTTCCAGGACATCGTGCACGAGCTGCGCGCGCTGATTGGCGGGCGCCATTGATGGACCGGCGCGAGTTCGCGATCAAGGTGCTCTCGCCCGCGGCGTTCGTGGTGGCGATGTTCGCCGCCTGGGAGCTGGTGTGCGTCGCGTTCTCGGTGCCGCTCACCATCCTGCCGGCGCCCTCGGACGTGTTCGCCGCGCTGTGGCAGTACCGCGACCCGATCGCCTCCAACTCCGTGGTCACGCTGTGGACGACGCTGCTCGGGTTCCTGATCGCCACGGTGTTCGGCCTGCTGCTCGGGATCGGCGTCGGCTGGCACCGCGCCATCTATGCCGGCATCTATCCGGTGCTGGTCGGCTTCAACTCGGTGCCCAAGGTGGCGGTGGTGCCGGTGCTCATCCTGTGGTTCGGCATCGGCGAGGTGCCGGCGGTGCTGACCGCGTTCCTGATCTCCTTCTTCCCCATCGTGGTCAACGTCGCCACCGGCCTCGCCACCACCGAGCCCGAGCTGGAGGACGTGCTGCGCGCGCTGGGCGCCTCGAAGCTGGACGTCATGCGCAAGGTCGGCATCCCGCGCTCGCTGCCCTACTTCTTCGGCTCCCTGAAAGTGGCGATCACGCTCGCCTTCGTCGGCGCGGTGGTGTCCGAGACGGTGGGCTCCAACCGCGGCATCGGCAAGCTGATGCTGGACGCGCAGGCCGCGTTCCAGGTGCCGATCGTGTTCGCCGGATTGCTGGTGCTGGCGGTGCTGGGCATCGTGCTGTACGCCATCACCGCGCTCATCGAGCGCCGCTTCACGCGCTGGGCGTTCCGCGGACGGCACGCCGGCTAGGCCCGCTGCGCCGCGCCAAGGCGGCCCCGCCCCCGACCCGGCGCCGGCGTATTAAACTTGCGCCGTGAGCGACCTGGACTTCTCCAAGACCACGCCCGGGCGGGTGGCGGCGCCCGAAGCGGCGCGGCCGGCCGCGAGCCCGGTCTACAACGCCGCGGTGGCGATGGAGTTCTTCCGCGGCGCCGGCAAGGGCGAGACGGTGCCGGCCGGCGGCGTGCTGTTCGCCAAGGACGACAAGACCAGCGGCCTGTTCTCGAAGAACGACAAGATGTACCTGGTGCTGGAGGGCGAAGTCGCCCTGTCGGTGGGCGGCAAGGCGCTGGGCACGGTCAAGGTGGGCGAGATCTTCGGCGAAATGGCGACGCTGATCCATCAGCCGCGCAGCGCCACCGCGACGGCGAAGACCAACTGCCGCGTCATGTCCATCGACGGCAAGCAGTTCGAGGCCGGCCTCCAGGCCAAGCCCGAGTTCGCGCTGATGCTGCTGGCGATCATGATCCTGCGCATCCGTCAGACCGCGGCCGCGCTGCAGCGCGGCAAGGCCATCGAGGACAAGGGCGAGGCCAAGCCCTCCAGCGTGTTCGACAAGAAGCTGATGGCCGGGCTGCGCACGCTGCTGCGCGACCGCGAGCCGGTGCGCTACGCCGCCGGCCAGTCCATCATGAAGCGGGGCGATACCGGGGCGTTCATGTACATCGTCGCCGCCGGCGTGGTGGCGATCTCGATCCAGGGCAAGGTGGTGGACCGGGTCGGCGCCGGCGGCACATTCGGAGAGATGGCGCTGGTGGACCAGTCGCCGCGCAGTGCCGATGCCGCCGCCGAGGCCGACTGCGAGCTGCTGGGCCTGAACCGCAACGACTTCGTCGCGCTGGTGAAGTCGAGCCCCGCCTTCGGCATGGCGATGCTCACCGCCATGGCCGAGCGGCTCAACTTCATGACCTCGCAGTTCCGCTAGGCGTCAGCCCTTCCAGGCCACCACTTTCGTGCGCTGCTCGCCCAGGCCGTGGATGCCGAAGGACACCACGTCGCCGGGCTTGAGCCACACCGGGTTGGGCTTCACGCCCATGCCCACGCCCGGGGGCGTGCCGGTGGTGATGACGTCGCCCGGCATCAGCGTCATGTACTGGCTGACGTGCGAGACGATCTGCGCCACGCTGAAGATCATGGTGCGGGTGTTGCCGGTCTGCATGCGCTTGCCGTTCACGTCCAGCCACATGTCCAGGTTCTGCGGGTCGCCCACCTCGTCGGCGGTCACCAGCCAGGGACCGATCGGACCGGCGGTGTCGAAGCCCTTGCCCTTGTCCCACTGGCCGGTGGCGAGCTGAAAGGCGCGCTCGGAGACGTCGTTGATGCAGCAGTACCCGGCGACGTGCGAGAGCGCGTCCTTTTCGCTCACGTACTGCGCCCTGGTGCCGATCACCACGCCCAGTTCCGCCTCCCAGTCGAGCTTGGTGGAATTCCTCGGCTGGATGATGTCGTCGTTCGGGCCACTGATGCAGGTGGTGGCCTTCATGAACACGATCGGCTCGGAGGGGATCGCCATGCCGGCCTCCCTGGCGTGATCGGAATAGTTCAGGCCGATGGCGACGAACTTGCCGATGCCGACGTACGGCACGCCCAGGCGCGGGCTGTTCGCCACCAGCGGCAGCGATTCGGGCTTGAGCTTGGCGAGCATCTTCAGCCCGCGCGGGGAGATCTCGTTCGGCCCGATGTTCTCCACCACCTTGGACAGGTCCCGCAGCCTGCCCTCGCCGTCGATCATGCCCGGCTTCTCGAACCCGTTCTTGCCATAGCGGCACAGCTTCATATGGTCATGCCTCCGTCGATCGAATACATGTTGCCGGTCGCGAACAGCGACTCGTCCGAGGCGAGGAACACCAGCAGCCCGGTGATGTCCTCGACGGTGCCCAGCCGCCCCATGGGCTGGCGGGCGATGAAATCCTTCTTCGCCTGCACCGGGTCGGCGAAGGCGGCGATGCGCTCGCCGAGGGACGGCGTGTCCACCGTGCCGGGGCCGATGCAGTTGCAGCGGATGCCCTGCTTGACGTAGTCGGCGGCGATGGACTTGGTGAGCCCGACCACCGCGGCCTTGGTGGCGCCGTAGGCGAAGCGGTTGGGCAGGCCCTTCACGCTCGAGGCGATGGAGGACATGTTGATGATCGAGCCGCCGCCCCTCTTCAGCATCCCGGGCAGGAAGGCCTTGGTCACCCAGAACATGGAGCGCACGTTCAGGTTGAAGCTGAAGTCCCAGTCCTTGTTGCTGCAGTCGAGGATGCTGCCGTGGGCGACGTAGCCGGCGCAGTTGAACAGCACGTCCACCGGGCCGGCCTCCGCGGCCGCCTGCGCGATCGCGGCCTCGTCGAGGACGTCGAGCACCCGGGTGCGGATGCCGTCGCGGCCTTCCAGGTCAGCCAATGCCTTGGCGTTGACGTCGGTGGCCCACACCTGCGCGCCCTCGCGCGCGAAGGCGAGCGCCGCGCCGCGTCCGATGCCCTGCCCGGCCGCGGTGATGAAGGCCGTCTTGCCTGCGAGTCTGCCCGCCATCTGCCGCACCGCCTCCCGTTGCTGTTGATCGACCGCGAAGGGCGCGGATTATAGCCGACGCGCCGCGCACGCCCGCGCAACCGGCCGCGCCGGGCGCCGCCAGCAGCGGCGGGGGCCATGCCCGGCGTCAATTGGTCAGGCCACTTGACCAACCCCTCCCGCCGCGCTAGCCTTGCCCGCGCATTCCGTCGCAGACCGTTCCGTACACTGGGGAGGAGGACATCATGAA
Source organism: uncultured Bordetella sp. (assembly GCA_964564865.1). GTDB lineage: Bacteria > Pseudomonadota > Gammaproteobacteria > Burkholderiales > SG8-39 > RBG-16-66-20. The sequence continues at coordinate 47,695 of CAZMDA010000001.1, read as the reverse complement.
AAGCACAGGATTGTGCGCCATCGCCTGCGCCGCCGCGCTCGCGTTCGCGCAGCCGGCCGCCGCGCAGGAAAAGCTGGTGGTCTGGTTCACCAAGGGCTTCTACGCCGCCGAGGACAAGGCGCTCGACGACATGGTGGCCAAGTTCGAGAAGAAGACCGGGGTGAAGGTCGAGCTGTCCCGCTACGCGGTGCAGGAGATCATCCCGAAGACCGTCGCCGCGCTCGACGCGAAGAACGTGCCCGACGTCGCCTTCGGCCATGTCTACGACTTCCAGGTCACCAGCAAGTGGGCGTTCGACGGCAAGCTCGAGGACATCTCGGACGTCATCAACCCGATCAAGGACCGGTTCCTCAAGAACACCATCGAGACCACCTTCCTGTGGAACGACGCGGCGAAGAAGCGCGCCTACTACGCCTTCCCTCTCGAGCAGCAGACGATCCACATCCAGTACTGGAAGGACATGCTGAAGGAAGCCGGCCTGAAGGAGGCCGACATCCCGAAGAACTGGAAGGGCTACTGGGACTTCTGGTGCGGCAAGGCGCAGGCTGCGCACCGCAAGGCCTCGGGCAAGCGCAGCTACGCCATCGGCCACCCGATGGGCGTGGACTCGACCGACTCGTTCTATTCCTTCCTCACGTTCATGGACGCGCACAACGTCAGCCTGGTCGACGCCAACGGCAAGCTGACCGTGGACGACCCGAAGGTCAAGCGGGGCCTGGTCGCGGCGATGAAGGACTACACCGACATCTTCACGCGCGGCTGCACCCCGCCTTCCTCGGTCAGCTGGAAGGACCCGGACAACAACGTCGCCTTCCACAACAAGACGATCATGATGACGCACAACGCCACCATCTCGATTGTCTCGAAGTGGGTGGACGACTCGACCAATGAGAAGCTGAAGCCGGAGGAGCGCGAGCAGGCCAAGAGGAACGCGACCGAGCTGATCGCCACCGCAGCGTTCCCCAACAAGCCCGACGGCAAGCCGTTCGTCTACCGCGCGGCGGTCAAGACCGGGGTCATGTTCGCCGACGCCAAGAACAAGAAGCGCGGCAAGGAGTTCATCGCCTTCATCCTGGAGGACGAGAACCTGATCCCGTTCGTCGAGGGCGCGCTCGGGCGCTGGTACCCGGTGACCAAGTCGGGCGTGGCGCGGGACTTCTGGAAGAACGACCCGCACCGGCTGATCGTGCACAACCAGTTCTCCGCCGGCACGGTGCCGTTCGAGTTCACGAAGAACTACAAGTTCACGATCCTCAACAACGAGAACGTCTGGGCCAAGGCGATGAACCGCGTGGTGAGCGAGAAGTGGACCGTGGAGAAAGCGGTCGATGAGATGATCGCGCGCATCAAGCAGGTCGCAGGTTGAGCGCAACCGGGGGGAACCGTCACGGCGGCTCCCCCCGGTAACCCCGTTCCCCCCGGCGGGAACGGGGCATCGCTGATCAAGCATCCTTGATGTCTACGGCTTCGTTGCCGCGAAGGGGCGGCCTGACGTCCATGCAGCGCTGGGGCATCGCGCTCGTGGTTCCCTACGTGCTGCTGTTCCTCGTGTTCGTGCTGTACCCGGTGCTGTACGGCTTCTGGCTGGCGCGCAGCCCGGCGGCCTACGCCAAGCTCTTCGAGGACCCGGTGTTCTTCCGCACCGTGGTCAACACGCTGGTGTTCGTCGTCGTCGCGGTGAACCTGAAGTTCGTCGCCGCGATGTTCCTGTCGGGCTTCTTCGTCAACACGCGGCCATGGATCCGCTGGCTCTCGGTGCTGTTCATCCTGCCCTGGGCGGTGCCGTCGATCCCGACCATCTTCTCGATCCGGTTCATGCTCAACCCCGAGTGGGGCATGGTGAACTCGATCATCTTCCGCCTCACCGCCGAGGATGGCCCGGCGTGGCTCACCGACCCGACGCTCGCGCTGTCGATGTCGATGCTGGTGCACATCTGGAAGAGCCTGCCGTTCTGGACGCTGATCCTGATCGCCGGGCGCCTCGCCATCCCCCAGGAGCAGTACGAGGCCGCGAGCGTGGACGGCGCCAGTGCCTGGCAGAAATTCCGCTACGTCACCTGGCCGTCGATGAGGACGCTCTACCTGACCTCCACCATCCTGTCGATGATCTGGACGCTCGGCGACTTCAACAGCGTCTACCTGCTCACCGGCGGGGGACCCGCCGACCTGACCCACGTGCTGGCGACGCTTGGCATCCGCTACATTCGCCTCGACCAGCTCGAGCAGGCGATGGCGACCATCGTGGTGTCGATGCCGTTCGTGCTGCCGCTGGTGTGGTTCATGGTCCGGCGCCTGTCGCGGGAGGGCGGCGCGTGAACTGGAAGAAGGCGACGACCGAGGCGAAGCTCCTGCTGGTCGGCATCCCGGTCGCGCTGTGGTCGGCGTTCCCGATCTACCATATCTTCCTGTTCTCGATCTCGAGCAAGGATTCGGCGTTCTCCGGCGCGCTGTGGCCGGCGCAGCCGACGCTGCGCAACTTCGGCGCGGTGTTCCGCCAGGAGCATTTCTTCCTGTACCACTTCTGGCAGCAAATGTGGAACTCGCTGTGGATCGCCACCGCGGTTGGCGTGCTGACGCTGGTGATCGCCACCTTCGCGGCGTTCGCGATCAGCCGGCTGAAGGTGCGCGGTGGACGCCTGGTGATGAACGCGGCGCTCTTCACCTACTTCATCCCGGCGGCGTTCCTCGCGGTGCCCATGTACAAGGCGATGAGCACCTATGGCCTGCTGAACAGCTCCTGGTCGCTGGTGCTGGCGATGGTGACGCTCGCCTCGCCGTACGCGATCTGGGTGCTGAAGCAGGCCTCGGACAAGCTGCCCTGGGAGCTCGACGAGGCCGCGCGGATCGACGGCGCGACGCCGCTGCAGCTGTTCCGCCTCGTCTACCTGCCGCTGATGCTGCCCTCGCTGGTCGCGATCGGCACCTATGCGCTGCTGCTGGCGTGGAACGAGTACCTGTACGCGTTCCTGCTGCTGTCGAAGGAGACCAACGTCACGCTCGCGGTCGCCCTCGGCCATTTCCTGTCGGCTGACGACTCGCCCTGGGAGCTGCTGATGGCGACCGGGCTGCTGTACGGGCTGCCGCCGGCCGCGATCTACTACGCGTTCCGCCGCTACATGGTCTCCGGACTGACGGCGGGCGCGGTGAAGTCCTGAGGGGGAGACGGATGGCATCGGTGCACTTCCGCGAGGTCCGCAAGTCCTACGGCGCGACCGAGGTCCTGCATGGCGTCAGCCTGGACATCGCCGACGGCGAGTTCGTCGTGCTGGTCGGGCCCTCGGGCTGCGGCAAGTCGACGCTGCTGCGCATGCTCGCCGGGCTGGAGGAGATCAGTGCCGGCGAGATCGCCATCGACCAGCGCGTCGTGAACGACGTCGACTCGAAGGACCGGGACATCGCGATGGTGTTCCAGAGCTACGCGCTCTACCCGCACATGACGGTGCGCGAGAACATGGGCTTCTCGCTGAAGCTGCGCAAGGCGGCGCCCGCGACCATCGACGAGCGCGTCGCCCGCGCCGCCAGGATCCTGAACCTCGACCCGTACCTCGAGCGCCACCCGCGCGAGCTCTCCGGCGGCCAGCGCCAGCGCGTTGCGATGGGCCGCGCGATCGTGCGCGACCCGAAGGTCTTCCTGTTCGACGAGCCGCTGTCCAACCTCGACGCCAAGCTAAGAGTGGCGATGCGGGCCGAGATCAAGGCGCTGCACCAGCGGCTCAGGACCACCACCGTCTACGTCACGCACGACCAAGTCGAGGCGATGACAATGGCCGATCGCATCGCGGTGATGAACGCGGGCCGCATCGAGCAGCTCGGCGAGCCGCTCGCGCTCTACGACCGGCCCGCCAACCTGTTCGTCGCGGAGTTCATCGGCTCGCCCGCGATGAACCTGCTCGACGCGCGCCTGCGCCGCGCCGACGGCGGCGCGTGGATCGAGGTCGCCGGCACCCGCTGGCCGCTCGCTGCCGGGGCGCCCGGCGCGGACGGCCAGCCGGTCAAGGTCGGCGTGCGTCCGGAGCACCTGCGGCTCGGCGCCGAGGGCCTTGCGGGGGAGGTGGTCGTGGTCGAACCAACCGGTGCGGGAACGGAGCTGGTCGTGCAGTGCGAAGGCGCCCCGCTCACCGTGGTGGTGCACGGCCGCTCCGGCGCCCGCCCCGGCGACCGCGTCCGGCTTGCCCCGGGGCCGGATCACCTGCACCTGTTCGACCCGACCAGCGGCGCGCGGCTCTAGCGATGCAGATCCGCCCGATCGTGACCCGGCGACTGTACGTCCAGATCGCCAACCAGATCCGCTCCCTGATCGATTCCGGCGAGGCGGCGCCGGGCTCGCGCCTGCCGCCGGAGCGCGACCTCGCGCGCCAGCTCGGCGTGAGCCGCCCCAGCCTGCGCGAGGCGATCATCGCGCTCGAGGTCGAGGGCCTGCTGGAAGTCCGGGTCGGCTCCGGCATCTACGTCGCGCCGCCCAGGCGCCGCGCGCCGCGCGACCGCATCGCCGCGATCGCCGAGGCCACCGGGCCGTTCGAGCTGATCCACGCGCGCCAGACCATCGAGGGCGAGTGCGCCGCGCTCGCCGCGCGTGCCGCGACGCCGGCCCAGGTCGCCGCGATCCGCGAGGCGCACCTGCGCTATCGCAAGGCCGCCCGCCGCCACCACAATCCGCTGGAGGCGGACCGCCTGTTCCACGTGCGCATCGCCGAAGCGAGCGGCAACAGCGCGTTCGTGCTGGTGGTGCAGACGCTGTGGGACCAGCGCATGGGCCCGCTCTACCTCGCGCTGGAGCGCAAGCTGGAGTACCCTCGCATGGGGGCCGACACGCTGCGCGAGCATGGCGCGATCCTGACGGCGATCGAGCAGCGCGACGCGCGCGGCGCGCGCCTGGCGATGCGGCGCCACATGGACCTGACCCGCAGGCGCTACAGCAAGGAGTTCCGAAAGTGAACCAGCTGGACTTCAAGAGCCGCACGGCCATCGTCACCGGCGGCGCGGCGGGCATCGGCGCCGCCATCGTCAGGCGGCTGCGGGATTCCGGGGCACAGGTACGGGCCTGGGACGTGGCCGGACCGGACCCGGTGGACGTCACCGATCCGGCCTCGGTCGAGCGCGCGAGCGACAGGGCGCTCGCGGATCTCGGCAGGATCGACGTGCTCGTCAACAATGCCGGCATCGCCGGGATGAACGCCCCCACGGTCGACTACCCCGTCGAGGAATGGGAGCGGGTGCTGCGCGTCAACCTCACCAGCCAGTTCCTGTGCTGCCGCGCGGTGGCGCCGCACATGGTGCGCGCGAAGTACGGCCGCATCGTCAACATCGCCTCCGTCGCCGGCAAGGAAGGCAACCCGAACGCGGTCGCCTACAGCGCCTCCAAGGCGGGCGTCATCTCGCTCACCAAGTCGCTCGGCAAGGAACTGGCGCAGGCCGGGGTGCTGGTGAACTGCGTCACGCCAGCCGCGGCGAAGACCGCCATCTTCGACCAGATGACGGAGCAGCATATCCAGTACATGCTGTCCAAGATCCCGATGAACCGTTTCGTCAACGTGGACGAGATAGCCGCGCTCGTCTGCTGGCTCGCCTCGGAGGACTGCTCGTTCTCCACCGGCGGCGTGTTCGACATCTCCGGAGGAAGGGCGACGTACTGACCATGGCGAAGAGGAAAACCATCCCCATCAAGCCGCTGCGCAGCCAACCGAAAGGTCTGCGCAGCACGCCGACAGGACTGCGCAGCACGCAGTGGTTCGGCCGCCAGGACATCTACGGCTTCATCTACCGCAGCTGGACCAAGAACCGCGGCATCCCGCAGGACCAGTTCGACGGCCGTCCGGTGATCGGCATCTGCAACACGTTCTCGGAGCTCGTGCCCTGCAACTCGCACTTCCGCACGCTCGCAGAGCACGTCAAGGCGGGCGTGCTGGAGGCGGGCGGCTTCCCGCTCGAGTTCCCGGTGATGTCCCTGGGCGAGACGCTGCTCAGGCCGACGGCGATGCTCTACCGCAACCTCGCCTCCATGGACGTCGAGGAGTCGCTGCGCGCCAACCCGGTGGACGGCACCGTGCTGCTGGTGGGCTGCGACAAGACCACGCCGGCGCTGCTCATGGGCGCGGCCTCGGTGGACCTGCCCACCATCGCCGTCTCCGGCGGCCCGATGCTCTCGGGCAAGTACCGCGGCACCGACATCGGCTCCGGGACCAACGTCTGGTCCATGTCCGAGGACCTGCGCGCCGGGAAGATCACGCTGGAGGAGTTCCACGAGGCCGAGTCCTGCATGCACCGCTCGCACGGGCACTGCATGACCATGGGCACCGCCTCCACCATGGCCTCGATGGTCGAGGCCCTGGGCATCGGCATGCCGGGCAACGCCGCCTGGCCGGCGGTGGACGCGCGGCGCAACGTGCTTGCGCGCATGGCCGGCCGGCGAATCGTCGAGCTGGTGAAGCAGAAGATCACCATGTCGAAGATCCTGACCAGGGCCGCGTTCGAGAACGCGATCCGCGCCAACGCGGCCATCGGCGGCTCGACCAATGCCGTCATCCACCTGATCGCGGTGGCGCGGCGCATCGGGGTCGACCTGACGCTGGAGGACTGGGACCGCCTCGGCCGCGGCATCCACACCCTGGTCAACCTGATGCCCAACGGAAAGTACCTGATGGAGGACTTCTGCTATGCCGGCGGCCTGCCCGTGGTGCTGCGGGAACTGGGCGAGAACGGCAAGTTGGACAAGGGCGCGCTGACGGTCAACGGCCAATCCATTTGGGACAACGTGAAGGACGCGCCCTGCCACAACCGGGACGTGATCACTCCGTTCCGGAAACCCTTCAAGAAGAACACCGGCATCGCGGTGCTGCGCGGCAACCTGTGCCCGGGCGGCGCCATCATCAAGCCCTCGGCAGCGACGCCGAAGCTGATGAAGCACCGCGGCCGCGCGGTGGTGTTCGAGAACATCGAGGACTTCCACCGGCGCATCGACGACCCGAAGCTGGACATCGACGAGAAATGCATCATGGTGCTGAAGAACTGCGGCCCCAGGGGCTATCCCGGCATGGCCGAGGTGGGCAACATGCCGCTGCCGCCGAAGCTGCTCAAGCGCGGCATCACCGACATGGTGCGGATCTCCGATGCGCGCATGAGCGGCACCGCCTACGGCACCGTCATCCTGCACATGGTCCCGGAAGCCGCAGCGGGCGGCCTGCTCGCGCTGGTGAGGAACGGCGACATCATCGAGCTCGACGTGGCGAAGCGCAGGCTGGAACTCAAGGTCTCCGCGGCGGAAATCGCGAAGCGCAGGAAGGCGTGGAGGAAGCCCAAGCCGCCGCTCGAACGCGGCTACTGGCGCCTGTACTTCGACCACGTGCTGCAGGCCGACCAGGGCGCGGACCTGGACTTCCTCGCCGGCAAGTCGGGAGCCTTCGTGCCCAGGGACAACCACTGATCCGCGCCGTGCCGTGAAGCTGCCACGCATCGGCATCACCATGGGCGATCCCTCGGGGGTCGGCCCGGAGGTGGTGATGAAGGCGCTGGCCGACCCGCAGGCCTACGAGAGCGCGCGGCCGCTGGTGATCGGCGACGCGAAGCGGCTGGAGAGGGCCGGGAAGATCGTGGGCGCCCGGCTGAAGGTGGCGCGCATCGGCGCGCCCGGCGAAGCGAAGTTCACGCCGGGGACGGTGGACTGCATCGACCTTGGCCTGGTGCCGGAAGACCTGCCTTTCAGCCAGACCTCGGCGGTGGCCGGCGAGGCCTCCTACCGCTACATCGAGCGCGCCGTGAAGCTGACCCTCGCCGGCGAGCTGGACGCGGTCTGCACCGCGCCCATCAGCAAGGAGGCCATCAATGCCGCCGGCCACAAGTATCCCGGTCACACGGAGATGCTGGCCGCCATGACCGGCACGAAGGAAGTGTCGCTCACGCTGTTCTCGCCCAAGCTGCGCGTGATCCACGTCACCGCGCACATGGGCCTGCTGGACGCCATCGCGCGCATCGACGCGGCGCTGGTTTCCCGCACCATCGCGCGCGGCCGCGACATCGTGCGCCGCGCCGGCATCGCGGAACCCCGCATCGGCGTCTGCGGCATCAATCCCCACGCCGGCGAAGGCGGCCTGTTCGGCCGCGGCGAGGAGGAAGCGAAGATCGCGCCCGCGATCGCGCAGGCACGCGCCCTCGGCTGGAAGGTGGACGGCCCGCTGCCTGCGGACTCGCTGTTCTACGTCGCCGCGCGCGGCGACTACGACCTGGTGGTGGCGATGTACCACGACCAGGGCCACGGCCCGGTGAAGGCTCTGGGCATGGAGCACGGCGTCAACATCACCGCCGGGCTGCCCATCGTGCGCACCTCGGTGGACCATGGCACCGCCTTCGACATCGCCGGCACCGGCAAGGCCGACGCGCAGAGCATGCTGGAGGCGATCCGGCAGGCGGCACTGCTCTCGCGCGGCTAGCGCCGGGGCGGTAACATTGCCGCCATAGGGGGACTTCCATGCTGCAGGCCGCCGACCTCACCATCCGACTCAGCCCTGACGACGACGTCGTCATCGCCCGGGTCGCGCTCGCCCCCGGCACGACGCTGGTGAAGGAGGGCAACCTGGCGGTCGCGGGCAAGATCCCGGCCGGCCACAAGGTGGCGGTACGCGAGGTGAAGCAGGGCCAGCCGGTGCGCCGGTACAGCCAGATCATCGGCTTCGCCACGCGCGACATCCGCCCGGGCGAGCATGTCCACGTGCAGAACCTCGCCATGGGCGACTTCGTGCGCGACTACGCCTTCTGCACCGACGTCAAGCCGGTGAACCACGTCCAGCCGGCGGCGACCTTCCAGGGCATCGTCCGCTCCGACGGCCGCGTCGCGACGCGCAACTACATTGGCATCCTCACCAGCGTCAACTGCTCGGCCACCGTCGCGCGCATGGTGGCCGACCACTTCCGCAACAACCTCGGCGACTTCCCGAACGTGGACGGCGTGGTGGCGCTCACCCACAAGACCGGCTGCGGCATGGCCTCTGAGGGCGAGGGCATGACGCTGCTGCGGCGGACCATGACCGGCTACGCGCGCCACCCCAATTTCTTCTCGGTGCTGGGCATCGGCCTGGGCTGCGAGGCGAACCAGATCCGGGTCTGGATGGACACCGCCGGGCTGAAATCCTCCGACAAGCTGCAGGCCTTCACCATCCAGGAGAAGGGCGGCACGACCAAGTCGGTGCGCGACGGCATCGCGCGCGTGAAGGAGCTGCTGCCGGAGGCCAACCGCGTCTCGCGCCAGCCGGTCCCCGCGAGCCACCTGACCCTGGGCCTGGAATGCGGCGGCTCCGACGGCTATTCCGGGATCAGCGCCAACCCGGCGCTGGGCGCGGCCGCGGACCTGCTGGTGCGCCACGGCGGCACCGCGATCCTGTCCGAGACCCCCGAGATCTACGGCGCCGAGCACCTGCTCACGCGCCGCGCGGTGACGCGGGAGGTGGGCGAGAAGCTGCTGGCGCGCATCCGCTGGTGGGAGGACTACACGGCCCGCAACCGGATGGAGATGAACAACAACCCCTCGCCCGGCAACAAGGCGGGCGGCCTCACCACGATCCTGGAGAAATCCCTCGGCGCCGCGGCCAAGGGCGGTACCAGCAACCTGGTGGAGGTCTACGAGTTCGCCGAGGCGGTCACCGCGCGGGGCTTCGTGTTCATGGACACCCCCGGCTACGACCCGGTGTCGGTCACCGGGCATGTCGCGGGCGGCGCCAACGTGGTGTGCTTCACCACCGGACGCGGCTCGGTCTACGGCTGCAAGCCGGTGCCCTCGCTCAAGCTCGCGACCAATACCGCGCTCTACCGGCACATGGAAGAGGACATGGACGTCAACTGCGGCACCATCGTCGACGGCGAGGAAACCGTGGCGCAGGCGGGCGAGCGCATCTTCCGGCTCGTGCTGGAGACCGCCTCGGGCAAGCGCTCCAAGTCCGAGCTGCTCGGCTTCGGCGAGGACGAGTTCGCGCCGTGGGTGCTGGGCGCGACCATGTAACCACCGGCAGGGAGGGCGCCATCGTGGGGTTGCTGGACGACCTGAAGAAGAAGGCCAACGCGCTGCAGACGCAGCAGCTGACGCAGGACCAGCTGCGGCAGGCCGACGTCGACCAGGTGGACAAGGCGCTGCGCCAGACCTTCCGCTACCTGGACGAGCTGCTCAAGCAGCTCACGGTGATCAAGCCCGAGAACGCCTCCACCTTCTCGCTGCCGGCGCTGGGCGACATGAAGGGGCTCAAGTTCGAGGAATCCTTCGTCAACTACCGCACCCGGCGCGAGGGCGGGCGCGAGGTGTTCGACTACGTGTCGCTGTTCATCAAGTGGGCCGGCCCCACCAACATGACCGTGGTGCGCGACCTGCCGCCGGCGATCGAGAAGCTGCGCCGGCAGCTGGACGAGTACAACCTCAAGTTCGACGTCAAGGAAGACTTCAACGAGCGCCGCTCCATCACCAAGGCCACCTTCAGCATCCCCTGCCGCGTGCGCTCGGACGTCGAGATCAAGGGCCTCTACGGCCAGGGCAAGCTGCGCATCGAGGCCAAGAACCTGCTGCGGTTCGGCGCCGATTACTTCACCGTGCCCGCGGCCGAGGTCAACGAGCCGGTGCTGGAAGAACTCGCGCGCATGCTGCTGGGCGAGCCCAGCGGCTTCCGTCGCTACCGCTAGCCATGACGCGGGCGGCGCTCATCCTGGCCGTCCTGCTCTGCGCGTCCGGCCCGCCGCACGCGGCAGCCGCGGAGGGCAAGAAGCTGTCCGCGACGCCCAACCGCTTCGGCGCCATCGCGCACCACCGGCCCTCGCGCGCCTGGGGCGTGAGCCACGACTTTGCGCGCCAGCGCGATGCCAGCGTCGAGGCGCTGCGGCAATGCGGCCACCGCAACTGCGAGGTGGTGCACAAGTTCAAGAACGGCTGCGCGGCGCTGGCCGACGGCCCGGCGAAGGCCGCCGTCGCCTCCGGCGTCACGCGCGACGAGGCCGAGACGCGGGCGCTGAAGCGCTGCGGGCAGGACGGCTGCAGCGTCCTCGCCTGGGTTTGCACGCGCTGACGCCGTTTCAAACGGCCCGGACGCTGTTTCGTATTTCGGAACTGCACGCCTCCTGACGCAACGGATCGCGGTTTCGTCCGTTATGGTGGCATCGACCGATGCCGTTGCCGCTGCGCGCCGCCCTCCTCGTCCTCGCCCTGTTCGCCTCGCCCGCGCACGCGGAAGCCATCGCGCCCGCGGCCCAGTCCTCGGCCTGCATCGATTCGGATCTCGAGGCCGTGTCCGTCGGCGCCCGCGGCGCCTGGCTGTACCGCATCGTGTTCCGCAACCGCTGCGGCGTGCAGCGCAGCCTCTACTGGTGCGCGGACAACCCGGCCGCGGCGCCACCCGAGCAGGTTGCCTGCCCAAGGGCGGCCCGCGCAGGGGATGCTCCCGCCGAGCCGCGGCATGTCGTGCTGCACCGGAAGGAGTTCCAGTGGCACCTGCCGCCGGGCACGCGCATCCGCTACCGCGACTGCCCGGCTGAAGAACTGCCGACCTACGGCATGCGCTGCGCGACCGCGGCGGCGGCTGCCGGATCCGCCGCGCGGCGCTGATCCGGCGCCGGTGCGAGAATCCGGCGATGGCAAGGTTCCACTACGAGGGCGAGCTGGCACCCGGCTCGCGCGTCGAGCTGCCCGAGGAAATCGCGCGCCACGTCCGGGTCCTGCGCCTGCGACCCGGCGAGGGATTCGTCCTGTTCGACGGCCGCGGCGGGGAGTACCCGGCGCGGCTGGTGCGGGAGGAGCGCCGGTCGCTGGTGGCCGAGCTGGGCGCCCACGTCGCGGTCGAGCGCGAATCCCGGCTCCGGGTGACGCTCGCGCAGGGGATCTCTTCGGGCGAGCGCATGGACCTCACCATCCAGAAGGCGGTGGAACTCGGCGTCGCCGCCATCCAGCCCCTGCTCGCCGGTAAATCCGTGGTGCGCCTGGACGCCGAGCGCGCCGCGGCCAAGGTCGCGCACTGGCGCCGCGTCGCCATCGCCGCCTGCGAGCAATGCGGCCGCAATCGCGTGCCGGAAGTCCGGGTGCCGGTCGCGGTGCCCGCGTACTGCGGTTCGCTGTCCGGAGACGGCGTGCGCATCCTGCTCAGCCCCGAGGGTGATCAGCTGCTGAAAAGCTGCGTCACGCCCAACACCACCGCGTTGACGCTGGCGGCCGGCCCGGAGGGCGGCTTCGATGCGTTCGAGGAGAAGCTGTTCGGGAAGGCCGGATTCGCCGCCGTGCGGCTGGGCCCCCGGGTGCTGAGGACGGAAACCGCGGCGCCGGCGGCGCTGGCCGTGCTGGCCGCGCTGGCCGGGGAGTTCTAGCGCGCGGCGCCCGGCGGCAGGCCCTTGCCGGCGAGGAACAGTTCGACGGCGATCCGGTCGCCGCGCTTCACCGCTTCCTGGTACTGCTGCCCGTCCCAGTAGCGCAGGCCCATCGCATGCAGTTCCTTGCGGGCGCGCAGCGCCTCGTCGCGATCCCGCTCCAACGGCGCGCGCATCTGCTCCCGGCGCGCGATGGTCAGCACGTCGCGCGCGATGGACGTGAAGGCGCCGCGCTGTTCCGCCGGCAGCTCGCGCAGGACCTCGGAGAGCACGTCCGCCGCCGCGCGATTCGCCTCCGCATTCCTGCCTGCCAGCACCGCATCCACGCCCTTCTGCGCCGACTCCGCGTCCGGCGCCGCGGCGGCGACACGCACGAACTGCTGCACCAGCGCAAGCACGTTGCCGAACAGGCGCCAGTCCTCGGCGTCTTCCGACGCCTGCGCCGGCACGGTGGCCAGGGACGACACGAACAGCAGCGGGACGACCAGGAATCGGCGCATCGGGACCTCCTTTGCGATTCAGACTCCGAGTAACGCACCCCGTTCCCGGCGGTTGACCCCGCAGTTGACCGACCCCGGCGGTGCCGTAGAATCCCCAATCAATTCAAGGACCAATGACCACCCTTCCGCACCCCGAGTTGTTCGTCCGCTGGTTCCGCCAGGCGGCGCCCTACGTCCACGCGTTCCGCGGCCGCACCTTCGTCATCGGCTTTGGCGGCGAGATGGTCGCCGAGCGCGCGCGCTTCGCCAAGTTCGTGCACGACCTCAACCTGCTCGCGGCGCTGGGCATCCGCCTGGTGCTGGTGCATGGCGCGCGCACGCAGATCGAGGCCGAGCTGCGCGCCAAGGGCCTGCGTTCGCGCTACGCCAAGGGGCTGCGCATCACCGACGCGGCCTCGCTCACCGCGGTCAAGCACGCGGCCGGCGTGCTGCGGGTGGAGATCGAGGCGCTGCTGTCCCAGGGCCTGCCCAATTCGCCGATGGCGGGCGGCGCCATCCGCGTCGGCTCGGGCAACTACCTCATCGCGCGCCCGATCGGCGTCGTGGACGGCGTGGACTACCAGTTCACCGGCGCGGTGCGCAAGGTGGAGGCCGCCGCCATCGCGCGGCGCCTGGACACCGGCGAGATCGTCCTGGTGCCGCACATCGGCTACTCGCCCACCGGCGAAGTGTTCAACCTTGCCTGGGAAGACGTGGCCGAGAGCGTGGCCATCGCGCTCAAGGCCGACAAGCTGCTGCTGCTGTCGGAGCGCCTGCCCGCGAACCGCAGGGGCGAGCCGGTGCACGAGATGACCGCGCGCGAGGCCGAGGCGCTGCTCAAGGCCAATCCGGAGCCGCGGGACCTGGCGCGCATCCTGCGCTGCGCGCTGCGCGCGCTTGCCGGCGGCGTCGGCCGCGCGCACATCGTTTCCCGCCGCAGCGACGGCGGCACGCTGCTCGAGCTCTTCACCCACTCCGGCGTCGGCACCATGGTCACCGCCGACCCGGTGGAGCAGCTGCGCCCGGCGCGCATCGAGGACGCCGGCGGCATCATCGCCCTGATCGAGCCGCTGGAGGCCGACGGGACCCTCGTCAAGCGCAACCGCGAGCGCCTGGAGCAGGAAATCGGCAACTTCGAGGTGGTGGTGCACGACGGCGTGGTGGTCGGCTGCGCGGCGCTCTACCCTTACCCCGAATCGAAGAGCGCCGAGTTCGCCTGCCTGGCGGTCGCGCCCGACTACCGCGGCAGCGACTACGGCGAGCGCCTGCTCGGCGCCTGCGAGGCGCGCGCCCGGGCGCGGAAGATCCGCAGGATGTTCGCCCTCACCACCCGCGCGCAGCACTGGTTCCTCGACCAGGGCTTCCGCGAGGCGGGCGTGGACGCGCTGCCGGGCGAGCGCAAGGCCCTCTATAATTGGCGCCGCGGCTCCAAGGTTTTCCTGAAACGACTCTAGGCGCAGATCAGATGGCGAGAATGGTGAAGTGCGTGAAGCTCGGCCGCGAGGCCGAGGGGCTCGACCGCCCGACCTATCCGGGCCCGCTCGGCCAGCGCATCTACGAGAACGTGTCCAAGGAGGCCTGGGCGCAGTGGCTCAAGCACCAGACCATGCTGGTGAACGAGAACCGGCTGAACCTTGCCGACATCCGCGCGCGCAAGTACCTCGCCGAGCAGATGGAGAAGCACTTCTTCGGCGACGGCGCCGACGTGGCGCAGGGCTACGTCCCGCCGTCCCAGTAGGCAAAGGAACGTCAGGGGCCGGACACTACCCCGCCGGACTGGGGCAGAATTCCAGCCTATGTCCGACAAGCCCCTGGTCTACACCCTCACCGCCGCCGGACAGGAAGCCCTGTCCTCCGCCGACGTCGGTCCGACCGATTTTCCGCTGGAAGTGGATTTCCCCTCCGATTACAGGCGGCTGCTGGCCATGATCGAGGTCGGCGGCCACATTGACGTGCTGCGCGGACGCCTGCGCCGCTTCCCGGACCAGTTGATCGACGAGTGGCTGGGCGAGCTCGAGGAACTGAAGCTGGTGGAATCCCGGGAGGCGGGCGACCTGGATGCGATCACCTTCAGCGGCGCGGCGCTGCCGCTGCTGCCACCGATGTCCGACGAGGACCGCAAGCGCCTGGTGAAGACCACGGTGATCGCGGGTGGAACGCTGCTGCGCTCGGGTTCCTTCCTGTCGGGCGACCGCATCGCCAACCTGAAGCCGCTCGCGAAGAAGCGCGCCGAGACCGTGATCCTGCTGGTGGAAGACGACCCCGACCAAGCGGCGCTCGCGGAGCTCCGGCTGACGGCGTCGGGCTACCAGGTGCACACCGTCGATCGGGCGAAGGCGCTGTCGAGCTACCTGCGCCAGCACCCGCGCCCCGATCTGCTGCTGCTCGACGTGATGCTGCCCGACGGCAACGGCTTCGACATCCTCGCCCAGCTGCGCGGGCGGCCGGAATTCTCGACCCTGCCGATCGTGCTGCTCACGGCCAAGGCGGAGCTGCGCGACATCCGCAATGGCCTCGCGCTGGGCACCGACGGCTATGTCACCAAGCCCTACAGCAAGAACCAGCTGGCCGAGGTCCTCAACTACGTCCTGAAGCAGGGCTGACAGGCCCGGTTCAGCGCTTCGGCCCGATCGTCCTCACCCCGGTCGGTTCCCCCAGCAGCAGCACGTCCGCGCCGCGGCGCGCGAACAGGCCGTTGGTGACCACGCCGGGGATGTTGTTCAGCTCCGCCTCCAGTGCCGGCGGATCGAGGATCGTCAGGCCGTGGCAATCGAGGATCACATTGCCGTTGTCGGTGGTGAGGTCCTTGCGCAGCACCGGCTGGGCCTTGCGCTTCAGCATCTCGCGCCCGACGTAGCTGCGCGCCATCGGGATCACTTCGATGGGCAGGGGGAACTTGCCCAGCACCGGCACCAGCTTCGAGGCGTCGCAGATGCAGACGAACTTTGTCGCGACCGCGGCGATGATTTTCTCGCGCGTCAGCGCGCCGCCGCCGCCCTTCACCATGTGCAGGTGCTCGGTGACCTCGTCGGCGCCGTCCACGTACACCGGCAGCTCGGACACGCTGTTCAGGTCGAAGACGCGGATGCCGTGCTTCTTCAGGCGCTCCGCGCTGGCTTCCGAGGCCGCGACCGCGCCCTCAATGCGGCCCTTGATGGTGGCGAGCGCGTCGATGAACAGATTCACCGTGGAGCCGGAGCCGACGCCGACCACCTTGTCCTCGACCACGTGCCTGAGCGCCGCCTCGGCGACCAGTTTCTTGAGCTCGTCCTGGCTCAAGCGGATCTCTTCTTCTGCGGCGGCAGGTCGGTGCAGGTGCCCTCGAACACCTCGGCCGCGAAGCCAACCGACTCCGACACCGTGGGATGCGGGTGGATGGTCTTGCCGATGTCCACCGCGTCCGAGCCCATCTCGATGGCGTGCGCGACCTCGGCGATGAGGTCGCCGGCGCCGGTGCCGACGATGCCACCGCCGACGACGCGGTGCGTTTCCGCATCGAACAGGAGCTTGGTGACGCCCTCGTCGCGCGCGTTGGCGATGGCGCGCCCGGAGGCAGCCCAGGGGAACTTGGCCACGCTCACCTTCACGCCCTGCTTCTTCGCCTCGTCCTCGGTGAGACCCACCCACGCGATCTCCGGGTCGGTGTAGGCGACCGAAGGAATGACGCGGGCGTCGAAGTGCGACTTCTTCCCGGAGGCGGCTTCCGCCGCGACATGGCCCTCGTGCACCGCCTTGTGCGCGAGCATCGGTTGACGTGCGATGTCGCCGATGGCGAAGATGTGCGGCACGTTGGTGCGCATCTGCGAGTCCACCGGGATGAAGCCGCGCTCGTCCACCTTCACGCCGGCCTTGTCGGCGCCGATCTTCCTGCCGTTGGGCACGCGGCCGACCGACACCAGGATCATGTCGTAGACGGCAGGGTCGGCGCCCTCGAAGGCGACGTGCAGGCCGTCCTTCTTCGCCTCGACCTTCGTGGTCTTCGTCTTCAGCATGATGCGGTCAAAGCGCCTGGCGTTGTACTTCTGCCAGACGGATACCAGGTCGCGGTCCGCGCCCAGCATCAGCCCGTCCAGCATCTCCACCACGTCCAGCCGCGTGCCGAGCGTCGAATACACCGTGCCCATCTCCAGGCCGATGATGCCGCCACCGATGACCAGCATCTTCTTGGGCTGGCTGCGCAGTTCCAGCGCGCCGGTGGAATCCACGATGCGCGGGTCGTCGGGGAGGAAGGGCAGCTTCGAGGCTTGCGAACCGGCCGCGATGATGGCCTGGGCAAAGCGGATCTTCTTGCCTCCGACCTCAAGCGTATGCGGGTCGACGAACGCCCCGACGCCCTGCACCACCGTGACCTTGCGCGCCTTGGCCATCCCGGCAAGCCCGGTGGTGAGCTTGCCCACCACCTTGCCCTTGAACTCGCGCAGCTTGGCCAGGTCCACCTTCGGCTCGCCGAAGCTGACGCCGTGCGCCGCGAGCCCGCGCGCCGCGTCCATCACCGCCGCGGTGTGCAGCAGGGCCTTGGAGGGGATGCAGCCCACGTTGAGGCAGACGCCGCCTAACGTCGGATACCTCTCAACCAACACCGTCTTGAGTCCCAAATCAGCCGCCCTGAACGCAGCCGAGTACCCGCCGGGTCCCGCACCCAATACCAGCACATCAAATTCAAAGCCGCCCTCGACACTCTGTGCAGGAGAAGTCGCTGCGGGGCTAGGCGCTGCGGACCGTGGCGCTGAAACGGGCGCAGCAGCAGGCCTGTCGGAAGGAACCGCGGGGGACGCTTCTTCCATGGTCAGGATGAGGGACCCCTGGGATACCTTGTCCCCGACCTTGAGCTTGATCTCCTTCACCACGCCGGCCTGCGGCGCCGGGATCTCCATGGTCGCCTTGTCGGACTCCAGCGAGATCAGCGACTGCTCCTTGGCCACGGTGTCGCCGGGCTTGACCAGGACCTCGATGACCTCGACGTCCTTGAAGTCGCCGATGTCGGGGACCTTGATGTCGACGGGGGCGGCCATTTACAGGAGCGTGCGCCGGATGTCGGCGAGGATCTTGGTGAGCTCGGTGGTGAACCGGGCCGCCACGGCGCCGTCGATGACGCGGTGGTCGTAGGAAAGGGATAGCGGCAGCATCAGGCGCGGCGCGAACTCCTTGCCGTTCCAGACCGGGCGGATGGCCGAGCGGGAGACGCCGAGGATCGCCAGCTCTGGCGCGTTGATGATGGGCGTGAAGCAGGTGCCGCCAATGCCGCCCAGGCTGGAGATGGAGAAGGTGCCGCCCTGCATGTCGCCGGCCTTCAGCTTGCCGTCCTTGGCGACCTTGGAGATCTCCGCCAGTTCGCGCGCGAGGTCGAACACGCCCTTGCGGTCGGCGTCGCGCACTACCGGCACCACCAGGCCACCCGGCGTGTCCACGGCGACGCCGATGTGGAAGTACTTCTTGACGACCAGGTTCTCGCCCGACTTGTCCAGCGAGGCGTTGAACTGCGGGTACTTGCGCAGCGCGGTCACGCAGGCCTTGATCATGAAGGCGAGCATGGTGAGCTTGAAGCCGTTCTTCTCGGTCTCGACGGTCTGGCTCTTGCGGAACGCCTCCAGGTCGGTGATGTCCGCCTCGTCGAACTGGGTGACGTGCGGGATGGAAACCCAGTTGCGGTGCAGGTAGGGACCGGAGAGCTTCTGGATCCGCGACAGGGGCTTCACCTCGACCGGGCCGAACTTGGCGAAGTCCACGTCGGGCCAGGCCGGCAGGTTGAAGCCGAGGCCGCCGCCCCCCTTCGCCGCGGGCGACTGCGACGCCGCGCCGGTCATCACGCCCTTGACGAAGGCCTGTACGTCCTCCTGCAGGATGCGGCCCTTGGCGCCCGTGCCCTTCACGCGCGCGAGGTCGACGCCGAGTTCGCGTGCGAACTTGCGGATGGAGGGACTGGCGTGGGGCAGGGACGCGGTCGGGTCTTTTGGCTCCAACGGAACGGGATCGGGCTTGATCGCCGCTACCGCAACACTGGGTACAACCGGGGGCGCCGAGGGGCTAGGCGCAGCGGAGGTCTGTACCGGTTTGGATGGCGCAGCAGGCCTGTCGGAGGGAACCCCGGGGGAAGTTTCGTCCAGGACGAGGATGAGCGAGCCTTGGGAGACCTTGTCGCCCACCTTGATCCGGATGTCCCTCACCACGCCCGCCTCCGGCGACGGGATTTCCATGGTCGCCTTGTCGGATTCCAGCGAGATCAGGGACTGTTCCTTCGTCACCGTGTCGCCGGGCTTGACCAGGATCTCGATGACCTCGACGTCCTTGAAGTCGCCGATGTCTGGGACTTGGACGTCTTTCATACGGTGGTCGGGTCCGGTTTGTCGGGGTTGATGCCGTACTTCCTGATCGCTTCCGCGACGGCCTTCGCCTTGCCTTCGCCCGCTTCCTCCAGGGCCTTGAGGGCGGCGACGACGACGAAGTGGCGGTTGACCTCGAAGAAGTAGCGCAGCTTCGCGCGCGAGTCGGAGCGGCCGAAGCCGTCGGTGCCGAGCACGCGGCAGGTGCGGCCCTTGGGCAGGAACGGGCGGATCTGGTCGGCGAACACTTTCATGTAGTCGGTGGCCGCGACCACCGGGCCGGGATGCTTCTCCAGGCACTGCGCGATCCAGGGCACGCGGGGCTTCGCCTCCGGGTGCAGCAGGTTCCAGCGGTCCGCGGCGAGGCCGTCGCGGCGCAGCTCGTTGAAGCTGGTGGCGCTCCAGACATCCGCCGCCACGTCCCAGTCCTTCTCCAGCAGCTCGGCCGCCGCCTGCACTTCGCGCAGGATGGTGCCGCTGCCCATCAGCTGCACGCGCGCCTTGGCCTTGGACTTCGACGGGCGCAGCAGGTACATCCCCTTCAGGATCCCTTCCTCCGAGCCCGCCGGCAGCGCCGGATGCTCGTAGTTCTCGTTCATCAGGGTGATGTAGTAGTACACGTCCTCCTGGTTGGTCACCATGCGGCGCAGGCCGTCCTGGATGATCACCGCCAGCTCGTGGCCGTAGGTGGGGTCGTAGGAGACGCAGTTCGGGATCACCGAGGCGAGCACCTGCGAGTGGCCGTCCTCGTGCTGCAGCCCCTCGCCATTGAGGGTGGTGCGGCCGGCGGTGGCCCCGAGCAGGAAGCCGCGCGCGCGCTGGTCGGCCGCGGCCCAGGCGAGGTCGCCGATGCG
Source organism: uncultured Bordetella sp. (assembly GCA_964564865.1). Classification (GTDB taxonomy): domain Bacteria; phylum Pseudomonadota; class Gammaproteobacteria; order Burkholderiales; family SG8-39; genus RBG-16-66-20. The sequence goes on along the minus strand of CAZMDA010000001.1, from coordinate 27,721 downwards.
CTGCAGGCCGAACATGGAATAGAAGATGTAGAAGGGGATCGTGACCTGGTTGGAGTGGCTGTACGAGGTGGCGGCCGCGATCCAGGAGGACATGGCGCCCGCCTCGTTGATGCCCTCCTCGAGGATCTGGCCCGCCTTGTCCTCGCGGTAGTACATCACCTGGTCCTTGTCCACCGGCTCGTACTTCTGCCCTTCTGGGGCGAAGATGCCGAGCTGCCGGAACATCCCTTCCATGCCGAAGGTGCGCGCCTCGTCCGGCACGATGGGGACGATGCGCTTGCCCAGCTCCTTGTCGCGCACCAGCGCCGTCAGGATGCGCACGAAGGCCATGGTGGTGGAGATCTCGCGCCCCTCGCCCGAGCCCTTCAGCACCTGCTCGAAGGCCGACAGCGGCGGCACCGCGGGGGTCAGGTCCGCCTTCGGCCGGCGCTGCGGGTAGTACCCGCCCAGCGCCTTGCGCCGCTCGTGCAGGTAGACCATCTCGGGCGAATCCGCCGGTGGGACGTAGAACGGCAGCTGCTCCAGCTGCTCGTCCGGGATCGGGATGTTGAAGCGGTCGCGCATCTCGCGGATGGTCGCGAGGTCCACCTTCTTCAGCTGGTGGGTCGGGTTCTTGGCCTGGCCCTGCTTGCCCAGGCCGTAGCCCTTGATGGTCTTGGCGAGGATCACGGTGGGCTGGCCCTTGTGCTTCACCGCCGCGGCGTAGGCGGCGTAGATCTTGTGCGGGTCGTGGCCGCCGCGGTTCAGGCGCCAGATGTCCTCGTCGGTCATGCGCGAGACCATCTCCAGCACCTTCGGGTCCTTGCCGAAGAAGTGCTTGCGCACGAAGGCGCCGTCGTTGGCCTTGAAGTTCTGGTACTCGCCGTCGACGGTGTCCTCCATGATCTTGCGCAGGCGCCCTTCCTTGTCGCGCGCGAGCAGCGCGTCCCAGTAGCCGCCCCAGATCAGCTTGATCACGTTCCAGCCCGAGCCGCGGAACTCGCCCTCCAGCTCCTGGATGATCTTGCCGTTGCCGCGCACCGGCCCGTCCAGGCGCTGCAGGTTGCAGTTGACGATGAAGATCAGGTTGTCCAGCTTCTCGCGCGCCGCCATGCTGATCGCGCCCAGCGACTCCGGTTCGTCCATCTCGCCGTCGCCGCAGAACACCCACACCTTCCGGTTCCCGGTATTGGCGTGGCCGCGCGCCTGCAGGTACTTCAGGTAGCGCGCCATGTAGATCGCCTGGATCGGCCCCAGGCCCATGGACACGGTGGGGAACTGCCAGAAATCCGGCATCAGCCACGGATGCGGGTAGGAGGACACGCCCTGCCCGTCCACCTCGCGGCGGAAGTTGAGCAGCCGCTCCTCGCTCATGCGCCCCTCGAGCAGCGCGCGCGCGTAGACGCCGGGCGAGGAATGGCCCTGGAAGTAGACCAGGTCGCCGCCATGGCCCCCGGCATTCGGATCGCCCGAGGGCGCATGCCAGAAATGGTTCTGGCCGATGCCGAACAGCGTGCCCACCGAGGCGAAGCTGGCGATGTGGCCGCCCAGCTCGTCGTCGTTCTTGTTCGCCCGCGCCACCATCACCATCGCGTTCCAGCGGCAGAACGAACGGATGCGCTCCTCCAGCGCGGCGTCGCCCGGCGAGCGCTCCTCCATGTGCGCCGGGATGGTGTTCACGTACGGCGTGTGCGGCGTGTAGGGCAGCGTGACGCCGGTGGTGCGCGCCTTCTCGGTCAGCTTCTCGATCAGGAAATGGGCGCGTTCCGGGCCCTCGCGCTCGATGACCGCCTCCAGCGCCTCGAGCCATTCGCGCGTCTCGAGGCTGTCGGGATCGTTGGCCGCAGGCTGCTGTCGGGTGTCGTCGAATGCGGCTGACATGGCTTCCTCCGGCAAGGGCGAAGTGACCAAAAACTCGCCCGGGCTTGTTCGATTCGGGGTGATTTATAGTATGCCATGCCCGCCCAGATCATCGACGGAAAAGCGCTCGCCGAATCCGTGCGCGCCGCACTGCGAACCCGGGTCGCGGCGCTGGCCGCGCGCGGCGTGCGCCCCGGCCTCGCCGCGATCCTCGCCGGCGCCGATCCCGCCTCCCGCGTCTACGTGCGCAACAAGGTGCGCGCCTGCGAGGACATCGGCGTGCATTCGGAGGTGCACGAATTCCCGGGGCCGGTTTCCGAGCGCGAACTGCTGCAACGCATTGCGAAACTCAATGCCGATCCGCGGATCCACGGCGTCCTGGTGCAGCTGCCGCTGCCCGGCGCGCTGGACGCCAACCGGGTGCTGGCGGCCATCGCCCCGCACAAGGATGCCGACGGCTTCCACGCCCAGAGCCTCGGCGCGCTGGTGCAGGGGCGCGCCGGCTTCGTGCCCGGCACGCCCGCCGGCGTGATGGCGCTGCTCGAGCACGCGGGCGTGCCGATCGCCGGCCGTCATGCGGTGATCGTCGGCCGCTCCACCATCGTCGGCAAGCCGGCCGCGCTGCTGCTCTTGCAAAGGGACGCCACCGTCACCATCTGCCATTCGAGGACCCCGGACCTCGCCGCGATGACGCGGCAGGCGGACATCCTGGTGGCCGCGGCGGGGCGGGCGAAACTCATCACCGCGGCCATGGTCAAACCCGGGGCCTGCGTCATCGACGTCGGCATCAACCGCGGCGCCGACGGCAAGCTCGCCGGCGACGTGGACTTCGAATCGGTGAAGGAAGTCGCCGGCTGGATCACGCCGGTGCCGGGTGGCGTCGGCCCGATGACGGTCGCGATGCTGCTGGTCAACACGGTGAAATCCGCGGAGCAATCAATTGGCTGAACGCGCTGTGCATCCCTCCCCCAATCCCCTGCTGGATTTCTCCGGCCTGCCCCGGTTCGCGGAGATCCGGCCGGAGCATGTCTCGCCCGCGGTGGACGAGCTGCTCGCGCAGGCGCGGGCCGCAGTCGCCGCCGCGGAATCGGCGGCGCCGACCTGGGAGGCATTCGTCTCTCCGCTGGAAGATGCGCACGAGCGGCTCGGGCGTGCCTGGGGACAGGTCTCGCACCTGCACGGCGTCATGGACACGCCGCCCCTGCGCGAGGCCTACAACGCCAACCTGCCGAGGATCTCCCAGTACTGGACCGAGCTCGGCCAGAACCTGAGGCTGTTCGCGAAGTACCGCGAACTGAAGGACTCGCCCGCCTACGGCGGCCTGACCGCGGCGCGCCGCCGCGTGGTCGACAACGCGCTGCGCGACTTCAAGCTCTCCGGCGCGGAACTGGACGCGGCCAGCAAGCCGCGCTTTGCCGCCATCCAGGAGGAGCTGGCCAGGCTGGGCGCGAAGTTCTCGGAGAACCTGCTCGACGCCACCAACGACTGGACCCTGCTGGTCGAGGACGACAGGCGGCTGGCCGGCATTCCCGCGGACGTCCTCCAGGCCGCGCGCGAGGCCGCGGAGAAGGATGGAAAGGCCGGCTGGAAGTTCACCCTGCACATGCCCTCCTACTTCCCGGTGCTGCAGTACGCGGAGGACCGCGCGCTGCGCGAGACGCTGTACCGCGCCAGCGCCACGCGCGCCTCGGAGTTCGGCAAGCCGGAATGGGACAACACCGCGCTCATCACGCGCATCCTGGCGCTGCGCCGCGAGGCGGCGCAGCTGCTGGGCTACGCCAGCCACGCGGAGGTGTCGCTGGTGCCCAAGATGGCGCGCTCGCCGGCCGAGGTCCTGTCCTTCCTGCGCGACCTGGCGCGGCGCGCGCGGCCCTTCGCCGAGAAGGACGCCGCGGAACTGCGCGCCTTCGCGCGCGAGGAGCTGGGCATCGCGGAGCTGCAGTCCTGGGACGTGGCCTTCGCCTCGGAGAAGCTGCGCGCGCGGCGCTACGCCTTTTCCGACCAGGAGCTGAAGCAGTACTTCCCGGAGGACGTCGCGCTGGCGGGGCTGTTCCGCGTCGTCGAATCCATCTTCGGACTGGCGATCCGGGAGGCGAAGGCGCCGGCGTGGCACGAGGACGTGCGCTTCTGGGAGGCGCGCGACCGGGATGGCGCGCTGGTGGGGCAGTTCTACACCGACCTCTATGCGCGCGACACCAAGCGCGGCGGCGCCTGGATGGACGACGCCATCGGCCGGCGCCGCAAGGCCGCGGGCATCCAGACCCCGGTGGCCTACCTCAACTGCAACTTCTCCCGTCCGGTGGGCGGCAGGCCGGCGCTGTTCTCGCACGACGACGTGATCACGCTGTTCCACGAATCCGGCCACGGCCTGCACCACCTGCTGACGCGCGCCGAGGACCTCGCGGTGTCCGGCCTGAACGGCGTCGAATGGGACGCCGTGGAGCTGCCCAGCCAGTTCATGGAGAACTTCTGCTGGGAATGGGACGTGCTGACGGGCATGACGCGCCATGTCGATACCGGAGCGCCGCTGCCGCGCGCGCTGTTCGACAAGATGATCGCGGCAAGGAACTTCCAGTCCGGGCTGGCGATGCTGCGGCAGGTGGAGTTCGCGCTGTTCGACATGCGCCTGCACGCCGAGTTCGATCCGTCCGGCGGCGGCACGGTGCAGGGGCTGCTGGACGAGGTGCGCCGCGAGGTGGCGGTGCTGGTGCCGCCGGCGTGGAACCGGTTCCAGAACAGCTTCTCGCACATCTTCGCCGGCGGCTATGCCGCGGGCTACTACAGCTACAAGTGGGCCGAGGTGCTCTCGGCGGACGCCTACGCGCTGTTCGAGGAATCGCGCGACCGGAATGGCGCGCTCAATGCCGAGGCCGGCGCGCGCTTCCGCGACGAGGTGCTCGCCGTGGGCGGCACCCGGCCGGCGGCGGAATCGTTCCGCGCCTACCGCGGCCGCGATCCGAGCATCGATGCCCTGCTGCGGCACAGTGGTATGATTCCTGCATGATTCGTAAGGCTTTATTGGCGGTCCTGCTGGCGGCCTCCGGCCTCGCCTTCGCGCAGCAGTACCGCTGGACCGACGCCCAGGGCGTGGTGCGCTACACCGATGCCCCGCCCCCGGCCACGGCCAGGAACGTGCAGAAGCTGAACATCGCCGCGCCCAAGCCCGCATCGGCGCCGCAGACCCCGTTCGAGCTGCAGCGCCTGCAGAAGGACTACCCGGTCACGCTCTACACCTCGCCCAACTGCAAGGAAGGCTGCGACGCGGCCCGCGCGGCGCTCAACAAGCGCGGGGTGCCCTTCAAGGAATTCCAGGTGTGGGACCCCGATACGAACGAGGTGCTGAAGAAAGTCGCCGGCGCCTCCGAGGTGCCGACGCTGCAGGTGGGCAGCAGCGTGCACCGCGGTTTCGAGCAATCCGCGTTCGACTCGCTGCTGGATACCGCCGGCTACCCGAAGGCGGGATTGCTGCCGCCGGGCAACCAGAAGGCCCCGCCGCCGCCCGAGGGCTACGCAACCGCGTCGGAGGAAGTGGCCAAGCCGGTGGCGCCGGCCACGCCCGCCGCGCCGCGCGGGCGCTATGACCCGAGCGGCCTGGTCGGGCCCGCGCCCAAGCCCGGCATCTACGATCCGAGCGGCCTGGTCGGCCCCGCCCCGAAGCCCGGACCCTACGACCCCGAGAAGCAGCTGAAGTAGCCGCGCGGCCGCAAGCCAACGGAGCCGGCGCCGGTGAAGCTCGCGAGCTGGAACGTCAATTCGCTGAAAGTCCGCCTGCCGCACCTTGCCGACTGGCTGGCCCAGGCGCGCCCGGACGTGCTCTGCGTGCAGGAAACCAAGAGCGAGGACGCGAAGTTTCCCCGCGCCGAGGTCGAGGCGCTCGGCTACCAGGTCGCCTTCTCCGGCCAGAAGACGTACAACGGCGTCGCGCTGCTCGCCAGGGCGCCGCTGCAGGACGTCGTGGCCGGCATTCCCGGCTTCGCCGACGAGCAAAAGCGCGTGCTCGCGGCGACCGTCGCGGGCATCCGGGTCGTCTGCGTCTATTGCCCGAACGGCCAGGCGGTGGGCTCCGACAAGTACCACTACAAGCTGCGCTGGTTCGCAGCGCTGAAGGACTATCTCGCCGCCGAGCTGGCGCGCCACCCGCTGCTCGCCGTGGCGGGCGACTTCAACGTCGCGCCCGAGGACCGGGACGTGCACGACCCCAAGGCCTGGGAAGGCGAGGTGCACGTCTCGGAGCCCGAGCGCGCCGCCTGGCGCGCGCTGCTCGGGCTGGGGCTCGCGGACTCGTTCCGGCTGTTCGAGCAGCCGGAGAAGACCTACTCATGGTGGGACTACCGGATGATGGCGTTCCGGCGCAACGCCGGCCTGCGCATCGACCACATCCTGCTGTCGGCGCCGCTCGCGGCGCGCTGCACCGCCAGCACGGTGGACAAGGCACCGCGGAAGCTGGAGCGCCCGTCCGACCACGCGCCGGTGCTCGCCGAACTCTCCGAGCCTTGAGATTCCTCCCGGACGGGAGGAAACTGGCCGGACGCATGGAACCTGCAGACAGCATCGGCCGCCTCGGCTTCGCGCGCTGGTACGAGCGGCGCCTGATCGAGGGGCACGCCTGGTTCGTGAGCAGCTTCCTGTGCCTGATCGCGGTCGCGGCCTGCATGGAGGAGCTGAACCTCCGCGGCTCGCTGCCGCGGCTGCTGGGATACGCGGCGCTGGTGATCGCGGCACTCGCGATCGGCGTCTACGCCATGCGGCGCTACGGCCAGATCCTGTCGGAGGCCGAGCGGCTCGGCGAGCGCGCCACCTGCCGCAACTGCGGCGCCTACGCCCGCTTCAGGCTCATGCCGCCGGCGCAGGCGCATTGCCGCAGGTGCGGCAACGAGTGGCAGCTGTTCGAGGCGCGCTAGTCGATCAGGCCGTAGGCAGGCAGCGTCAGGAACTCGACGTACTCGCCGGCGGTGATCTCGTCGAACAGCTTCGCCGCCGCGTCCAGCCTGCCCTCGGCGCCGGCCGCCTTCGCCTTCGCGAGTTCCTCGGCAAGCAGCTGGCGGAACAGCTCCACCGTCACCTTGCGGCCGTCCTCCAGCACGCCCTTGGGCGAGCGGATCCACTGCCAGATCTGCGAGCGCGAGATCTCCGCGGTGGCGGCATCCTCCATCAGGTTGAACACCGGCACGCAGCCGTTGCCCGCCAGCCAGGCCCCCAGGTAGCGGATGCCGACGGAGATGTTGTTGCGCACGCCCGCCTCGGTGATCGGCGCCGAGGGCTTGAAGTCGAGCAGCGCCGCCGCCGACACCGTGACGTCCGGGCGCTGCTTGCCGTACTGGTTGGGCTGCGGCATGTGCTGGTCGAACACCGCCTTCGCCACCGGCACGAGGGCCGGGTGCGCCACCCAGGTGCCGTCGCAGCCGTCGGTGACTTCGCGCAGCTTGTCCTGCCGCACCTTTTCCATCGCCGCCTCGTTGGCCGCCGGGTCGTTCTTGATCGGGATCTGCGCCGCCATGCCGCCCATCGCGGGCGCGTTGCGCCGGTGGCAGGTCTTCACCAGCGCCAGCGCGTAGGCGCGCATGAAGGGCGCGGTCATGGTGACCTGGGCGCGGTCGGCAAGGCAGAAATCCCGGTTGGCGCGGAACTTCTTGATGCAGGAGAAGATGTAGTCCCAGCGGCCGATGTTGAGGCCGGCGGAATGGTCCCTGAGTTCCCACAGGATCTCGTCCATCTCGAAGGCCGCGAGCACGGTCTCGATCAGGCAGGTGGCGCGGATGGTGCCGTGCGGGATGCCGAGCGCCTTCTGCGCGGCGATGAAGATGTCGTTCCACAGCCGCGCCTCGAGGTGCGACTCCATCTTGGGCAGGTAGAAGTACGGGCCCGAGCCGCGCGCCAGCAGCTCCTTCGCGTTGTGGAAGAAGTACAGCGCGAAATCGAAGATGCCGCCGGACACCGGCTTGCCGTCCACCGTGACGTGCTTCTCGTCCAGGTGCCAGCCGCGCGGGCGCGGCAGCAGCACCGCGGTCTTCTCGTTCAGCTTGTAGCTCTTGCCGCCCGCCTCGAGCGCGATGGTGCGCCGCACGGCGTCGCGCAGGTTGACCTGGCCGTCGATCATGTTGAACCAGGTCGGGCAGTTGGCGTCCTCGAAGTCCGCCATGAAGGTGGAGGCGCCGCAGTTGAGCGCGTTGATCACCATCTTGCGGTCGGTGGGGCCGGTGATCTCGACGCGGCGGTCGAGCAGGTCCGCCGGCTGCGCGGCGATGGTCCATTCGCTTTCGCGCACCGCCTTCGTGCCGGGCAGGAAGTCGGGCAGCCGGCCGGCGTCGAACTCCTTCTGCCGCGCCGCGCGCGCGGCGAGCAGTTCCTGGCGCCGGGGCTCGAACCGCCGGTGCAGCAGCGCGACGAACTCGAGCGCCTGCGGGGTGAGGATCTCGGCGAACTGCGGCGTGACCTTGCCCGTCACCCGCGGCAGGGACTGTTGCTCTGCGACCAGCGTTGCGTTCATGAAGGCGGCTTTCCGGTTGTGGATCCTGCGCGCCCGGGCGGGCGCGGGACCGGTGGCGGCCCGGTGCGTCCCGGGGCGAGGCCACATTATGCGGGCCTGGATTGGCAAATTTCACTGCCGAAATTTCACACTGTAAATTTCACAAGTCCGGCCCGCCCGGCGCCCGCCGGCATGCTGCGCTGCGCGATTGCGGCGCGCCTCCCGGCGGAGTAGCCTCGCTTCCCGCCTATCGGATTTACATTTCACATCATGAAAAGCCCCTGCAACGTCCTGATCCTGGGCGCCTCCTACGGCTCCCTGCTCGCCACCAAGCTGGCCCTCGGCGGCCACAACGCGCGGATGGTCTGCCTGCCGAACGAGGTCGAACTGTTCAACCAGGCAGGGGCGATCGTGCGCCTGCCGGTCAAGGGCCGGGAGGGGCTGGTGGAAGTCCGCTCGCGCGAGCTGCCGGGCAAGCTCTCGGCCGCGGGCCCGGGCGAGGTCGCGCCGTCGGACTACGACCTGGTCGTGCTCGCCATGCAGGAACCGCAGTACCGCTCCCCCGGCGTGCGCGAGCTCACCGCGGCGGTCGCGAAGTCGAAGGTGCCGTGCATGTCCATCATGAACATGCCGCCGCTGCCGTACCTCGCGCGCATTCCGGGCGTGGATCCCGCCGCGTGCCGCGGCTGCTACACCGATCCCACGGTGTGGGATGGCTTCGATCCGCAGGTCATGACGCTGTGCAGTCCCGACCCGCAGGCGTTCCGCCCGCCGGAGGAGCCGGTGAACGTGCTGCAGGTGCGGCTGCCGACCAACTTCAAGTCGGCGCGGTTTCCGTCCGAGGCCCACACCGCAATCCTGCGCCGGCTGGAGGCCGACATCGAGGCGGCGCGCTTCGACCTCGGTGGGGAAAATTCGGGCCAGCGGATCGAGCTGCCGGTGAAACTGAAGGTGCATGACTCGGTGTTCGTGCCGCTCGCGAAATGGTCCATGCTGCTGGCGGGCAACTACCGCTGCGTCACCGCCGGCGGCATCCGCTCCATCAAGGAGGCGGTGCACGGCGACCTGGCTGCCTCGCGCTCGGTGTACGAATGGGTGATGAAGCTGTGCGTGTCGCTGGGCGCGAACGAGAAGGACCTGGTGCCCTTCGACAAGTACGCCGCCGCGGCGCAGGGGCTCGCGAGCCCGTCCTCCGCCGCGCGCGCCCTATATGCCGGCGCCCCCAACATCGAGCGCGTGGACCGGCTGGTGCAGGCGATCGCGAGGCAGAAAGGGCAAAGCCTGGCCGCGATCGACGAGACCGTCGCCCTGGTGGACGCCAAGCTGGAAGAGAACCGGAAGGCGAAAACCGGCTAGCCCTCCTCGGCGCCGTTGCCGTCGCCGTTGCCGATCCCGAGTTCCTGGATCTTGCGGGTGATGGTGTTGCGGCCCATGCCGAGCAGGCTGGCGGCCTCGATGCGGCGGCCGCCGGTGCGCGCGAGCGCGCGCTCGATCAGCGCGCGCTCGAAGTCGCGCGACAGCTTGTCCAGGATGCCGGTCTCGCCGCGCGCCAGGCGCCGCTCCACTTCCTTCGCCAGCACGGCCACCCAGTCCGACGGCGCCGCGGCGACCGCGCCGGGCTCGTCGCGGAACTCCGCGGGCAGGTCGGCGATGCCGATCACCTGGCCGGGCGCCATCACCGTCAGCCAGTGGCACAGGTTCTCCAGCTGGCGCACGTTGCCCGGGAACTCCAGCCGGCCGAGGTGGGCCAGCACCTCCTCGGACAGGCGCTTGGGCTCCACGCCCAGCTGCTGCGCGCTGCGCGCCAGGAAATGCCGCGCCAGCGGGCCGATGTCCTCGCGCCGCTCCCGCATCGCCGGCAGGCGGATGCGGATCACGTTCAGCCGGTGGTAGAGGTCCTCGCGGAACAGGCCCTCCCGCACCCGCGCTTCCAGGTTCTGGTGCGTGGCCGCGATCACGCGCACGTTCGCCTTCAGCTGCTGGTGGCCGCCGACGCGGTAGAAGGTGCCGTCGGACAGCACGCGCAGCAGCCGCGTCTGCAGCTCCGCGGGCATGTCGCCGATCTCGTCCAGGAACAGCGACCCGCCCTCGGCCTGCTCGAAGCGGCCGCGCCGCTGCGCCTGCGCGCCGGTGAAGGAGCCGCGCTCGTGGCCGAACAGCTCCGATTCCAGCAGGTCCTTGGGCATGGCCGCGGTGTTGATGGCGACGAAGGGCTTGTGCGCGCGCGTGCTGTGACGGTGCAACGCGCGGGCCACGAGCTCCTTTCCGGTGCCTGACTCGCCGGTCAGCAGCACGGTGGCGCTGGATTGGGACAGGCGCCCGATGGCGCGGAACACCTCCTGCATCGCCGCCGCCTGGCCGAGGATCTCGGGTTCCTCGGCGATCGGCTCCAGCGCCGCCTCTTCCCGTTGGCTCTCCTCGAGCGCGCGGCGGATCAGTTCCACGGCCTGGTCGACGTCGAAGGGCTTGGGCAGGTATTCGTAGGCGCCGCCCTGGAAGGCCGCCACCGCGGACTCCAGGTCCGAGTAGGCCGTCATCACGATCACCGGCACCGAGGGGAACTTCTCCTTCACCGCTTGGAGCAGCTCGATGCCCGAGGCGCCCGGCATGCGGATGTCGGATACCAGGACCTGCGGCGGCTCGCCGCCGGCGAGCGCGTCCAGCGCCTCGCGCGCCGAGGCGTAGGACTGGAAGGCTATGCCTTCCCGCCCGAGGGCTTTCTCGAACACCCAGCGTATGGAGCGATCGTCGTCGACTATCCAGACCGGTTTCATGGCAGCGGCAGCAGTAGGGTGAACACCGTGCGTCCCGGGCGGCTGTCGAACTCGACGATGCCGCCGTGGTTCTGCACGAACGTGTGGACCAGCGCAAGGCCAAGGCCGCTGCCGCCCTCCCGTCCCGACACCAGGGGATTGAAGACGCGATCGCGGATGTCCCCGGGAATGCCCGGTCCGTCATCCACTACCTGCAATTCCAATGCCAGCCTGGACAGGCGCCGGGCGATGGTCACCTGGCGGGCGATCCGGGTACGCAGCACGATGGTGCCGCCCCGCTTGGCATTGGCCTCGGACATCAGGGCCTGGGCCGCGTTGCGCACCAGGTTGAGGACCAACTGCACGAGCTGCTCCAGGTCGCCGATCAGGTCCGGGATGCTCGGGTCGTAGTCGCGCCGGATGGATACCGCATCCGGAAACTCCGCCAGCACCAGGCTGCGCACCCGCTCCAGCACCTCCAGGATGCTCACCGGCGCGACGCGGACAGTGCGCTGGGGGATGAGCAGCTGGTCCATGAGCGCCTGCAGGCGATCGGCCTCCTTGATGATCACCTGGGTGTATTCGCGCAGTTCCGGCCGGTCCAGCTCGCGCTCCAGCAGCTGGGCCGAGCCGCGCAAGCCGCCCAGCGGGTTGCGGATCTCGTGCGCGAGGTTGCGGATCAGCTGCCGGCTGGTTTCACGCTGGTCCAGGCGACGCTCCTCGCGCTCCACCCGCAACTGCTCCTCGATGGGGCGCAGTTCGGCCAGCAGGGGGCGTTGCGGCAGGTCGGTCCGCGTCACCAGGCACGACAGCGGCAGGGGCTCGCGCCCCGGGCGCAGGTAGTTCGCGTGCTGCGCGTGGTAGTCCCAGTGCGCCGACAGCGCGTCGCGCAACATCCCCTCGATCGCCTCGCTCTCGGCGAACAGGGCCGGGAACGGCTGGCCGACGAAGGCCTTCGCGCCCACCCCCATCAGGTTCTCGGCCGCCGGGTTGGCATAGCGCAGGACGAAGTCCGCGTCGAGCACGACGACGGCGGTGGCGAGGAGCTCCAGCCCGGACAGGCCGCTGCTGCTTCCGGAGGACGGATCGGCCATGGGCCGTGGATATACGCGAGCGGAGTGGGCGCGCGCTAGCGGCTGAGGTTGGCGATCTCGCGCTTGAGCGCTTCGACGTTCTTCTCGTGCACTTCGACCGAATCGCGGAACGGCTTCAGGCGCTCCAGCACCCGCGCATAGTTCTTCTCGTCGCCGGTGCGGATCGCTTCCTGCTCGGCCAGCTTCTTGCGCGCGTCGGCGAGCATGCCCTGCTCCTGGACCAACTCCTTCTCCAGCGTCTCGCGCTGCCTGGATTTCGCCGAGGCACGGTCGGCGGCCGATTCCTTCGGGAAACCGGCCGGCGAGGGCGATTTCGCGGCGGGCTTGGGCGCCTGCGGGGCGGGCACCACGGTCACCCGCTGCTGGTGCACGATGCGGCAATCCTTGCCGGCGGTATCGGACTGCTGGTTGGTCAGCGTGGTGCGGCCGTCCTTGTCCCGGCAATTCCACAGCGTCTCCACCTGCTGGCCAAGCGCCGACCCGCCGGGAACGGCGAGGCCTACGGCGAGCAAAGCGGGCAGGGGCAGGAAGCGCATCGGTAGAAGGCGCCTGAAGTTGGAAGGCTAAGTCTATGCCTTTATTGACACTTTTTGCAAACAACCCGTGCGCGGCGAGGCCCATGAAAAAGGGCGGGTTTCCCCGCCCTTTCCTGAACGCACCAGCCGTGAATCGGTTGCCCGGTTAGGAGCTGTAGTACATGTCGAACTCGACCGGATGGGTCGTCATGCGGAACCGGGTCACCTCCTCCGACTTGAGCGCGATGTACGACTCGATGAAGTCCTCGTCGAACACCCCGCCCTTGGTGAGGAAGGCGTGGTCCTTCTTCAGGTTGTCCAGCGCCTCGTCCAGCGACGCGCACACCTGCGGCACCTTGCCGGCCTCTTCCGGCGGCAGGTGGTACAGGTCCTTGTCGATCGGGTCGCCCGGGTGGATCTTGTTCTGCACGCCGTCCAGGCCCGCCATCAGCAGCGCCGCGAACGCGAGGTAGGCGTTGGCGGTCGGATCCGGGAAGCGCACCTCGACGCGGCGCGCCTTGGGGCTCGCCACGTAGGGAATGCGGCACGAGGCCGAGCGGTTCTTCGCCGAATAGGCCAGGTTGATCGGCGCCTCGAAGCCCGGCACCAGCCGCTTGTAGGAGTTGGTGCCCGGGTTGGTGATGGCGTTCAGCGCCTTGGCGTGCTTGATGATGCCGCCGATGTAGTGCAGCGCGAAGTCCGACAGCCCGGCGTAGCCGTTGCCGGCGAACAGGTTCTGCCCGCCCTTCCACACCGACTGGTGCACGTGCATGCCCGAGCCGTTGTCGCCGACCACGGGCTTGGGCATGAAGGTCGCCGTCTTGCCGTAGGACGCGGCGACGTTCCAGACCGTGTACTTGAGGATCTGCAGCCAGTCGGCGCGCTGCACCAGCGGGGCGAAGCGGGTGCCGATCTCGCACTGGCCCGGCGCCGCGACCTCGTGGTGGTGCACCTCGACCTCCACGCCCTGCGCCTCGAGCGCGATGCACATGGCGTTGCGGATGTCCTGCAGGGTGTCGGCCGGGGGCACCGGGAAGTAGCCGCCCTTGACCGGCGCGCGATGGCCCATGTTGCCGGCCTCGTAGTCGATGCCGGTGGACCAGGGCGCCTCCTCGGACTTGATCTTCACCGAGGACCCGGACATGTCCACGCTCCAGGTCACGCCGTCGAAGATGAAGAACTCGGGCTCGGGGCCGAAGTACGCCACGTCGCCGATGCCGGAGGACTTCAGGTAGGCCTCGGCGCGCTTGGCGATGCCGCGCGGGCAGCGGTTGTAGGGCTTGCCGTCGGCGGGCTCGACCACGTCGCAGTTGATGTTGAGCACCGGCTCGTCGGTGAACGGATCCATGCGCGCGGTGGCCGGGTCCGGATACAGCAGCATGTCGGAGGCCTGGATGCCCTTCCAGCCGGCGATGGACGAGCCGTCGAACGCGTGCCCGTCGGTGAACTTGTCCTTGGTGAACTGCTTGGCCGGGACGGAGACGTGCTGCTCCTTGCCGCGGGTGTCGGTGAAGCGGATGTCGACGAACTTCACCTCCTTGTCCTTGATCATCTTCAATACGTCATCGGGCGTCATCGCCATTTCGAGTCTCCATTTGCGGTAATAGGACGGGCATCCATGCATGCGGGCTGGGCGCGCCAGCCGGACCCACCATCCTGAGCAGAATCCATGCCAATCGCCCGGTCCCTGGCCAGCCCCTCTTCCGGCCACGGCGCGTAAATTTTACCTGAGGGGCTTGCACCCGGATGGTGCTCGGAATGGTGCGTATGCACCAACTCGGTGCCCAATCGGGGCGTCATCTGGCCGGACCTATAATCCCCGGCCATGGACGAGATCCGGCAACGCGCCCGGGAACGGGGCCGGCAGATGGGCCTGCCCTACGCCGGCGCCGTCACCCCGGCCGAAGCGCACGCCCTGATGAAGGCAGGCGCCACCCTGGTGGATGTGCGGACCACGCCCGAGCGGCACTTCGTCGGCTCGGTCCCGGGCAGCGAACCCATTGAATGGACCACCTATCCCAAGGGCGAGCGCAACCCGGGATTCCTCGCCCAACTGGAGGAGGCGGCGCCAGTAAAGGACCAGCCGGTCCTGTTCCTGTGCCGCTCGGGGGCGCGCTCGCACCACGCCGCCATCGCCGCCACCGAGGCCGGCTGGAAGGAGGCCTACAACATCCTCGAGGGCTTCGAGGGCGACAAGGACCCGGAGCAGCATCGCGGCACCGTCGGCGGCTGGCGCAAGGCCGGCCTGCCGTGGATCCAAAGCTAGGAAAACGCGGCCCGTCCCTGCTCTTCTAGTTGACGGTCCAGTCGACCCAGCCCAGCCACGCGGTGGCGAGGACGACGAGGCCGAAGGCGATGCGGTACCAGGCGAAGGGCCTGAAGTCGTGCGTGGCGACGTAGCGCACCAGCCAGCGGATCACCACGAACGCGGAGAGGAAGGCGGCCGCGCCCCCGGCCGAGAACAGCGGGATGTCCTTCGCCGAGAACAGGTCGCGGTGCGACCACAGGTCGTAGGCTCCGGCGGCTATGAGCGTCGGCACGGCGAGGAAGAACGAGAACTCCGTCGCCGCGCGCCGCGACATCCCGAACAGCATGCCGCCGATGATGGTCGCGCCCGAGCGCGAGGTGCCCGGGATGAGGGCGAAGCACTGCGCCAGGCCGACCTTGAGCGCGTCCAGCGCGGACATCGAGTCGACGGAATCGATGCGCGCCGCGCGCGGCCCGCGTTCCACCCAGAGGATCACCAGGCCGCCGGTGATGAAGGCGAGCGCCACCGGCACCGGCTTGAACAGGTAGGCCTTGATGTACGCGCCGAACGCGAGGCCGAGCACCACCGCCGGCGCGAACGCCACCGCGAGGTTGCGCCACAACGCCGCGTCCACCCTGAGGAAGCGCGCCCGGTACTCCCACAGCACGGCGAGCATGGCGCCGGTCTGGATCGCGACGTAGAACACGTTGGAGCGATCGCCATCCACGCCCAGCAGGTCCCCGGCCAGGATCAGGTGGCCGGTGCTGGAAATGGGGAGGAACTCGGTGAGGCCCTCGACCACGCCAAGGATCAGTGCATCAAGAAGCGTGGCTTCGCGCATCGGGCCGCGATGGTATCAGGCCTTCGACTGCTCGTTGATGAAGGCGCGGATCGCGTCCCAGAACAGCGGATGCATGTCGGTCGAGTTGTGGCCCGCGCCGGTGAGCAGCACCCGGCGCTTCGGCCCGCCCCAGGCCTTGAACAGCGCCTCGGCGTGCGCCGGCGGGATCACCTCGTCGCGCTCGGCGATGAGGGCGAGCAGCGGCTGCTTCATGCCCGGCGCAAGGCGGTCGGAGTCGAAGCGGTGGCGCAGCATCCAGTCCACCGGCAGGTACCAGTAGTAGTGGCGAGCCACCGCGGCGAGGCTGTCGTAGGGTGTTGCCAGGACAAGCGCGCGCACCGGCCTTTCGTGCGCGAGCCGCACCGCGACTCCGCTGCCCAGGCTGCGGCCGAACGCCAGGATGCGCGACTTGTCCACGCCCGGCAGCGTCGCCGCGCGGTCGAACCACGCCAGCGCGTCCGCGACCAGCGCCTTTTCGGAGGGCGCGCCCGCGCTCGAACCGTAGCCGCGGTAGTCCACGAGCAGCCAGCCGGCGCCGGGCGTCTCGCCGGCGCGCTCGAGCATCCACGAGACTTCCTCGGCGTTGCCGCCGAAGTAGATGACCAGCGGTCCGGTGCCCGGCACATGCCAGGCGTGGAGCCGCGTGCCGTCGGCGGCGGAATGGAACAGGCTCCTTGCGGCGGGAAAGCGCTGCTCGATCGCGGCGCGCTGCGCCTCCGCAACCGGCTGGCGGTAGAAGATCAGCCGGTCCTGCGCCAGCCAGACGAACAGGGGCAGGCCGACCACCGTCGCGAGGACGATTTTCGCGGCCGAGGCGACGAGGCCTTCGGCGATCACTGCTTGTGGTAGATCTCGACGCCCTTCTTCACGAACTCCACCGACTTCTCCTGCATCCCCTTCTCGACGTAGTCGCGCACGTCCTGCGTGATCTTCATCGAGCAGAAGTGCGGCCCGCACATGGAGCAGAAGTGCGCCACCTTCATCGAGTCCTTGGGCAGGGTCTCGTCGTGGAAGTCCCTGGCGGTGTCCGGGTCCAGCCCCAGGTTGAACTGGTCCTCCCAGCGGAACTCGAAGCGCGCCTTGGACACCGCGTTGTCGCGGATCTGCGCGCCCGGATGGCCCTTGGCGAGGTCCGCGGCATGGGCCGCGATCTTGTAGGCCATGATGCCGTCCTTGACGTCCTTCTTGTTGGGCAGCCCGAGGTGCTCCTTGGGCGTCACGTAGCACAGCATCGCCGTGCCGTACCAGCCGATCTGCGCCGCGCCGATCGCGCTGGTGATGTGGTCGTAGCCCGGCGCGATGTCGGTGGTCAACGGCCCCAGCGTGTAGAAGGGCGCCTCGTGGCACTCCTTCAGCTGGATGTCCATGTTCTCCTTGATGAGCTGCATCGGCACGTGCCCCGGGCCCTCGATCATCACCTGCACGTCGTGCTTCCAGGCCACCTGCGTGAGCTCCCCGAGCGTGCGCAGCTCCGAGAGCTGTGCCTCGTCGTTGGCGTCGTAGCCCGAACCGGGCCGCAGGCCGTCGCCCAGCGAAAAGCTGACGTCGTAGGCCTTCATGATGTCGCAGATGTCCTCGAAGTGCGTGTAGAGGAAGCTCTCCTTGTGGTGCGCCAGGCACCACTTCGCCATGATGGAGCCGCCGCGCGAGACGATGCCGGTCATGCGCTTCGCGGTCATCGGCACGTAGCGCAGGAGCACCCCGGCGTGGATGGTGAAGTAGTCCACGCCCTGCTCGGCCTGCTCGATCAGCGTGTCGCGGAAGATCTCCCAGGTCAGCTCCTCGGCCTTGCCGTCCACCTTCTCCAGCGCCTGGTAGATGGGCACCGTGCCGATGGGCACCGGCGAGTTGCGGATGATCCACTCGCGCGTCTCGTGGATGTGCTTGCCGGTGGAGAGGTCCATCACGGTGTCCCCGCCCCAGCGGATCGCCCAGGTCATCTTCTCCACTTCCTCGGCGATGCCCGAGGACACCGCGGAATTGCCGATGTTGGCGTTGATCTTCACCAGGAAGTTGCGGCCGATGATCATCGGCTCGGATTCCGGATGGTTGATGTTCGCAGGGATGATGGCGCGGCCGCGCGCGACTTCGCTCCTCACGAACTCCGGCGTGATCCGCTCCGGGATCGCGGCGCCGAAGGATTCGCCCTTGTGCTGCTTCGTGAGCAGCTCGAGCATCTTCTCGCCGGTCCGGCCGGTGGCCTTCAGGCGCTCGATGTACTGCTCGCGCTGCAGGTTCTCGCGGATGGCGATGAACTCCATCTCCGGCGTGACGATCCCCTGTCGCGCGTAGT
The DNA here is from genome assembly GCA_964564865.1 of uncultured Bordetella sp. Classification (GTDB taxonomy): domain Bacteria; phylum Pseudomonadota; class Gammaproteobacteria; order Burkholderiales; family SG8-39; genus RBG-16-66-20. The sequence continues at coordinate 9,672 of CAZMDA010000001.1, read as the reverse complement.
GCATCTGCGACACGTTCCTGCCGGCCTTGGCGCGGCGCGGCGCGCGCTTCAGGTTGAAGCGCAGCTCGGCCAGCTTCGGGTCGTTCAGGCGCTCGACGCCGTAGGCCGACGAGGGCCCGGAGAGGACCTCGCTGTCGCCGCGCTCCTCGATCCACTTCTGGCGCAGCGGCGCGAGACCCGAGCGGATGTCGATCGTCACCGCCGGGTCCGTGTAGGGCCCCGAGCAGTCGTAGACGAACACCGGCGGGTTGGGCTCGCCGCCGAACATGGACGGCGTGTCGGCCTGCGACACCTCGCGCATCGGCACGCGCAGGTCCGGGCGCGAGCCCGTCACGTACACCTTGCGCGAGTTGGGCAGGGGCTTGACCGCGGCGTCGTCGACGTGGGCGGTGGCGGCCAGGAACTTCGGATTGGCGTTCATTTCGCTTCCTTCGGCGGCATTACCCGCATCAGGTTTTGAGGGTTTTTCTCACCCGTCCTCCGACCCTCGGAGGCAGGACCCCTGCGTAGGCTGTAAATATTACCGCTGCCCGGCATTCGTGCGGTGCAGCATAATACGGGCCTGGTGAATAGACCATTGAAACTTGTCTTCGTTGCTGCCGGGGCGGTGGCGCTCGCGATAGGCCTCTATGCCGCAATGAGCGGCAAGCAGCCGGCACCCAAGCCCGCGCCGGCCGCCGCCGCGACGCCGGTGGCGGAATTCCTGCAGGAGGACCTGGTCATCGTCGCGCCTGCGGGCCTGGACCGCACGCTGCCGCTCACCGGGTCGCTGACGCCGTTCAACGAGGCCACCGTGAAGGCCAAGGTCGCGGGCGAGCTGGTCGCGGTCGCGGTGCGCGAGGGCGAGAGCGTGGCGCAGGGGCAGGTGCTGGCGCGCGTGGACGTCACCGAGGTGCAGGCGCGCGTGGCCGCGCGCCAGGCCGACGTCGAGGCGGCGAAGGCGCAGCTGGTCTGGGCCGGGAAGAACCGCGACCAGCAGAAGGCGCTGCTCGACAAGGCCTTCATCTCCCAGAGCGCGTTCGACAACGTGCAGAGCAACTACGACGTCGCGGCGGCGAAGCTGCGCGCGGCGGAGGCCGAGCTGGTGGTGGCGCGCAAGTCGCTCGGCGACGCGGTGCTGGTGGCGCCCTTCGCCGGCATGGTGTCGCAGCGCCACGCGCAGCCCGGCGAGCGGGTGGCGCTGGACGCGCGCGTGGTGAGCGTGGTGGACCTGTCGCGCCTGCAGCTGGAGGCTGCGGTGCCGCCGGCGGCGATCGGCCAGGTGCGCGTCGGACAGGCGCTCAGCTTCCGCGTCGAGGGCTTCGGCGAGCGCGAGTTCGCGGGCAGGATCGAGCGCATCAATCCCTCGGCCACGCCGGGCTCGCGCTCGATCAGCGTCTACGCCGTGATCGACAACCGCGAGGGCGTGCTGCGCGGCGGCATGTTCGCGCAGGGCGCGCTGACGCTGTCCAAGGTGGACGGCGCGCTCGCCATCCCGGCCTCGGCGGTGCGCGAGGAGATCGGCCAGACCTTCGTCTATGCCATCGTGGAGGGGCTGGTGAAGCGGCGCAACGTCCGGGTCGGCGCCGCCGATGCCGCGGGCCGGGTGCAGGTGCTCGAGGGGCTCGCCCCCGGCGACCGCATCGTGCGCGTCAACCTGGGCTCGCTGCGCGAGGGCATGGCTGCGCGGCTGGCGGGCCCCGCGCCTGCCGCAGCCGCGAAGCCGTAGGCACGCCCGATGTGGTTCACGCGCGTCAGCATCGCCAACCCGGTGTTCGCGACCATGATGATGGCCGCGCTGCTGGTGCTGGGCGCGTTCTCCTACTCGCGCCTGCCGGTGGAGCAGTTCCCCGACGTCAGCTTCCCGGTGGTGGTGGTGCAGACCGAGTACCCCGGGGCCTCGCCCGAGAACGTCGAGGAGGAGGTGACACGCAAGGTCGAGGAATCGGTCAACACCATCAGCGGCATCAAGACGCTTTCCTCGCGCTCCTACGAGGGCCTGTCGGTGGTGATCGTGGAGTTCGACCTCACCATCGACCCCAAGCTCGCGGCGCAGGACGTGCGCGAGAAGATCGCGCTCATCCGCTCCGGCTTCCGCGACGAGATCAAGGAGCCGCGCGTCAGCCGCTTCAACCCGGACGACTTCCCGATCGTGTCGGTGGCGGTGCAATCCTCCGGCCGCTCCCTGCGCGAGCTGACGACGCTGGCCGACCAGGTGATCAAGAAGCGGCTGGAGAACGTGGGCGGCGTCGGCCAGGCGACGCTGGTCGGGGGCGTCAAGCGCGAGATCAAGGTGTACCTGAACCTGGAGGCGATGGAGGCGCAGAAGGTGGGCGCCGACCAGGTCGTCCAGGCGCTGCGCACCGAGAACCAGGAGGTGCCGGCGGGCGCCATCCTCAGCCCCGGCCAGGAGAAGGTGGTCCAGCTACGCGCGCGCCTCACCGGGCCGGAGGATTTCCGTAACCTGATCGTGGCGCGCCGCGGCGCCGAAGGGCGCCGCCAGGCGGTGACGCTGGGCCAGATCGCCGAGATCGAGGACGGCCAGCAGGAGGAGGAGAACGCCGCGCTGGTGAACGGCCGGCGCGCGCTGTCCATCGACATCATCAAGGCGCAGGGCGAGAACACCATCGCCGTGGTGGACGGCGTGCGCCGCGTGGTCGGCGAGCTGCGGGGCTTCCTGCCCTCGGACGTCAAGGTGGACATCGTGCGCGACGCCTCCACCGGCATCCGCAACTCGGTGGCCGACGTCAAGAAGACCATGCTCGAGGGCGGCGCGCTCACCATTGCCATCGTGTTCCTGTTCCTCGCCTCCTGGAGGAGCACGGTGATCACCGGCCTCACCCTGCCGATCGCGCTGATCGGGACCTTCCTCTTCATCTACGCCTTCGGCTTCACGCTCAACGTGCTGACGCTGATGGCGCTGTCCCTGTCGGTGGGCCTGCTGATCGACGATGCCATCGTGGTGCGCGAGAACATCGTGCGCCATGTCGCGCTCGGGGCGGACCACCGCACCGCCGCGCTGGAGGGCACGCGCGAGATCGGCCTGGCGGTGCTCGCCACCACGCTGTGCATCGTGGCGGTGTTCCTGCCGGTGGGCTTCATGGGCGGCATCATCGGCCGCTTCTTCCACCAGTTCGGCCTCACCGTGGTGGCGGCGGTGCTGATCTCGATGTTCGTGTCCTTCACCCTGGACCCGATGCTGTCCTCCATCTGGCGCGACCCGCAGGCCGAGGGCAAGTTCAGCGGCAGCCCCATGGGCCGGCTGCTGGCCTGGTTCCACGGCCTGATGGAGCGCTTCTCGGTCGGCTACGAGCGGCTGCTCGCCTGGAGCCTCGGGCACCGCAAGTCGGTGCTGGCGATCGCGCTGCTCAGCTTCGCGGCGAGCTTCCCGCTGATGAAGTTCGTCGGCTCGGAGTTCGTGCCCGAGCCGGACCTCTCCGAGCTGCAGGTGCAGTTCAAGACCCCGGTCGGGGCGTCGCTCGCGCTGACCCAATCCAAGGCGCAGCAGGCCGAGGCCGCGCTGCGCGAGTTCCCGGAGGTGCGCTACACCTACGCCACGGTCAACACCGGCTTCGTGCAGGGCAAGAACCGGGTCAACATCTTCGTCCAGCTGGTGCCCCGGAAGGAGCGCGCGCGCTCGCAGAACGAGCTCACCCGGCCGATGCGCGAGCGCCTCGCGCGCATCGCCGGCATCGAGCTGCAGCAGATCGGCGCCTACAAGTCCGTCTCCAGCGGCAAGCCGCTGCAGGTCTCGATCCTGGGCCAGGAGCGCAAGGTGCTGGCCGAGATCGCCGACCAGGTGATGGCCGAGCTGCGCGAGGTGCCCGGCGCCGTGGACGCGGAGTCGAGCGACGAGGCCGCCAAGCCGCAGCTCACCGTGTCGCTCAAGCGCGAGCTCGCCAGCGACCTGGGCATCGGCGTCGGCCAGGTCGCCGCCACGCTGCGGCCGCTGCTGGCCGGCCAGGCGGTGGGCAACTGGAAGGGACCGGACGACCAGTACTACGACGTCCAGGTCAGGCTGTCGCGGGCCGACCGCGCGCGCGCCGAGGACCTGGCGCGGGTGCCGCTCGCCTCGACCCAGCTGGATGCCAACGGCGCGCCGCGCATGGTGAAGCTCGCCGAGATCGCGTCCATCGCCCCGGGCAGCGGCCCGCAGCAGATCAACCGCAAGGAGCAGCTGCGCGAGGTGCTGATCACCGCCAACGTCTACAACCGCGCCGCCGGCGACGCCGCGGCCGACCTGCGCGCGCGCCTGGACCGGATCCCGTTGCCCCCGGGCTACCGCTTCACGATGGGCGGCTCCTCCAAGGACATCCAGGAGTCGATGTACTTCGCCGGCCAGGCCCTCGCCCTGGCGGTGGTGTTCATCTACCTGATCCTCGCCTCGCAGTTCGGCAGCTTCATCCAGCCGGTGGCGATCATGATGTCGCTGCCGCTCGCGCTGATCGGCGTGGTGCTGGCGCTGATCGCGGCGCGCTCGACGCTCAACATCTTCTCCATCATCGGCTTCATCATGCTGATGGGCCTAGTGACCAAGAACGCCATCCTGCTGGTGGACTTCGTCAACCTGGAGCGGCGCCTGGGCAAGGCGCGCCGCGAGGCGGTGCTGGCGGCCGGGCGCATCCGCCTGCGCCCGATCCTGATGACCACGCTGGCGATGATCTTCGGCATGATCCCGCTCGCCCTGGGCCTGGGCGAAGGCGGCGAGCAGCGCGCCCCCATGGGCCAGGCGGTGATCGGCGGGGTGATGGCCTCCGGCCTCCTCACCCTGGTGGTGGTGCCGGTGATCTACACCTATCTCGACGACCTGGCCGGGTGGGCCAGGCGCGCCTGGGCAGGACGCTTTGGTAAGATTGATGCCCCTCTGGGCAATCCGGCACAGACCCCCCAAGCAGACCCATGAACCTGGAACAGGCCCGCACCAACATGGTCGAGCAGCAGATCCGCACCTGGGAGGTGCTGGACCAGGAGGTGCTCGACCTGCTGTACGTGGTGCCGCGCGAGGCCTTCGTGCCGGCCGCCTTCCGCAACCTCGCCTTCAGCGACATGGAGGTGCCTCTGGAAGGCACGGCGGACGGCGAGCGCATGTGGGCGCCGAAGATGGAAGCCCGGGTGCTGCAGGAGCTCGCGCCGCGGCGCACCGAGCGGGTGCTGGAAGTCGGCACCGGCAGCGGCTACCTCACCGCCCTGCTCGCGCACCGCGCCGCGCACGTGACCTCGCTGGAGATCAAGCCGCAGTTGGCCGCCTTCGGCCGCGACAACCTCGCGCGCCACGGCACGGACAACGTCACGCTGCTGGTGGCCGACGGCGCGAGGGGGCACCGCGACGGCGGCCCCTGGGACCTGATCGTGCTCACCGGCTCGGTTCCGGTGCTGCCGCGCGCGCTGCTGGAGGGCCTCGCGCCCGGCGGGCGCCTGTTCGCGGTGGTGGGCGAGGCGCCGGTGATGAGCGCGCGCCTCACGACCTGCGTCGCGCCCGGGGCGTACCGCAGCGTGGACCTGTTCGAGACGGTGATCGCGCCCCTGGCCAACTGCGAGCAGCCGGCGCAGTTCCGGTTCTAGCCGGCGCGGCGGGGCGAGCGACCGATGAACAACCTGAACCCTGCCGAGCTGGCGGCCTGGCTTGCCGACTCCGGCCGCGCGCAGCCGGTGCTGCTGGACGTGCGCGAGCCCTGGGAGTACGACACCTGCCGCATCGAGCCCTCGCGGCTGGTGCCGATGCGGGAGCTGCCGGCGCGCGCAGGCGAGCTCGACCCGCAGGCCGACACGGTCGTGATCTGCCACCACGGCGGCCGCAGCCTGCAGGCGGCCCTGTTCCTGGAACGCCAGGGATTCGCGCGGGTCCACAACCTGGCCGGCGGCGTCGCCGCCTGGGCGCGGAGCGTCGATCCCGCCATGCCGCAATACTGACCGCAGTCCCGACGGAGCCCAGCCATGCCACGCCGAATGCTCTTCCTCGCCGCCGCGCTCGCCGCCGCCACGGTGCCCGTCCCGGCGGCCGCGCAGAGCCTGATGCAGGTCTACCAGGACGCCAAGGCGCATGACGCGCAGTTCGCCGCCGCCCGCCACGCACTCACCGCCGGCCTGGAGAAGCTGCCGCAGGGCCGCGCGCTGATCCTGCCCACGCTCAACCTGTCGGCCAACACCACCAACACCCGGATCGACTCGGAGCCCCGGGACGGCGTGCTGCCGGCGCCGTTCGTGCGCGACGCGCGCGCCTACGGCTACACGCTGTCGTTCTCGCAGCCGATCTACCGCCGGCAGAACCTCATCCAGTACGACCAGGCCGGGTACCAGGTGAAGCAGGCCGAGGCGGCGTTCGGCCTCGCCGCCCAGGACCTGATCGTGCGCACCGCGCAGGCGTACTTCGACGTGCTCGCCTCGCAGGACACGCTCGCGCTGGTGCGCGCGCAGAAGACCGCCATCGCCGAGCAGCTGGCGCAGGCCAAGCGCAACTTCGAGGTCGGCACCGCCACCATCACCGACACCCACGAGGCGCAGGCCAGGTTCGACCTGTCGGCGGCGCAGGAGATCGCGGCGCAGAACGACCTGGAGAACAAGCGCCGCGCGCTGCAGCTGATCACCGGCAAGGAGTACGCGACGCTGAAGCCCCTGCGCGCGCAGGTCAAGCTCACCCCGCCCAACCCGGCCAGCATGCAGTCCTGGGTCGAGCTTGCCGAGAAGCAGAGCTACACCGTGCAGGCGCAGGAGGCGGTGACCGAGATCGCCGGGCTGGAGGCGAAGCGCAACGCCGCCGCCCACCATCCGACCGTCGACCTGGTCGCCAGCTACGGCTACAACTCGCAGACCGCGTCCAACATCTCGGCGCTGGGCACCAACGTCAACACCGGCGTGCTCGGCCTGCAGTTCGCCCTGCCGCTGTACGCCGGCGGCGCGCTCAACTCGCGCGAGCGCGAGGCCGCGGCGAACTTCGAGAAATCCAGGCAGGACCTGGAGAACGCGCGCCGCTCGGTGGCGCTCACCGCGCGCCAGTCCTACCTCGCGGTGCTCAACGGCGTCGCCCAGGTGGGGGCGCTGGAACAGGCGATGGTGTCCTCGCAGAGCGCGCTGGATTCCAACAAGCTGGGCTACGACGTCGGCGTGCGCATCAACATCGACGTCCTGAACGCGCAGCAGCAGCTCTTTTCCACCCGCCGCGACCTCGCGGTGGCGCGCTACAACACCATCACCAGCCACCTGCGCCTGAAGTCCGCCGCCGGCAGCCTCAAGGAAGAGGACCTCGAGGAAGTAAACAAGGCCCTCGAGCCCTAGAAATCAGGGACGGACCACGATTTCCGGCGCCGGAAATCGTGGCCCGTCCCTGATTTACATGAGGAGGTGCAGGCAGGCGGCGAACTGGCGGGCGGTGGCGCCGCGGTGGGCCTCGCACAGCGCAAGGCCGGCCGCGGACATGGCGCGGCGCCGGGCGGGATCCTCCAGCAGCGCGAGCGCCTCGCGGATCGCGCCGGCGGGATCGGCGGCCTGCACCGCGGCACCCGCATCCAGCGCAAGGCGCGTCGCTTCCGCGAAGTTGAACATGTGCGGCCCCAGCACCGCCGGCGCGCCCGCGGCGCAGGCCTCGATCAGGTTCTGGCCGCCCAGCGGGGCGAAGGAGCCGCCGATCACCGCCACGTCCGCGGCGGCGTAGTAGAAATCCATCTCGCCCAGCGTGTCGCCGAGCAGCACGCCCTTTCCGGGCACGGCGGCCGCGCTGCGCCGCGCCACCTCGAGGCCGCGCGCGGCGAGCAGTTGCGCCACCTCGTCGAAGCGCTTCGGATGCCGCGGCACCACCAGCAACCGGATCTCCGCCGGGATCGCGCCCAGCGCATCGAGCAGCATCGCCTCCTCGCCCTCGCGCGTGCTGGCGAGGAGCAGCGTGCGGCGGCCGAGCGCCTCGCGGAACGCCCTGCCCGCGGCGAGCCGCCCCTCGTCCGGCGCGGCATCGAACTTCAGGTTGCCGGTGACCGCCACCTCGCGCGCGCCCGCGGCCCGCAGGCGCGCGGCATCGGCCTCGCTCTGCGCGCAGACGGCCGACAGCGCGGCGAACGCCGGGCGCGACAATCCAGCCCAGCGCGCGTAGCCGCGCGCGGATTTCTCCGACAGGCGCGCGTTGGCGAGCAGGACCGGCACGCCGAACTCGCGGCAGGATGCGACCAGGTTCGGCCAGACCTCGGTCTCCACCAGCACGCCGAGGCGCGGCCGCCAGTGCTCCAGGAACCGGCGCACCGCGCCCGGCAGGTCCCAGGGCAGCCAGGCGACGCGCACGCTCTCGCCGTGCAGCGCCTTCAGCGTCTCGCGTCCCGCCGCGGTGGTGCAGGTGACCAGGATCTCGCAGCCTTCCAGCGCCTGCATCAGCGCGCGCACCAGCGGCGCCGAGGCGCGCGCCTCGCCCACCGACACCGCGTGCACCCAGATCAGCGGCTTCTCCGGCACCTCGCCGGCCTCCCGGTCATCCCGGTACCAGCCGAAGCGCTCGCCCATCCGCCGCCGGTACAACGGCTCCGCGCGCCCGCGCCACCACAGCCGCGCGAGCGCGAACGGCAGCGCGGCGCCGAGCAACAGCGTGTACAGCGCGCGAGGCATCAGGGCAGGACTCCGAGGCTGGCGAGCGCCGCCAGCGCCTGGGCCGGCGCTGGCGCCGCACCCGCCGCACCGATGCTCTTCGCCGTCGGCCCCGCGTAGAGGCCGGTCAGCCCCGGATCCGAGCCGCAGTAGATCCCGAGCGTCGGGCGCCCCAGCGCCGCGGCGAGGTGCGCGAGGCCGGTGTCCACGCCCGCGACGAACACCGCCTCGCGCGCGAGGCGCGCGAGCTCGGTCAGCGTCATGCGCCGCGGCACCACGGCGCGCGGGATGGCCGTGGCGATGCGCGCGCAGCGATGGCGCTCCGCCTCGCTGCCCCAGGGCAGCACGCAATGCACGCCCCTGGCCGCGACCGCGGCGCCCAGCGCGCGCCAGTGCTCTTCCGGCCAGAGCTTGTCGTCGCGGCTGGTCATGGTGAGCAGGATGGCGAACGGCTGCGGCATCTCCAGGATCGGGCCGGCGCCCGGCCTGCCGGGATCCAGGCCGTAGTCGCAGCCGTCCTCAACGCGGTAGCCCAGCGCCGCGGCGGCTAGCATCCGGTTTCGCTCCACCGCGTGCAGCGCCGGATCCACCGCGTGCAGCCGGTCGTAGAAGCGCGCGGCGAAGGGCTCGCGCGCGCTCGCGCGGTCGAAGCCGTGGCGCAGGCCGCGCGCGATCCACGTCACCAGCGCGCTCTTGACCAGGCCCTGGCTGTCGATGACGTGGTCGTAGGGCTTCTCCTGCAGGCGGCGCCGGAACGCCGCCAGCTCGGCCCAGGTCGAGCCGAGGACCAGCTCGCCGCGCCAGCGCCGGATCGCGACCGGGATCACCTCGCCCACCGCCGGATGCAGCCGCGCCACTTCGGCGAAGGGCTCCTCCACCACCCAATCGATCACCGCGCCGGGAAGGCGCCGCGCCACGTCGCTCACCGCCGGGCAGTTGTGCACGACGTCGCCGAGCGAGGAGGTCTTGACGAAGAGGATTCTGGGCATCGCCAGCCGGATTCTAAGTAGAATTCCGCAGCCGCCCCTTCAAGGAACCGCGAGAATCCATTGACCGCACCTGCCCGCGCGCGGGTCTCCGCCGTCGTCATCACGCTGAACGCCGCCGGGCAGCTGGCCGAGTGCCTGGCGA